>NZ_CP023691.1:607215-1214430 GCF_008704855.1 Streptomyces platensis
ACCCTGGGGGACATTTACACCACGCTCGGGCAGGCCAACCGCTGTATGCCCGGCGGCTCCTGTTTCACCGTCGGCATCGCCGGGGTGGCCCTGGGTGGCGGAATCGGTGTGCTGCAACGCAAGTTCGGGCTCACCTGTGACCATCTGGTGTCCGCCGAGGTCGTCACCGCGGACGGCAGGACGCTGACCGCCTCGGCCACCCAGGAGCCGAATCTGTTCTGGGCCCTGCGCGGGGGCGGCGGAGGCAACTTCGGGGTCGTCACGCAGTTCACCTTCGCGACCGACCCCGCTCCGGCACTGACGGTGTTCGTGCTGGACTTCGGGGCGGGGAGCGTGAAGAAGGTGCTGGCCGGATGGCAGCCGTGGATCACGGCCGCGCCGCGCGAGATGTGGGCCAACCTCAAGGTGTCGGGCGGCACAGATCCGGGCTGCAAGGTGGCCGGCTGCTTCGTCGGGCCCAGCAGCGCCTGCAATCGCCTGCTGGACGACCTGATCGCGCGCGCCACGGTGCGGCCCGCCCAGCGAAGGGTCGAGGGCCACGACTACTTCAAGGCCATGCGCTTCTTCTCCGGCAGTCCCGACCGGCAGTCGTTCGTCGCCTCGTCACGGATCCTCGCCACGCACACCGCCAACCCGGGCGGCGTCGCCGCCCTGCTCAAGAACCGCCCGGGGGTGGCACTGATCCTCGACGCACTCGGTGGTGCGGTGGCCGATGTCGGCGTGCAGGAGACCGCCTTCCCGCATCGCAAGGCCTTCGCCACGGCGCAGATCTACGCGAGCGCGACGGCGGCCTCCGAAGCCGCGGTGACGCGCAGCGTCGGCCAGGTCGTGGCGGGTCTCGCTGACCTGGGCATCAAGGACGGTTACGTGAACTACATCGACCCGGCCCTCCCCGACTGGGGCACGGCCTACTACGGCCCGAACCTGGCCCGGCTGCGCTCGGTCGCGTACGACTACGACCCGGACAAGGTCTTCGACTTCCCGCAAGCGGTCACCCGGGCGTGAGCAGCGGCCCCGGCGACGCACCGACTCCCCCGCCCGCCAACGCCGGCGAGGGTGCGGTGTCCCGCCAGGAGTTCGATGCGCTGTTCGCGGCGGTCCGTACGTGGGGCCGCTGGGCCGCCGCCGACCGCGGGGCCTGGAACCGGGTGACGCCCGAGCATGTACGGCGGGCCGCCGCGCTGGTCCGGTCCGGCACGCTCGTCCCGATGGCGCGCCCCTGGGACACGGCACCCGGCCCCGACAACAGCAAGCCCGCCCTGCATTACATGTCCGACCTAGGGGATGTCGAGCCTCCCGAACCCGCCACACACAAGGACTTCATCGCCGTCGACTACCACGGCAAGGCCGTCAGCCATCTGGACGCACTGTCCCATGTCGCCTATCGCGGGCAGCTCTACGAGGGCCGTGCGGCGCAGGAGTGCATCGACGCCGGAGGGGCGCGGTTCGGTGCCGTGTCGGCGCTGGGGCCGCTGATGACCAGGGGCGTGCTCCTCGATCTGCCCACCGTGCTCGGGGTCCCCTGGCTGGAGCCCGGACGGGCGGTGCACGCGGCGGACATCGTCGCCGCGGAGCAGGCACTGGAGGTGACGATCGGCGAGGGCGACGCGGTGCTGCTCAGGTCCGGCGCGCTCCGCCGCCGTCAGGAACGGGGTGCCTGGAACACCGGCGCGGCGAGCGCGGGCCTGCATGTGGACGCGATGCCCCTGCTGGCCGAGCGCGGCATCGCGCTGCTCGGCGGGGACGGCGACAGTGATGTACGGCCCTCGCCGGTCGACGGTCTGCATTCCCCGGTGCATGCGCTCGCGGTCGCCGCGATGGGGGTGCCGCTCCTGGACAACCTCGACCTGGAGGCGCTCTCCGTCGCGTGCGCCGAGACGGGCCGTTACGAGTTCCTACTCCTGGTAGCTCCCCTGAACATCCCCGGCGGTACCGGCTCGCCCGTCAGCCCGGTCGCGGTCCTGTGACGACCGGCGGGTGCCGGGCGGCGTCCCGGGCGAGCGGCTGGAGTGCAGGTCACAGCCATGATCACCGCGCTGCCCGGGATCGGTACCGGCAGATACGCAAAGCTCTACAATGAGATCAAATGGGACAGCCGCTCCGGCGTACGGGTGGCCATCGTGGCATGCACCCATGTGGGAAGTGATTGGGATGGGGCTGGCGGGAGAGGACCACGGTCCCGCACGCGCCCGTGAGCAGTTCCTCCGTGGTGGGCCGGTCGAGGGAGCGGTTCGGAGTCCGATCCTGGATTCATGGCAGCGCTCCCGGTCACTGGGGCTCGCCCCGGACGGCTGCGAACTTCCCTTCAGCCAGGATCTCGATCTGGACGGCCGGCTCATCCGTGCCGCGGTGCCCGTGCTGGACCGGCTGGAGAGTCGGTTCGCGGGCCGGAACATGAATGTGTCGCTCGCCGACGGGCGCGGCGCGGTGTTGCAACGCCGCTTCGGCGAACCGTCCCTGGTGCGGCATCTGGCCGCGATCCAGAGCGTCCCGGGCTTCGTGTTCGCCGAGCGGTTCGGCGGGACGAACGGGATCGGGCTGGCGCTCGCGGAACGGCAGCTGGTCAATGTCTCCGGGGCCGAGCACTTCGCCGAACGCTCCCAGTCCAACGCCTGCGCGGCAATTCCCGTCCGGGATCTGCTCAGTGGGCGTATTGAAGGCGTGCTCTGCCTCGGCTACCCGGTCACCGACGCGGACGCCGCGCTGAACACCGTGCTCCGCAAGGCCGCCGGCGCCATCGAACGGCGGCTGCTGGAGCAGAGTTCGACGCGGGAGCGGGACTTGCTGGAGGCGTACCTCGAAGCCAGGCGCCGTGCCCCGAGCGGCGATACGAGCGGCAACGGGCAGCCGGGCGAGCTCGCCGAGAGCGGTCTGGACTGGCGGGACCAGATGATCCTCAAGGAGAAGGCCACCGAACTGATCACCTCGGCCCAGCGGGCCGCCGTCGAGGTGTCGCTGCCCGGCGGCCGTCGGGTCACCTTGCTGAGCCGCCCCGTGACGAGCGCCTCCGGGGTGGAGGGGCTCGCCATCGAAGCGGTCCTCCCCTCGACCCATCAGCGCCTTGCCGTACCCGCCGGCGCCGGAACACCCCCCGCCACCCCGGCGGAGCAGATCCTCACACCCGCCACCCCGCATCCCGAGCAGCTTCCCGACGTCGGATCCGCCCCGGCGGTGGCGATCTCTCGCAGGCCCGGCACGCACCGCACCCCCGAGGCCGCCGGTCACCCCGCATCCGACACCGCGGCCAGTGGGCTGGTGCTGCTGGGCGAGCCGGAGGTGGGCAAGTACGCCGTGGCGGCCCGGCGCCGGCTGGAGCTGCTGTCGGAGGCCAGCACCCGCATCGGCACCACCCTGGACGTGACCCGGACCGCCCGGGAGCTCGCGGAGATGGCCGTACCGCGGCTGGCCGACTTCGTCACCATCGACCTGCCCGAGGCGGTGCTGCGCGGCGAGGAGCCGACCGACCCGCGCTCCGGCCTCCACCGCACGGTCGTCCACGGCATTCGCGACGACTGCCCCTTCTACCCCGCCGGCGAGCCGGTCGCGCTTCGCCCGAGCACGCCCCAGCTCCGCTGTCTGGCGGCAGGTGAGCCGGTCCTGGAGCCCGATCTGCGGGCCGCCTCGGGGTGGATCGGGCAGGATCCCGGGCACGCCCAGCGGCTCCTGGACCACCGGGTCCACTCGCTCATCGCGGTCCCCCTCCTCGCTCGTGGCATCGCCCTGGGCGTGGCGAGCTTCTACCGTTCGACCGATCCGGCCCCGTTCGGCGACGACGACCGTTCGCTGGCCCAGGAGCTCGCCACCCGCGCGGCCATCTGCATTGACAACGCCCGCCGTTACACCCGCGAACACACCATGGTCCTGGCGTTGCAGCGCAGCCTGCTGCCGCACAGCTTCCCCGAGCAGAACGCCGTCGAGGTCGCCCACCGCTATATGCCTGCGGCGTCCGGGGTCGGCGGCGACTGGTTCGATGTCATTCCGCTCTCCGGCACCCGTATCGCCCTGATCGTCGGGGATGTCGTCGGTCATGGGATGCATGCCGCCGCCACCATGGGCCGGCTGCGGATCGCCGCGCGCAACTTCGCCGAACTGGACCTGAGCCCGGACGAGGTCCTCACCCACCTCGACAATCTCGTGGGCCGCCTCGACCGGGACGAGGACACCGCGGAGGCCTCCGCCGCCGGCCCCGGCATCATCGGCGCCACCTGCCTGTACGTCATCTACGACCCCACCTCCCAGCAGTGTGTGATGGCCCGGTCCGGCCATCCCCCGCCCGCGATCGTCCACCCCGACGGCACGGTGACCTTCCCCGATCTCCCCGCGGGCCCGCCACTGGGCCTGGGCGGGCTCCCGTTCGAGACCGCCACCTTCCACCTCCCCGAGGGCAGCCAGCTCGTCCTCTACACCGACGGGCTCCTCCAGGACCGCCACCGTGACTTCGATGCGGCGCTCGACCGGCTGCACCAAGCCGTGGCGCACCCGGACCGCTCGCCCGAGGACACCTGCGAGGCCGTACTCCGGACCGTGGTGCCTGCTCACCCCACCGACGACATCGCCCTGCTCGTCGCCCGCACCCACGCCCTGGACCCGCGGCGGATCGCCACCTGGGACGTGCCCGCCGACCCCGCGCGCGTCTCCGGCATCCGCACGGCCGTGACCCGCCGGCTGGCCGAATGGGGGCTGGACGAGGTCGTCTTCGCCACCGAACTCCTGCTCAGCGAGCTGGTCACCAACGCCATCCGCTACGGCACCGAGCCTATTCAGGTGCGCCTGATCCACGACCGCACGCTGATCTGCGAGGTCTCCGACGCCAGCAGCACCGCCCCGCATCTGCGCCGTGCGACCACCACCGACGAGGGCGGCCGCGGTCTGTTCCTCGTCGCGCAGCTCACCCAGGCCTGGGGCACCCGCTACACGGCCGCCGGCAAAATCATCTGGGCCGAGTGCGCCCTGGAGACTCCCGGCGGCAAGCCCGGCACCGTCGAGGCGTACTTCGACGACATTCCCGCCATCTGACGGCCCATCCGGCGTCGGGGCCGAAGCGGGCCGTAGCATGACGGAAATGTGGTGACCAGGCCGGTAATGCACCGTCAGGTCCGCGCGCCCAGGCACCCGCACCACCGCGAAGCGCCCCGCAGCAGGGTCCTTTCCGCCGGGAAGAACCACGAGGCCGACCCCGGAGAAGTCCGTGCACGACGCTCCTGACCGCACCCCGCCCCCGCGCCACGGCCCGGAGCCTCTCGTCCGCATACGCGGCCTGTGCAAGCGGTTCGGCGGCACCCTCGCGCTGGACGCCGTCGACCTCGACATCCGTTCCGGCAGCATCCTCGCCCTGCTCGGCCCCAACGGTGCCGGGAAGTCCACCCTCATCAAGGTGCTCGCGGGCGTCCACCACGCGGACGAGGGCGAGGTGACCGTGGCCGGGCACCCGCTGGGCACCGAAGCCGCCTCCCGCACCATGTCCTTCATCCACCAGGACCTGGGGCTGGTCGAGTGGATGACGGTCGCCGAGAACATCGCCCTGGGCACCGGCTACCCACGCCGCGCCGGGCTGCTGTCCTGGCGGCAGACCCGCGCACGGTGCGCCGAGGCCCTGAACATCGTCGCCGCGCACCTCGACCCCGGCACCGTGCTCGCCGACCTCCCGCGCGCCGAACGCTCCTTGGTGGCCATCGCCCGCGCACTGGCCACCCGGGCGGAGCTGATCGTCCTCGACGAGCCGACCGCCAGCCTCCCGGCAGCGGACTGTGCCCGGCTCTTCGAGGTGCTGCACACCCTGCGCGACCAGGGCCGCGCCCTCGTTTTCGTCACCCACCGGCTCGACGAGGTGTACCAGGCCGCCGATGTGTTCGCCGTCCTCCGCGACGGCCGCCTCATCAGCCAGGGCCCGCTCGCCGGCCACAGCCCCGCCCGGCTGGTGCACGACATCGTGGGCGAGGAACCGGTCGGCTACGACATCGCCCCCGCCACGGGGCCGGCCGTCCTGAGCCTCGACGGCGTACGGACCGAGAACACCGCACCGGTCAGCCTGGAACTGCGCGGCGGGGAGATCCTCGGCATGGTGGGCCTCACCGGCGCCGGCCACATGGAACTGGGCCGCGCCCTGGCCGGCGCCCGGCCGGTCGTCGACGGACGGGCCCGGCTCAACGGCCGGCCGTACGCGCCGGGCTCGGTCACCGACGCCGTCGCCGCCGGAGTCGGCTTCGTGACCAGCAACCGTCAGGAAGAGGGCTGTGCGGCGGAACTGACCGTACGGGAGAACTTCCTGGCCAACCCCCGGGCCGGCGGGCTGACGGCCTTGCACTGGATCAGTCCCCGGCGCGAGCGGGCCGAGGCCACCGCCCTTGCCGAGCGCTTCTCGGTGCACCCCCGGGACAGCGAGGTGCCGATCGCCACCCTGTCCGGGGGCAACCAGCAGAAGGTCATGGTCGGACGGTGGCTCCGGACGCCGCGCAGTCTGCTGATCCTCGAAGAGCCGACCGCCGGGGTGGACATCGGCGCGAAAACGGCGGTCTACCGGCTGCTCCAGGACGCGCTGGCCGACGGGCTCGCCGTGCTGCTCCTCTCCACCGACTTCGAGGAGGTCGCCGACGTGTGCCATCGCGCCCTGGTATTCGTCCGCGGGGCGGTGACGGAGGAGCTGAGCGGCACGGCCCTCACGGTGGCCGAGCTCGCCCGCGCCGCGTCGGCCATGCCCGCGCTCACGGGGGAAACGAGGTGACTCCATGACGCCCTCCGCGCATTCCCCGCTGGGCCGCCGACTGGGGCACCTCGTCGGCGCCTACGGCCTCCTGGCCCTCACCGCCCTGCTGTTCCTGGCCTTCTCCCTCGCCCTGCCGGACACCTTTCCCACCCTGGACAACATCTCCGAGATCCTGTCCAACCAGTCGATCCCCGCGCTCCTCGCGCTCGGCGCGATGATCCCCATCGTCACCGGCAATTTCGACCTGTCCATCGGCTACGGCCTCGGCCTCGCGCATGTGATGACGATGCAGCTCCTCGCGCATGCGGCGTGGCCCTGGCCGCTCACCTGTCTCGTGGTGGTCGCCGGCGGGGCGGTCGTCGGCACGTTCAACGGCATCGTGGTCGAATTCGCGAAGATCAACTCTTTTATCGCCACCCTCGGCACCGGCAGCATCCTGTACGCCCTCACCGGCTGGATCACCAACGGGGCCCGCATCATCCCCGGCCCACAAGGACTGCCGCCCGCCTTCACCGACCTCTACGACTCCAGGTTCCTCGGCCTGCCGGTCTCCGCCTTCTACGTCCTCGCCCTCACCGCCGTGCTGTGGCTGCTCCTGGAACGCCTGCCCCTCGGCCGGTACCTGTACGTCATCGGCTCCAACCCCCGCGCCGCCGATCTGCTGGGCATCCCCTCCCGGCGCTACGTCATCTACGCGTTCGCCGGATCGGGCCTGGTCGTCGGCATCGCCGGGGTCCTGCTCGCCGCGCAGCAGCGCATCGGCAACCCCAGTGTCGGCCTGGACTATCTGCTGCCCGCGTTCGTCGGTGCGCTGCTCGGCTCCACCGCGATCAAACCCGGCCGCCCGAACGCGCTGGGCACGCTGGTCGCGGTCGTCATCCTCGCCATCGGCCTGGCCGGCATCGGCCAGTTCGGCGCCCAGTTCTGGGTCACCCCGCTGTTCAACGGCGCCACCCTGCTCCTCGCCGTCGGCATGGCCGGCTACGCCGCGCGCCGACAGCTGCGCCACCGGCGGGCGGAACCGCCACAAGCCCACAAGGACCTGCGCAAAGTCACCTCATGACAGGCCATCATTGTGTCGTCCCTCCGCGAGGAGCGCCCGTGCACCCGAACCGCCGGACCGCCCTGGGCATCACCGTCGCCGTGGCGGTGGCGGCCGCCGCCCTCGTCGGCTGTGAGCGCGGCACCTCGACCGGTGGCGGGCCCTCCGCCCCAGGTCCGACGAGGGCCGGCTGCCCCGCCGTACTGGCCGGTGCCCAGGCGGCCGTGCAACGGGCCATGAAGACGAACCCCGCATGGCACGGTCCCACCCGTGGTCCCCGGGCGGTGCCCGGCAAAAGCATCGTCTATGTCGCCCAGACCATGACCAACCCCGGTGTCGCGGGTGCCGCCAACGGGGTGCGGGAGGCGGCGAAGGCCCTCGGCTGGAACGTCCGGGTGATCGACGGTCAGGGCACCCCCGCCGGGATCCAGGCGGCCTTCAGCCAGGCCCTGGCCCTGCGGCCCTCGGGCATCGTGATCGGCGGCTTCGACCCCGAGCTGACCTCGCAGCAGGTGGCCAAGGCCAACGCCCGGCGTATTCCGCTCGTCGGCTGGCATGCGGTCGACTCCCCCGGCCCGAGCAAGGACCCCGAGCTGTTCAGCAACATCACCACCAGGGTCCAGGAGGTGGCGGAGATCAGCGCGGACTGGGTCATCGCGCACTCCCACGGACACGCCAGAGCCGTCGTGTTCACGGACGCCTCGATCCCGTTCGCCAGAAACAAATCCGAGCTGATCAAGAAAGGGCTGGCGACCTGCGACGGTGTGCGGCTGCTGGCGGAGGAGAACATCCCGATCCCGGACACCAGCAGCCGGACGCCCCAGCAGGTCTCCTCGCTGCTCTCCCGCTTCCGGGACCGGTGGACGTACTCCGTGGCCATCAACGATGTGTACTTCGCCGACGCCGCACCGGCTCTGCGGGCAGCGGGCAAGAAGGGCGCCGGTGCCCCTTTCAACATCGGCGCGGGCGACGGCGATCCCTCTGCCTTCCAGCGCATCAACAGCCGGGAATTCCAGGCAGCCACCGTTCCCGAGCCGCTCTCCCAGCAGGGCTGGCAGATCCTCGACGAATTCAACCGCGCATTCTCGGGCGAGCCCCCCAGTGGATATGTCGCCCCGGTCCATATCTCCACGGCCGCCAACAGCGGCGGGGCCACGACTTGGGACCCGCCCGGCTACCGTGCGGCGTACCTGAGTATCTGGGACAGGTGAGCCCGGCTCGGTCTGTTTTATTTCCGGGTGACTGAGCGGATCCAGGCGAGTTGCTGGGAGATCTCCCCGGCCTGGGCGACCTGCTCCCGGTCAGAGCCGTTGAAGACACCGAGGAGGGTTTCGGTGCCGCGTGGCGCAATGCTCATCACCGGGCCTCCGGAGTCGCCGCCGGCTGGTATTCCGGACACCTTTTCCATGCAGAAGTCCGGGCCGCCCGGGGCGGTGTAGCCCTTGCAACGGGCGTCGTCCGGCCGGACGACCCGCAGGTCCGACTGCTTGAGCACGGGAGACTGGCAGGTATTTTCGTCCTCGGTGCAGGTGGCGCCCCATCCGTACTGCCGCACGACCTGGCCGGGGTGGACTCCGGCCGTGGCCAACGGCGCCGTGCGGATCTTCATCGGCGCGACCTTGATGAGCATCATGTCGGCGTGCGCGCTTCCCACGCGCTTGCCGGGGAGCGGGCGGACCGTGGTGCCCTTCCGCATGTCGAGGTTGCCGACCCGGAACGATATCCGCTTGTCGGCGACCGGCAGCGCCTGCTCGTAGAAACAGTGTGAGGCGCTGATGATCCACTGCTGTGTCACCGCCGTCCCGGTGCACACCGGTTCACCGTCGACGAGCATGCGCACCGCCCACGGGCCATAGGTGCTCTTCGATCCGCCGATGACGGCGGAGGCCGGCGCGGCCGACATCACCGAGCCCGTCACCAGCAGTAAGGCAGTCAGCAGCAACACACGAACTCGATGCAACATCCGGACCGGTTCCTCTCCTTGGGGCAGGGCCGTACCACGTGGTGAGACACCCCACCGCGCCAGAAGGTTCCGAATGATCTGGACGAAATCGGCCCGGTTATTCCCTTTTTCAGCAACGCACCACCGGCACCCGCGTCCGCGCCGGTCTCCGTCGCCGCCGGTCCTCTCCTCCCCGGCCTGGTGCGTCCCGTTCCCGCGTCCCAGGCGGCTTGCGTATCCCCTGGTCGTGGCCCACTTCTGCGTTCGACTATCCCGAACTGCCCGGCTTTCGTTGCCGCTGGGACGGATCACCCCACACGCTCGGATCACCGGAGCACCACATCGACGCCACCGCCGGTGGTGCGAATTGAGCTCCCGGTTCCGCATCCGAAGCAAGGAGAAATAGTGATGTCAAGAACGAAGAAGGTAGTGCGGTCCGCGGCCGTGGCCTTCGCCGCAGCCGCCGCTTTCACCGTGACCGTCCCGACCGGCAACGCATTCGCCATGGACAAGGTCCCCTGCCGCGGCGGGGAGAACTTCCTGAAGATCTGGTCGCACAGCGGCGGGCAGCAGAGCGTGGACTGCTACGCGAACGCGGGGCGGATGTCCTTCGGCGGGTGGTGGGTCGACAAGATCTCCACCGGGAACAACGACTTAATCTATTACGACGCCAACGGCGACTCGGTGAAGATCGAGCGGTGGCACGAGATCACCTTCCCGAACCGCCCGCCGAAGGTCAACGACATCGAAATCCTGTGACGAGTTGACGATGAGTCAACGCGGCGCAGCGTGAATCTGCCCGCACCCAGCTCACTGATGCCGGCCACGTCCATTAGGGCGTGGCCGGCATCGGCATGAGCGGCGGCCCACAGGGCGGCCCGTGGCCGGCCGACTTCACCTACCGCTCGACCCACTCGCTGCCGCCCAACGGGTAGTCGTAGCCGGGCCGGCCGGTGTCGGCACTGGTACGGAACGGGGTGCCGCGGTTGTCGATGTGCACGGTGCCGTGGCGGTTCCCGCTGGACCACTCCAGGGCGAGGTCCCAGCGGACGTCGTGCGCCTTGGTGTGGGCGGTGACATAGAAGACCTCCGGGTCGGACTCGCTGATCTTGTACGGGAAGTCGCGCTGGCCGTTCTTCACGGCGACGGCGGGGCTGCCGTTGTCGAGGTCGATGTCGAAGGACTTGGTCTCGACGTTGCCGCCGCATCCGACACCCATCGAGTAGTCGTTCCAGGCGAGCGGGGCGCCCTTCGCGACGACGCGCACGTGCAGGGCTTCCAGGACGACGGTTTCCTTTCCGGTTCCCTGCACGGTGAGCGCGACTCGCTGCTCCCCCGAGGAGGCCGCTCCGTTCGCGGCGGCCCAGCGGGGCGCGTCCCGCTCGGAAGCGGGCGGGCCGACCCGTTCGGGCTCCCTGTCGACCAGGAAGTGCTGACTGCACGGGTTTTCGTAGACGTACGGGCGGGTGGCGACGTTGAGCCGTACGCCGTCGGTGCGTTCGCCGTCGTCCCCGTCGTTGCGGGCGGAGGACTCTGACGGCGAGGCGGAGGGTCTGCCGGTCTTCGCGCTCCGAGACGGAGAAGGAGTGGCCGACGGGGACCGTCCCTTGTCGGGCGCACGGGCGGTACCGGCGCTGCTGGGAGTGCCGGTACCGGTTCTGACGGTATCGGCGGGCTTCCGCCCGCTGCCGCCGCCTCCGGAGGGCGGCAGATTCACGGCCAGCACGACGGCTCCCAGCGCGGCTGCCGCGGCGGCGGAGGCGATGAGCGTGAAGCGGCGCCGATGGGGCCGCACGGGATCGAACCGGACGGGGCCGCCGACAGCCGGTCCCGCACTTCCGCCGGACTCACCGGGATCGCCGGCCTCACCGGAGTTCCGGGCCTCGCGGGCCTCACCGGAGTTCCGGGCCTCGCCGGCCTCACCGGAGTTCCGGGCTTCACGGGTCTCACCGGCCTCGCTTGCCTCGCCGCGTTCCGGGCCCAGGGACACCGGCTCCGTCCCCACCCGCACCGCCGGCATCCCACCACCCGAACCGGCCACATCTCGAAGGCGGTTCGCGGCAGCGGGCGCCGACGCATCCGGATTCGGTGCCCCCTCGGGCTCGTCGGCCCCCGCACCGCGCACCACCGCCCCACCCGGCCCCGGCCGCTTGCGCCCCCGTGCCGCATCGGCCAGAATCCACCGCCGGTGCAGCTCGATCAGTTCCTCGGGGGTTGCCCGGCACACCCGCGCGAGCCGCTCGGCCGGCGCGTATTCGGTCGGCACCGCGCTGCCGCGGCAGTAGCGGTGCAGCGTCGAGGTGCTCATGTGCAGCCGCTTGGCGAGCGTCCCGTAGCTCAGGCCCGAGCGTTCCTTCAACCCGCGTAACAGCTCCGCGAACGCGTCCGCGTCCCCGGCCTCCCCCATCGCCCCAGACATCGTTGTTCCCCTTCCCCGCCTGACCCGGCGCGTCCCATTCCCGCGTTCCAGGCCCTTAGATGTCCCCCGGTCGAAGTCCGTTCTGTGTTCCGGCATCCCCAACTGCCCAATATTCATGGCGGCTGGGACGAATCACCCCGCAATCTCCGTTCATCCAAGCACCACACCCACCACAGCACCGAAGGGGCTCACCCGATGTCCACCGCCCGGAAATCCCGCACCCGCCTGCTGACCGCAGCGGCGACCAGCGCGCTCGCCGTCCTTTCCCTGACGGCGTTCACCAACGGCCCGGACGCCCACAGCGAGGGCAGCAAGGCCGTCACCTGCCAGGGCTCCAACACCAAGACGGTCGCGGCCCCCCTGAACCGCCCCGTGAACCACATGCTGCTCACGGTCACCAACACCGGCAGCCGCACCTGCTCCCTCTACACCTACCCGGCCGTCCGCTTCGGCGAGGCCCAGTCGGTGCCGCCGGCCATCGAGGAGTCCCGCCCGCAGGCCGTCGTCACCCTCAAGCCGGGCGAGTCCGGCTACGCCTCGGTGAATCTGTCCGCGACCGACGGCAGCGGATCCCACGGCCGCACGGAGAAGTCCCTGGCCGTCTACTTCCTCGGCCCCTCCGGCAACGAGAGCGTCGGCACGGCTGCCCACCCCGCGCTGCCCGCCAAGGGCGTGTACATCGACGACTCCCTCAAGGTCACCTACTGGCAGCAGTCGCTGGACGACGCCATCCAGTGGTGACACCTCCGCCGCTACGGCGTTCTCCTGCCCGCTCCCTCAAGGAGGCGGCTGTCAGTGCCCTGACCGGGCACCGGACCCGGGTTGCACATGCTGTGTGCGCCAGGCGCTCGGACTGGTGCCGAGGTGGTCGCGGAACCAGCGCGAGAAGGTTCCCGGGCAGGAGAATCCGAGCAGACCGGCGATCTCCGTGAGCGGGCGCTCGGAGTCCGCGACGTACCGGCGCGGCAGGTGGGTACGGACCGAGTCGAGCAGCGAGGAGTAGCCCTCTCCGCGTTCGGCGAGGCGACGTTGGAGCGTCCTGGCGTCGAGGTCGACGGCGCGTGCCAGCCGTTCGAGTGAGCAGCGCCCGGTGGGCAGCAGCTCCTCGACGAGCCGGCGTGCGCGGTCAATGAGGACGCCACCGGGCGCCGCGTCGATGTTCTTGAGGAACTGCCGGGTATAGGGCCGCAGCCGTGGGTCGGCGAGGGTATTGGGTGCCGCGAGGTCCGCGTCGTGGAGGAGCACACCGGAACGCGGCTGACGGAAGGTGACAGCGGGGCCCAGCACGCGGTGGTAGGGAGCGGGATCGTCCGGGGCGCTCCGGGTGAGGGTGACGCCGACCGGCTGCCGGCCCGGGCCCGAGGAGTCTGCCGACGAGTCGGTGGCAGACACCGACCAGCATGTCCGTTCCCTGGCGGCGACGGTCGGCCGGCGAGTCCAGTGCCAGGTCCACCCAGAGGCCGGCCAGCCCGTTGCTGACGACGATCTGTGCCCGAAGCGCCTCGTTGTAGCGGCAGACCTGTTGAATCAGCAGGTCGAGGACGCTCCGTACGGTCAGTTCCTCGCGGGCGACGAGGCCGATCGGGCCGAGGTTGGAGAACCGGCTGAGCTCCGCGAGCCGGAGGCCGAGGTCGGCGCAGCCGGTGGCGGCAGCGGTGTGTTCCAGAAGCTCGACGCCTGCGGCCACCGGGAGCCACTGGTCAGGGTCCGCCACCGCGGCCGGGTCGAGCCCGACAGCTCGCATCAGGGCCGCCGGATCCCCTCCCAAGGAACGCACCAGATCGGCGTAGTTGGCCAGAATCGTGGTGCGGGCGAGCGGGTGCACAGCAAGCGACCTCCCGAACGCCGGCCGAATTGTCGTCAAAGGCTAAGCCAGCTGTCGTGATCCGAAAAGCGCGTTCCCCGGCGGGGAGATAGCGTCCTCGTCCGAGCGTCCGGTGCCCGCCGGGGCAGGAGCCCTTTCTCGTTCCCCGGTGGTGCGACCGGGCGTTCCGTATCCGCGCATCGAGGAGGCATCGCGTGACCACGACCGAGACCCAGGCCACCGAGTTGACCGCACTGGCTGCCGAGGCGTACGTCTTCGCCTACCCTCTGGTCACCATGGAGCTGACCAGGCGTCAGATGACCACTCCGGGCTCGTCCGTCCTCGGCAGCGCACCGCTGAACAGCTTCGCGCACATGCCGTTCACCCCGGACGCCTCGTTCGAGGGTGTGGTCAGCCCGAACGTGGACACCCTGTACTCGATGGCCTGGCTGGATCTCTCGGCCGGGCCGGTGCGGCTGTCCGTGGCCGCGACGCCGGGGCGGTACTTCCTGCTGCCGCTCTACGACGCCTGGACCAACGTCTTCGCCTGCCCGGGCACCCGGACCACGGGCAGCGGCGCCCGCGAGTTCGCGCTGGTCGGCCCCGGCTGGCAGGGCGAACTGCCCGAGGGGATGGAGCGGATCGACGCCCCGACCTCCCTGACGGCGATCGTCGGCCGTACCCAGGTCAACGGTGTGCGGGACCATCCTGCCGTGCACGCCGTCCAGGCCGGTTACCGGCTGACGCCACTGACGGACGCCCCCGTCTCCACGGCCGCAGGCCCGGGCCCGGTGGATCTGGTGACCGCTCCGGTCGACCAGGCCGCCGCGCTCGATGCCGCCACGTTCTTCGCCATGACCGCCCACCTCATGGCGGACAACCCGGCCAAGCCGGAGGACGCCCCGGTCGTCGAGCGGATCGCGCTGCTCGGCGTTGTCCCTGGTCGGCCATACGACTGGGACGCACTGAGCCCCGAGGCGCAGCGGGCCATCGCCGAAGGCGCCGCCGAGGGCCTGGCCCGGGTGCGGTCCGCGGGCCGCACACCGCGTGCAGAGGTGGTTGACGGCTGGATGACCCCGTATGACATCGGCAGCTATGGCACGGACTACCTTCAGCGGGCCGCGATCACCGCGGTGGGTCTGGGCGCGAACCTCCCGCAGGACGCCGTCTACTCGCTGTGCCGGGCCGACGCCGGCCAACAGCCCCTGCACGGCAGCAACCGCTACCAGCTGCGTTTCGAGGCCGGCAACCTGCCGCCGGTGAACGCCTTCTGGTCGCTGACCATGTACAACGACCGGCAGTTCTTCGTCGACAACGCGATCAACCGCTACGCCATCGGCGACCGTGACGCGCTGGAGTTCGGCTCCGACGGGTCACTGACGCTGCTGATCCAGCACGCCTCACCGGGCGCGCGCCTGGAGTCCAACTGGCTTCCGGCACCGGAGGGCTCCTTCAACGTCATGCTGCGCATGTTCTGGCCCCGGCCCGAAGTCCTGGAGCGCACCTGGCACACGCCGGCCCTCTGCCGCACCGGGTGAACAGGCGGGTGTTGACGAAGACGGTCGGCGTCCTCAGTCGCGCGGCAGGAGGGAGCCCAGCGGTCCCAGATCCAGGTTGAGGTCCGCAAGGCTCAGGTCGTGCTGCTCGCACAGTTCTGTCATCCGTGCTTCGAGATGCATCAGGGTCTCCCCGATGTGTTCCACCTGCTCATCGCTCAGATCGCCCTGCTCCACTCGGCGGATTGCCTGACGCTCCATCAACTGCCGGAGCAGCTCCACCACGGTGAGCACCAGGGAGACCAGATCACGGCCCATTTGCTCACGATCGAGGTCGACTCTGCTCTCGGGCGTACCCGGCCTTCCTCCGGTCACAACGGGCCTCCGGTCACAGCGGGCCTCCGTCCGACCACGGCGCGGGGACGCGTTCGTTGACCGAGGACAGCAGTGCGTGCAGGGAGAGCCGGACCAGCGGCACATCGGCGATGGCGATGACCAGGTCGCCGCTGACCACGACCCCGGTGGACAGGACACGGTCCAGGAGGTCGACCAGCGGTACCCCGATGGGCCCGGCGAGCGGGCCCGGGGTGTCCCAGGGGACGGGCTCATGAGCGGACACCGCTCACACCTCCCCGGCGAAGGAGTACGGCGCCCAGGGGCCGGAGACCTCGACCTCCGCGCCAGTACGGCGCCGCAAGAGCTCCACCGCGTCGAGCAGTTCCTTCTCGCGTACCGTCCTCACCAGGTAGGCGGCGTTGAGCACTTGCAGCCGGTGCCGCTCCCCCGTCATCTCCGGGCTGTGCGGGCGGAGCCGGCGGGTGGCGGTGGCCAGGCGGCTCAGCGCGGCATCGATGTCTTCGGCGGTCCGCAGGGCCCGGTCGTGGTGCTGCTCGCGTGCCTGGTGCAGCCCGCGTTTCCGTTCCAGGTAGGCCCGGCCCGCCCCGCCGGACGGTCCGCCGCCGTTCCGGGCAGTTGTTGGTGACGCGCTCTGCGGAGCCTCGGACACGGTCGCCGGGAGACTGACCTTCACTCCCCATTCGGCGTGGCCTTCGATACGGGCCAGCGCTGCGGCAAAGCGGTCCCGGTCCGCGCCGAGGGCCTGTTGTGCCCGCTCGTCCCCGCGGTAGAGGGTGGCGAGCGCCAGCGGCACCGTCGGCCCGCAGGCGGCGGCCGCGGTCACCACCTCGTGGTGCGCGCGGGCGCAGCGCTCCAGTTCCGCACGGTCCGACAGCCGCTGCTGCCAGGCGTCCTCGGTGAACCCGTCGGCCGGTACGTGCTGGACGACCGCGGTGAGGGGGCCGAGCGGCAGCGTGCGTACGGGGAAGCCGGCGGCGAGTCCCGCGAGCCCGCTGAGGGCGGCCGGGTCCAGCCGGCGGCACACCGCATAGACATAGGTCGCGGTCTCGGTCGCGGTCTCGGTCTCGGTCTCGGTCGCGCTCTCCGGGGCGCCGGGCTGCTCCCTCGTCATGACCCCGCCTTGTCCTTCGTCCGGGAGGAGGACGACGACGACGCGTCGCCGTCGTCGGCCGACTCCAGCGCTTCCAGCCGCTCGCGCAACCGGTCGTTCTCCTCGCGCAGTTCACTCCGCGCCGCCTTGGAACTGAGCGCGGGGTCGGTCTCCCACCAGTCGATCCCGGCCTTCCTGGCGGTGTCCACCGACGCGACGAACAGCCGCAGCCTGATGGTGAGCAGCTCGATGTCCAGCAGATCGATTTTGATGTCCCCGGCGATGACGATGCCCTTGTCGAGGACACGTTCAAGGATGTCGGCGAGGTTCGCGGTGCTGGGACCGTTGGCGGGAGGAGCGGCCGGTCGGTAGTCGACATCGGTCACGTGGGCACTCCTTCCTCTTCGTCGCGTACCGGGCGGGCGGTGGCTCCGGAGCGCCGGTCAGCTCTCGTACAGCAGGTCGAGCAGTTGGTCCTCTTCTCGCTCGAACGCCGCATTGCCGAGGTGCCCGGCTTCGTACTCCTGGTTCAGCGCGGCGAGCCGGGCGCGGATGACGGCCGGGTCGTGCAGCTCGCGGTCGGCGGCCTGGGCGAGTTGGTCGGCCACCCAGACCACTCCCCGCACCGGGGCGAGCGGCAGGGTGAGCACTCCGCTGATCAGCCCCATGTCAGCCGCCCGCTCTTCCCGCGAGCACCTGCGGCTCCAGGAAGCTGTAGCAGGGCAGCGGCCCCGCCACCCGCAGGGCGACGCGCTCGCGCCGGTCCTCGGCGAGCCGCTCCGCCTCCGCGGCGAATTCGGCACTGTCACTCCGGTCCACCAGGAACGACATATTGAGCTGGCACCCGGATACCTCCGGCCCGGGGCGGACCGCATGAGCCCAGGGCTTCAGCTCGCGCACGATTTCCTGGCCCGCTTCGGCGGCCCGGCGGGACAGCGCGGTCGCCACCGCTTCTCCCAGCCGCATATTGGCCTCGTAGCTCGGCCGCCGGTGCACCTCTTCGCGCAGCCCGCGGATGGTGGCGTCGCCTTTGACGAGCGCGGCGAGCGAGTCGTCGGCCGGCATCGCCTTGACGTTGATCTCGACCCGGCCCGCGAGGCTCTCCAGCGCCGCCAGATGGCGTTCCTCGTCGTCGGCCAGCTGACGGCGGATCACCGTCTCGTCGGGCGCCACCATGCCGAATCGCATCGGCAGGACCGGCCCGCGTTCGGACAGGGCCAGCAGCAGCTCCTGATGCGCCAGCAGGTCGCGACGGCGGGCCCGCAGCTTCGGCGGCGCCTGGCTCACGACCGCGGCGACCCGCCCCTCCTCGATCTTCTCCACGACGCCGGGCGGATCCCCGACTCCGCCCACATGCGAGGGCAGCGGGCGATCGGTCCGGATGATGCCGTAAACGTAGATACCGTCGTCCGTCACGGGTCATTCCTCCTCTGCGCGCCGCCGCCGGGAAGCGGCTCCGGACCGGGCGGAACTGCGCCGCCGCCGCTGCGGCTGCGCTTCCTCGTCCGCATCGTCATCCCCGTCATCGCCCTTGCCCACCGCCGAACGGACGGTTTCGCCCACGGATTTGGCGGCGTCTTTCACCTTGCGCTTTCCGATGCTTTTGGCGGCCTGGCCGCTGAAGAGTTCGGGAACGGTGACACTTCCCGAATCCCGCTCCAGATCCAGCCGATTGCACGCCTCCGCGAAACGCAGGTAGGTATCCACGCTGGCGACCACGATGCGGGCATCAATCTTCAGAATCTCGATCCCGACCAGGGACACCCGTATGAACACATCGATGACCATCCCGCGGTCCAGGATGAGCTCCATCACGTCGTACAACGTGCCGGCCCTGGGCGGGCAGGGAATTACCTCTCCGGACAGGCCGGTATAGGTCGACATGCTCATCTGGGGTGCCCTTTCAGCTGGTCGGGGCGGCGCTCACTGGTCGGCCGCACCTCGTCGATAGCGGTGGGTCCGGTAGTACTCGCGCAGTTCGCCCTCGTTGTCGAGCCTTACCTCGTACGTCGCGAGAAGGCTCGTGGTGTCCGGGATCCGCGCCAGCTCCAGCACATCCACCACGACACACCAGCCGTCATCGGTCCGCCGGACCGCCGAAACCCCTTCGGTCCGGTGGCTGATCACGCTCTGCAGCAATTCGGCGGCGCGCTGCGCCACCTCCGCCGGAGTGTTCTCCGGCGTCGATTTCCGTTTACGGGCAGCCGTGGACGACCGCACCCGCGTGCGGGATTGCTCTGCCATACCCCAAGTCTCATCGTCTGCCTGCCCCGCGCATCCTGAGCGGGCCCAATCTGATCAGGCACCGTGGTGAGGGTGGCGCCGGGTGACGGCCAGGATGGCCATGTCGTCCTCGTGGTCGCCCTCGGTCCAGCGGCCGACATCCTTGGTCACGGCCTCCACCAGCGCCTCGGGGTCCGTGAACCGCCGGCCCAGGCGCCCCGAGCACACCGGGTCGTAGAAGGCGCCCCGCTTGTCCCGCGCCTCGGTGACCCCGTCCGTGATCAGCAGCAGCGAGGCTCCCGGGGGCAGTCGCACCCCGTCGACCGGTACGGAGGCCGCCGGCGCGAGGTCGCCCAGTCCCACCCCGAGGGGCAGCTGAGGGATGGTCGGGTCCAGCCGTACGAGCTGTCCGCCGTGCACCAGATACGGGGGCGGATGCCCACGGTTCACCAGGCTCAGCATCTCGCCGTCGGCGGAGACCTCGGCCAGCACGGCGGTGGTGAAGCCCTCACTGGAGATCACCGGCCCGCTCCGGGCCGCGGCCCTGGCCAGCGCCTCGTCCAACCGCTGCCCCAGCGAGTTCAGGGTGGCGGCGTATTGGGCCTCCTGACGGAACGCACCGAGCGCCACCGACACCGCGGCGACGGCCTTGATGCCTTTGCCCCGCACATCGCCGATGATCATCCGTACCCCGAACGGCGTCTCCTGCACCGCGTAGAAATCACCGCCGATCCGCGCCTCGGCCTGCGCCGCGGTGTACCCGGCTGCCACGGCCAGCGGCCCGGCCTCCTTCGGCGGGTCCGGAAGCACCGCCCGCTGGACCGCCTCCGCGACATCCCTGGCCAACGCCAGATCCCGGCCCTGCCGCACGATGAGCCGGTTCACCCCGAGCGCCAGCACCCCGATCAGGCCGACCACCGCCAGATCCACCAACAGCGGCGTCGCCGGACGCCCCCGCTCGATGTCCAGAGCCACCGAGACCACACAGGTGACACACACGACGGCGAGCGCGGAACGGAAGGTGAGCGTGGCCCCGGCGACGAGCGGTGCCGCGGCCAGCAGCGGGAGCCCCATATACGGCTCGGGCGCGAAAAGGTTCAGCAGCACGCCGGCCAGGAGGGCCAGCGCCGCGAGTATCCAGGGCACCTTCGCCAGCGTGGGTTGCAGGCCATTCACAGCGCATCTCCTGCTGCCGGACCGCGCCCGCGACGCGGAAACCGGCGGACGGTGTGCCACACCGCCAGGTGAGTCATTCCGATGGCTTCACATATACGCCTTGTGAGCCGGATGTGCTCGTTACGAGCGGCTCCTGGCCGGGGGCCGGGGCGGGGCCGGGGGCTTCGGACTGGCTGGATCCGGACGGCGG
This sequence comes from Streptomyces platensis, assembly GCF_008704855.1. Classification (NCBI taxonomy): domain Bacteria; kingdom Bacillati; phylum Actinomycetota; class Actinomycetes; order Kitasatosporales; family Streptomycetaceae; genus Streptomyces; species Streptomyces platensis. The sequence continues at coordinate 627,658 of NZ_CP023691.1, forward strand.
GTCGCGGGGGCCCGAACGCTCTTGCCCGTGGTGACCACCACCTGGCCGGGCAAGGCGCCGGAGCCAGGCCCGGGGCCAGGGCCAGGGCCAGGGCCGGCGGAGGAGAACCGCTGACCGGGACGGCTCGCCCCGTCCGGCTCGTGATGCCTGGTGCCTCTAGCCGGCCGCCGCCCCGCGCGGCGAGGGCGCGGAGAACCAGCGCAGGCCCGGTGTGGTCGTACCGACCAGGGCGACCGCTCCGATGCACAGCAGACCGCCGCTGACCAGGGCCGTCGTGCCTGACGTGGCGTCCGCGACGAGGCCGCCGCGCAGGTTGCCGAGGTCCGGTCCGGCCTGCCCGACGATCTGTTCTGCGGCGCTGACCCGGCCGAGCAGTTCGTCGGGGGTGTGCAGTTGCACGAGGGTGCTGCGGGAGACGACGGAAACGGTGTCGGCGGCACCCGCCAGAGCCAGGAAGGCGAGGCCGGCCCAGGGGTCGGCCGACAGGCCGAACAGGGCGAGGGCCGCGCCCCAGGTGGCCGAGCCGGCGAGCATGACGAGACCGGGGCGGGAGAGGCGGGTGAAGCTCCCGGCGAAGAGGGATGCGGCGACCCCGCCGACGGCCACGGCGGTCAGGAAGAGTCCGAGGGTGCGGGGGTCGTCGCCGAAGCGTTCCGCGTTGACCTGGGGGAACAGGCTGACCGGCATCGACAGCACGGTGGTGGCCAGGTCCGTGAGGAGCGCGCCGCGGATGACGGGAGCGCGGACCAGGAAGGCGAGGCCGTCCGCCACGCCGCGCAGACCGGGCCGGGCGGGCTCGTCGCCGGGGCTCATCCGGGGCAGGCCGAACGCCCCATAGAACGCGGCGGCGAAGGTGAGGGCGTCGATCAGATAGCAGCCGCCGACGCCCAGCAGGCCCAGGATCAGCCCGCCCAGTGCCGGGCCCGCCAGCATGGCGCCCTGAAAGGAGATCCGGTTCAACGCCACCCCGGCTGCGCGCTGTTCCTCCGGCAGCAGACGCGGAATGAAGGTACGGGAAGCCGGAGCGCTGCCGGCCGTGAAGCAGGACTGCACCGCGACCAGTAACAGCACCGCCGCGGTCGGAAACTGCCCGACGAGCCCTTGCAGGGCGAGCAGGGACACACACCCGGCCTGGCCGGCGGTCATGATCAGGTAGAACTTCCGCCGGTCCACGCGGTCGACGAGCGACCCGATGAAGAGGCCGAGCACGATGAGGGGGACGGCCTGGGCCAGGCCGACGGCCCCGGTCCAGACGGTGCTGTGGGTCGTCTGCCAGACCTGGTACATCACGGCGACCAGGGTCATCTGCCCGCCGAGCCGGGAGAGCGCCTGGCCGAACCACAGCCGCCGGAACGGTGCCGACCGCCGCAGCGGCGTCACATCGAGCAGGGCGTGCTTCACTCCCATGCGGGGTCCGCGGTCAGCTTCTCGGCGATCCGGTCGTGGAAGCTCTTGTGCGCGAGCAGCTGCTCGATGTCGGCGACGACCCGGGTCAGCGGATAGGGGAGCTCGGCCTCGATCTCGGCGACGGCCGCCTCGGTGGCGCGCCACTCCGCGGCCAGCCGTCCGACGATGCCGCGGGCCCGGTCCGTGAGCGCCACCTTCTTGCTGCGCGCATCGTCGCCCGGCACGGTCTCCACCCAGCCGGCCGCGCGCATCGCGGCCACCTTCTGGCTGAGTGCGGAGTGCGTCCGGCCGACCGACTCGGCCAGTGCGGTGATGGTCATCGGTCCGCGGGCGTGGAGCCGGAGCAGCTCCAGGACGAAGCTCGGCTTGAGCCCGGTGATCCGTTCCTCGGTGTAGAGCCGGGCGATGTCCGCGTCCATCGCTGCCTGTAGCAGTCGCAGCGGCCGCCACAGGGTCTGCTCGGTGGGATCGAAGGTGGGGTTGTCGGCCATCCACGGATCGTAACAGTGCTTATGTAAGTGCTGTCAGATTGCTTCTGGCCAAGTGGCGCCCGGGCCCCTGCGGGACGGAGTGTGCGGCCGGCCGGTCCTGGTGGACCATGGAAGCCACAGCACTCGCCAGCGAAGGGGAGGGCCCACAACCAGCGAGGTGGACAGGCCACGGGCCGGAGCGAGGGGCCGGCCACGCGGTCCGTCGGGTGGAAGGAGTGCCCGGGTGAGCGCAGCCGACAGGCGTCCGGCCGGAGCCGGGCAGCCGGAGGGAGTACTGCCACAGCCGAGCGGGCTGATGGACCTCCTCGGCGTGGCCGCGGTCCTGCTGGACGCCGATGGGCGGATCGTCCTGTGGAGCCCGCAGGCCGAGAACCTGTACGGCTACACCGCCGAGGAGGCGCTCGGGCGGTACGCGGCACCCCTGCTCATCCACCAGGAGCACTGGGACCTGGTGATCGGCAGGTTCACCGGGGTGATGGAGACCGGCCACAGCTGGAGCGGCACCTTCCCCGTACGGCACAAGGACGGCACCGTACGGCTGGTGGAACTGCGCAATATGCGGCTGACGGACGACCACGGCGATTTCTACGCCCTCGGGCTGGCCACCGACTCCTCGACGCTCCGCGAGGTGGAGCGGGATGTCGCCCTGTCCACCCGGCTGATCTCCCAGTCCCCCATCGGGCTGGCGATGCTCGACACCGAACTGCGGTATGTGGCCGTCAACCCCGCCCTGGAGCGGATGCACGGCATACCCGCGAAAGATCACCTCGGGCGGCACTACCGCGAGATCATGACCGCCACGAAGTTCGAGGTGCCCGAGGCCGCGATGCGGCAGGTCCTGAAGACCGGGACGCCCATGGTCGACCAGACCACCGTCGTCGGCCGTACCCCCTCCGACCCGGGCCACGAGCACGCCTGGTCGATCTCGCTGTACCGGCTGGAGGACCCGCACGGGCGGATACTGGGGGTGGCCGACCTGGTCGTGGATGTCACCGACCGGCACCAGGCGGCCAGGGAGGCCGCCGAGACCCGGCGTCGGCTGGCCCTGATCGCCGACGGCACCGCCCGGATCGGCACGACGCTGGAGGTGGGCCAGACCGCCCGGGAGCTGGCCGAGGTCACCGTGCCCGAGCTCGCCGACGTGGTGACGGTCGATGTCCTCGACTCCGTGCTGGACGAGCACCGCCCCACCCCCGACGACGGCACGGCGCTCTTCCGCGCCCTCGCGGTGAAGGCCGCCTACCCCACCGAAGCCGTCCAAGCCGCCGATCCGCCCGGCCATATCGCCGCATACGACACCGACCGCCTGGCCACCCAGTGCGTGCGCACCGGCCGCCCGATCCTCGTCCCGCACGCCGATGCCGACGACCTGGCACGCATCGCCCGCGACGACCACGCCGCCACCTTGCTGGCCCGCGCCGGGGTGCACTCCTACCTGCTGGCCCCGCTCACCGCCCGCGGCCAGATCCTCGGCGTCCTGGGCCTCATTCGCGCACGCAACTCGCCCCCCTTCGACGGGGACGACCTCGCCCTCGCCTCCGAACTGGCCTCCCGTGCCGCCGTATGCATCGACAACGCCCGCTCGCACCAGAGCGTGCGCAACGCCGCCGAGACCCTTCAGCGCAGCCTGCTCCCCGACCACCCGCCGCACCGTCCCGGTCTACAGCTCGCCTCCCGGTACCGGCCCGCGCAGGCCACCTACGAGATCGGCGGCGACTGGTACGACGTCCTCCCGCTCGACGGCGACAAGACCGGCCTCGTCGTGGGCGACGTCATGGGCAGCGGTATCGACGCCGCCGCCACCATGGGCCGTCTGCGCACCGCGACCTGCGCGTTCGCCGATCTCGACCTCGACCCCGCCCAGGTCCTCCAGCACCTCGACAAGATCACCTCGGGGCTGGAGCACTACATCGCCACCTGCGTCTATGCCACTTACGACCCCCACCGCTCGGTGTTCCACATCGCCACCGCCGGCCATCTGCCGCCCGCCCTCGTACGCCGCGGCCAGCACCCCGAGCTCCTCGACCTGCCCATCGGCGTACCCCTAGGGGTCGGCGGTGTGCCCTTCGAGACGATCACCTTCGCCCTCGACCCCGGCGACCAACTGGTCCTCTACACCGACGGCTTGGTGGAAACCCGCCACCACTCCCTCGACGAACGCCTCGACACCCTGCTCCGCCTGCTGGACGCCCCCGACCGCTCCCTGGAAGAAACCTGCGACCGCCTCCTCCGCGAACTACGGCGCCCCGACGACCCGGACGATGTCGCCCTGCTGATCGCGGGGACCGAGCGGTTCTTCCCGGAGACGCCCTAGGCTCCGTCGTCACATGTCACGCCCACATCAGCAGAACTGCGCGGGTGAGGGCTGCACCACGTCCGGACCGGGCCGGGTAGCAGCCGTTCGTTCTAGTTCTGCGGCGCGCCGAACCACTGGGCGGCCGCCTGCTCGAACGCGTCGCGATCCGGGGCGGGCTCGCTCGTCCAGGCAACGACGCCGTCGGGCCGAATCAGCGCGGCGCCCAGCCCGAGGTCGTTGCGCGCCGGGCCGGCCGCGTAGTGGATCCGGCTTTCCCACCCCTTGGCCGCGACCTGCAGCGCACGGTCGGTGCTGAAGTCGAGCACGACTCCCCGCCCATGGCGCAGCAGCTCGCCGAGGCGGGTGCCGTCCTCGAAGCGGAAGTCCGGGGCGCTGCAGCCGATGAAGGGTTTTTCGCTGCCCAGGTCGTAGCGGTTGAACAGCCCCGACGTCTTTTGGTACACGTGCGTGGATCCGTCGGCGGTGCGCATCAGGTCGTGGACGAGCTGACGCAGCGCGGGGGTGTTGGGGCCCGGCTTCATGGTCGCGACCTGGGCGCGGGACCAGTCGAGCACGGCGGCGCCGACGGGGTGCCGCTCGGTGGTGTAGGTGTCGAGCAGGCCCTCGGGTGCCCAGCCGCGCACGGTGGCGGCGAGCTTCCAGCCGAGGTTTACGGCGTCACCGATGCCGAGGTTGAGGCCCTGGCCGCCCAGGGGCGAGTGAATGTGCGCTGCGTCGCCGGCGAGCAGCACCCTGCCCTCGCGATACGTCGTCGTCTGCATCGCGCGGTCGGTGAAGCTGGAGGCGAGATGGACCTCGTTCAGCGTCACGTCGGTGCCGGTGATGCGGCGCAGGACCGTCTGGAGGTGTTCGCGGGTCAGCGGCTGGGAGCGGTCGAAGGCGGCGCCGTCGAAGTCCATCATGCCCAGGTGCCCTTCGAGGGGCGTGCGCAGATACATACCGTTCGGCGTCTGGTTGAACCCGAGCGGCAGCTGCTCGGGGTCGGCGAAGGTGACCTTGGCGAGGTAGCCGGTGAACAGCGGCTCGGTGCCCACGAATTCGAAGCCGGCGAGCTGACGTACGGCGCTGCGCCCGCCGTCGCAGCCCACCAGCCAGCGCCCCTGGTACTCCTGGCCGCCTGCCGTGACCAGGATGGATTCGGTGTCCTGCGCCACGGCCGTGACGAGAGCATCCCGGATGATCTCGACTCCGAGCGCGGTGGCCCGCTCGCACAGTACCGATTCGGCCCCTTCCAGGTTCGTGATGAACCCTTCCATCGCCGGGCTGGCCAGCCGGGGCGGGAGGGCGGTGGTGTCGATGTCGGCCGCGGCGAGCATCATGCCCGCGAAATGGCTCAGCCCACGAGGGTCGGGCGCCACGACCGCTTCCGGATCCGCGCCCACCTCCCGCGGGTTGACTCCCGAAGCCTGCGCTATCGCATCCAGGAGGCCGCGGCGGTAGAACGTCTCGGCCGACCCGGCGTTCAGACCCCGCATCCCGAGCGGTAACGCCTTCATGGGCGAGGTGAGTTCCGGGTCCCGTTCAAGGACCAGAACCGAGCAGCCGGACAGGGCCAGCTCGCCGGCCAGGAACAGACCGACCGGGCCACTGCCCGCGATCACGACGTCATGCATGAGAGGTGTCCTTTCGAGAAACGAACAGGGGGCCATCCGCCCGGATCGGCCGGGTCAGCGCAGATGGGTGAGGCCGTCGAGGATGACGGCGATGCCGGTGAGGAACTGTTCGCGGTCGTCGTGCTCTCTCATCTGGCCGACAACGGCGTGCATGAACGGGTAAGCCTCCGGGTCCAGCTCCTGCCATGCCGCCGACGCCGCCTCGAGGAACTCGTCGCGATCCCCGTCGGGGTCGATCCCTGAGATATCCCCCTCCATGCGGGCGCTCTGGCCGGCGGCTCCCAGGATGTAGTGCACGAGCGTCGAGGCCCCGTCGAACCAGGAGGCTCGCGGCACGCCCAGGGCGCCCATCTGCCCGCCGATCCGCTCGAAGATACCCACCGTCACCGGGCCGACCGGGTTCCGGATGATCTGGCGGGTCAGCCGCGTGGCGAGCCACTGGTGTACGGCAATCGCGTCGAACAGCGCCAGCGCGACGGCACGGATCTCATCCCCGGGCGTGGCCGCGGCCCCGGCGGGCCGGGTCGCCAGCGCCGCGCCGATCACGGTTTCCGTCGCCGTGTCGAGCAGTTCGTCACGGGTGCCCACGTGGTAGTAGATCGCCCCGGAACCGGTGGACAGCCGTTCGGTCAGCGCCCGGATGGTCAGCGCGCCCTCGCCGCCCGCATCGAGCATCGCGACCGCGGTGTCGATGATCTGCTCTCGGGAGAGCACCTGGTTGCGCCGCTGTGGTCGGCCTGCTCGCGTTGTCATACCTCGATGGTGGCACGCTTGGTACAGCGATCCAAAGTGGTGCGCTGTACCAAATGCGCTACGGCCCCAGTGCCCGAGTGCGTGCACCGCCTGCGAGTGCGGACTGAAAACGTGAGCAGGTCAGTCGGCGCATGTGTCGAGCACGGACGACAGGGCCGTCTCCTCCTCGTCGGTGGTGGCGGATCATGATCGGGTGATACGTCGCCATGAACTGTCCGATGCCGAGCGGGAGTTCGTCCGGCCGTTGCTGCCCGTGTCGCTGCGTGAACGCAAGCGGCCGGATGACCGCGGGGTCCTCAACGGGATCGTGACCTAGAGGGGGTCGGCACAGTCCCGTCGGCCGCGCGGACATGCCGACAGCGCCTAGCTCCACGCGTCGACCGTCGCGGCGGCCCAGGCCGTCACGCGTTCTGTGAACTCCGCGGAGGGGAACGACCCGTCGACGGCGACCTCATGGATCGTGACGGAGAAACGGGAGGGCGGCGCGTCCCGGTGCGGCAGGGCCGCGTCCCGGGCTGCTGGTGCGGGCCCGCCTTTCACACGATGGGAGTTGCCACGGCGGGCCCGGCCGACGAGCTGGTTCACCTCGTCGAGGCCGCCTGCGAGGTAGGCCTGCAGGAGCGCCCAGGCCCTCGCGCCGTTGTCGGCGGGAAGCCGGCTGGGGTGTTGGAGCAGGAAGCAGGCGACGGAGACGCCGTGCAGCGGCCCCCACGGTGCCTGCCGTGCATGGTCCAGCGCGAGCAGTGTCTGGAACAGCTCGTCACAAGATCGCGGGTCCATCGGCGCACCGCACTCTGCACAGGGTTCCATGCCTTCTCCTTGATCCTCGGGGTACGGCGTACCAGCGTCTCCGGGTTCGCGTTTCCGCGCATGTGGTTTTCCTCAGGGCGCGGAGCGTTTACGGCTCTGCACACCTCCGTTGACTGAATGCGCGCATTTATTGGGCGAATTCTTATGCGCCGCCGGGTTATTTGCGCAGCCGAATTTCGATATGGCTTGATTCGGTGACGGCTCCACCGGCGACCGGCCAAATGAGGAAGCCCCGGGAGCGCGGCTCCGTCATGCTCATGCCCTTCCTGCCCAGGACGTCGGCAACAGCGGCGTGCTCGGGCCACCCGGGAGGCTCAATTATTCGCCCGGTTTCGGGGCTCTCAAGTGGTGCGCCGTGACAATGCAACTGGCTGTGTGTCATATCACTACTGCGCCGCAGAAGGCCGACAGGGTGTCGCCCTTCGCAGCAGGCCGAAAGGAACATGTCCATGCGCACTGCCCGCACTCTGTTCGCCTCAGCCGTGATCACCGCGATGTTCGCGGTCACCGCTCCCACCGCGACCGCGGTCGAGGACCACACCACGGACCATGTCGCGTCGAGCAGCTCCCGTCACGACCACGACCGGTGCAAGCACGGACACCACAAGCGCGACCATCACAGGAAGAACCACCACAGGCGCGATCACCACAACCGCGATCACGACAACCGCGATCACCACAACCGCGATCACCACAGGCGGGACCACCACCGGCCGTCCGGCGGTGTGCACACCGGCGGCGGGGCCCTGGCCGACCTCCTGCGCTAGGAGCCGGGCCGGGCACGACGGTCGGTGACCGGGTGCCGGCCGGCTCCTGCTGTGCTGCGGGGGCGGACTCTCCTGGTGGGGAGCCCGCCCCCGTGGCGATTCGCCGTGTCCGGCGACGGCTGATAGGGAGGTGACATGAGCGAAATCCCTCCGGTTCTGACCGTGACCGCCATCAGCACCATCGGAGTCACCGATGTCCACGACGCCAACGCCGACTCATGGCTGGTGATCGAAACCGCCGAGCAGGGCCAGCTGTTGCTGAACCTGCCCGGCCCCATGTACCGGGCCGCGGTCCAGTCGACCGAACTCCCGGCCGACCAGCCCGGCCCCGGCCGCCTGGCCCTCACCGAGGCCGAAGTCACTGCCTATCGCGCCCATATCGCGAGCCTGACGCGCACCGGCCAGGAGCCGTCCGAGTGACTCGGTGACCGGCCGGACCGGTCACCGGCCTCGCGGGTACCGCCGGCCTGCTCCGGCAGTGGAGCTGGCGGCGGACGTCTCACGGCCGCGTTTCAAGCGGCCGAAAGCGGCAACGCGTTGCGCATGTCCACACGCGCTCGTTACCGCAACAACGAAGCAGCGAAGGTCGTCGTCGTCCTCGCGGATCTGACGGCATTGATCCTCGGTCTGTGGATCCTGTTCGCCCTCGTCGACGCGAACCGCGCCAATGACCTGGTCACCTTTGTCCATGCGGCGGCCGGCTGGCTGGCCGGTTGGTCGCACGATCTGTTCACCATGGACGCCGACTGGTTGCGGACCGTGCTGAATTACGGGCTGCCCGCCGTCGTCTATGTGTGCGTCGGGCACGCGCTGGCTGCCCGGATCCGCCGTATCTAGGGCGACACCCAGCCCCCGGCTCTCTGAGGGCCCGATGGAGCCCGTTCCGCGCTGTGGCGAACGACCGGCGTCAGGTGTCCCCGTGATCCTCACGACCAGCCCCTACGTGCCCCGTCCCTGGCCCCCGGCCCGCGCGATGAGGAGGGCGACGTCGTCCGGGTCGCCCGGGTCGCGCAGGGCGTCAAGAAGGCGGTCGCAGGTGTCCTCCAGCGTGCGGTCCGGGCGGGTGAGAAGGTCGAGCAGGAGCGCCAGGCGCTCATCGATGGGGTCGTGGCGGGTCTCGACCAGTCCGTCGGTGTAGAGGACCAGCTGGTCGCCGGGGCGCAGGCGGAAGGTGGCCTCCTCGAAGGGCACCCCGCCGACCCCTAGGGGTACGCCGATGGGCAGGTCGAGCAGCTCCGGCGACCGGCCCGTGGGCATCAGTACCGGTGGCAGATGTCCGGCGACGGCGATGTGGCAGACCGCGTGCTGCGGGTCGTAGACGGCGTAGGCGCAGGTGGCGTACTGGTCCAGATCTGCGGTGATCTTGTCGATGTGCCGCAGCACCTCGGTGGGCGGGATGTCGAGGTCGGCCAGGGTGGAGGTGGCGGTGCGCAGGCGTCCCATGGTGGTGGCGGCGCCGATGCCGCTGCCCATCACATCGCCCACGACCAGCGCGGTCTTGTCCGCCCCGAGGGGGACCACGTCGAACCAGTCGCCGCCGACTTCGCTGGTCGTGCCGGCGGGCTGGTAGCGGGTGGCGATCTCCAGGCCCTTCCGGTGCGGCGGCCGGTCGGGGAGCAGGCTCCGCTGGAGGGTGATGGCGGCGTTGCGCTGGCCTTGGTAGAGGCGGGCATTGTCGATGCACACCGCGGCGCGCTCGGCCAGTTCGGCGGCCAGCGCGAGGTCGTCCTCGTCGAACGGCAGCGGGTTGCGGGCACGGGTGAGGCCCAGGGCGCCGAGTACCTCGCCGCGGGAGATCAGCGGCATCGTGAGATACGTGTGGATACCGGCTCTGGCCAGCAGGGCGGCGGCCTCGGGGTCGCGGGCGATATGGGCCAGGTCCCGCTCCTGGACGTGGGCTATCAGGAGGGGCCGGCCGGTGCGTACACACCGGGTGGCCAGTCGGTCGGCTCCGTAACTGGCGAGGTGGCCGGGTGGATCGGCGGCGCGGACCGCCTCCGTGGGGTAGGCGGCCTTGACCGCGAGGGCCCGGAAGAGCGCGGGGCGGGCGCCGGAAGCCTGGGGCGGGCGGCCTTCCAGGACGGAATCCAGGATGTCCACCGCCGCTACGTCGGCGAGCTCGGGCACGGCGACCTCGGCCAGCTCGCGGGCGGTCTGCTCCACCTCCAGAGTGGTGCCGATCCGGGCGGTGCCGTCGGCGATCATGGCCAGGCGGCGGCGGGCGCGGGCCGCCTCGGTGGCCGCGCGGTGCCGGTCGGTGACGTCCACCGAGAGGCCGGCCACCCCGAGCACCCGGCCGCCCGGGTCCTCCAGCCGGTAGTAGGAGACCGACCAGGTGTGCTCGTTGTCGGGGTCGGCGGGGGTGCGGCCCACGGTGTACTCGTCGACCAGGGGCGTGCCGGACGCCAGGACCTGCCGCAAGGCGGCTTCGATGGCGTCGGTGTCCAGGAACGGCAGCACCTCCGGTACCGACCGGCCGATGTGCTCCTCGGCGGGCACCCCGTTCATCCGCGCCAGCGCCGGGTTCACGGCCAGATAGCGCAGCTCGGTGTCCAGGACGGCCAGGCCGATCGGGGACTGCGAGACCAGTCGCGTGGAGAGCGCCACATCGCGTTCCACCTGGCGCAGGATCTCCTCGTCCGTGGCGATGCCGAGGGCGTAGAAGTCACCGCGGTCGTCCAGCAGCCGCATATTGCGGAACTCGACGAGCCGGGAGCTGCCGTCCTTGTGCCGGACGGGGAAGGCGCCGGCCCAGCTCTCGCCCGTCGCCATCACCTCGGCGAACAGGCTGATCACCAGGTCCAGGTCCCGCTCGTGGACCAGCAGCCGCCCCGCGAACCGGCCCAGCGCCTCCTGCGCGGTGTAGCCGAACAGCTTCTCGGCCTGCGGGCTCCACAGCACGATCCGGCCCTCGCCGTCGAGCAGCACCGCCGCGACGCTGAGCAGATCCAGCAGCCCGCTCCGCTGCGGCGCCCCGGGAGGCGGCTGGTCGCCCGCCGGGCCGAAGGGGCCTGCTGTACCCATCCCAGGCACCTCCTCCGCCTGTGCGCGCGGCATGCGGCCCCGCCGGCTCCGGGCTGCGGCCCGTGTCCACTACACCTCGCAGTGCTTCCATGTTCCCCGGATCGGGGAGGCCGCGCAGTCGCGCCGGGCCGGCCCGCGGGGCCACGGGCCGGCGATGCCGTGGGCAGGGAGCGCACCGGTCCGCATCGTGATCAACACCACCCCTCCCGCGGCGGCCCGGCGGGGCCACAGCGTGCGCACGGGAGACGGTATCCGCGCTGGTCGCGCCCGGGAGAGCAGGCAATCCCGGGCCCGTTCCCTGAGTGAACGGGGCCGGTCGGCGGGGCCAGTCCGCGGTGTCCGCCGCCGCAATTTCCGGAACGCATTCGCCGCCCGGTCCCCGGATTTGCCTCGGGCCAGGGGCGGTGTGCAACAGTGGGCCTCCCGGTCAGCCGGGCGCGCCGCCTGCGCAGCCCCTGCCGGGACTCCCCCACACCCCCAGACGGTCGGTTCCGGCTGCGCCCTGTGCGTGTCCGGGCCGTCGCCCTCCCGTTACGTCCTTCCCGAGAGAGCGATGCAGGCAACGACTCTTCCTCCCCGGACCGCAGACCTGTTCCAGCAGGGTCTGGAGCAGCAGGCCGGCGCAGCCCTGCTGCGTTTCGGCGCTGCCCGACGACGCCCGTCCGGCCGGATCAGCTGGTCCGGCAACGGTGCTGCCGCCTGGCTCGACGACGCCCGCGGACATCTGTGGAGCGTCGGCGAAGCGGTTCCCGCCGCCGGGCTCGTGCTCCGTGCCGCGCATGAACTCCCCGACGGCATAAGGGAGTTCACCGGCCCCCGGGGCACCGACACCCTGGTCGGCCGCCACCTGGCGGTGTCCGATGTCGTCGAGTGGGTCTTCCGGTGGACGCTGGAGGAACCGCCCCTCCAACGGGCCGAGGAGCGGGTGATCGAGCTGGACGAGACGCACCACGAGGAGCTGCTCGCCTTCCTCAACGAGCACAGCCCCGCCCATTCGACCGGCCCCGGCTCCGCCGGCGTCAGCCTGTGGACCGGTATCCGCGCCCCCGACGGGCGGCTGGTGGCCTGCGGCGCCCTGAGCAGCCTGCGGGACAGCGGGGCCCCGCTGATGGCATCGGTCGCGACGGACGCGCGGCTGCGCGGTCAGGGGCTCGGCGCGGCGCTGACCTCGTGGCTGACCCGGTACGCCGTACGCCGGCACGGGTTCTGCACGCTGTGGCAGCTCGCCGACAACTCCCCCGCCGAACGGCTCTACACCCGGCTCGGATACCGCAACGAGGACCCGTGCGTCTCCGCGCGCATGGCCGCGCCGGGCCTCCCTTGAAGGACGCCGGCCCGTCGGTGCCGGGGTCAGCTCCTCACGGCCGTACGCGGTGGACCCGGGCGAGCAGCAGAACCGTGTCATCGGCCGGGGAGCTCGGTACGAGGCGGGCGAGGATGTGGTCCGCGGCGGCTTCCAAGGAGTCCGGGAGCCGGTGCAGTTCGCTGCGCAGCGCCGTCAGCCCCTCGTCGATGTCGTGGTCCCGGGCCTCGATGAGACCGTCGGTGTAGAGGACGAGGGTGGTGTCGTCGGGCAGGTCGACCTCCGTCGAGCGGAAGGGGCAGCCGCCGACGCCGAGGGGTACCCCCAGCACCTCGTCGATGACCTCGGTCCGGCCGTCGGGATAGCGGAGGAGCGGCGGGGGGTGGCCGGCGCTGGCGATCCGGGTGCCTCCGGTGACGGGGTCATAGCGGATGTAGAGGCAGGTGGCGAGTTCGATGCCCGCCTCCTGGGCGCAGTGGTCGAGTTCGGTGAGCAGCTTTTCCGGTTCCTGGTCGTGGCGGGCCAGGGCCTTGGCGGTGATGCGCAGCCTGCCCATCGATGCGGCGGCCGAGACGCCGTGTCCCATGACATCGCCGACGACCAGGGCGACTCGCTGGTCGGGCAGGTCGATCACGTCGTACCAGTCGCCGCCGACCTCGGTGACGTGACTGCCGGGCAGATAGCGGTGGGCGAGGTGCAGGGACGGGAAGGACCCCAGGGAGCTGGGCAGCAGCGCGCGCTGGAAGGTGAGCGCGATGTTCCGCTCGCGGCTGTAGAGGCGGGCGTTGTCCAGGCAGAGCGCGGCGCGGGAGGCGAGCTCCGAGGCCAGGCTGAGGTCTTGATCGGTGAAAGTCGCGCGGGCCGCCGACCGGCCGAAGATGGCGATGCCCTGCACCGTGTCCCGGGCGATGAGCGGGGCGAGGAGGAGGCAGGTCAGACCGCTGTCGGCCAGCAACCGGGCACGTGCTTCGTCGAGCATGGTCCGCAGCATGAACTCCTCGTTCACCGGCACCGCGATCGGACGGCCGGTGCGCAGCATCCGGTGGATGGCGGAGCCCGGCGGGTAGTGCACTCCGGCCACCCCGCTGACGAGTTCCGTCGCGGGAGGGGGCAGCACGGTGCCGTGTGCGAGACGGCGAGTGAGCACCGGCAGCGCCGGGTCGAACGGCTGCCGCTCGTCCAGCCCTTCCACGAGCTCCACGACGGCCGCGTCGGCGAAGACCGGAACCACGGCGTCGACCAGCTCCTGGGCGGTGACCTTCACGTCCAGGGTGGTGCCGATCCGGGTGGACGCCTGGTCCAGCAGCGCCAGCCGCTGGCGGGTGGCGGTCGCCTCCACGATGGCCTGCTCCCGGTCGGTCACATCCACCAGCAGACCGCCCACTCCCGCGCGGGTGCCCCCGGCCCGGGAGAGCGGGAAGAAGCTCACCGACAGGACCTTGTCCCGGTCCGGGTGGCCCCGGGTGCGCATCCCGACCCGCACTCCCGCGATCGGCTTGCCGTCCCGGGCGACGTCGCGCAGCATCTGCTCGTACTCGCCGCCGTCCGCGGTGATCATGATGTCGGTGAGGTGCCGCCCCAGGTGGTCCTCGATGGGGAGCCCGTTGATGTCGGCCAGGCCCTGGTTGAGGTGGGCGTAGCGCAGCTCCTCGTCGAGCATGACCAGGCCGATGGGGCAGGTCTCGAAGAGCGCGTCGAGGAAGGCGAGATTGGTCTTCACCCGGTCCAGTTCGTCGCCGCGGCTCGCCAGGGCCATGACCACCGAATGCCCCGCCTCCCCGGCCACCGGGAAGACCCGGAAGCCGCAGTCGAAGGCCGAACCGTCCGGATGCGCGGCGAGCAGCCGCCCACGCCAGTAGCCCTCGGTCCGGCCGCGCTCGGCCAGGCGGGCGCACGCGTCGGGGCCCTCATCGGGCGAGGCGGGGAAGAGAAGGGCGCCGGGTTTCGCCAGCGCCTCCGCGGCCCGGTAGCCGAAAAGCTGCTCGGCGCCGGGGCCCCAGTAGCAGATCCGGTTGGCGTCATCGATGCCGAACACGGCGACGGCGACATGTTCCAGCAGCGACCCGGGCTCGGACCAGAGTGGTCCGCGAGCCTGCTGCCCGCTCGGCCGATCTGATGGCACCGGCTTGTCCTTCCACCCGCCGCGCGCGGTGGCCCGTCCGCCCTCCGGGCGCCGGAACGGCTCTCTTCATTCTGCGCCCGTCCCTCAGGTGCGGACACTCGGCGTGGCCCCGGGCCCGGGGTGAGCGGCCTCGTGGCCGCCGTGCCGGTCGACGTCTCCGCCGCTGTCTGTGCTCGCACCCCTCCGTGCCGCCGCGGTTCCGGCGGTGAGCATGCCGCCCGTGAGCGCGGCGGTCCGCCCGCCGACCCCACACATTGGCTGGTTTCCCGGTGTGAGCGGACCTGCCGGTGCGGCTTGGCTGGTGGGGTCCGCAAGAGCGCTGCGTGAGGGGTACGGGTGTACGACTACATCATCGTGGGAGCCGGGTCGGCCGGATGTGTGCTGGCGGCCCGGCTCACCGAGGACGAGCACACCCGCGTGCTCCTCGTCGAGGCCGGACCGGCGGATGATGCGCAGGAAATCCATGTGCCGGCCGCCTTCAGCAAGCTGTTCCAGACGAAGTACGACTGGAGCTACCTCAGCGACTGCGAACCGGGCCTGGACGGCCGGCGCCGGTTCCTGCCCCGCGGCCGGATGCTCGGTGGGTCCTCGTCGATGAACGCGATGATCTACATCCGGGGAAACCGCCGGGACTACGACGCCTGGGCCGCCGCCGGCGCGGAGCAGTGGGGCTGGGACGACGTCCTCCCCTACTTCCTGCGCGCCGAGGACTTCCGCGGGGAGACCTCGCCATGGCACGGCACCGGCGGGCCGCTGACCGTCAGCGAAGGCCGCTCGCAGCATCCCCTGATGACTGCCTACGTGGCGGCCGCCCAGGAGGCCGGCCACCCGTACACCGCGGATTTCAACGGTCCGGAGCAGGACGGCGTCGGCCACTACCACCTGACGCAGCGCGACGGGCTGCGGTGCAGCACAGCCGTCGCCTATCTGCGGCCCGCCCTGGACCGGCCGAATCTCGACGTGCTCACCGGCGCACAGTGCACCCGGGTGCTGTTCGACGGGGACCGTGCGACCGGGGTCGAGCTGGAACGGGGCGGTGAACTGCTCCAGCGGCACGCCGAGCGGGAGGTGGTGCTGGCGGCCGGGGCGTACAACTCCCCGCAGCTGCTCATGCTGTCGGGTATCGGTGTGGCCGATGAGCTGACGCCGCACGGCATCACGCCCCGGGTGGAGCTCCCGGTGGGGGAAAACCTTCAGGACCACGCACACATCGGCCTGTTGTACCTGACCGACACCGAATCCCTGCTGACGGCCCAGACGCCGGACAATGTGCGCTTGCTGGAGACCGAGGGCCGGGGACCGCTCAGCTCCAACGTCGGTGAGGTCGGGGGGTTCCACCGCACTCGCGAGGGCCTGGACGCTCCCGATGTCCAGGTACACGCCACTCCGGTGATGTTCCACGAGGAGGGCATCAGCCCGGTCACCGACCATGCCTTCATGTTCGGCGCGGCCCTGCTCACCCCCACCAGCCGGGGCAAGGTCTCGCTGCGGTCGGCGATTCCCAGCGCCAAACCGCACATCCTGCACAACTATCTGGCGACGGAGGAGGACCGCGCCACGGTGGTACGGGCGCTGCGACTGCTGCTGGACATCGCCGATCAGCCCAGCCTGCGCAAGCACCGGCGCGCCGACTTCCGCGTCCCCCGCTCCACGGACGACGCCGGGCTGCTGGAGTTCGCCCGGCGCGAGCTCCATACCCTCTACCACCCCGCGAGCACCTGCGCGATCGGCCCCGTGGTGGACTCCCGGCTCCGGGTGCACGGTGTCAGCGGTCTGCGCGTGGTGGACGCGTCGGTGATGCCGACGGTGGTGCGGGGCAACACCAACGCCCCCACCATCATGATCGCGGAGAAGGCGGCGGATCTGATCCGCGGCCTTCCGGCACCGGCCTGACCTGCGGGCGGCGCCTCGGGGGGCGTCAACGACGCGCAATGCCGTCCGGTTCCATGGCGGGACCGGACGGCATTCCTGGGGCGGCTACGTACGGGGTCAGCTGATCCGGGCGGGAACGAGCAGGCGTTCGCGGCCCAGGGTCGTGGCCGTGGTGTCGTCGTACATGGAGAGCTTGCCGCTGGGCCAGAGCGCGAGGAGATCGTCCTGGCGGGTACCGCCGCCGAAGGCACCGGCCGTGACCAGAGTGCTGTACTGCCAGGGCGACTTCGCGGGGCGGAGCGGGTGTTCACCCTTGCAGCCCTTGGCACCGAGGTTCTCGTACACCGTCACTTCACCGTCGGACCAGCGGACGAACAGATCCTGGTCGCCGGCGGCCGCCGCGAAGTTCCCGGCGACGCTGTCGCGGGCGTGTCCCCAGGTCGTGTTCTTGGCTTTGGCGAGCCGTTTCTCGGCGTGCAGACCCCGGCCGTCCACGTTGGTGTAGAGGGTCATCTCGGCGTCGGACCAGCGCACCACGAGGTCATCGCGGCGCGCATTGCCGCCGCCGAACCGGCCGGCGGTGAGGCCCACGGCATGCGTCCAGGTGCCGTTGGGGCCCTTGAGCTGGATCGGATTGTTCAGCTTGTTGGTTTCGTTGACGTCCTTATAGAGGGTCAGTTTGCCGTCGGCCCAGCTGACGAGGAGGTCGTCGGTGCTGTTGCCGGTGAATTCGCCCACGGTGAGGGCCTTCGCCTGCTTCCAGGCCTTGTCCTTGACGAGCCGGATGTCCTTGCCCAGGCCGTAGGCGCGGTTGCCGGGGTAGAGCGAGACTTCGCCGTCGGACCAGCGCACGATCAGGTCGCTGGTGCTGTTGCGCACCGAGTCGGAGTGGAACCGGCCGGTGAGGAAGGTGGTGGCGTGCTGCCACGTACCGGCGTCACCGAGGGGGTTGACGGTGTCCGGCGCCGCGTCCGCGACCGCCTGGTCGTACAGCCGGAGGACGTCGTTGTCGAACTGCGCGCTGTAGGAGATGTTGTCCTGGAGGCCGCCGGTCTTGTAGCCGCCGATGGCGCCGACGAGGTTGCCGCGGCTGCCGTCGAAGTCTTCCAGGAACGGACCACCGCTGACCCCCTTACGGAAGCCGTCGCAGGCGATCTCCATGAACCGGCCCTGGAAGGCCCGGGTCGCGTTCGTGCACTGGAGCGGGGTCTTCTGGCCGCCGGGGTAGCCGGTGAGCGTCACCTCACGGCGGGCCAGACCGGCGGCAGGGACCGTGGTGAGGGTGTTGCCACGGCCGATGGCGTCTTCCAGGAGCTGCCCTTGGGAGTTCGATCCGACGCGCAGGACGGCGAAATCCACATCGTCGCTGGGTGACGAGGACAGATACCGCTCGTCGATCCACACCTTGCCCAGCTCCATCGGGAAGAGGCCGTAGGGCCGCTCCCCGGGCTCGCCGGCCCGCGAGGCCCCGCCGCGGTAGCCGGGCACGAAGGCGACGTTGCGGTACGACTTGTCGCCCTTCAGGCAGTGGGCCGCGGTGAGCACGAGACTCTTGGTCGGCGAGGTGACGGCACTGGCGCTACAGAACTGGTTGGGCGTCGCCGAGCCGTCATCACTGCGGATCAGGAACACACCGACCGTGGGGACCCCCGAGGCGACCTGATGGCTCGGCGCGAACAGCGCGCTCCGGCCCGCCGCGTGGGGAGCACGCAACGGGGCCTGCGCCGTCTCCCCGGCCCGCAGCGCGTCCACGGGGACGGCGGTCCGGATGCGCTCCGGCGTCCAGTAACGCTCCAGCTCCTGCGCCTTGCGGATGTCTTCCTGCGTCACGCCCTTGGAACGCTTCACCGGACCGGGAGAAGGCTTCACCGGGCCAGAGGGCGGCGTCGCCTGGCCATGGGATGGCGACGCCGGGTCGGCCGTCGCCGGAGTCGTCATGGCGGCGGGGACGTCCGGGGCGTCCGGCGGCGTCTGGTGCGCGGCAACGGCCGGTACGGCGAGCGCTATCGAGGCGCAGACGCCGACGGCAGCGGCGCGCACCCAAGGTATTCGATTCATGAGCCTGTCCGTTGAAGGGTCGAAACGACCGGGTTCTGCTGAGGGAGCCGGGCGCGAAGGCGCCTTCCCGGCCCGGGAATTCATTGGTTCTTGCGCGTTATCCGGCGAATCTCCTCCGGATCAGCGGGGCGATTCCTGTGCGCCGCGCACGGCGCCCAATTCACCAGCTGCGCTGTCCTGAAGAAATGGCCGGATCGCCATGCTTTCGCGGGCGCTTTTCGGCCTGCGACGAGCCGCCTTTCGGCGTATACCCCGTCCACATCGACAATGCCCCCGCTCCTCGTCGAGACCTCAGAAGCCTGAGGAGCCTCGCGATGAGGAGGGGCAGTCAGACGTCGACCGGTGATCCTTCCGGGATGAGTGACAACACATCCGCGGCCCCCCATGGATGTAATGAAAGAATAAGAAGCTGGAGGAAGGTATCACGAAACCATCGGTCAAAATTGGACAGTTGGCGCTTTATCGAATATCAGAGCCTTGTGATGTCGATCACCTGACGCGCCATCAAGTGCCTTTGCAGGGGACCGGCAGGCCGCCTATCGGCGGCGGGCGATCGTGATGATCTCCCGGCTCGTACCGGTGACGGGCCCGCCGCCCCAGTCCCCGTACCGGGCCTCGATAACGAATCCCGCGTCGGCGAGGAACGCGTCGAGCACCGCCTCGGCAGGAAAGCGCAGCCGCGTCCGGTCGACGCGGAGCACGGTGCCGTCGGCCGCGGCCGTCGTCCCGGTGAAGGTGACCACCTCACCGATGACGGACTCGGTCTCGTGCCACAGGCGCAGGGCCCGTCCGGCCGCGTCGACGACGTCGGACGCCGCCGACGGATTCCAGTCCTCCCAGGCACGCGCCTGCGGATGCCGCGTCTCGAACGCGAAACGGCCGCCACTGCGCAGCGCGCTGTGGACCGCCGCGAGCGAGGCAGCCAACTCCGCGTCGGTGACCAGGCACTGGAACGCATGGCCGGTCATGGTCGCGAGGTCGAACGCAGCGTCCCATCGTGCGTCCGACGCGGTGCCCTCGACCCACTCGATATCGGCGCGCCGCCGGGCCCGGGCAAGTGCGGCAGGGTCCGGATCGAGGCCGACGAGCCGGCCCCGGTGGCCGTGTTCACGAGCGAGGCGCAGCATGGCGCCGGTGCCACAACCGACGTCCAGGACCGAGCCCGCGGCCCTCACCAGCTCGTCATAGAAGCCGTCGCCGGGCCACCGCTCGGGGTCCCAGGGATTCACCAGGTCGTACAGCGCAGCGGCATCGGCGTCCGTGAACACCACGGCGGCGTCCCCCTCACTTGAATCCCCTACCCGGTCCATCGATTCAGTGCCCCGGTACGGCGGTTGCTCGGGGTGCCGGCAGGCCCTTCCGTGCGCGCCAGGCCGCCGGTTCCGTGGGGTTCTCGATCCAGCCGACCAGCTCCCACACCAAGAAGGTGAACGCCATTCCCAGCTCCGTTCCTTCGTAGAGGGAGGTCAGTTCCGTGAGGTACACGGGTTCCGTGTGGACGAGGTGCGTCTCATGGTTCTCCTCGCACCCGCACGCCACCGACACGCCCGCGAAGGCCCCGGCACTGGTGCTCTCCGAACAGTCCACCTGTAGCGAGTACTCGACCCGGTCGCCGGTGGCGTCGCCCACTGTGATGTCCGTGCACAGCACCCCGGGCTCCCATTCCCACCGCGCCGGCCCCTTCGGGCCGAGCGCCGCATCCATCCGTGCGCCTTCGAGCCGTATGAGCTCAAGGTCCCCCTCCCCGGCCTCGGGAAAGAGCTGCTCAAGCGGGGCGTCGGCCAGCGGGCCGTGCTGTGGTGCGGTCATGGGGTCGATCATCGTCAACGGGTGGGTCAGTCACAACTGGTGAGCGGCTGAGGGAGTTCTGCCGGTTCGGTGTCCGGATCGGGTACCGGGCAGGTGCCGTGCACGCCGCTGCGGCTGCTTCAAGGAGTCAGTTCGCCGGTGAAGACGGTTACCGCGTGGCCGAGCAGGGTGACCCGGTCGTCGCGCAGTTCTACGCCCACCCGGCCGCCGCGTGGGGAGAGTTGCCTGCCGTTCAGTGCGGTGCGGCCGAGGCGTTCGGCCCAGTGGGGTGCGAGGACGCAGTGGGCGGCGCCGGTGACGGGGTCCTCGGGGATGCCGGCGGCGGGGGCGAAGACGCGGGAGACGAAGTCGTGGTCGGCGCCGTTCGGGGCGCTCGCGGTCACGATGACGGCTCGGCCGCTGAAGCCGGCGAGAGCGGCGATGTCCGGGGTGAGGTCACGTACCGTTGCCGCATCCGGCAGTTCCACGAGCAGATCGTGCCTGGCCCGGCCGGTCCACTGCGGCTCGGCTCCGAGAGCCGTGGCGAGCAGCGGCGGTACGGGGATGGCGGTCGGCGCATCCGTGGGGAAGTCCAGGGATATCGCGCCCTGGTCGTGCTGACGGGCGGTCAGTACGCCGCTGAGGGTGGTGAAGTGCAGCGGTGCCGCGGGAGTGGCGGAGCCGGTCGTGTGGAGCACGTGGGCGGTGGCCAGCGTGGCGTGGCCGCACAGATCGACCTCCACCGTCGGCGTGAACCACCGCAGTCCGTAGGTGTTTTCCGCGGTTCGGTGCACAAAAGCGGTTTCGGAGAGGTTGAATTCGGCGGCCACCCGCTGCATCCAGGCGGCGTCGGCCGGCCTGTCCAGCAGACACACCCCGGCGGGATTCCCGGCGAAGGGCCGGTCGGTGAACGCATCGACGATGAAGGTACGCATGCGCCTGACGCTACTGGTCGTGGCGGGGGTTCGTCCGGCCCAGGCCTGTCCGGGAGGCCCCGGTCGCCTGAGGGGTGGTGCCGAAGGACCGGAAAGGGGGGCGTGATCGGGACCGATATCGCCGTACCGCCGGATGTGTCACCGGATTCGGCTCTTGCTCGGTGGGGGGTGTCCCGTACGTCTTTGGGCGGCTCGTCGGGCCCTCGATGTGCCGTAGTCCGCCATCCGTTCCGGCAGTCGTTTTCGCTCCGGAAGTGAGCATCTTTTGGGCCTCTTCTGTCTGACGGAGCACGGGAGGGGCAAGCTGTTCTCGCCATGGAAGCCGGATACGTACTCAGGGGATTGCGGGCCATCGCGTTCGCGGTGGTCTGTGTGCTGCTCACGGCTGTCGGGCATGTGCTGACCTCCGGGGCGGTGCTGCCGTGGCGGGTGCTGCTCACGGCCGCGGTAGGGGCCGCGGGAGGCGCGTGGTGCTTCGCCGGCCGGGAGCGCGGGCCGTTGACGGTGGCGGCCCTGACGGTGGGCACCCAGGCGACGCTGCACTCCGCCTTCGCCCTCGGGCAGGCGCTGGACCACACCGGGCACAGCAAATTGTCCTGGGCCGGGCTGTGGTGGGAATCGCTGCGGTGTGGTGGCGGAGTGCCGTTTCATCCGCTGCGGGTGCCAAGTGGCGTGCGTGCGGCTCTGGTTGACGGTTCGCCGGTGCAGGAGATGGCACACGGCGGGCACTTCGGCGGTCTGTCGATGTCCGGCCAGATGGCCGTCATGGGGCACACCCCGCATCCGGGGGCGCCGGGTGGCGCCGGTGTGATGCTCGCGGCGCATCTGCTGATCGCGACGCTGAGCGTGTGGTGGATGTGGGGCGGCGAGCGCGCGGTCTTCCGGCTGGTACGTGCGGTGTCCCTCGCCCTCGTGCCGCGCCTCCGCCTCGTACGGCACACCGTGCTGCCGACCCTCCCTCCGGAGCCCCGGGAACCGGAGCGGACACCGCATCGCGCCTTGCCCGGCCGACTGCTGGTCCATGTCGTCTCGCGTCGGGGCCCTCCGCAGGCGCCGGCTGTCCACTGACAGCGGAGCGCCCTCCGGGCAGCGGACGGACAGCGCGCGGATGCCGCGCCGGCCGCGCCCGCCCCGACATCTCCGGTCCCCCGCGCCGTTCGCCGGACCGGATCCAGCGAAGGACTTCTGATGATGACGCCTGCCCAGATGCCGGTATCGCGGATACCCGTACCCATGGAACTGCGTGAGGGAGAGGAGGCATCGCATGCGTGCGGCTGAGGACGCGCAGGTGACCAAGTGGGCGCTGGAGGGCCGCAGCGGTGACGAGGCCGCCGTCGAGCGGTTCGTACGGGCCACCCGGCGCGATGTGCTGCGCTATGTCACGCATTTGAGCGGTGACTTCCAGGCGGCGGACGACTTGGTGCAGGACACCTATCTGCGGGCCCTCCGGGGCCTCCCCTCCTTCGAGGGCCGGTCCTCGGCCCGTACCTGGCTGCTGACGATCGCCCGGCGCACGGTCGCCGACCGGATCCGCGCCAACCGGGCCAGGCCCCGGATCGCCGCGCTCGACGACTGGCAGACCATGGCCGAACAAGCGCAGCCGGAGATCCTGCCGGGGTTCGATGAGGGCGTCGTGCTGGCCGATCTGCTCTGCGCACTCGCGCCCGCGCGGCGGGAGGCGTTTGTGCTCACGCAACTGCTCGGGATGCCGTATGCGCAGGCCGCGGCGGTGGCGAGGTGTCCGGTGGGCACCGTCCGCTCCCGGGTGGCACGGGCCCGGGAGACGCTGATCGCGCTGGTGAACTCGGCGGAGGGCAGCACCGCGCGGCGACCGGACGGCGCGGAGCGGGAGGCGGCGCCGGCCGGCTTCGGGGCGACATGGCGGGTGTCCGCTTCGACGGCCTCGGCGTGATGCGGTAGCCGGGGTCCGGGAGCGGGACCGGATGCCGATGCCCGGGGGAAGGCCGGGGCGCGGGGACGTGCGGAGCAGCGGTCCCGCGTCCCGCCCGCGTCCTACGGGCCCCGGCCCTTGCCCCCGCACAGAGAATCCCGCCCGGCCGGGAACTCCACGCCCGGCCGGGCCGACTAGTGGGCTGTGGAGCGCAGCAATGAGCAGCCGGAGCCCCCAGCGGCACGGCAGGAGAGCAGGGCGTCCGGTCTCGGCGTACGGATGCACGGCGTGGTGTGCCGGCACGGCCGTCTGGAGGCCGTGAGCGGTGTCGATCTGGACGTGGCCGCCGGTGAACGGATCGCGCTGACCGGTACGAACGGTTCGGGCAAGACGACGCTGCTGCGGGCGGTGCTGGGGCTGCACCGGCAGGTCGACGGCGAGATCCTCGTCGGGCGGCGGGGCGCTCGCAGCGCGGCGGAGTGGGCCTGGCGCAGACGGGCCTGCGCATGGATACCGCAGCGCCCGGCAGCCGGGCGCTTCCCGCTGCTGGCAAGGGAGTTGCTGGCGAGCAGCGGCGCCCCGGACGAGGCGGCGGCCGCCGCCGTGCGCCTCGGGGTGGGTGCGCTCGGGGACCGTCCGCTGAGCAGTCTGTCCGGTGGGCAGTTGCAGCGGATGCATCTGGCGCGGGCGGTGGGGTGTGTGGCCGCGGGGGCGGGCGTGCTGCTCGCCGACGAGCCTACGGCGGCACTGGACTTCGCCGGACAGGAGGAGGCCGCCGAGGTGCTCACCACGCTGCCGGTGACGGTGCTCGTGGTCACCCATGACCGGGCGATGGCCGCGCGCTGCGACCGGACGCTGGAGATGGCCGCCGGACGTCTGCGGGAGGTCCGGTGAACGCGCTCGGACAGGCCGGTGACCTGCTCCAGCTGGTACCGGTACAGCGTGCCGGGGCCGGTCTGCTGCTGTCCGCTCTGGGGCTGCCGATAGTAGGCGTGGTGATCGTCGGGCTGGACATCATGCCGGTGCGCTTCGCGATGATGCATGTGGCGCTGCTGGGCATCGCGGTGGGGCAACTGCTGGGCCTGGACCCGGTGTTGTGCGCGCTTGTCGCGTGTGCGCTGGCCGGTGCCGGGGTGGCGCCGCTGGCGCGTACGGCGGAGGGTCTGTCGGGGGCGATGGGGCTGCTGATGAGCCTGGCCATCGCCGCCGCGCTGCTGATGCTGGCGCTGTCCGGGGTGAACGCGAACGGGGCCTTCGCGCTGCTGTGGGGGTCGATCCTGGCGGTGCGCCCCGCCGATCTCGCGGTGCTGGGTGCGCTGGCGGTAGCTCTGCCCGCACTGTTCGTCTGGCGGCGCCGGGAGCTGTCGCTGCTGCTGCACGACCGGGAGCTGGCGCTGTGTTCCGGGGTGGCGGTGCAGCGGCTGACCGTGCTGCTCCTGGTCCTGGTGGCGGTCGCGGTGGCCGGTGCCATCCGGCTGACCGGGGCCCTGCTGGTGGACGCGCTCACCCTGCTGCCCGCCCTCGCCGCCCGCCGGCTCGGCCGCTCGCTGGTCTCGATCACCCTGTGGGCGATCGGCATCGGGCTGGTCGTGAACGTCGTCGGCTTTCTTGCCTCGCTGGCCTGGGACCTGCCGCCCGGGCCGGTCCTCGTCCTCGCTGCGGGTGCGGTCGCCCTCGCAGCTCATCTCATCCCTGAACGGAGAACTCCCTCATGGCGCGAACCCGCGGCCTCGTCCGTCCCCTCATCGCACTGAGCGCGGGCCTGCTGCTGATCTCCGGCTGCGGCTCCGGCGCAACCTCGGAAAAGACCGCGGCCACGTCGGACAAGGCATCCTCCGGTCCCGTGGTGGTCGCCACCACGGTCTGGGAGGCGGCGCTGGCGAAGGCCGCCGGGGCGAAGCAGGTGACCTCCATCGTCCCCGCCTCGATCAGGCATGCGCCCGATTACGACGTCAAGCCGTCCGATCTGGCCAAGGTGGCGCAGGCCGACTACGTCCTCTACTCCTCGTTCGAGCCGTTCGCCGGCCGGATCAAGGAGGCGGCGGGCTCGAAGGCCAAGATGATCGAGCTGAACCTGGACAACACCCCGTCGAAGACGACGGCGAATGTGACGCGGCTGGGCAAGGCGTTCGGTACGCAGCAGGCGGCCGCGCGGTGGAACACCACGTTCGGCAAGGAGTGGGAGTCGCTGAACAAGAAGGTGCGGGCCGCCTGGCCGGGTGGCAAGGCCCCGGCGGTGACGGCGCAGATGTTCACCGCCTGGGCGGCCAAGCTGGCCGGGGCGCAGCTGGTGGGCACCTACGGGCCGGAGGCGGTGACGCCGGCGCAGCTGTCCGAGCTGTCCGCGAAGAAGCCGAAGTTCGTGCTCGACAACGAGAACATGTCGACCGGAACGGTGCTGCCCGGCTCGGGCGCCAAGCAGCTGAACATCGCCAACTACCCGGGGCAGGACCTCGATCTGCTGGCGGTGTACCGCAAGGCTGCGCAGCAGATGGAGAAGGCGTTCACGGCGTCCTGATCAGCCGGTGAATCACCGGGCGGTGGTGGGCCGTTGGCGCCTGCGCCCACCACCGCCGGCCGGTCACCCCGTCCGTGCGGGCTCGGCCGCGAGCCCGCCGGCGATCCGGTTCCGCAGGGCGGTGCGGTCGGGTTTGCCCGCGGGGGTGAGCGGCAGCGCGCCGGTCACCGGCAGCAGATGCTCGGGGTGCTTGCGGCGCTCCACACCCCGCGTATCGAGGTGGGCGCACAGGCTCTGGAGGGTGATCTCCCGGCCGGCCCTCGGCACCACGCAGGCCGCGAGCCGCTCCCCCATCAGCGGGTCGGGCACGCCCACGCAGATCACGTCCCGTACGTCCGGGTGGGAGGAGAGCTCGCCCTCGACCTCTGCGGGGCTGATGTTCGCGCCGCCACGGATCACGATGTCCTTGAGGCGGCCGACGACCCGCAGGGTGCCGTCGGCGGCGAGCGTCCCCAGGTCACCGGTGCGTACCCAGCCGTCCGCCGTGCGGTAGCGCATGTTCAGCTCGGGCGCGCCGACATAGCAGAGGGGTGTCATCGGGCCGCGCGCGAGGATCTCCCCGGTCCCGTCCGAGGCCGCACCGGGCGGCGGCACGATCCGGATCTCGCAGACCGCGGCATCGGGCCGGCCCACCACGATCCCCGGGCCGTCGTCCGGGAGCGGGGACCGCTGCGCCAAGCCGGTATGGCAGTTGACCCCGTCGGCCGATCCATAGAGGTTGACCACCGGGCAGCCGAAGACCCTGGCCGCCTCGTCGTGGGTGGCCGCGTCGAGCGCGGAGCCGCCCAGGACCAGCGCCGTCGGCCCGTCCGCCGTACGGCCTTCCGTGACGCAGCGTTCCACCATCATGCGCACCATCGTGGGCACGCCCAGCACATGGGTGGGCCGATGGGCGCGCACGGCCGCCAGCGCCGCCTCGGGCGTGAAACGGTCGAGCAGCACCAGGGTGCCGCCGTGCCGGGCGAGGGTCACCGCGGTCCCGCTGCTGCCGAACGCCGACGCGAGCGGGACGAGGAAGAGACACCGCGGCGGGGTGCCGTCCGTCAGCAGCGAGGCGAGGAAGTTGCCCCGGCCGCCGGCGAGCGCATTGTGCGAATAGGCCACCATCTTCGGCTCCGCCTCGGAGCCGGAGGAGACCAGGATGCGGGCCGCGGTGTCCGGATCGGGCCGTTCGGGGGTGAAGTCCCGCTCGTCGCCGGTCAGTTCGGCCGGCGACCGGCAGCCGGCGGGGACCGTGCCCGGGCCGGCGGCGATCACGGTGTGCAGGGCGGGCAAGGCATCGGCCCGTTCCGCCAGTTCCCGGGCGGGCTCGCTCCCCCGGTAGGTGGTGGCCGCGATCACCGCGCGCGCCCCGGAACGGGCGAGCAGCGAGACGGCTTCGCGGCCGCCGCGCCCGACGGGGAAGGGCAGGGCTATCGCCCCCAGGGCGGCCAGCGCGAGATCGGCGGCCACCGCCGCGCCGCTGTTGGGGAGTTGCACGCCCACCACATCGCCCGGACGGATACCGGCCTCGGCGAGGCCGGCGGCCAGACATCGTGCCTCGGTGTCCAGCTCGGCATAGCTCGTCTCACCCTGTGCGTCGATCACGGCGGTCCGCAGCGGGTGACGCATCCGGTGTGCCCGGAACAGCGCGTACAGGTCGAGATCGGGGCAGTGGCCCTCCGCCGCCCAGGCGCGGCGGAGCGGGCCGGGGACCAGGTCGGGTATCCGCGGGGTCATACGAATCTCCAGGGCGTGGGGACGACGAGGGAGCCGTGGGGGTCACGGGTGAGGGCACCGCTGAGGCGCCGGTCCTGCGGGAGCGCACCGAGGTCGGTGGTGACGGCGGTCGCGGCCAGCCCGTCGGCCCGCAGCGCGGCGAGCGCCTGCTCGGAGGTGAGCTCCGTCCACCGGGCCGCGCGGGCTCCGGCGGCGGAAGCGGAGTCGTCGGCGGGGGCGATCCAGCCGTCGGCGGTCGGCAGCGGACGGCGGAAGCCCGCGGGGCGGCGGAGCGCCCCGCGGGCCGCCGCCCGGCGCAGCGCCGGTGCGGTGAGCGCTTCCGCGGCGCCCAGCAGCGAGGACTCCACCCGTACGCCGCTGCCGCTGCGTTCGCGCAGCAGCAGCCCGGCGACCACGGCTTCCGCACCGAGCAGTCCGCCGAGGACATCGATGAGGGTCATCAGGGACGGCGCGGGCGGTTCGTCGGCTGGGCGGGCCAGCGCGCCGATGCCCATCCGGGCCTGGACCATGAAGTCGGTCCCCATCGGGGCATCGGGCAGCCGCCCCGCCCAGCCGCTGGTGTAGGCGTACACCAGCCCCGGGTTGACGGCCGCCAGCCGGTCGCCGTCCAGGCCGAGCTGTTCGGCCTTGCCCGGCGCCCAGTTGTGCAGGAAGACATCGGCGCCGGAGGCCAGCTCCCGCAACTCGGCCTGTCCGACAGGGGACTTGATGTCGATCTGTACGGCGTTCTTGCCCCGGTTGAGCGCGAGCCACCGGGCGGAGACGTCCTCGCAGCAGGGCGGCATACCGCGCAGCGGGTCACCGCCCGGGGGTTCGATCCGCAGGACCTCCGCCCCGAGCTGGCGGAGCAGATGGGCGGCGAGCGGGGCCTGGATGCGGCGGCCGGCTTCGAGGACCGTCAGACCGGAGAGGGGAAGAGCGGCGTGGGCGGCGGGTCCGGTGGCCGGCAGGGGCTGGTCCGCGGTCCGCGGGGTCAGACTCCAGGGTGCGGTGCCGTCCGTCGTTCCGGGCAGTGCGGGCGGGGCGTGCAGGGGGCACACCTCTGCTCCCGAGGTGGCGGCGGCCTGTCGCACCCGCGCCCAGGGCACGGCACGGGCCGCCCGGTGCAGGGCCTCGGGTATCGGGGCGCAGGCGGTGGCGTAGCGGAACTGGAAGGGCTGCCAGCCGGTGCGGATCGCCTCCTCGGGGGCGCCGAGCTCCCGCCAGAAACGGGCCCAGGGGGCGGGGTCCAGCGCCTCCAGCTCGAAGCGGGTGCCGCACCGGGCGGTGAACGGCGGCCCGCCCGGGGCCAGCGGTACGGCTTCGGTCTCCGGGGCGTTCGCCGCCGCGAGGTACTGGCCGAGGGTGAGCAGCGCGGCCCGGTCGGCGCCGGTGGTGACCTGTGCGGGGTGCGCGCCGCCGCGCGCCCGGCCGAGCAGGGCGGCCAGCAGGCCCTGCACGGTGAGCACGGAGGCGCAGGTGGCGGCGTAGTCGACGGCGAGACCACGCGGCCGGCCGTCGCGTCTGCCGTGCACCTGCATCATGCCGGTGGCCGCCTGGACGGTGGGCTCGTCGACGGCGTCCGCGTCCGGCAGGACATCGGCCCAGGCGGTGTGCGCGGTGGCCGTGCCCGGCGCGCCGGTGGCCTCGAACGTCGCGGGCCCGGTGTGCGCTCCGGGCGTCTGCGGTGTCAGGGTCGCGCCGAGCGCCCGCAGATGGCCGGCCGCCGGCGCGGTGAGCGCCGACGGGCCCGCGACCCGGACGGTCACCTCCTCCAGCGGTCGGGACGCGCGGATGACGGCAGGGTGTCCCACGGCACTCCTCTCCGGCGGCGGACTGCCGCCTGGTTCACACACAGCCACGGGAACCGGACGGCGTCCCGCGCCGACCAACTCCACGGCCAGTAAGTCGGACTGTCGGTTCACCGAGTTCCCGGTGAATGTGGAGGAGGCCGTGCACGCCATGAACCCTGAGCAGCACCTGTCGGCGACGGACCCGCCCCTCGGGGCCGCCGGACTCGGGCAGCCCGGCTGCCCGCCGGAGGCCGCGGCCCTGCGCGAGCGGGTCAGGGCGTTCGTACGGGAGCGGGTGATGCCGTGCGAGCCGGTGCTGGACGCGGGGGGCGACGCGGCGCGCACCACCCTGCGCGGACTCCAGACCGAGGCGAAGCGGGCGGGGCTGTGGGCCCTGCCGCTGCCTGAGGAGTACGGCGGCCAGGGGCTCGGCCTGCCGCTCTACTTCCATGTCGCGGAGGCCGAGGGAGCCAGCGACCACGGCCCCGCCGCACTCGGCTCGGCACCCCTCCTCGATGTGCTGATGCTCGCCCGGCACGCCGACGGCACCGTGCGGGACCGGTTTCTGCGGCGCATCGCCGACGGCGAGGTGCGGACCTGTTATGCGATGACCGAGCCCGAAACCCCCGGAACCGACCCGGGATTGACCGCGACCCGGGCCGTCTCGGACACCGCGGGCGGCTGGGTGCTGCACGGCCGCAAGTGGTTCACCTCGGGCGCGGGCGACGCCGATCTGGTCACCGTGCTGGCGCGGGTGGATGACGAAGGGCCCGGAACGGACAGCCTGTCGCTGTTTCTGGTGCCCGCGTCCGCCGCGGGGTTCACGGTGGTGCGGGAGC
The DNA here is from genome assembly GCF_008704855.1 of Streptomyces platensis. Taxonomy (NCBI): domain Bacteria; kingdom Bacillati; phylum Actinomycetota; class Actinomycetes; order Kitasatosporales; family Streptomycetaceae; genus Streptomyces; species Streptomyces platensis. The sequence continues at coordinate 657,657 of NZ_CP023691.1, forward strand.
TGCCGGTCCTGGGCGCCGGCGGCCAGTGGGAGATCGAGCTCGACGGGGTCGCCGTACCGCCCGAGCAGGTGGTGGGAGCCCCCGGCCAGGCGTTGCGGATCGCCGGGGAGAGGCTGGTGCTCGGCCGGGTGCTGCGATGTCTGCGCTGGCTGGGACAGGCCGAGCGGGCCTTCGATCTGATGTGCCTGCGGGCCCGGTCGCGGAGCCAGTCGGCCGGGCCGCTGGCGGACCGTCAGCTCGTTCAGCAGATGGTCTTCGACTCGCTGCTGGCGATTCGTGCCACCCGGCCGCTGGTCCATGAGGCGGCGGCCCGGCTGGCCGCGGGCGGCGACGCCCGGCTGGAGACCGGTCTGGCCAAGGTGGCGGCGGCCCGCATGCTTCAGCAGGTGGCCGACGCCGCGATCCAGGTGCACGGCGCGGCCGGGCTCGGTCCGGACACCGCGCTGCCGGGGCTGTTCCGCACCGGCCGCACGGCCAGGCTGCTGGACGGCCCCGACGAACTGCACATCACGGCGGTGGCCCGCCGGGTGCTGCGCGGTTACCCCGTCACGTCGCGAACGGAGCCATCCGGCCGGTGAGCAGGGCAAGCCCCACCGCCAGGAAGAAGTCGCCCCAGATCAGCTCATGGCGCGGGGCGAGGGCGCGGGCGGCGTCGTAGCACCCGTCCGTCAGCGCCCCACGGGCCGAGAGATGGCCGGTGCACAGGCGGTGCAGGATCTGCCGGGCCCGCGCGGTCAGCCGGTCGGCTTCGCTCCCGCGGCCCGTCGCCCGCGCCAGGGCGGCCAGCTTCAGCAGGGCCACCGACTCGATGGCGGCCGCGGAGGTGTCGAGCGGGCCGGACGGTTGGTCCTCCTGTGCCGGCGGGACGAGCGGGGCGGCCGGGGAGGGCAGCAACACGGTGAACCGGGCGGCCGGGGCGAGCCGCGGTGCGGTGAGCGGGGCGGCCGGCGCGAGCCGTGGTGCCGTGATCCGGCCCGCCGGGGCGAGCCGCGGTGCGGTGAGCTGTCCCGCCGCTTCCCACAGGGCCCCGGCCGCCCGGGAGTTGAGCCCGTCGGCGAGGCAGTGGAGTCCGTCCGCGAGGGCGAGCAGCAGCCAGGGCGTGGTGCGGCTCCATCCCGGCGCGGGTTCGGCGCAGGGCGTCCAGCCGTCATCGGGCCCGGCCTGCCATGCCGGGCGCGGTGGTTTCTCGCTGCGGCTCAGCGTCAGATGCCGGGTCAGATGGCCGTACGCCGCGCGCTCTCCCTCCGCACCCAGACCCGCCAGCAGCGGCACCAGCCCCGGCACCGCGTCCACCCGTGCCAGCATCCGGGGGCCGCCGAACGCCTCGCCCCAGGGCACCAGTTGCCGCTCCGGGTCGTAGGCCGCCAGACAGGACCGGGCCGCTCTCTCCCGCAGCCCGGCCGCCAGGCCGTCGCCCCCGGGCCCCGCGGCGAGCCCGGTGCCGTACCAGAAGATCAGCCCGCGGGTGGCGGTGTCCTGGTCGATCCAGTGGGCCAGTCTCCGTGTGCAGGCGGCCGCGGCCGACCGGTCCTGGGGAGCGCCGGACGCGAGGGCGCGCAGCCAGAGCAGTCCGGCCCAGAAGCCACCCGTCCAGGACCCCCGGGAGGTGGTCTTCCAGGTGCCGGTCTCCGGGTCGGCGTACAGCGGAAAGCGCGGCCCCACTTCGGCCGCGGTCTGCCCGGTCCGCTCCAGCACCGCCGCCCAGGCACGGTCGGCCCATGGCACGTGGCCAGTCGCCGCACGGCTCTGCTGATGGCTCTGCTGATGGGTCTGCTCACGGCTCTGCTCATGGGCGGTCCCATGGGTGGGCTCATGCATCGGGTCCTCCGGTACGACGCAGCATCAGGGGAACGGCGATCGCCGACGCCGCCGCGAACTCGGCCGCCACCAGGAACCAGCCCGGCCCGTATCCGTTCGCGGAGACCAACGCACCGAACAGGGGCGGTCCCACCGCGAACCCCGCGAAGAACCCCGCCGACACCAGGGCGGAGTCCTTCCCGGCCCGGCCGGGCGCCGCCTTCCGCAGCACCAGCACCATGGAGACGGCATTGGCGGACACCGCGAACGAGCCGACCGCGACGGCGGCCACCCACACCAGCGGGTGTGCCCGGAGCGCGGCGGCGAGCAGCAGTGCGGCACCCACCGCACCCGCCGCGAGCAGCGTCGGCAGCGCCTCGGCCCATCCCGGCCGCCCCGCCGCCCGTGCCCAGCCGACCCGCCCGCCGATACCGGCCAAGCCCAGGACGGCCACCAGTGCCGCCGCCGTGGTCGGTGTCATCCCGAGGCGTTGCGAACCGAACAGCGCCAGGTAGGTGTTGACCGAGGCGATACCGCAGCCGAGCAGCAGGGAGAAGGCGGCCAGCCGCCAGGTGTCGCGAGGGGACGAGGCCGCGGCCGACGGGCCCGTGGTGGCCGGTGGCGGGTCGGCCGGCAGGGCCCGGGCCGCCCAGAGCGCGGCCACCGCCGCCGCGGCGGCCGCCGACCAGACCGCACCGCGCCAGCCCACCCCCGCCGCCAACAGCGACAACGGCAGTCCCGCCACGAACGCCCCGCACTGCACCCCCGACTGCTTCCACCCGGTGACGGCGGCCCGGCGTTCGGCCGGAACGGCGGCGAGAATCACCTTGTTGGTGGCGGGGTTGGCCAGCGCCTGCGGTACACCGCCGAGTGCGACGGCCAGCAGCAGCACGCTCGCCCCCGGCACGGCGCCGATGAGCGCCAGCGAGGCGGCGGTGAGCAGCAGCAGTGCGATCAGACAGTGCCGGGGTCCCACCCGGTCCACCAGCCGGCCCGCCATCGGCGACAGCACGGCCGCCGCCCCGAAGCCCGCCGTGGTGGTCAGGCCCAGCACCGTGCGCGAGATCCTCAACTCCCCGACCAGCCGCGGCCCGAGCGCCCCGATCACGAACAGCTGGAGCATGGAGAACGCCATCGCCGTCGTGAGCAGCACGGTCAGCGCCCGGCCGCCCGGCGCCCGTGCGGTGCCCCCGTCCGGCCCGGCGGCCTCCCGCTCCTTGCCACGTTTCACCAGCATGGGCCCCTCCCGACAGCTCCGGCCCCTCTCCGGGCCCCGGTCCAGTCAGTCGTACGGTCCCGGCGCCTGGTTCCCGGCAGCCCTGCGGGGGAGGGAGAGAACTCGCCGCACCGTGCGGTGGCACGTGCGGACTGCACCGGGAGCTGCGGATCTCGACGGCCCGCCACGAAGTCCCACCGCGCCCGCCGACTCACCCAACCGCCGACTCACCCACCCGGCGGCCGCCCGCTGGCCGGTCCGCACCCTACGGGCGAGGGTGGCCGTGTGACCGCCATACCGCGGTCCGCTGTCGCATGGGCTGAAGCATGGGAGAGCCGGATGCCGAAGTACCTGGTGCAGGCCAGCTATACCGCCGAGGGCATGAAGGGCCTGCTCGCCGAGGGCGGCACCGGACGCAAGGCGGCTGTCGAGCAGGTGGTCAGCTCGTGCGGCGGCACGCTGGAGACGCTCTACTTCGCCTACGGGGACGACGACTTCTACTGCGTTCTCGACTTCCCCGACCATGTGTCGATGGCCGCCATCGCCATGACCGTCCGTGCCAGTGGAGCCCTGCACTCCAAGACGATTCCGCTGCTGACCGTCGAGGAGATCGACGAGGCCGCCAGGAAGTCGGTCGCCTTCCGCCCGCCGGGGGCGTAACCCGCCGCCGCCGGGGACGGACCCGCGGCGGTGCTCGACACCGACAACGGACGCGGGCCACGCCGCGGCTGTGGAAGGCGGGCCTGACGAGGGTCAGCAGCACCGGGCCGCGGGAGGATGGGCAGGGAGCGTGAGCAGACCGGAGCTCGATCATGCGGCGCTGTTCGCCGCGACCCCGAGCGCGTGCCTGGTCCTCGATCCGGAGCTGGTCATCGTGGACGTCAACCAGGCGTACCTGCACGCGACCCTGCGGACCCGCGACGAGCTGCTCGGGCAGTACGTCTTCGACGCCTTTCCCGACAACCCCGAGGACCCCGACGCCGAAGGGGTGCAGAACCTGCACCCCTCACTGCGCCGCGTGCTGTCCACCGGGGAGCCGGACACGATGGCGGTGCAGAGGTACGACATCCCCGTGACGGAGCGGCCCGGGGAGTTCGAGGAGCGCTGGTGGTCCACGATCAACACCCCCGTCCCAGGGCCGGACGGCAGAGTGGCGTGGATCATCCACCGGGTCGAGGACGTGACCGCTTTCGTCCACTCCCGCCGGTCCCGTCCGATGCCCGGCGGGCGGCTGAGCGAACGCGAGGAGGCGATGGAGGCCGAGCTGTACGTCCGGGCCCGCGCGCTCCAGCACCTCAACGAGGAACTGCGCCGGGCCCACGCCCGCGAACGCCAGGTCGCCCTCACCCTCCAGGAGGCCATGCTCCACTCCCCCGACCTCGCCGGGCACCGTGACATCGCGGTGCGCTACCTCCCCGCCATCGGCTCCTTGAACGTGTGCGGCGACTGGTATGACATCGTCGACCTCCCCGGGGGCGGTTTCGCCGTCGCGGTCGGCGATGTCGTCGGCCACGGGCTGGACGCCGCCGCCGTCATGGGCATGCTCCGCAGCGCCCTCAGTGCCGCCGCCCGCTCCGTCGAGGGTCCCGCCCAGGCACTGAAAGTGCTCGGCCTGTACGCCCGCTCCGTCGACAAGGCGCTGGCCACCACCGCCGTCCAGGCACTGATCGACACCGCCGGCCGCCAGGTCACCTACAGCAGCGCCGGCCACCCCCCGCCCGTCCTGCTGCACGCCGACGGCACCCACGAACTCCTGGACCGCGCCACCGACCCGCCCCTGGGCGCCCACCCCGAACAGGTGCCGCGCCCCCAGGCCCACCTGCCGTACGTGCCGGGCGACACCCTCGTCCTCTACACCGACGGGCTCATCGAACGCCGCGACGAGGACATCGACACCGGCCTCACCCGCCTCACCGACGCCCTCGCCCGCTACAGCACATTCAGCCCCGAACGCCTCGCTGACGCCCTGCTCGCCCGCCTCGGCGTCAGCGCCGGCGCCCGCGACGACATCGCCCTCGTCGTCGTCCGGCTGTAGTTCCGGCGGATGCCTGATGCAAGGAGCCGTCAGTCACTGCCGCAGGGCAGCGGGTCGGCGAAAGAGCGCTCCCCGGCGATGAAGGCCGCGACCGTGCCATCGGGAATCCGGGCCCCGACCGCACGCTCGGCCGCTTGACGGCTCATACCTATGCGCAGCGGGCCCATCCCGTTGACCGTGATGGGCTGGGCGCTCAGATCGACGGGGTCGCGCTTGGCGGCCTCGGCACGGTTCCGCGCCATGAACCGGCAGGTGTCCCCAACCACCGTGATATGAGGAGGAGATGAGGGAACATCAGCATCGGAGGCAGGGGTCACCACATTCCGCCCGACCTCCTGGCCGTCAACCGTGCGCAGGGAACAGGTGTCAGCGGGAGCTGCGGTGACGGCAGGGGGCACGCCCACCGCGAGCCCCACAGCGAGCATGGGCGCGCAGGTAAGCGTCATGAATTTGCGACGTGCACTCCGCGTCATGGTCAGTGGCTCCATGCGTACAGGCGTCGGCACTTGAGTGCTCTCAGCACATCACAGCTCACAGAGGCTCGCATCTTCGTGCCGCTCCCCAGAGACACGCTCCCCGCAGAACAGGGCAGGGCAGAAGTCCAGTTGAGGCTCACCGCCGCGATGGAACACTGCGCCCTTCCGCGGTCTCGCCCGTGCAGATGCATCCGACAGGCATGGAGCGCACGATGGAAGAGGAAGATCCAGATCCTCGTCTTGCTCGGGATTTCCGATGATGGAGCATCCAGGACTTCACTGCACAAAGGGCCGTTCCGCACAGCGGAAGGGCCTCGGGCACTACCGTTGCGGCGCTCGACCAGGAGTCATCGGCCCCGTGATGCGGAGCTTCAGGGTGGCGATGGCCGCGATCCTCATGGGTACCGGCGCGGTTCTGGGCGTTGCCCCGTCGGCCGGGAGCGGTTCCGGGGCGTCCACGACAGTCGCCACCGGAGCGGCAGCGGCCCCGGCCCACGCCCGTCCAGCAGCGGTCGCTCAGCCCTTGGGTCTGGCATGGACACCCGACACAGCCGGACATCGTCCGGTCGCGCCGGACCAGCCCGCGCCGGACCCCACCGAGGTGGTCGAAGCGTATTTCCGGGCCATCAACAACGGTGAGTACGTGGCCGCTTGGGCGCTCGGTGGGAAGAACATCACGGGGCGGCCGTACGACTACTTCGTGCGCACTTTCAGCGACACGGCCAGGGACGACGTCACGGTGCGCTCCGTGGTCGGCAACACCGTCGAGGTGGAACTGGACGCCACACAGACCGATGGCACTCATCGCTTCTTCGCCGGAACCTACACCGTTCGGGACGGAGCGATAGTGGCCGCGCGCATTCACCGTGAATGATGACCGCGCGAATGATCACCAAGGCTCGTGGACGCCGACCGAGCCACCCCTCGTGGGCGCCGACCGAGCCACCCGTGGCCCGCACCGGTGCGGCGGAACATGCGCCAGGGCGGGCCACGGGGGCGGGCGCGGCAGTGTGGCTCAGCGTTCCCCTTCCACCCATTGCTTCAATTGCGCCAGGTCACTGCGGAGGCCGCGTTCGATCGCGGAGGCCTGGGCGAAGCCCTGGGGTCCGCCGAACGTCTCCTTGATGGTTCCCGGGTCGTACTCGAACCGGGCCTGGACCCGGGTGTGCTGCTCGTCGAGGGGCAGCAGTGAGAAGGTGCCCGCCAGGTCGGGACCGCTGGTGGTCTGCCAGCTCATGACGTTTTCCGGGGTGCGGTCGGTGATCTCCACGACGCACTCCTGTGGCCGGCCGCCCGCGTCGATGTCCAGATGTGTGCGGTGTTCGCCCTCCGGCCGGGCCTCGCGCACCCCGTCCAGGAATTGCGGATAGGTTTCCGGCCGGTGCAGGCAGTCCCACGCGGTATCGAGGGGGACGCTCACGTCGATATGTTCTTCGAGAGTGCTCATCAGGCACCTCACAGCTCGGTTCACGGCTACACGGTCTTGTTTCCAGGGTGCTCCGGCCGGGTGCCGGAAGCGAGCCCCTCCGGGCCTGCCGGCCGGCCGATGGGGCCGAGTGGCTCATGCCGGTGGCGGTGCCGCCGCGGCCACGCTGGAGAGGCAGGGGCGAGGCGCCGGCGCCCGTGCAGGCCCGGAGTGCGCGGAGGTGCGTCATGGCCGGCCCGGTGGTCGTAGGACTGGACGGCACGGGGAACAGCGTGCCGGCCGTGCTCTGGGGCGCCGAGGAGGCCGCGGCCCGGGGTCTCGCGCTGCATCTGCTGCATTCCTCGGGGTCCCCGTCGGCGAACGTCCCGCCGGCTGATCCGGAGGCGGCCGGCCGGGAGCGCCGTGGGGCCGAGCTGCTCCGTGGCGCCGTGGACCTGGCGTACACCGGGCACCCGGGGATCGCGGTGACCACCGAGCAGGTCGCGGAGCGGCCCTCCGACGCCTTGCTGGAGCGGAGCGCCGAGGCCACGATGCTGATTCTGGGGTCGCGCGGGCACGGTGCGATAGCCGGTTTCCTGCTCGGCTCGGTCAGTCTCCAGGTGCTGGGCCAGGCGGAGTGTCCGGTCGTCACGGTGCGCCAGGACGCGGCGTTTCCGCAGCGGGAGATCGTGGTGGGCGTGCGGCATGCGGGACCGGAGGACGAGGCCGTGCTGGAATTCGCCTTCACGGCCGCCGACGCCCATCACACGCGGGTGCGCGCCGTACGGGCGTGGGGCCCGGCGGCGACCGTGGCCCCGGTACGCGCCGGGCCGGGCCGCTCGCCGGACGGGACGGCGGCCGGCGTCGCGGAGCAGGAGACGTTCGCCGAGGCGTTGCTGCCCTGGCGGGCGAGGTTCCCCGCCGTCGAGGTGGTCCCGCACGTGGCGAGCGGCCGGGCCGCCCCCGTGCTGCTGGCGGCCTGCTGCGATGCGGGCCTGCTGGTCGTCGGGCGCCGCAGCCGGCGGTCACCGATGCTGCTCGGCCCCGTCGTTCATGCGGCCCTGCACCATGCCAACTGTCCCGTCTCGGTCGTGCCGCAGGGGTGAGTTCCGGGTGCCGCGGCCGCCTCCCGGGCGCCGGGCGACGGCCCGTTCGCGCTACTCCGGCGCGGCCGGCCCGTGCACGGTGTCGTCGCGCAGGTAGCTGAGCCGGTCGACCACCTCGACCACCCCGTCGACGCTTTCACACAGCCGCACGGCAATGGGGACCAGGCTTTTGCGCTCCAGGGAGCCGGTGAGGGTCACATGGCCGTCGGAGACCTCGACCGTGACCGCGGACGGGGCCACCCCGAGCGTGCGGGTCAGTACCTCCTCCAGCACTTCCTCCTGGATGGCCCGGTCCCGGCGCAGGAACAGCTGCACGAGGTCACTGCGGCTGATCACCCCGATGAGCCGTCCGGAGTCGTCGACCACGGGCAGCCGCTTGACCCGCTTCTTCTCCATCGTCTTGGCCGCTTCGACAACACTCCACCCGGGGCGTGCCACCACCGCGGGGCTGGTCATGATCGCCTCGGCGGTGGTCGCCCCGAGCTTCGCGATCTGCCGCCGCAGCAGATCGGCCTCCGACACCACCCCCACCGGCTGGTCGTTCTCGTCGAGCACGGGTACCGCGGTGATGTCGTATTCGTCGAGCAGCCGCGCGATCTCCTTGAACGGGGTGCCCCGTTGGACGACGACGGCCTCGGGCGTCATCAGGTCTGCCACGGTGCGGTGCCTCATCTCTGGCCAGTCCCTCCGGGTGTGCCGGGCCGGATCTCGTCGGCCCCATGGGCGGGGAGTGCGCTCTGCAGGTGCTCAGTCGTGCGGAATCACGGCGACCGGGCAGGTCACGTGGTGGATGGCGGCGTGGGCGACCGGGCCGATACGGGGCGCGAGCAGCGGGCGGTGCAGCCGGCGGCCGACCACCAGGAGTTCGGCCCCGAAGACCGTCTGTACCAGGGCCCGGGTCGGACTCTCCGGCAGCACGGTCTCCTGCACCAGCACACCGGGAAACCGCTCGCACCAGGGGCGCAGGGCGTCCCGCAGCTCGATGTCCGCCTCTTTGGTGAGTTCCTTCGCGGCATCGGGGTCGATGCCCCACGGGGTGTACGCCTGCACGGGGAGCGGGCGCCCGTGGACGGCCTGGAGCGGAAGGCCGCGGCTCGCCGCCGCGTCGAAGGCGAACGTCAGCATCCGGTCACTGGGGCCGTTGAGGCTGACGCCGACCACGACCCGGGGCCGGGGAGCCGGTGGCGCGTCGTGCCCGGAGGGATGGCGCGGTGTCTTCGCCCGCCCGGGCGCCCGGACCAGGACGACCGGTCCCTTGGCCCCGCCCACGACGTTCAGGCTCACATCGCCGAGCACATAGCTCTGCCAGGTCCCCAGAGCCCGCGACCCGAGCACGACCATCAGCGATTCCCCGGCCGCGCGCACCAGCGCCGGTTCCGCCTCCGACCCCACCAGATCCTCGATGATCTGGAGATGCGGGCGGCGCTCCCGGACCTGGTCCAGGGCCTGGCGCACGATCTGCCGCGCGGCGGCGTTCTCGTCACGTTCGGGGGGCGTGTCCGCCGCCTCGGCGGCCAGCAGGATCCACGCATGGAGCAGCCGCAGCACCGCCTGGCGCCGGTCCGCCTCGTCAGCGGCCCACTGCGCGGCGGCCAGGCTCTCCGGCGAACCGTCGAGCCCCACGGTGATGATGTCCGGCTCCATGACGGTGCTCCTTTCGGGGTCGGAGAAACGGGCCGGAGGGGCCCTGGGCTCCGGGGCCGTACGAGGTGGGAAGCACCGTCGCTCCCGCCTCAGGTCCCGTGCGGGCCCGGTCCCGCGCCGGAGGCCGAGGCGGCCTGGGTGGCAAGGACGGCGGCCTGGATGCGCCGCTCCACACCGAGTTTGGCCAGCAGGCGGGAGATGTGGTTCTTGATGGTCTTCTCGGAGAGATAGAGCCGCTTACCTATCTCCCGGTTCGTCAGTCCGGCACCGATCAGACCGAGGATCTCCCGCTCCCGCGGGGACAGGCCGGAGAGCGCCGCCGCCTCGGGCGGCGCTTCGGAGTCGCCGCCGCGCAGACTGCTCATCAGCCGTGCCGTCGTCGCGGGATCGAGCATCGAGCTGCCGGAGGCGACCGTGCGCACCGCGGCGACGAGATCCGCCCCCTTGATCTCCTTGAGCACATAACCGGCCGCGCCGGCCATGATCGCGTCGAGCAGCGCCTCGTCATCGTCGAACGAGGTGAGCATCAGACAGGCCAGTCCCGGCATCCGCGAGCGCAGCTCCCGGCACACGGAGACCCCGTCGCCGTCCGGCAGCCGCACATCCAGCACCGCGACATCCGGCCGGAGCGCCGGTCCGCGCGCGAGCGCATGGGCGGCCGTCCCGGCGTCGCCGACCACCTCGATATCGGGCTCGGCATCGAGCAGATCCGCCACCCCGCGCCGGACGACCTCGTGGTCGTCGAGCAGGAACACCCGGATCGGCCGGTGCGGTGAGCATGCCTCCGCGTCGCTCATGACGCCCCTCCGGCTGCCAAGACGTCCGTCTCACTGTCCCCATCGTGACCCCTCTCGCAGGGGCCTGCCAGGCCGCACGGTCCCGCGGCGGCCGTGGCCGAAAGCAGTCGTCAGCCGTGGCCCGCCCGGCGCTCCGGCCCGGCGGGCGCCGGCCTGGTGACGTCGAACCGCACGTCCACGACGCCCTCGACCGCCTGCACCAGACGGGCGGTGACGGGCAGCAGCGACGGGTCGCGGAGCGTGCCGCTGAGGGTGACCACCCCGTCGGTGACGCTGACCGCCGGCCGGTCGGGGACCTCGGGGCACAGCCGGCCGATGATCTCCGTACGTATCTCCGCCGCCAGGTCCTCGTCCGGGCGCAGGAAGACCTTCAGCAGGTCGGCGCGGCTGACGATGCCCTGGAGCAGCCCCTGACCGTCGACCACGGGCAGCCGCTTCACCGACTTGAACGCCATCGTCCGCGCCGCCTGGGCCAGGGTGTCCCCGGCGTGCACGGTCAGCGCGGGCGCGCTCATCAGATCCCCCGCCGTCAGCCCGCCGGCCTTGCGTACGTCGTCCAGCCGCCGCGCCTGCTCCAGCCGGCTCGGCTGCGCCCCCCGGAACTCTTCCTTGGGCAGCAGATCCGCCTCGGAGACCACACCGACCACCCGCCCCTCCCCCGCCAGCACCGGCAGCGCACTGACCTGCCACCGCTCCATGACCTCGACGATCTCCTTGAACCGCGCCTCCTGGCCGATCGCGACCACGGCCCGGGTCATCACGTCACCGACGGTGTACGGGCTGTGCGCCATGACACCTCCTCGGTACGGCCCGCTGTCGCGCCCGCTCCCGGCCGTCCGGAGCTTGCGGCGCCCGCCTGCGAGAGCCGGCGAACGGTCCCGTCAGCGCTGCGGGCCCGCCATCGGCGTCCGGGTCCGGGCGGCAGTCGGAACGGTGACATCGAATTCCACGTCCACGACGCCCTCCACCGCGCGCACCAGGCGGGCGGCCACCGGGATGAGCGAGGTGTCCCGGACCCGGCCGCTGAGCGTGACCACCCCGTCGACGACCGTGACCCGCAGATCCTTCACGGGCGTCGTGAACAGCTCCCCCACGACGTAGCGGACTTCCTCCGCGAGGTCGTCGTCCGAGCGCAGGAAGACCTTCAGCAGGTCGGCGCGGCTGACGATGCCCTGGAGCACCCCGTGTCCGTCCACCACCGGCAGCCGTTTGACGGAGCCGCGCGCCATGGTCCGGGCCGCCTGGGACAGCGTGGCATTGGCCCGCACGGTGAGCGCGGGGCCGGTCATCAGCTCCCCCGCGGTCAGCGCGCCCGCCCGGCGCACATCGTCGAGCCGCCGCAGCTGCTCCAGGCGGTCGGGGTCGGACTCCCGGAACTCCTCCTTGGGCAGCAGATCGGCCTCCGAGACCACACCGACCACCCGGCCCTCCCCCGCCAGCACCGGCAGCGCACTGACCTGCCACCGCTCCATGGTCTCGACGATCTCCTTGAACCGCGCCTCCCGGTCGACCGCGGCCACGGTGCCTGTCATCACATCGCTGACGAGGTGCGGAGTGTTCTGCATGATGCCTCCTCGGTACCCGGACCGACGTCACCCGGCCCGTGACACCTCCAGCCTGGAATGCGCCGGGCGCGCAGGACAGGGGCCGTACGGTCCCTGTCCCACGCCGGACGGCCACCGGGCCCCGGCCCCTTCCCACCTTGCCGTCCGGCGGCCCGGGCTCGCCGAACCGCCGGAGAACTCGGCAGGTCAGCAAGGTTTCCGGGTCCGGAAATGGCGGGGCAACAGCTGCGCACGGCTGCTCGTGCCGTGCTACTGTCGATCTCAGTTGCAGTTGTGGTTGTGGTTCCCAAAGACTTCTCGCACCCCCGCCGCCCTTCCAGGTCGGCGGGAGCGCTTTTGTATTTCCGGTTTTTCCGGACGGGGCAATCATCGCGGCGACGCGGGGTCCGCACAGTGCGGCCCCGGCACTGCCCCCGAAGGAGATAAACATGGCTACCGGTACCGTGAAGTGGTTCAACTCGGAAAAGGGTTTCGGCTTCATCGAGCAGGACGGTGGCGGCGCTGACGTCTTCGCCCACTACTCGAACATCGCCACCCAGGGCTTCCGTGAGCTCCAGGAAGGCCAGAAGGTCACCTTCGACGTCACCCAGGGCCAGAAGGGCCCGCAGGCCGAGAACATTCTCCCTGCCTGACGCCGACGTATACATCGCAGCTGGGGCCCGCACCTTGGGTGCGGGCCCCAGCTCGTTGCCCGGAATACGCCGCGCGTGCCGTCACGGCCGCGCCGGCGACACGGAGCAACCCGTCCGGTACCGGACCACGCGGCCCGCTGCGACAGCACGGCGCCCCGCCCGGCTTCCCGATCCGGCAACACCTTCGCCGCTCTTCGGCGAACTCTTTTCTCGCGCCGGCGGTCGATTCCGTCCCGCCGCGTTCCATCTGTTTTCTCCGGTCCGTTTTGCGATTCTCCTGTGTGCGGCTGACAGCTGCCGGGAATTCCTCGACGTACCGCATCGAGGAAGGTTCTCCATGAACCGCGCATCTCGCCCGAACGACCGTTCCTCCCGTACCCGCTCGGCCGGTTCCGGCCGTGGCGGCTACCGCTCGCAGGCCGCCAACCGCTCCGGTGGCGGTGGCAAGCGGCGCCGGCCCGCGCCGCAGGGAGAGTTCGCCCTGCCCGTCACGCATACCCCCGCGCTGCCGCCGGCCGAGTCCTTCGCCGAACTCGACATGCCGGCCGCGCTGTTGACGTCGCTGACCTCGGAAGGGGTGACGGCCCCGTTCCCGATCCAGGCCGCCACGCTGCCGAATTCGCTGGCCGGGCGGGACGTACTGGGCCGTGGCCGCACCGGCTCGGGCAAGACCCTCGCCTTCGGGCTGGCCCTGCTGGCCCGCACCGCCGGGCAGCGCGCCGAGCCCACCAAGCCGCTGGCCCTGGTCCTGGTCCCCACCCGGGAGCTGGCACAGCAGGTCACCGACGCCCTCACCCCCTACGCCCGGGCGCTGTCGCTGCGGCTGGCCACAGTCGTCGGCGGCATGTCGATCGGCCGCCAGGCGAGCGCACTCCGCGGTGGCGCCGAGGTCGTCGTCGCGACTCCCGGGCGGCTCAAGGACCTCATCGGCCGCGGTGACTGCCGTCTGAACCAGGTCGGCATCACGGTGCTTGACGAGGCCGACCAGATGGCCGACATGGGGTTCATGCCGCAGGTGACCGCGCTGCTCGACCAGGTGCGCCCCGAGGGGCAGCGGATGCTCTTCTCGGCCACCCTGGACCGCAACGTCGACCTGCTGGTCCGGCGCTATCTGACGGACCCGGTGGTGCACTCCGTCGACCCGTCGGCGGGCGCCGTCACCACGATGGAACACCACCTGCTGCACGTCCGCGACGCCGACAAGCACGCCACCACGACCGAGATCGCCGCCCGCGAAGGCCGGTCGATCATGTTCCTGGACACCAAGCGCGCGGTGGACAAGCTCACCAAGCACCTGCTGCACAGCGGTGTCCGCGCCGCGGCCCTGCACGGCGGCAAGTCCCAGCCCCAGCGCACCCGCACCCTGGCCCAGTTCAAGACCGGCCATGTCACCGTCCTGGTGGCCACCAACGTCGCCGCCCGCGGCATCCACGTCGACAACCTCGACCTCGTCGTCAACGTCGACCCGCCCACCGACCACAAGGACTACCTGCACCGCGGCGGTCGCACCGCCCGCGCCGGGGAGTCCGGCAGCGTGGTCACCCTCGTCCTGCCCAACCAGCGCCGCGAGATGGACCGGCTGATGGCGGACGCGGGGATCACGCCGCAGTCCACCCAGGTGCGCTCCGGCGAGGCCGAGCTGACCCGTATCACCGGTGCCCAGGCTCCCTCCGGTATTCCCGTCACCATCGCCGCGCCGGTCGTCGAACGCCCGAAGCGCAGCGGGTCCTCGACCCGTGGCCGGCGCAGCCGCTCCGCCCAGGCCCGTCGGTCCTCCGGTACGGGAACGCCCCGGACCACGTCCGGGACGCCGCAGCGTCGGCGCTCGGCCGGCACGACCTCGTAGCTCGGAAGCCGTACGGTTCGTACACCGCGCTTTTCCCGCTCCGCCGTCAGTCCGATTCCGGTTCGTTTCGACCCTGTAGAGGCACTATGCGCTGCGTCATCGCCCGCTTCCCCTTCGACCTGATCAAGACCGAGGTGCAGGACTCGATGAAGGGTGTCGAGCCCGAACCCATCACGGGTGACTCGGTACTCATCGGTGGCCGCAACTACCCTGTCAAGCAGGTAGGCGAGGTCATCACCCGGCAGGACCGCCGCGACTTCACCGCCGGCGAGGTGACCCGGGCGCTGACCCGCCTCGGCTTCACCTGTAGCTCGTCGACCCCCGCCGTCCGCACCCCTCTTGAGGAGGCGTCGGCGCTGCTCCAGGCTCCGTCGTCGCCTGACGGTGACCAGGCGAGCTGAGCCCGGACACCGCAGGACAACGAAGTGGGCTCCGACCGCACCGGTCGGAGCCCAGCTTTGTATGGGGTCAATGCTCCGAGCTCAGGACGGTCTCAGTGGTCGGAGTAGCTGAAGTCGCCCACCGTCCAGGCTCCTACGTCCTTGATCTCGACCCGGTACATGCCGCCGGTCTCGGGCAGGCCGAGGCTGCCCTGGAGAATCCTCGCCACATGGAAATGCAGGTGGGTGGGCGGCTCCTTCCGTCGCGGCGGGCGGGTGTCCGCGCCGGCCGAGCAGAAGAGGGCGGAGAACGGTCCCAGCCGCTGCGACTGCTCCAGGACCTCGGCCACACGCTGCCGCCACACGCTCTCGGGCGCCAGCCGTCCGGTGATCACAGCGCCCTGGACAACCACTGTGAGAGACATCTGATTGCTCTGCTCCGACTCCACCATGGCGGCGATGTCGACAAGCAGCTCGTCGGGCTTCGACATGGGAGCAGACTCTACTGCCGCGACCGGCCGTCGGCACCACATCCGCAGCGCGCGCCCCGCGAACCAAGGTCCGGCACGCCGCGTCCGGTGTGGCTTTCCCGGTCCGCGGAGTGCCGGGGCCGTCTCGGGGTAGCGGTCGGAAGAGGCGGGCGGGGGCCCGTCAACAGGAAGGGGGCGGGATGGCCATCGCCAAGACCAGCGTCCTGGTACTGGATTGCGCGGAGCCCGCGGCACTGGCGGACTTCTACGCACAATTCCTCGGCGGAGAAGTCCGGATCGGGTCCAGCCCGGACTACATCGAGGTCGTCGAGAGCGACAAGGTGCACCTCGCGATACGACGGGACCGGGGCGCGGCGCCGCCCAGTTGGCCCCGCCCGGACGACTCACAGCAGGCACATCTGCACTTCCTCGTCCCGCAGGACAACATGGACGAGGCGGAGCGCGAGGCGGTCAGCCTGGGAGCGCGGCCGTTGCAGACCCGGGAGAACCGCGGGCCGTATGACGCCCGCCGCTATTCAGATCCCGCGGGCCACCCGTTCGTACTCGCCGCGAGCGAGGGCCATGCCCTGGGGCAGGCCAACTGAGCCGTGCCCGGCGGATGGAGGGGCCGGGGGCGCCACCGGGCTCGGTGGCGCCCCCGGTACTGCGAGGACCGTCCTGCTGTCAGGTACGGGCCGCCGGGCGTACGACCAGTTCGTTCACATCGACCTCCGGTGGCCGGCTGACGGCGAAGGCGATGGTGTCCGCGACCGCGGCGGCCGGCAGGGCCACCGCGCGGTAGGACGCCATGGCCTCCCGGGCCGCCGGATCGGTGATGCTGTCCGGGAGTTCGGATTCCGTGACGCCCGGCGAGACCAGGGTGACCCGGATACCGGCCGCGGCCTCCTGGCGCAGTCCCTCGGAGATGGCGCGTACGGCGAATTTGGTGGCGCAGTAGACCGCGGCGGTGGGCACCACCTCGTACGCCCCGACCGACGCGATATTGATGACGTGGCCGGCGCCCTGGGCCCGCATCACGGGCAGCGCGGCGGCGATCCCGTAAAGGACCCCGCGCACATTCACGTCGAGCATCCGGTCCCATTCGTCCACCCGCAGCGCCTCCAGGGGCGACAGCGGCATCACCCCCGCGTTGTTGACCAGGACGTCGACCCGGCCGTATTCCTCATGCGCGGCCGTGACGAAGGACCTCATGTCCTCGGCGGAGGTGACGTCCAGCCGCCGGAAGGCCGCGGTGCCGCCGGCGCCGTTGATGTCGTGGCACAGCGTCTCCAGTCGTTCGGTGCGGCGGGCACCGAGGAAGACGCGGTGCCCGTCGGCGGCCAGGCGGCGGGCGGTCGCCTCGCCGATGCCGCTGCTCGCGCCGGTGATCAGGACGACCTTCTCGTGCTCCGTCATGGGCTGCTCCTTTTGCCAGTTGTTTCACCGGTGAGCCTCCACGGCGGAGCGCAGCGCGACCAGGACGGCTGGTGCCTGGGTGCCGCACACCCCGGCACCGCGCGAAGACCGGCGAGCCTCCCCTCTTTGCCTTATCGGCAAGCATGTTTGCCGACAGGGCAGCAGCCGGGTGCAGCATCCCGGGGTATCACCCTTATGGCGCAATGCCCCGGGCGCCTGCCCTCCGGCGTAATTCACCGGGGAATGGCGGACCGCGGCATCCGTCATTCCGCAGGGTGATCGGGCAGTAAAGCCGTTCCCGCATCCCGGTGTTTACGATATCCGGGATGAATTGGCGCGTTTCTGGCTGCCGGCCTGGTACGTACGCGTACATGCGCCTTCTTTCCTGCCTGCACAGGCGGTGAATCCGCTCGTCACCTCCGACTCCGGGAGCTCATGATGGAATCCGGCGCTACCGTGTGGAACTGCCCGTTCGACTATGCCGAGGCACTGGAATTCGATCCGACGCTCAAGCGTCTGCTGACCGAGGAACCGGTCGCCCGCATCAAACTGCCCTACGGGGAGGGCGAAGCCTGGCTGGTGACCCGGTACGAGGATGTGCGCACGGTGACGACCGACCGGCGCTTCAGCCGCAGTGCCATCATCGGCCGGGACTTCCCGCGGATGACTCCTGAGCCGATCGTGCAGGACGAAGCGATCAACGTGATGGACCCGCCCGCCAGCAGCCGGCTGCGGAGCCTGGTCTCCAAGGCGTTCGCCCCGCGTCAAGTGGAACGCATGCGGGCCCGTACCCAGCGCGTCGTGGACGACCTGCTGGACCGGATGACCGCGCAGGGCTCGCCGGCCGACCTGATGGAGAGCCTGGCGTCCCCGCTGCCGCTGACGACGATCTGCGAGGTCCTCGACATCCCCGAGGCCGACCGCGCCCAACTGCGCGGGCACGCACGGACGATGATGAACGTCACCGTCGAGAACCGGGACCGCGCCGTCCGCGCCAAGGCCGATATGCGGGCGTACTTCAAGACGCTCACCGCGAAGCGGCGCCAGCACCCGGGAGACGACCTGATCAGCGCGCTGGCGACGGCCCGCGACGGCGACGAGCTCCTCAACGACCAGGAACTCACCGTGCTGGCCATGGTGCTGCTCATCACCGGCCAGGACACCACCACCTACGAGATCGGCAACCTCGCCTACACCCTGCTCACCCGGCCCAAGGAACTCGCCATGGTGCGGGCCCGCCCCGAGATGCTCCCGCAGGCGATGGAGGAACTGCTGCGGTTCATCCCCTTCCGTAAGGGCGTCGGCATTCCCCGGGTCGCCACCGAGGACGTGGAGCTGAGCGGGGTGACGATCCGGGCCGGGGACATCGTGCACGTTTCCTACCTGACGGCAAACCGGGACGGCCGCAAGTTCGACCGGCCCGACGAGCTGGACCTGGAGCGCGAGGACCGGCCGTCCCACATGACGTTCGGCTGGGGCGGCCACCACTGCCTGGGTGCCCCGCTCGCCTTCACGGAGCTGGAAGTGGCCCTCGGCGCCCTTCTGGAGCGCTTCCCCGAGCTCAGGCTGGCCCAGTCGGCCGAGGACGTGCGCTGGAACACGAACTCGATCTGGCGCTATCCGCTGGAGCTGCCGGTCGCCTGGTAATGGGGGCCGGTGCCGCGAATGCAGAACTCACCTCTCTGGCGTACGGTTACTAGTCGGAAAGAAGATCCACCAGCACGGGGAGAGTTCGTTCTTCGACGGATGGTCCGTCCATAGTTCTCTCCAGGGTCGTGCCACTCCAGTCCGCCGGTTCCGCCCATGCCAACTTGCCCGTCCTTCGGGCAGGTTGCCGGGGCGGGCCCACCGGCCGACTTCGACCCAAATGGAAACCGGGAATTCCCTGAGCGGCCCACAAGTCTGCAAGGAGCCCATCCCATGGCGGTTCTGTGCAAACCTGCAATCGCGGTCCCTGAATACATCCTCACCCAGGAAGACACCCTCGAACTCGCGCGACGAATGCATAAGGATCATTCGCAGCTGCGGCTGGTGCTCCGCCTGATCGAGCACACCGGCGTACGCAAACGGCATTTGATCCAGCCGATCGACAAGGTGCTCAAGCATCCCGGGCTCGACGCCCGCAGCGCGGTCTACGAGGAGGAGTCCAAGGCCCGGGTCCCCGCGGTGGTGCGCGAGGCACTCGACCGGGCCGAACTGGAGCCGGCACAGATCGACTTGATCGTCTACGTCTCCTGTACCGGCTTCATGATGCCGTCCCTGACGGCATGGCTCATCAACACCCTGGGCTTCCGCTCGGAGACCCGGCAGATGCCGATAGCCCAACTCGGCTGTGCCGCGGGAGGCGCCGCGATCAACCGGGCGCATGACTTCTGCACGGCATACCCCGACTCCAATGTGCTCATCGTGGCGTGTGAGTTCTGCTCGCTGTGCTACCAGCCCACCGATCTGGGCGTGGGATCACTGCTGTCGAACGGGCTGTTCGGCGACGCGGTCGCCGCGGCCGTGGTCCGCGGGAAGGGCGGCACCGGCGTCCGGCTGGAGCGCAACAGCTCGTATCTGATCCCGCACACCGAGGACTGGATCTCCTACGCAGTGCGCTCCACCGGGTTCCACTTCCAGTTGGACAAGCGCGTGCCCGGCACCATGGAGCCGCTCGCCCCCGCCTTGCGCGCCATCGCGCAGGAGCACCAATGGGACGCGGGCGAACTGGACTTCTACATCGTCCACGCGGGCGGTCCGCGCATTCTGGATGACCTGTGCCACTTCCTCGAGGTGCCGCCCGAGGCGTTCCGCTTCAGCCGGGCGACGCTGACCGAGTACGGCAATATCGCCAGCGGTGTGGTGCTCGACGCCCTGGCGAGGATGTTCGACGAGGCGTCGGCCGTCGACGGCCAGCGGGGTCTGCTGGCGGGATTCGGTCCCGGCATCACCGCCGAGATGGCCCTCGGCACCTGGACCTCGACCCCTGTCGCGACGTGAGCGCGCCCGCGCGGTGCGCCCGGACGGTGATCCGCCGGGCGCACCGCGCAGGTGCCCGTGCAGCGCGCTACCGCGACGCCTCACTCCCCTGGGGTAGCGATCGGGCCCGCGTCGGTGCGGCCGCACGGGAGGCGCCGGGCCCGTGCCGCCCCGGGAGCGGCCGCGGGAAGGCGCCGAGCAGCGGTTGGCGCATACCGGCCTTTTGCCTTGAATAGGAATATCTTGACATGTGGGTCAGTGCGTTTTATGCAGATGAGTAAGCGGCTTGCTCCCCATATCAGCAGGTGAGGAGGCCTCCGCGGGCCGTTCCACGGGCGGGCCGCAAGGTGAGGAGAAGACCATGGCGCGTGCAGTGGGTATTGACCTTGGTACGACGAACTCGGTGGTCAGTGTGCTGGAGGGCGGCGAGCCCACGGTGATCACCAATGCCGAGGGCGCCCGGACCACCCCGTCGGTGGTCGGCTTCGCCAAGGGCGGAGATGTGCTGGTGGGCGAGGTCGCCAAGCGGCAGGCCGTGACCAACGTCGACCGCACCGCGCGGTCGGTCAAGCGCCACATGGGCGAGGCGCAGTGGCGCTTCCCGGACAGCGGCGACATCGACGGGAAGCAGTACACCGCTCAGGAGATCTCCGCGCGGGTGCTCCAGAAGCTCAAGCGCGACGCCGAGGAGTACCTGGGCGAGGACGTGACGGACGCCGTGGTCACCGTTCCGGCGTACTTCAATGACTCCCAGCGCACCGCTACCAAGGAAGCCGGCGAGATCGCGGGCCTGAAGGTGCTGCGGATCGTCAATGAGCCGACCGCGGCCGCGCTGGCCTACGGCCTCGACAAGGAGAACGACCAGACCATCCTGGTCTTCGACCTCGGCGGCGGCACCTTCGATGTCTCGCTGCTGGAGATCGGTGACGGCGTCGTCGAGGTGAAGGCCACCAACGGCGACACCCACCTGGGCGGCGACGACTGGGACCAGCGGATCGTCGATTACCTGACCAAGCAGTTCAAGAACGCGTACGGCATCGATCTGTCCCAGGACAAGATGGCCACCCAGCGGCTGCGGGAGGCTGCCGAGAAGGCGAAGATCGAACTGTCCGCGGCGACCGAGACCACGATCAATCTGCCGTATCTGAGCGCCTCGGCCGACGGGCCGCTGCACATGGACGAGAAGCTCACCCGCTCCCAGTTCGAGCAGCTGACCGCCGACCTGCTGGAGCGCTGCAAGACCCCGTTCCACAACGCGGTGGACGACGCCGGGATCAAGGTCGCCGATATCAACCATGTGATCATGGTCGGCGGCTCGACCCGGATGCCCGCGGTGACCGAGCTGGTCAAGGAGCTGACCGGCAAGGACCCGCACAAGGGCGTCAACCCGGACGAGGTCGTCGCCGTCGGTGCCGCGCTCCAGGCCGGTGTGCTCAAGGGTGAGGTCAAGGATGTCCTGCTGCTGGACGTCACCCCGCTGTCCCTCGGTATCGAGACCAAGGGCGGCATCATGACCAAGCTCCTGGAACGCAACACCACGATCCCGACCAAGCGCTCCGAGATCTTCACGACGGCCGAGGACAACCAGCCGTCCGTGCAGATCCAGGTCTACCAGGGCGAGCGCGAGATCGCGGCGTACAACAAGAAGCTCGGGATGTTCCAGCTGACCGGTCTGCCGCCCGCCCCCCGCGGCGTCCCGCAGATCGAGGTGTCCTTCGACATCGACGCCAACGGCATCATGCACGTCACGGCCAAGGACCTGGGCACCGGCAAGGAGCAGAAGATGACCGTCACCGGCGGCTCCTCGCTGCCGAAGGACGACATCGACCGGATGGTCCGCGACGCCGAGCACCACGCCGAGGAGGACCGCCGCAAGCGGGAGACCGCGGAGACCCGTAACCAGGCCGAGCAGCTCGTCTACCAGACCGAGAAGTTCCTCAAGGACAACGAGGACAAGGTCCCCGGCGAGGTCCGGACCGAGGTCCAGGACGCCGTCACCGAGCTGAAGGAAAAGCTCAAGGGCGAGGACACCGCGGAGATCCGCACCGCCTCCGAGAAACTCGCGGCCGTCTCCCAGAAGATGGGCCAGGCCATGTACGCCGACACCCAGGGCGCGCAGGCCACCTCGGGAGGCCAGGGCGCGGCTGCCGGTGAGGGCGGGGCGGATGCCGCCGCCGGCGAGCAGGACGATGTCGTCGACGCGGAGATCGTCGACGACGACAAGCAGGAGGGCAGCGGACGATGAACCGCCCGACCAATGTCCACGGCCTGCCCCACCCGCCGCTGGCCCTCGTGGGACACGGGACGGCGAAGCACCCCGAAGCGGGCCCGTCCGACGCCACCGACCCCCCGGAGGACCGGACCGAGCAGGGCACCGGCCGGCCCTCCGGCCAGGACGAGTCCGCCGGGCGGGCGGCGCCCCCGGAGGTGGTGCTGCACGCCGAACTCCGGGAGCGGACGGCCGACCTCCAGCGGCTGAAGGCCGAGTACGACAACTACCGGAAGCGGGTGCACCGCGACCGGCTGGCGGTCGGCGAGATCGCGGTGGCCAATGTGCTGAGCCGGCTGCTGCCCGTGCTCGACTCGCTCGCCGAGGCCACCGCGCGGGGCGAGGTGACCGGTGGTTTCGCGCGCATCGCCGAGGAACTGCGCACCGAGCTCGGGACGCTGGGCCTCCAGGCCATCGGCGAGGTGGGTGACCCGTTCGACCCGCTGATCCACGAGGCCATCACCTACACCCCCACCGACCGGCTGGAACAGGCGACCTGCACCGAGGTGCTCCGGCTGGGCTACCGGGTCGGCGACCGGCTGCTGCGCCCCGCCCAGGTGGCCGTCGCGGGCGAACCGCCGGCCGGCGCGTAACGACTGACCTCTGAACTACCTTTTTGCAGCGCTGAGTTGGGCTGCCCTTCGCAGTTTCACCTGCCGCCGGTGAACGTGTGCCTCGTCGGTCCGGCCGTCAGTCCGGCCGTCGATCCGCCCGTCGGGCCGGTGGCCGCCTTCCGCTTCGTACGGTGACCTGCGCGGGGAGCTGCGTGTGCACCTGTGCGTTCCCCCTGTGCTGCCGGGCAACGGCGGTCTTCGGCGCAGAGGAATTGCCGCCCCCTGTGTGCGACTACGCATATGTTCGAGTCCCAGGGGCACCCGATCCTCTACCGCCAGCAACGGCCTCCGTACTTCGACAGAAAGCCCTACGACGCACGACAGGCGGGATCATGGCAACCGAGGAAAACACGGAACGCGAAAAAGCACACGACGAGCGGCCGGAGCGGATCTCCGCCCCCACGGCAATGCGCCACGCCACCGGGCAACTTGCCCAAATGCTGCAATGCGAGCCCGCTTCGGTGTCGGCACTCAAGCCCACTGATGACGGTTGGCTGGCGAACGTGGAAGTGGTGGAGATCGAAAGGGTGCCGGACACCGCGAGTGTGATGGCTTCCTACCGCGTCCACCTCGATGAACAGGGCCAACTCGTGGGATATGAGCGGACCCGCCGCTACGGGCGGGGCCAGATCGACAGGTAGATCGGCCGCCGCCCGCCACCCACCACGACCTCACACGGCCGCATGACCCGCTCCAGTCAACTGGAAGGGACGATCCATCATGACTGCCATTCAGCAATCCAACGCGCCCGCAAGCGGGAGCGGTTCGGGAAATCTCTACGATGTACTCGAGCTGATCCTCGACCGCGGGCTGGTAATCGATGCCTTTGTGCGCGTCTCGCTCGTCGGCATCGAAATCCTCAAGATTGATGTACGAGTCGTCGTCGCGAGTGTGGACACCTATCTGCGCTTCGCCGAGGCATGCAACCGGCTCGATCTGGAATCCGGCCGCAAGGCGCCGAGCCAGCTCACCGATCTGGTCGGTGAGGCGACCGAGAGCGGCGCCAAAGGAAAGTCGAAAGGTGCGCTGACCGGCGCCGTCGAGGCCTTCAGCGAATCCCTTCAAAAGGGCCAGGAGGACTCCGCGGAAGAGGAAGAGCGCCCGGCACGCAAGTCTTCCGCGGCAAGCAACCGTCGCACCGCACGCCGCCGGGAGGACTGAGCCATGGGAACGTACCTCTACGCCATCACCGCGGCCGGCCACCCCTTGCGGCTGACGGGCCTCAACGGGGTCGGCGACCCCGCGGCCGAGCTGCGCACCGTCACCACGAAGGATCTGTGCGCGGTGGTCAGCGACGCACCGCCGGAGCTCCGGGCCAAGCGCCGCGATGTGGCGGCCCACCAGGGAGTTCAGGAACGGCTATTGGCCGACGGCGCCGCCCTGCCGATGCGCTTCGGGCTGGTCGGCGCCGACGACGCCCAGGTGGCCGCCGTCCTGGAGCAGGATCGCGACAGCTACCTCCAGCGGCTCTCGGAGGTCGACGGCCGCCGTGAGTACCACCTCAAGGTGGAGCGCGACGAGGACGACCTGCTGCGGGAGATCATGCGGGAGTCCGCCGAGGTGCGGCAGCTCAACGACCGTACCCGGCAGAACCCCGGCGCGTACGACGACAAGGTGGCGCTCGGCGAGCTCATCTCGCAGGAGGTGCAGGCCCGTCAGGAACGTGCCCGGGCGGACATCGTGGCCCGGCTCGCTCCGGCCGCCGTACGCACCGCGGACGTCGAACCGACCAAGCGGCACTTCCTCAATGTGTCCTTCCTCGTGGAGCGGGAGAAGGCCGCGGCCTTCTCGGAGGCGGTCCATGAGGAGGCCGGGCAGCGCGGTGACACCTACACCTTCAGCCTGCACGGCCCGCTGCCGCCGTACAGCTTCGTCTGACCTCCGAGAGGAGATCGGCCATGGGCCTGCTCACACAGCTTCTGACCCTGCCGTTGGCCCCCGTGCGGGGCACGGTCTGGGTCCTGGATCAGGTGCTGCTCACCGCCGAGCGCGAGTACTACGACCCGGCGCCGGTCCGTGAGGAACTGGCCGCGCTGGAACAGCAGTTGCTGGACGGCAGCATCGGGCCCGAGGAGTTCGACTCCCGCGAGGACGAGCTCCTGGACCGGCTGGAGTGGCTGGAGGCCCAGCGACAACGACTCCGTACCGACTCCTGACCAGGGGAGATTGAGGTGTACGACAGATGATGACCAACGCCAAGATAGGGGTGGCCCTCGTCGGGGGCTACTTCCTGGGGCGCACGAAGAAAGCCAAGATGGCCCTCGGTCTGGGCCTGTTCCTGGCCGGCAAGAAGCTGAATCTGGATCCGAAGCAGCTGGGCACGCTGATCGCCGACTCGCCGGTGCTGGGCCCCCTCAACGACCAGGTGCGCAAGGAACTGGTGGACGCCACGAAGGCGGCGGCCGGTACCGCGCTCACCCAGCGGATGTCCGGCCTCGCCGACTCCCTGCACGAGCGGACCGCGGCTCTCAACGAGGGCCGGGACGTCAGCGGCGGGATCGAGCGGACCACGGACGACGACGACCGTCCCGCGGCGGACGACGAGGAGCAGGCGCCCGAGCACGACGCACGGGGCGACGCCGAGGATGCCGAGGGCCCGGCGGACGCCGAGGAGGAGCGCGCGCCACGCCGCAAGGCACCTGCCGCCGCATCCGCCAGGACGGCCACGAAGACAGCCACGAAGGCGGCCGCGAAGCCGTCCGCCGCATCGGCGAAGAAGTCGGGCAGCGCCGCCCGGTCCACCGCGCGCCGCTCGTCGTCAAGCGCCTCGGGGAGCTCGAAGTCATCGGGCAAGAACGCCGGTGGTGCGTCCCGCGGACGCCCCGCCACCTCCTCGGCGCGGAAGACCGCCTCGGGGGCCCGTAAGAAGGCGCCCGGTGCGGCCCGCACGGCCGCCGACCGTGGAGGCCGCAATGGCTGAGTCCACTTTCCGCAAGGTGAAGCACGAGGTGACCAACAGCCCGGCGGCCGGCCGGCTCAAGGAGGAGTTGCAGCACTACCTCCAGGCACGGGCAGAGCACGCCGTCACCAGCCTCGGCCACAAGCTGGGCGAGGGCGTCGGCAAGCTCGCCGAACCCGGCCGCGGCGCGGGGGGCCTGGTGAACAGCCTGGCGAAGGGCGGTGCGGCGCTCGGCGAGGGCAAGTCGCCGCAGCAGGCGGCGCTGACCGCCGGTGCCTCCCACCTCAAGGACACCGTCAAGGACAAGGTCAGGGGGCTGTTCGGCAAGGGCCGCAAGGGTGGCGGCGGCAAGTCCAAGAGCGTGACCATCGTCGAGGACATCGATGTGGGCGTGCCCGTCCGCGAGGCATACGACCAGTGGACGCAGTTCCAGGAGTTCAGCACCTTCGCCAAGGGTGTCGTCAGTGTCGAGAAATCCGACGACACCACCAGCAACTGGAAGGTGAAGGTCGCCAAGTCCACCCGCAGCTGGCGCGCGAATGTCACCGAACAGGTCCCCGACGAGCGCATCACCTGGACCACGGAGGGCGCGAAGGGCACGGTCAAGGGCGTGGTGACCTTTCATCGCCTCACCGACAACCTGACGCGGGTGCTGCTGGTTCTGGAGTACTTCCCCAAGGGACTGTTCGAGAAGACCGGCAACATCTGGCGCGCCCAGGGCCGCCGGGCACGGCTGGACCTCAAGCTCTACCGCAAATTCATCATGCTGCGCGGCGAGGCCACCGACGGCTGGCGGGGCGAGATCCAGGACGGCGAGGTCGTGGTCGAGCACGCCGACGCCGTCGAGACGGAGCAGGACGAGGAGAACGCCGAGCCCGGGACCGACGGCGACGGACGCCCCGACGGCGATGGACACCCCGACGCGGAGGCGGCCGACGAGGACGGGGAGGACGAAAAAGCCGAGGACGCCGACGACCCGGGCATCGAGCCCGAGGACGAGCGGGACGAGGACCTGGCCGACGAGGACGGGACCGCGGCGGAGGACGACGACCTCGATGAGCCGGTCGACGAGGACGAGGGTCTCGACGAGCCGCGCGATGAGGACGACGACCTCGACGAACCTCTCGACGAGGACGACGTCTCTCCGGACGAGCCGGACGCTGACGACGACGAGCCGGAGGCGTACGACGACGAGCGGGACGCGTACGAGGAGGAGCCGGCGCCGCCCTCCCGGGGCCGCCGTACCGCCGCCGCCCGCTGACCCGTCCCGACCGCACAGACGAGGCTGATCATGTCCGATTCACTGGCCGGCCGTATGGGGCCGTCCTCCGGTCCGTCCCCGTACGGCGGGCAGGGGTCGTCCGCCAACCTGGCCGACATCCTGGAACGCGTCCTCGACAAGGGCGTCGTGATCGCGGGCGACATCCAGATCAATCTGCTCGACATCGAGCTGCTGACCATCAAGCTCCGGCTGCTCGTCGCCTCCGTCGACAAGGCCAAGGAGATGGGCATCGACTGGTGGGAGCACGATCCCTCGCTCTCGTCCCGTGCCCGCCCGCCGCAGCAGGTGCCCGCCGGGCAGCCGCCGGAGACCGGCCGCGATCCGCTGGCCGACGAGAACCGGCAGCTGCGCGCGGAGCTCGCCGAGCTGCGGGCGGCCATCGGCACGCCCCAGGGCTCCGACGGGCACCGGACGCACCATGAGGAGGAGCAGTGACCAGCCACCTTCAAGGGGACGACGCGGCTGCCGCAGCACCGCAGCAGCCGCTCGGTCTTCCCGCCGAGCAGCGGGAGTCCGCTCCCCCGTCCAGCTCGTACGTCTACGCCATCGGCCGGGCGGGCGCCGGTCTCGACACGGCGGTTCCCCGGCTCACCGGGCTGCGGGACGGGCGGGTGCGGACGGCGTCCGCCGACGGCCTCACCGCGCTCGTCTCGTCCGTCCCGGCCGACGCCTTCAGCGAGGAGGGCATGAAGGCGCAGCTGGAGAACCTGACGGAGCTGGAGGAGATCGCCCGTACCCACCACAGGGTCGTCGAGGCCGCCCACACCAGGACGACGGTGCTCCCCATGCGGCTGGCCACCGTGTATCTGGATGACGCCCGGGTGCGGTCGATGCTGCGGGAGCGCGGCGCGGAGTTCGACGCGCTGCTCTCCCGGCTCGAAGGCCATGCCGAACTGGGGGTGAAGGTGTACGCGGACCCGCGCGCCGCGGCCGCCGACCCGGCTCCCGCCACCTCCGACGGCCCGGCACCCGCCGCTCCCCCGGTCAGCCCCGGCCGGGCCTATTTGCAGCAGCGCCGGGCCCGGCGTCAGACGCAGCGTGATGCCTACCGCGCGGCGGGCGCCGTCGCCGACGAGGTGCGGGACCGGGCGGCCGCCCTTGCCCGGGACCGGGTCGCACACCGCCCCCAGCAGGGTGAACTGGCCGCCGGCGCGGGGGAGAACATCGCCAATGAGGCGTATCTGGTGCCCATGGACCGGCTCCGGGAATTCCACCGGGCGCTGACGGTGCTGGCCGATGGTGTCCCCGGCGTACGTATCGAGGTCACCGGGCCATGGGCGCCGTACTCCTTCGCGACCGCGACCGCGACCCCGCCCGCGGAAAGCCGGAGGGCGTGATGGGGGGTGATGGTCCCGAGGCCGCGTGCGCCGAGGTCCCGTACGCCGAGGTCTCCTCTGCCAAGGTCCCGGCCCCGGCGGACCTCACCCCGGAAGAGTCCCTCGCGGGGCGGCAGATCGCGCTCATCGATCTCCTGGACCGTCTGCTGAACGGTGGCGCGGTGCTCACCGGAGATGTGGTGCTGTCGATCGCCGATGTGGACCTGGTGCACATCAACCTGCGGGCCGTCATCCGCTCGATCACACCCGACGATCCGGCGCCGTGGTGAGAAACCCTCTTCCTTTCCCGACGAGCAGCGCCCATGACAAGGGATACCCATGACGAATGAATCGGCCGCCCCCGTGGAGCCCGCCTTCGCGGAGGTGGCGCAGGCCGCGGCCCGGGCCTTCGACCTGGTGCCGGAACCGTCCGACGAGCCGCCGCAGGGGCGGGACAGCGCTCTCGCCCAGCGGCTGCGGACCGATCCGGAGACGGTGGAGCGCGATCTCATCAAACTGGTGCTGACGATCGTGGAGCTCTTGCGGCAGCTGATGGAGCGGACCGCCCTGCACCGCGTCGACCAGGGAGGCCTGAGCGAGGAGCAGGAAGAGCGGGTCGGGCTGACGCTGATGATTCTCCAGGACCGGATGGCGGAACTCTGCGAGCGCTACGGCCTCACGATGCGGGACCTCAATCTCGATCTCGGTCCCCTGGGCTCGCTGCTGCCCCGTGACGACGCGGCCTGATCCGCGGTCCCCGGCAGGTCGCATCCGCCGTCCGTCGCACGGGCATTGCAACTGACGGTCCGTCACCCTACCCTTCCGGCACACCCCCACCGCACCGGGGCGCTCGTACGGTCTCACCCCAACGATCCGTGCGCGGTGCAACGGGGCGGCGCGCCGCGTGCCGGAAGGACAGCCATGTCCGACGACAGCGCTCGCAGAACCTCCCTCACCCGCCGTACGTTACTGACCGGGGCCGCCGCCGCGGGGCTTGCGGCGGCGGCCGGGCTACAGCCCGCGCATCGCATCCCCGCGGGCAGCGCCACGGCCACTCTCACCCCTCCGCCCGACTTTCCCGCGGGCATTCCCCTCTCCCAGCAGGCCTTCCGGAACTGGTCGCTGGAGATCGTCGTCGAGGGCGTCTGGACGGCTTCGGCCCGTACGCCCGACGATGTGGTCACCCTCGCCAACTGGGCGCATCAGCACGGCTACCGGCTCCGGGCACGGGGCAAGGGCCACACCTGGTCGCCGCTGGTGGTACCCGCCGGGGCCGACACCAACCGTACGGTCATCGTCGACACCACCTCCCATCTCACCGCGGTCAGTGTGCGTGGCAGCAATCCGGGGAGCGTCACCGCGCAGGCGGGGGCGACCCTGGACCGGATCCTCGCCCGCCTTGAGGAGTCGGGGCTCGGTCTCGCCACCACCACGGCGCCCGGGGATCTGACCATCGGCGGGGTGCTGGCCATCGGCGGCCACGGCACCGGGGTGCCCACCGCCACCGAGAACCCGCCCGCAGGCTCCGGCTTCGGCACCCTGAGCTCGCTGGTCACCTCGCTCACCGCCGTGGTCTGGAGCGCGGCAGACGACCGCTATGTGCTCAAGACGTTCTCCCGCTCCGACCCGGACATCCGGGCCTTCCTCGTCCACCTGGGCCGTGCCTTCGTCACCGAGGTGACGCTGACGGCCGCGGCCAACACCCGGCTGCGCTGCCAGAATTGGTATGACGTGAACGTGGGGACCGTCTTCGGTCCCCCTGGTACAGGGGGCCGCACGATCGGCTCCTACCTGGACCGCACGGGGCGCATCGAGGCGATCTGGTTCCCCTTCACCGATGTGCCGTGGCTGAAGGTGTGGAGCCTGGCGCCCAGCAAGCCGCTGCTCTCCCGGCAGATCGACACCCCGTACGCCTACACCTTCGCCAACCGGGTCACCGAGGAGATGTCGCGGCTGCTCGGAGAGATCGCCTCGGGCGGGGGCGACAAGACGCCCGTCTTCACCAAGCTGGCGATGTCCATCGTCGGCTCCGGGCTGATCGTCACCGGCACCTGGGACGTCTGGGGCTGGTCGAAGAACAGCCTGCTGTACGTCGAACCCACCACGCTGCGGATCGTCGAGGCGGGGTGGGCGGTACTGACCTCCCGGGCGAATGCGCAGCGGGTGGTGAATGACTTCTACTCCCGCTATCAGCAGGTGCTCACCGCTCACCAGGCCCGCGGCTCCTATCCCGTCAACGGCCCGATCGAGCTGCGCATCACCGGTACGGATCCGCTCGACGGTCCCCTGCTCTCCCCGGCCCGGGCCCGTCGGGACCATCCCGAGTGGGACACGGTGGTGTGGCTCGACTTCGCCACCTATCCCGGTACGCCGGGCGCCGCCCCCTTCTTCCGTGAGCTGGAGCAGTGGATCTGGCAGACCTACACCGGGTCGTATGCGACCGTGCGTCCCGAGTGGTCCAAGGGCTGGGCCTATACGGACAGCGGACCGTGGCGGGACCCCGCCACGCTGGACGGCAGCGTGCCTGCCGCCTTCGACGAGTGGCGCACCGCCCGGGACATCCTCAACTCCTATGACCCGGCAAGGGTGTTCTCCAATACGTTCCTCGACACCCTGCTGTGCTGAGTCACCTCCCCCAGGGGGCGCGCGGAAACTCCGCGCGCCCCCTACCGAAACACCCGACACGTCCGTCACACCCGTAACAAGTGCAGGAAACAACCCGCTAAGCGGTCATCGCGAGGTTGGCGGGAATTTTGCGCCTGACGCGCTGGATGCTTTCCGGAATCCGCCCCCTTGATGTGTGAAGTTCCTACGAACACCGCCGGCCTCCGGCCGCCCACTGCCCTGCCGCGACAGCTCCGCCCGCGCCCCGGCCTGCGGGTTCACCAGGGCCCACCGACCGTCCCGCGTGTTGTGGAGTCCTGCCATCCCGAGCGGTAATGAACGGGGCCACACCCGGGTCCGACGACGCGGTTTCCAGTCATCTCCAGCGAAAATGCATCTGGCGGGAATGACAGCCGTAACAATTCTGCAAGGCAGCGTTCGGGGCCGAAAGTGTGTGCTGCGGCAGAGGCTCGTCGGGTAACTGTCGCCACATCGCCGGTTGTTCCCCGGGCGGCTGTCCGATGACGGGGGCAGACCGCAGAAGCAAAAACGAAGGGACGAACGTGATCCGGGTCTTGGTGGTGCACGAAACGCGGCTGCTGCGCTCGGCGCTCACCGCGCTGTTGCGCGACGAGGAGGGTATAGACGCGGTCGCCGCCTGCTGGAGAAGTGCCCCCGGGCGAGCCCGTTCCTTCCGGCCGCAGGTGTGCGTCGTCGATGGCGACTGTGCGGGTTCGGTGGCCTCGGCGGGCCCTCCAGGCGGCCCGGGATGCGCCCTGCTGGTCCTCGCCAGCGCCTGCCGGCCCGGCACCCTGCGCCGGGCCATCGCCGCCCGGGCGCGGGGCTTTGTGGACAAGGACGCGCCACCGGCCCGGCTGTTGCACGCGATAAACCTGGTCGCCGCCGGGAAGCGCTATGTCGACCATTCGCTCAGCCCGGATTTCCTGGAGGCCGCCGACATGCCGCTGACCCCGCGTGAGTTAAGCGTGCTCTCGCTGGCCGCAGGCGGCGCCTCGGTCTCCGAGATCGCCCGTGAACTGCATCTGAGCAGTGGGACGGTGCGCAATTACATGGCGGCGATCAATCGCAAAACCGGCGCCCGGAACCGGGTGGACGCGATACGGATATCGCAGGGGGCGGGCTGGGTTTAGGGCGGACCTGTCCGGTGCGTCCGTGAAGTCCCGCGATCAGCCGAGAGAGCGGGATTTCGCGGCGATGTTCTCCGCGCGCTCCGGTGCGTCCGGCTGCCAGCTTCCCGCGAGATCCCGGTAGAGGGGCGAGCGTTCGAGCAGCTCGTCATGGGTGCCGCAGATGGCCCGGTTGCCGTCGAGTACCAGGATGCGGTCGGCCCGGCGGGCCGAGGTGATCCGGTGGGCCACGACAATCAGCGTTCCGGGGCGCTCCGCGAAGGCGCGCTCGGCCCGCATTTCCGCCGCCGGGTCGAGGTGGCAGGTCGCCTCGTCGAGGAGGACGAGGGGGGCGGGTGACAGATAGGCCCGGCCCAGTGCGATCAGCTGGCGCTCGCCCTGGGACAGGGCGCCCGGCTCGAGCGGTGCGTCGAAGCCGCCCAGCCGGTGCACCAGCGCGTCCAGGCCCACGGCGTCCGACGCCGCCTCCAGGGCGGCCGGGGAGGCGCCGTCCGGGCAGAGGTAGAGCAGGTTCTCGCGCAGGGTTCCGGAGAAGACGTAGGCCTGTTGCGGGATGAGCACCCGCAGCAGGGACGGGTCGGTTCCGGAGGGGGCGCGGACCGGCCGGCCGGCCACGTGTATCTCGCCGTGGCCGGGTTCGAGCAGACCGGCGACGAGAGCGGTCAGGGTCGACTTTCCGATGCCGCTCGGGCCCACCACGACGAGGTGTTCGCCCGCTTCGACGGTCAGGTCGAGGTCGTGCAGCACGGGCTGGGCGGCG
The DNA here is from genome assembly GCF_008704855.1 of Streptomyces platensis. NCBI lineage: Bacteria > Bacillati > Actinomycetota > Actinomycetes > Kitasatosporales > Streptomycetaceae > Streptomyces > Streptomyces platensis. The sequence goes on from NZ_CP023691.1 coordinate 690,295, forward strand.
GGCCCGTAGGCGAAGGTCACCGCGCGCAGTTCGACGCGGGGGTCGTCGGGCGGGACGGGGACGTGGGGCGCGGGCTCCTGCACGGTGGCGGGGGGCGGCGCGGTGCGGGGCTCCGTAGCGGCGTCGGTGGTGAGCCGGTCCAGGACCACGAGCAGCCGGGTGCCGGCCGAGCCCAGCGCGTTCATCAGGGTGTGCAGGGCGGGCAGCAGGGACTGGGTCAGATAGGCCAGTGCGCCCAGTACGGCGCCGGGGGTGAGCCCTTGTCGCAGCAGCCAGGGCGCGGTCACCAGCAGCAACAGGATGGGCAGTTGGCCGGCCAGGCCGAGCGCGAGACAGCGGACGGCGGCCCAGCGTGCCAGCTGCCGTGCCGCGCGGGCCTCGTCCTCGATCACGCCGTACGCCCGGTCCGCGGTCCGCTGCTGCGCACCGCAGGCCACCACGTCACGCAGTCCCTCGGCGACGGCGCCGAACTGTGTGGCCAGATCCTCGTCCGCCCGGAGAAAGGCGCGCTGGCTGGCCGCCATCGGCCGGAGGGTGGCCAGGAAGAGCAGCAGCCCGGCCGCGAGCGGAGGCACCACGATCAGCAGCAACTCGGGTGCCAGGGAGAGGAGTCCGAACACCGCTCCGGCCGCGGTGAACACGAAGGAGCGGGCGACCAGGACCAGTCCGGCGAAGCTGTCCCGGGCGATCTCGGTCTGGTTGGTCAGCCGGGAGACCACGGCGCTGTCCGCCGCCCGGGCCGGCTGCGCCACCGCGTGCGTCAGCGACCGGGACACCACCTGACGGACCAGGCCGTCGCGCAGCGGCTCGACGAGGTCGGCCAGTCCGCGGAAGACCCCTCGGCCGGCCAGCCCGCCGACCACGACGGCCAGTGCGGTGACGCCCAGCCAGATCAGCCCGACGCCGGTGTGGCCGGCCAGAAAGCCCTGGTCCAGGGCCTTTGCCAGGCCGTAGCCGCCGAGGAAGGTGTGGGCGGACTCCAGCAGTGACCAGCCGGCCAGCAGCAGTAGTACACGGGTCCGGCGGCGGAGAAAGCGCCTCGCCCGGGGCAGCAGTCGTGCGGTCGCGGTCGTCATGAGGCGGTCCGGGTGTCCTCGTCGTCGGTATGGGCGAACACCGCGCGGTAGTCGGCGTCGGCCCAGAGCCGGTCGTGTGGGGCGACGGCGCGAAGCCGGCCATTTTCCAGCCAGGCGACCAGATCGGCGCGGGCGGCGGAGGAGACGCGATGGGCGATCAGCAGTCTGCTGCCGGTCCGTACGTCATGGACCAGGGCCCGGCGGACATGGAGTTCGGTGACGCTGTCCAGGCTGGAGGTGGCGTCGTCGAGCACGAGCAGCCGGCCCGCATGGGCGAACGCCCGTGCCAGGCCGAGCCGTTGGACCTCGCCGCCGGACAGCGGGGCGTCGGTGAGCGGCGCGGCGTATCCCCCGGGGAGGAGACGGACGAACGAGTCCGCACCGGCCGCGCGGGCGGCGGCCTCGATGGCCCGGTCCGGGGGCTCGTAGGGGCCGAAGCCGATGGCGGCCCCTACGGTGGCGCCGAACAGGGCGGGCCGCTCGAAGGCGTAGCCGATCTCGCGGCGCAGTTGTGCTGGGTCGGCCTCGTCGAGGGGTATCCCGTCCAGCAGCACCTGTCCGCTGTCGGGGTCGGTGAGCCGGCCCGCGACGGCGGCGAGCAGCGACTTGCCCGCCCCCGAGTGCCCGACGACCGCCACGGTCGTGCCGCCGGGCACCACCAGGTCGACGTCGCGCAGCGCGGGGGTGCCACCGCGGAGGACGGTGACCGCGCGCAGTTCGAGCCGGCCGGGGCCGTCGGCGGGCAGCGGCCGGGAGCCCTGCGCGGGCGTGGGCAGGGTGAGGAGCTCGCCGGTGCGGTGGGCCGCGGCGCGGCTGCGCACCAGGGCGTTGAGCTGCCCGACGACCCCGCCCAGCCCGGCGGTGAGGGCGGCGTACCGGGAGGCAGCCAGCAGCTCACCGACGGACAGGCTGCCGTACGCCAGCCGGATGCCGCCGACGGCGAGGACGGCGGTGGTCAGCAGCGGCACCAGGATGCTGCTGCTGACCACGGCGCGGCCGTAGATCTGCCACATCTGCCGTCCCTGCGCGCCCAGTTCGGGAAGCGGTGCGAGGACCCGGGCCCGCTCACGCCCTGCCGTGCCCGCCGCGGCGATGGTCCGGGCGCCGCCGAGCGCCTCGACGAGCCGCGTCGCGAGGTCCGCCTGGACGCGCTGATAGCGACGGACACTGTCGGAGGAGCCGCGGGCGAAGCGGCGCAGCAGCCGGGTCAGCAGCGGCAGCCCGGCAAGGAACACGGCGGCCAGCCAGATGTCGGTGAGCGCCAGGGCGATGAGGGCGCCGACCGGGGTGATGACGGCGGCGAGGCCGGTGGCCGCGGCGGTGGGGGCGGTCCCGGCGTCGGCGGCGTTCCCGGTGAGGCGGGTCACCAGGTCGCCGGGGGTGAAGCGGTCGGCGACCCGGTGCGGGGCGAGCGAGAGCAGATGGTCGATACCGCGCCGGCGGAGCCAGGCGGTGCTGCGCGCGGTGGTGACGCCGCCGGTCAGCGCCACCAGCGCGTCCAGCAGCACTTCCGCGCTCAGCAGCACGGCGCAGAGCACCAGGGCCCCGTGGAGGCCCGGACGGGCGCCGAGTACGAGGTCGAGGGTGTGGCCGAGCACGGCGGGCAGCGCGAGGGCGGCACCCGCGGACGCCACGCTGAAGAGGCAGACGGCGAGGGTGCGTACGGGGCTGTGCCGGAAGGCCCCGGTCAGGACGGAGCGGACGCCGGGGTCCGGCCCGCGCCGGGCGGCAGAGGGCGAGGAGGGCCCGGGGGTGCGGGGCATGCGGGTGTGGACCTCGCCTCCAAGGGACGGATACGGGCGGCAGCGGCAGGCCCCGGGCGGTGTTGCCACCCGGGGCTCGCCGTGACTTACGCGCTTCGGGGGCCGAGGTCCCCTAGCGGCGGGAAGTCAGTTACAGGTGGTGACGCTCAGGCTGCTGTCACCGCAGAGCAGCAGGCTCGCGCGGCTGCCGGTGTGCAGCTCCTCCGTGGCCTCGGCCTTGGGGGTCTCCAGCGTCTGCAGGTCAAGAAGGGACATGGTGGTTCCTCTCTGATGGGGACGGTGTTTCTTGATCGGCCCCGGACGGGGCCGGCTTCAGGGCCGCCTGGGCGGCGGGAGGAAGGGCAGGTGCACGGGGGTGTCGTGCAGCGCGCTGCCCAGTGCGAGCAGGCATCCGGCGGTGCCGGTGCTCAGGTCCATGGAGAGCCGCATCATCTGCTCCCCGGCGAAGGCCAGTTGGCCTTGGTAGGGCACGGCGCCCCAGGCCAGGGAGTCGATCTGACGGCGGAGGTCGGTGGCGTGGGTGCCGGGGCCGCCGGCCGTGGTGCGGGCGAGGTGCAGCACCATGCCCGCCGCACCCCGGAACAGGCCGGGCTGGGCATAGAACTTGGCCTGGGCGGCCTGCACGATCTCGCTCCGCGCCCTGGCGAACTCGTCGTCCGGACGATGGGCGAGGAAGTCGTCGAGCACCATGCCGATGCCGACGCTGCCGGCGCCGAGGTACGGCATGGTCCGCCAGCCCTCGTTGACCTGGAGGGCGCCCCCGGCGCCGCGGACGCAACGGGACAGGTCCCGGCGCAGGGCGTCCGCGGCCAGATCGAGCAGCGCGGGGTCGTCGGTGCGCTCGTACAGGCGCAGGAAGAGCAGGGCCGCTCCGCTGTCGCCGTACAGCAGCCCGGCGCGGGGCGTCGCGCCGCCCACGGCGGGTGGCGCGGCGGTCCGGAGCTTGTCGGCGACGAGCTGGGCGCAGTGCGAGGCCCGCTCGCCGAGGGCGGTTTCGCCGGTGGTGCCGGCCAGGGAGTCGAGGGCGAGGCCGAGGCCCGCCAGTCCGCTGTGCAGATCGGGGGCGATGTCCTGCCAGCGCTGTGTGGCGACGGTGTCGATGAGGTCCAGGGCCCGATCCCGGTGGCCGAGCCGGTCCAGGACCCAGGCGACGCCGGAGAGGCCGTCGTAGAAGCCGAGCGGGCTGCCGGACGCGGGGGTCTTCGTCCTCCGCAGCAGCCACTCCTCCGCCTCCGGGCAGCGGTCCGCGCCGGTCTCGTCCAGGGCGTACAGCACTCCGGCCGCCCCGTAGGCGAAGCAGGTGCCCCCGCCCGTGGTGGAGAACTGGGCGATGTCGCCGGGGAAGTAGCGGTCCTCCCGGTCGGGGGTGGCCGAGGCGAGCACGGCCCGGACCATGGAGTCGCGGCTGTGCGGCCAGTCGCCGAGGGCCACGGGGAGGTAGTCCGCTCCCCCGGTCCGGCCCGTACGGACGGGGGCGTGCGCGGGCTGATACCCCCGCAGGATCTCCGCCACCGCTTCGTCGAGATAGTCGCGGGGCACCGGGAACTGCGCGGCGGCGATCTCCGCGAGGTGGGCCGCCTTGTTGCGGTCCACCGCGAACAGGCTGGTGAGCGGGAGGAACAGGGCAAGTCGCAGACAGGCCAGGGCGTAGCGGTCGACGTCGAAGCCCCGACGGTCCGCGGGGGCGACGAAGCCCGGGTTGGCGATCACCTGACGGCTGGACTCGTCGTCGACGGACGCGGCCTCGAAGTCCAGGAGCACCACGGCGGATTCGTCCTCGGACATCATGATGTTGAAGAGGTGGAGATCGTTGAAGACCACGCCACGGGAGTGGACCGCCTTGACGGCGTCGGCCACCAGGCCGTGGACGCGCATGGCCCACTCGGTGTACTCCGCGAGCCGCTCGGGGCTCGGATCGGCCTCGATCAGCGGGTGACGGTGCGCGAAGAAGCTGTTCAGCGGCCGGCCTTCGATGAACTCCAGCACCAGGAAGGTGTGCTCGCCGAGCGTGAACCAGTCGTGTACCTCGGGGGCGCAGCCGAGTCCGGAGAGTCTTTTCAGCGCGTCCCGCTCGCGCGCCAGCCGGGTCACGGCGTCCGCTTCATCGGCGGCCAGCCCCGCGTACGGCCGTGCCTCCTTCAGCACCACCCGCTGATCGGTCCGCAGATCCCGGCCGACGTAGACGCCACCGCCGTTGGAGAAGTGCAGCGCCTGCTCGATCTTGTACGGGAGGTCGGTGACGGTGGTGGCGGAGCGGGCGGCCAGATGCGGCTGGAGGAACTCCGGGAGGGTGACCCACTCAGGGACGCGGAACGCCGGCTCGCGGCGGTCGGGGACCAGCTGCCCCTGACCGTCCTCGATCGCGGGGCGGAGTTCGCCCTTGTCGTCGTAGCAGTGCCGTTCGGTGAAGCTGCCGTAGCGCACATACACCGGACCGGCGCCCCAGCGCAGATCGCTGAGGATGTACGGTCCCTGTTCGCCGGCGAGCAGTTCGTTCAGCTCCTCGGCGATGCGGCCGCACTGCTCCTCGTCGGCGGGGTAGACCGTGAGGAACTTTCCGCTGGCGCCGCGGTCGGCGTATTTGGCGTTGCGGATGTGCAGCAGGTACCGGGTCGGCATGCACTTGAAGGCGATCGAGCGCGGGACGCAGTAGTCCCAGACCTTGGCCAGCACGCGTTCGGCGTTGTCCAGGCAGGCGGAGACGTGGATCTTCCAGCCCTGGCTGGGGAGTTCGCGGTCCAGCGGGCGGAACGCCAGCCAGTCACCGGAGCGGTGGCGCTGCCAGCCCTCCGGCAGCTCCCGGCTCAGCGTCGCGTACGGAGCGCCGCGGCCCGTGCTGCTCGCGGGCAGCCGGTGGGGAGCGTCGTAGAACTGTCGGTCGGCGTCGCAGAAGACGGCGTAACCCTTGTTCATCGCACTCCCCCTCGGCTGGTGACACGGATGACGCTGTCATGGCGCGGGGACCGCAAACAGTCATGACTGTCACGAAGAACCCATGAGGAATGCACGTTTGCTGCGAATTTGCTGAGATGTGAAGGGGCGGCCGGGAGCGCCGCCCCTTCCCCTAGGAGTTGTCTTCAAATGTCAGGCCCACATCAGCAGGGATGCGAGGGTGACGGCGGCTTGGTAGGACTCGGCAGTCTTGTCGTACCGGGTGGCGATGCCGCGCCACTGTTTCAAACGGTTGAAGCAGCGCTCCACCACGTTGCGCCGCTTGTAGAGCTGCTTGTCGAAGGCCGGCGGACGTCCGCCGTAGCTGCCGCGGCGAAGCCGGTTGCGGATCTGGTCGGCCCGTTCGGGAATGGTGTGGCCGATGCCCCGTCGCCGCAGCCAGGTGCGGATGGCCTTGGAGCTGTAGCCCTTGTCGCCCAGTACGTGGGCGGGCCGGACCCGCGGGCGTCCTGGGCCGATGCGGGGCACCCGTATCGCCTCCATCACAGCGGTGAACTGGGTGCAGTCGTTGCTGTTTCCGCCGGTGACGGTGAAAGCGAGCGGGCGGCCCACGGCGTCACAGGCGAGGTGAATCTTGCTGGTCAGACCGCCTCGGGAGCGTCCGAGTCCGGAGCTTTGGAGCCCCCTTTTCGGGCCCCGGCGGCGTGCTGGTGGGCACGGACGACGGTGGAATCGACGGAAACGAGCCAGTCGATGTCCCCCGCCTCGTCCGCCCTCGCCTGGGCGGCCTGCAGCATCCGCTCGAAGGTGCCGTCCAGGGCCCACCGGCGGAAACGGGTGTGCAGCGTGGCCCACGGGCCGTACCGCTCGGGCACGTCCCGCCAGGCCGTGCCGGTCCGGAACTTCCACACGATCCCGTTGAGCACGGTGCGGTCGTCCAACCGCTTCCGCCCCCGCAACGATTCAGGCAGCAGAGGCCGGACGAACTCCCACTCAGCATCGGACAGTTCATGGCGACGTATCACCCGACCATGATCCACCACCCGAGATCATTTGAAGACACCCCCTAGGCCGGACGGAGGGTGAGCGTGCCTTCCGGCTCGTCGGCGGCGCAGGGCCGGAAGCCGGAGCTGATCCGGTCGAGGAGCCCTTGCAGCCACCGGGAGTCCTGGCGCGAGGCGTGCCGCAGCCGCATCCGACGGGCCTGTAGGGGGACGATCCGCACGTCGTGGAGCCGGCCGGTGTCCGGTTCCAGCGTGACGAGGAAGAGCAGCCGCAGGTCGTCCCGGTACTCCTCGTAGCCGGTGATGCCCTCGTAGTCATCGATGAAGTCGCCGCACCCGTGGATCACGAGCTTTCCGCGATGCGCCTCCAGGGCGCGGGGGTGGTGTGAGGAGTGGCCGTGGACGAGATCCACTCCGCCCTCCAGGAGCCCATGGGCGAAGGCGGCCTCGCTACGGGTCACGTGGTAGCCCCAGTTGGGGCCCCAGTGGACGGAGGCGACCGCGATGTCCCCCGGCCGCTTCAGCTGCCGTACCCGCCCGATGATCTCGCCCGCGGCGGCCGGTGAGGGCCGGGCCACGAAGTCGACCCCGGAGCGGCCGCCGGCTGCCGCCCAGGCCCGCGGGATACCGCTGGACGGCATCCCGAAGGAGAAGACCAGGATCCGGCGGCCGTCCGCGACGGGGACGACCGCGGGGCGCTGCGCGGCGTCAGGGTCCGCGCCCGCCCCCGCCGTCCGCAGGCCCGCGCCCGCGAGCGTGCCGAGGGTGTCCGCCAGCCCCTGGCGGCCGAAGTCCAGGACGTGGTTGTTGGCCAGTACGCAGACGTCGGGGCGGGCGGCGGCCAGACAGGGCACGTTCGCCGGGTTCATCCGGTAGTGGATTTCCTTCTCGGGTGCAAATCCGGCGTACTGTGTGACGCTGGTTTCCAGGTTGAGCACCCGCGCGGCGGGTGCCGCGTCGTCGAGCACCTCCAGTGCGTCCCCCCATGGCCAGGCGAAGCCGGCCGGACACGGAACGGGGCCGTTTCTCGCCGCCGCCAGCTCGACATAGGCGCGGGCGTCCCGCAGGTACGCCTCCCGCAGCGCCGGGTCTCCGGGGTGCGGCAGGATCTGGTCGACCCCACGGCCGAGCATGACGTCACCGCAGAGGAACAGTGTGAGCAAGTCACCGCCCATTCCCCCAGGTTAGAACCGGCCGGCCGAGGTTTCGCGGCGGGCGGGCGGACGAGGTTTCATGGCGGTGGGCGGACGAGGTTCGTGGCGGGCGGGCGCCGCGCGCCAAGGCGCCCCGGAGCCTGGAACCCGCCCCCTCCCCGGCCCCGGCTTCGTCCCCCTCCCCTGAGCTGCGGCGATCCCCGACGTACACGGTGCCGCGGCTCAGCAGGCGTCACACCGCGCCGGCGCCCCGGCCTGCGGACCGTGCGATGCGGCGGGGCCCGCCGCGGGGGCCCGGGACGTCGCCGGCACGGGGAGCGCGGTGCCGCCGCGCGCCACGGGCGGCGACACCGGACGGCGACCGGCGGCCAGGATGCTGACGGCGTTGGCCACCACGATCGCGAAGACGGCCGGCCACTCGATCCCGCGCAGCGTCTGTCTCAGGACGACCAGGCCGACCAGTGCCGCAAGGACGGGGTTGACGCTCATGAAGATCCCGAAGAACCGCGCGGTAACCCGGCGCAGGGCCAGCAGGCCAGGAGGACGAGCCCGGCCACCCACTGCCGCACGGCCACCACCCCGGCCGGTCCGATCGCCGGAAAGGCCAGCGCTCCCGTCGCGGCGCCGGTCTGATTGGCGAGTCCGCTGCCGCACATCATCGCCGCGCCCGCCAGTCCGCCCGAGCGCGCCGCCCTTCCCCCACGGACGGCTTCCGGATGCGGCAGGCCCTGCGTGCTTCGTCTCATACCCGGCAGCCTCCGTCCACCGGCATCGATACCTAAAATGCCTCCTCGTACGCATCAATACGTTCTGGTTATGGATCTGAGGATGGAACTGCGACATCTGCGCTGCCTGGTGGCGATCGTCGACGCCGGTGGCTTCACCGACGCCGCCATCGATCTCGGGCTCTCGCAGGCCGCGGTGTCCCGGACGCTCGGTTCGCTCGAAGACTTTTTGGGCGTACGGCTGTTGCACCGCACCAGCAGGAGCGCCAGCCCCACCACCGCGGGCGTCCACGTGCTGGCCCGCGCCCGGAAGGTGCTGGCCGAGGCCGACAACCTCATCCGCACCCTCCCCCTCGCTCCTGAGGTGCCGCTGCCTGCCCCTTCTCGACGAATCGGACCGCGCCCATGACGGAACCCGCCGCCGCACCGACGCCACACCTGGCGGCACTCGGCCCCTTCTGCGCCTTCGAGACCCACCCCGATGGCTCCGCACTCACTGCTCCCTGGCGTCAGTTGAGCGAGCTGACGGAGGAGGGGAACGGCGTCCTGCGGGAGCGGGTCGCCTCCGTGCGGGCCTCCCTCGCCGCCAACTACGGCAGACCGCCCGAAGCCGTCGAGTACCGGGGGGCCGCCTCTGTTGCCCATCTCGGCCTGATGGCACGCGTCATCGCACCGGCCCTCGGCCTGGCCACTCTGCACGGCCTGCCGTCGCGGGCGCTCACCCTGGGCGACCTGCGGTGGGCGTCATCCCTCGGCGGCGCGTTCCGACTCTCGCTGCCCCGGGAGGCGGTGACCCCGGCCGCGGCCGAGGGCGTGCAGCATGGGTACGGCCCTGGCAGCGACACCCGCCCGGTCAGCACCCTCGCCGAAGACCTGCTGGCCGGACCGGTCCACGACCTGGTGGCCGCCTTCGCCCCCTTCTCGGTCTCCCGGCACATCCTGTGGGGCAATGTGGCCTCAGCCGTGAACGGCGCCGCCACCGGCATCACCGCGGCGGCCCCCGCCCTGGCACACCCCGCCCACGCAGCAGCCCTGGCCTTCCTACAGCACCCGCAACTACGGGACACCCACACCCTGAACCCCCACAACGCCCGCTTCACCCGCCGAAGTTGCTGCCTCATCTACCGCGCCGCACCGGGCAGCACGGGCGCCCTGTGCGGCGATTGCGTGCTGTTGCACGGTCGAGGCGGTGGCGGACGGGTCGGCGACGGGCGGGGCGGGCGCGGACGGGGAGGGCGATGAGCGGGTGTCGGCGTCCGTGGCCCGGTGACCCCGGGGGTGACAGGTCACCGTCCAACTCCCCCTCAGGGGTTGTCAGTTCGCCTCGCCGTGACCGCCACCGTCGCGTAACGCATCGTGAAACTGCCGCCCATCGCGTCGATGGCGGCGCCGACGGCCTCCAGCACCTCTGCCAGCTGGTGCGACGGGAGTTGGGTGAAGGCGCCATGGGTGGGCAGCTGGTCCAGCCAGGCGTCCCGGGTGTAGGTCCACTCCCAGTCGAATCGCCACTCCTCCGGTTCGCTGAAGCCACCCGCCTCCCTGATCCCGTCGGCGACCCGGGTGCACACCACCTGATACCCGTCCCGGGTCTGCTGCGTCACCGCCTGGAGGTTGAACGGCGAGTCCGGCAGCACCCGGCGGCAGACCGCGGCGGAGGCGTCCGCCACCTCGGGCGGGAGCTGGAACACGTTCCAGAACGCCGCCAATCGGCCACCGGGCCGCAGCACCCGGCCCGCCTTGGCCGCTCCCGCCACCGCGTCCAACCAGTGCCAGGTCTGCCCGGCGATGACCGCGTCGAACGCCCGCCCGGCCGGGTCCCAGGCCTCGAATGCCGCCACCTCCACCTCGACCCCGCTGCGCCGCGCCAGGTCAGCCATTCGCGCGTCGATGTCGACCCCGAGCACCCGGCAGCCGGCCGCCTGGAATTGGCGGGCGGCGATACCGGTGCCGCAGCCGACGTCGAGGACCTCGGGGCCGGGGCCGGCGGCGACGATCCGGCGCACCATGGCGTCGGGATAGCGGGGCCGGGCCCGGTCATAGCGTGCGGCGTCCGCGCCGAACGACGCCGCTGCCTGGCAGGGCAGCTGAGGCTCACGCGCGGAGCGAGGGGCAGGCTCCGGAGGTAAAGTGGGCATGCGCCCACTATGGTGGGCACCTGCCCACTCGTCAACGGGTCGGGTCCGGCGAGGGAAGAGGAAGGCGCGGTATGCCGACAGGGGTGGCCATGCGCGACGCGCGCGGGCAGCTGTTCGACGCCGCGGAGCGCATTCTGCTCCGGGCCGGGCCGAACGCCCTGACCAGCCGCGCGGTCACCACGGAAGCAGGCTGCGCCAAGGGGGTCCTGCACCGGCACTTCGCCGACTTCGACGCCTTCCTCGCCGAGCTCGTACTGGACCGCATCGGCCGGATCGACCAACAGAGCACCGCCCTGCGCGAGTCCGCCGGGACCGGCACCGTCGCCGACAACCTCACCGGCGCCCTGCGGGACGTGTTCGGATCGCTCGCCGTGGCCATCGTCGGCCTGATCACCTCCCGGGACGTCCTGCGCACCCGGCTGCGCCAGGTCAGGCCGGCCGGTGTCCCCGTACTGACGGAAGCCACGGCCATGCTGGCCTCCTACCTCTCCGCGGAGCGCGACCTGGGCCGCATCGCGGCGGATGCCGATGTCGACACGCTCGCGCTCACGCTGATCGGGTCCGGGCATCTGCTGTTCGCCGGCCGGGAAGGCAGCCCGCCGGAGGCGGAGGCCGTCCACAAGGTCGTGACGACGGTCATCGCGGGCACCGCACCGGGGGCACCAGGCGCGGCTCCCCTGGGCGAGTAATTCCGCACGAGCCCAAGTCATCGGCCTTTCCGTGGACTTAGTGGAATCGGTGGGTTCAGTGGACTTACTAGACCTGGCGTCCGACCCAGGTGAGGGGAACGTCGTCCGTCGGCGCCTGGATGAGCACGCGTGCGGGAATCGCGACGGTCTTTTCCGCCTTTCCATCGGTGTTGTCGATCTTCTGGACGATGTATCCGGTGTACCACCCGGCGTTCGCGTGCGCTTGGAACGTCGCACCGGGCATTCCCTCCGGAACGGCGAAGTCCCGGCGCAGCTGGGACATGTTCGTCCACTTCTTCGTGGTTTCGGTCGACTGGTTGTACTCGCCGCCGCCCTCCAGGGCGATCCCTTTGTTGTCCGGCGAGGCGTTGATGGTGAGCTTGCCGCCCACCTTCCAGCCCTTGACCTCCTTTTCTTCCGTGCCGATGCCGGCCTCGGTCACGTAGGTGAGATGCGTCCCGCCGGGGGCCCTGTCCGTGGTCAGCAGCACCGGGTATTTCTTGTCGATCTTTCCCACAAAGCCACACGTCAGCTTGCGGGTTTGCTTCTCGAGCACATCGCTGGGCTGTCCGCATATGGACTTCGCATCCCAGTTGCCCAGCCAGCCGGGATCCTTGTCCTCCTTGCTGCTTGTGCGTTCCTCCGTGCCGTAATTCTCGAAACCCGGGGTGGAGCCGAAGCCCTCCAGCATCTTCTGGGCATCCTGAACCGCCTGGTCAGGTGAGTAGCCCGTCTTCTTCACGGCTTCGAGCGTGATCTCCTTGGTGTCCTGACCGGTGACCGGGTAGCCCTGGATGGCGGCCACGTCCTTGAGGGGCGCGAACGAGTTGATGTAGTCGATGACCTCCTCGTCGCTCTTGTAGAAGGGGGTCTTGTTCTCGTCGGCGGCCCAGGCCGTGGCGGGAGAGCCGGCGAGCGGGGCCGCGAGGAGCGCGGTCGCGACGACGAGGGCCGCGCGCCGGGCCCTCGCTGTCGGTGGCGTGCGGCGGGATGTGCGGGCGGAGGGTGTTCTGTCGTGTGACATCTCTTCTTCCTTCCTTGCGCGCGGGCGGCCGATACGTCAGCCTGTTCCCGAACTCGCCGAAGATTGCGGTAAGGAGATTTCCTCGCTTCGGCATATAAGGAGAGCGCCGCCGCTCGGCAGGGGTTCCCCGGACTTCCCGGTAACTTCCGTGGGATTCCGCGAGATTCCGTGAGATTCCGTGAGTTGGGGCGCCGGTCGCCATGGGGGAAATTCTCCGCACACCGCAACTGTGCAGAGAGATCGGCGTGAGGCGAGCACGTGGAGTGTGCCGCGCAATGCCGTATCTATCCGATGGCCTACGCCTCAGGTATCGCTTTCCCGGCGATATGCGGGGCGCCGGCGGCAGCGCAGCAGGCGGAATTCCGGTCCGCTCAGCCCACGTGGACGCGGGGTCGGCGGTCGCGGTCCGGTTCGGCCTCGCGGAGGACTTCGCGGGTGACCGGGGCGACCTCGCCCTGGCCGAAGAGGAAGAACCGGAGGAACTGGGCGAAGGGATTGCCTTCGGTCCACTCGAAGTAGATGTGCGGCCGCTGTCCGGTCATGTCGCGGGCGTGCAGCAGCAGGGCGGCCAGCGCGTTGGAGATGGTGGAGCTCTCCAGGCAGAGCACGCGGTAGCGGCCGTGCAGGACCTCGCCGCGTACCCGTAGTTCGCTCTCGAACTCCGAGGGGTCTCCGACGGTGACCTCGACGAAGATGAAGTCGTCGTCGACCGGGAGGTCGTTGTCGGTGCGGATCTGTTCGAGCTTGTCGCGGTACTCGGCCAGATCCCGCTGGTCGGGCTCGTTCGCGATGAAGCGGATCTTGCGATGGGCGATATCGCGGATGAACCGCTCGGCCATGGTGTCGAGTACGACGCTGGTCACGCGCAGCTCGAAGGCGCGGGCGAGGCGGGAGAGGAACGACACCAGGATGATGCCGGCGATGAAGCAGGCACCGATCTTGACGCCGTCGGGGCGCTCGATGACGTTCGCGATGGTGGTGTAGAGGAAGACGAGGGAGATCACCGCGAAGCCGATCGTCCAGCCGCGCTCCCGGGCCCGCCGGGCGGCGATGGTCACGGCGATCGCGGCGGAGCTGATCAGGACCAGGACGCCGGTGGCATAGGCGCCGCCCTGGGCGTCCACGTCGGCGTTGAAGATCCAGGTGACCAGGAAGGCGATCAGGGTGAAGACCAGCACCATCGGGCGCACTGCGCGGGCCCAGTGGGGCGCCATGCCGTAGCGCGGCAGGTACTGCGGCATCAGGTTCAGCAGTCCGGCCATGGCCGAGGCGCCGGCGAACCAGAGGATGGCGATGGTCGAGATGTCGTAGACCGTGCCGAAGGCCGAGCCCAGGTACGCGTGGGCCAGATAGGCGAGGGCGCGGCCGTTGGCCGAGCCGCCGGGCTGGAACGCCTGCTCCGGGATGAGCACGGTGGTGATGAAGCTGGTGACGATGAGGAAGACGCTCATGATCACGGCAGAGGTGGTGAGCAGCTTCTTCGCGCCGCGGATCCGTCCGGTGGGGCGCTCCTCGGTGTCGCCGGGGTCGCCTTCGATGTGCGGCATCACCGCCACGCCGGTTTCGAAGCCGGACAGGCCCAGCGCCAGCTTGGGGAAGACCAGCAGGGCCACGCCGACCATCGCCAGCGGGCTGCCGTGCTCGGCGGTCAGGGCATGGGACCAGTCGGTGACGAGCTGCGCCGCGGTCGCCAGGTGCCACAGCCCGGCGACGACCACGACCACGTTCAGCGTGAGGTAGAGGCCCACGAGGACGACCGCCACCCCGATCGCCTCCAGGAAGCCCTTGAGGAACACCGCGCCGAGCAGCGCGATCAGGAGGAGGGTGATGGTCATCTGGCCGTTGCGCAGGGCGCTGGTGAGGTGTGGGTTCTCCACCAGGTGGGTCGCCGCGTCGGCCGCCGAGAGGGTGATGGTGATGAGGAAGTCGGTGGCGGCGAAGCCCAGCAGGGTCAGGACGAACAGCTTGCCCTTCCAGAAGGACAGCAGCCGCTCCAGCATGGCGATCGAGCCCTGGCCGTGCGGGCTCTCCTTCGCCACCCGCCGGTAGACGGGCAGCGCGCCGGCGAGGGTCACGAGGACCAGGACGATGGTGGCGATCGGTGACAGCAGGCCCGCGGCCAGGGCGGCGATGCCCGGCTGGTAGCCGAGGGTGGAGAAGTAGTCCACACCGGTCAGGCACATCACCCGCCACCACCGCTGCCCCGGGTGGGAGCTCACCGGCCCGGCGTGCGCCCCTTTCTGATGCTTGGCCATATCGGACAGGCCTTCCAGCATCCAGGCGTGCAGGCGCTGCCGCGCCGTGGCCCCGGAGGAAGCACCGGCAGGGGCGGAGGCGGCCATCGTGTGCTCCTGTCGTACCGCGAAAGCATCCCGCCATCGACGAGACGGCCAGGTCAGCGTACGGAGTCCGGGCCCCGCGACCGTGGTGTTCAGCGTTGTGGCGCCGGCGTGTCTCCGCGGGCCGCAGCGGCGGCCGGGCGGCCGGGACGGCCGGACGTGCCACCGCCATCGCGCCGCGCCGGTTTTCCGGTGAGGTAGTGCACATACTCCTGCGTCAGACGGAAGCCGGCGGTCCAGGCGAGGAGCCGGCTGGGGCGGTTGTCGCGGGAACAGGTCCAGCTGGGGGTGTGGCCGCGGCCCGCGATGTCCTGGCACAGGGCGGTCACACAGGCCAGGGCGAGGCGCCGGCGACGGTGTGCGGGCGCGGTGTAGCAGGCGATGTCCTCGTACGTGGTGCCGTGGAAGTACGTGCAGGCGACGGCGAGGACCTCGTCCGCCCCGAAGGCCGCCCAGCCGAGTCCGGAGGCGGCGAGACCGGCCGGGCCGCCCCAGCTGGCATGGAGCCAGGCCGTGTCCGGAGCGAGGGCGGCCAGCGCCGGGGCGTCCGCCGGCACCAGTCGGCGCACCGTCACCCCGCGCGGCGGGCACGGCGCCGCCACCGGCACCTGGTGCACGTACAGCATCCGCTCCCACGGCACGATCCGGTCGAAGGCGCTGCCCAGGGCCGGCAGGAAGCGGCTGGGGGCCTGCACGTAGTGCGCGTCGAAGACGGCGAGGGCGTCCGGTGCCAGGGCGCTCGGGTCGCCGCGGAGCAGTACATGTCCGGCGCAGGCGACGGCCAGCGTGCGTGGCGCATGGGCTCGGTCGGCCCACCAGCGGCCGGTTCCGGCGGCCGGTACGTGTTCGGCCAGCGCCGCCGTCCCCGGCGACCCGGCGGCGAACCAGCGGGCGAGCGGCGGGAGTTGGTCCGGGGCGAGTTCGATCACTGCGGTCCCTTGAGGTGATCGCGAGACGGCCCGGCCCGTGCGGAACCGGGGCCACCCGCTCGGCGCCTGAGGCACATCGACCGCCCGGACGATACGGGAGGAATATCTGAAGTCGGGCGTGATCCGCTTCGGCGCTCGTCGTGTCGCCGGGGCGCCGAGTCCCCGCCGGGCCGTGTCGCCGCGTCGCCGCCTCGCTGTCCTCTTGCCCCCTCCCCTCTCGCCGACGCGCTGCGCAGCGTGTGACCAGGCACATCCGCTCCGCGACCGTTCCCGGCGCGGCCTGGAATCCGTCGAGTGGTGTGCCAGAGTGGAGGAGGACGTATCGGTACGGACCGGGTACCGGTGCGTGCAGGGAGAGTGCCTGTCATGTCCCTTCAGTCGGATCGCCTCGACGCGGTCGCCGCACATCCCGGGTCCCCGCCTCGCCGGAGCGAGGAGTACGAGGATCTCTTCGATCAGGCTCCGGTGATCTTTGCTGCGCTGAGCGGCCCGGCCCATCTGCTGGAGGCGGCGAATCCGGCGTTCTTCGAGGCCATCGGAGGCGACCGCGGACGTGGCGAGGTGCCGATCGGCGAGCTGATTCCCGAGCTGGCTCCGCAGGGCGTCCTGGACCGGCTCGACGCGGTGTACCGCACCGGCACCGCGTACCGGGCCCGCGCGGCGCGGCTGGTGCTCGGGCCGCCAGGGGCGGAGCGGGAGGGGTTCTTCGACTTCACCTACGAGCCGCGCCGGGACGCGCTCGGCCGGATCGACGGGGTGGTCGTGATCGCGGTGGAGACCACCGCCTTCCACCACGCGCAGCTCCTCGCGGCGGAACAGCGCCTCCTGCTGGAGCAGATCGCGAGCGACGCCCCACTGGGCGAGATCCTCACCGGCATGGCGCGGGCGATCGAGGAGCTGTCCCCGGAACTGATCGTCTCGGTGCTGCTCACCGATCCCGACGGCACCCATCTGCTGCACGGCACCGGCCCGAGCCTGCCCGCCTTCTACAACGACGCCATCGACGGCATCGCCATCGGTCCGGATGTCGGCTCCTGCGGGACGGCCGCCTATCTCCGCGAGCCGGTGATCGTCACCGATATCGCCACCGACAGCCGGTGGAAGGACTACCGCGACCTGGCCGCGCGGGCCGATGTCGCGGCGTGCTGGTCCACCCCGATCATGGGGACGGACGACCGGCTGCTGGGCACCTTCGCGATGTACCACCGCGCCCCCAAGGCCCCCGCGGACAAGGACGTGGCCCTCAGCGGTGCGTTCGCCCGTATTGCCGCGCTGGCCATCGAGCGCCACCAGGCCCTTGAGGCGGAGCGCGCCGCCCAGGAGCGGGAGAAGGCGGTCCGGGACGACCTGGCCTTCGTGTTGGAGGCCAGTACGGCCATCACCCGTGAACCGCACTACGGCGACTGTCTGCAATGCCTGGCCCGGCTGACCGTGCCGGCCCTGGCGCCGCTGTGCACGGTCCATGTGCTGGAGGACGGCCGGACCCGGCGGATCGCCGTGGCCGCCGCCACCCCGGCCGACGAGGAGCTGCTCGCCGCGCCCGGCATGCAGGAGGAGGTCGACCGGGCGGTGCGCCGGGTCCTGGCGTCCGGCATGACGGAGACGGACCACGCCGATGTCGCACGCGGCGGCCGCCCCGCGCTGCCCGGCGTCACCGATTACGCCTCCGTGCCGCTGGGCGCCCGCGGCCGTACCTTCGGCGTCCTGACCCTCCTGGCCACCGGCCCGCCCCTGGACGGCCATGCCATCGCCCTCGCCGAGGAGCTGGCCCGCCGGGCCGCGTCCAGCGCGGACAACGCCCACCAGTTCACCGACCGCGTCCGGCTGGCCCGCGACCTCCAGGCCGGTCTGCTGCCTCCCGAGCTGCCCAGGATTCCCGGCGCCGATCTGGCGGCGTCCTACCACCCCGCCGGTGAAGGGCTCGACGTCGGCGGCGACTTCTACGATGTCTTCCCGCTCCCCAACCACCGCTGGGCGCTGATGATCGGCGATGTGTGCGGGCGCGGCGCCCTGGCCGCCACCACCACCGGCATGGTCCGCCACACCGCCCGCGCCGCGGCGCGGCTGCTGCACGACCCGGTGGCCGTGGTCGCCGCCATCAACGACGCACTGACCGAAGGCCTCGTCGGCGAGGACTTCTTCGTCTCGCTCGTCTACGGCGAGCTGCGGCACACCGCCTCGCACCTCACGCTGGACCTGATCCGCGCCGGCCATGTCCCCCCGCTCGTCCGGCGCGCCGACGGCGCGGTCGAACAGGTCACCCCGTCGGGCCTGCTGCTGGGTGTGGCCCCCGCCTTCGACGGCCGCGTGTGCCGGGTCGACCTCTTCCCGGGCGACAGCCTGGTCCTGGTCACCGACGGCATCACCGAGGCCCGCTCCGCCGCCGGCGAGTTCTTCGACGAGCACCGCCTGGCCGCGGCCCTCCACGCGCGGCGCACCGCGTCCGCCGGCGCCGCCGCTCTCGTCGAGTCCGTCAATGCCGCGGTGACCGCCTTCGCGGGCCCGTCCACCCCCGACGACCAGGCCACTCTGGTCCTCACCGCCACCTGACCGCTCCGGCACACCCGGCACCGAACGATGAGCACGCAACGCCGTCCGGCGCACACGGGATCGCCCAATGCGCCCGCGCCCCTGCCCTTCTCCGGTGAACCTGCCTATTTTGGCCTCATGGACAGCGCGCCGCGTGAGACCCCCGACGACGACCGCAACCCGCTGCACCTGCTCTCCCTCGACGCACTGCGCCGGCGTACGAGCATGAAGTGGCGGACCTACCCGGAGGATGTGCTGCCGCTGTGGGTGGCGGAGATGGACGTGCCGCTGGCCGCGCCGGTCGCCCGGGCGATCACGGACGCGGTCGCGCTTGGCGACACCGGTTATCCGACGGGGACCGCGTACGCCGGGGCGCTCGCCGACTTCGCCCGCACCCGGTGGGGCTGGGACGGGCTCGCCGTGGAGCGCGCGGCGATCGTGCCGGACGTGATGCTGGGCATCGTCGAGATGCTTAAGCTGATCACCGGGCCGGGCGCCCCG
This sequence comes from Streptomyces platensis, assembly GCF_008704855.1. Taxonomy (NCBI): domain Bacteria; kingdom Bacillati; phylum Actinomycetota; class Actinomycetes; order Kitasatosporales; family Streptomycetaceae; genus Streptomyces; species Streptomyces platensis. Next base: position 709,055 of record NZ_CP023691.1, read on the forward strand.
GTGGTCGTCAACTGCCCTGTCTACCCGCCCTTCTACCAGTTCGTGACGCATATGGACCGGCGCGTGGTGGAGGCACCGCTGGGCGGTGATCTGCGGATCGACTTCGCCGCGCTGGAGGAGGCGTTCCGGCATGCCACCACGGGCGGCGGCCGGGCCGCGTACCTGCTGTGCAGCCCGCACAATCCCACCGGCACCGTGCACAGCGCCGAGGAGCTGACCGCCGTCGCGGCGCTGGCGGACCGGTACGGCATCCGGGTCGTCGCCGACGAGATCCATGCGCCCGTGGTGGCACACGACACCGCCTTCGTGCCCTATCTGAGCGTGCCCGGGGCGGAGAACGGGCTTGCGCTGATGTCGGCCTCCAAGGCGTGGAATCTGGCCGGTCTCAAGGCCGCGGTCGCCGTGGCCGGGCCCGCCGCGGCCGACGATCTGGCCCGCCTCCCGGAGGAGGTCAGCCACGGCCCCAGCCACCTCGGCATCATCGCCCACACCGCCGCCCTGCGGGACGGCCGCGACTGGCTCGACGCGGTGCGCGCCGGGATCGACGACAACCGCCGGCTGCTCGCGGAGCTGCTGGCCGACCGGCTCCCCCAGGTCCGCTACCGCCCCGCCGCCGGGACCTATCTCGCCTGGCTCGACTGCCGCCCGCTGAATCTTGGTGACGACCCCGCGGCGGCCTTTCTCGCCCGCGGCCGGGTGGCCCTCAGTCCCGGTACGAGCTTCGGCACCGGCGGCGCCGGCCACGTCCGGCTCAACCTGGCGACCTCACCCGGTCTGCTCACCGAGGCGGTACGGCGGATGGCCGCGGCGGTGGACTGACGAGGAGCGGGGGCCGCCCGGTCCGCTCTGCCCCGCGTCTGGTGGCCGGCGAGCGCCCTGATCCGGCGGCCCCGTCCCTCGCGCCCCCGCTGTCACACCTTGCGGGAATCCCATTCATTAGGACATGATCTCGTTCATTGCGGGGATCCGGGGCGCGGCGACGGCTGTGCGGCACGGGCAACTCCCCCTGACAGCGCCGGAATCGGGTCGGTAGGGTCACTCGACCAGTCGGATCCGAAGCGCGTTACCGGAAGGGCCGAGGACGACGATGAGCGAGTCAGTGGCGCCGGGCACCGGCCGGAACTCCGGGGGCGGGAGTCCGGGCGAGCGGGCCGCGGGCGCACTGGACCGGGGGCTGGCGATCCTGACCCATGTGGCCGGGAACCGCGGTGTCTCGACTCCGGAGATCGCCCAGGCGCTGGGGCTGACCCGGAGCACGGCCTACCGTCTCGTCGACCGCCTGGAGGAGCAGGGCTGGCTGACCCACACCCCGGCCGCGGGGCAATGGCAGTTGGGGCCGACGGCGGTCCGGCTGGCGTCCGCGGCGGTGACCTCGACCAATCTGCGCGACACCGCGGCGCCCGCGCTGCGCAAGCTCGCCGAGCTCACCCAGGAAACCGTCAGCCTCGGCGTGCCCAACGGCCTGACCATGGTGTTCGTCCACCGCGAGCGCGGCACCCGGCCGGCCGTGGTGACCGCGGAGCCGGGCGCCTCCCGCCCCCTGCACTCCAGCTCGCTGGGCCGCGCCTATCTGGCCGCGCTGCCGCCGCAGAAGCTGGAGGACACCCTGATCGAGCTGGTCCGCGACCCGACGTCCCCGGTGTCCGCGGCCACCGTCTCGGAGGTGCATGCCGAGGTCGAGCGCACCCGGGAGCGTGGCTGGGCCCAGGATCTGCGGGACTTCGACGAGTCGAGCTGCTGCTGCGGCGCCGCCGTCTACGACCACACCGGGATGCCGGTCGCCTGCATCAGCGTGGCCGGTGTGGCCGAACGGATGGCGCCGCTGGTGCCGACCTACGGACCGGTGGTGGCGCAGGTGTGCCGGGAACTCTCGTCGGCGCTGGGTTACGTGCCGCCCGGGGCCCAGGGCGCGTCCGCAGCGTCCCGCCCTGAGGTGAACGACCCCCTCTAAGGCACGGCGACGCACTCCCCGGCACCCTCGGGCACGGTGCTGCGCACCGGGTTGGTCAGCCGCCCGATTCCCTCCACCTCCGACTCCAGCAGATCGCCCGGCCGCAGGGCACGCGGCGGCCGCATGTAGTCGCCGCTGCCCGCCGGGGTCCCGGTCAGCACGACATCACCGGGCCGCAGGGTGAAGAACCGGCTGAGATAGGCGATCAGCGCCGGGACGCCGAAGACCATGTCGGCCGTCGAACCGTCCTGCACCGTCTCGCCGTTGACCCGGGTGCGGATCCGCAGCCGCTGCGGGTCCGGTATCTCATCGGCCGTGACCAGCACCGGCCCGAAGGGGCAGAAGGTGTCCAGACCCTTGCCCCGCAGCCACTGTCCGTCGCGCTCCTGCAGATCGCGGGCGGAGATGTCGTTGGCGACGGTGTAGCCGAAGACGTACCGCAGCGCGTCCGCCTCGGAGACCTGCCGGGCCTCGGTGCCGATGATGACCGCCAACTCCGTTTCCCAGTCGACACGTTGGGTGAGATCCGGATCGATGACGACCGCCTCGCCACTGCCGATGACGCTGGAGGAGAGCTTGGGGAAGAGGCAGGGCTCGGCGGGGCGTTCCCTGCCCCGCTCCTGGAGGGCGTCCCGGTAGTTCAGCCCGACTCCGTACAGCGCTCCCGGCCGGTACGGCAGGGCCGGCACGAGGTCGGTCCCGGTGGGCAGTTGGCCCCACGACCACGGCAGAGTGCCGCCGGCGATGACCTCCGCCAGGGAGATATAGGGCGGTGCCAGCCGCCAGGGGTCCTGCGGGGCCAGCCGGCCGGCGAGCCGGTCGCGCCCCTGATGGATGAGGGTGGCCAGATACATGGGGCTCTCCAGGGCGGTACGGCGCCCCGTCGCGGGTGGTGCGGCGGGGCACTCGGCAGATGTGGCGGAAGCGTTCGGAGTGGGGCAGCACCCCGTACACGCCTATGAGGCCGGGCACCGTGCGTTCGGAAAAGCGGGATCCGCATCTCGGCCCCGTCCCTGGGCGGTCCGTGACATGATTTACTCCTCAACAACAAGGCGTATCCCATTAATTGGGACTCGACACCATCCAGTGAGACGCAGTGAGCTGACCGTACGGGAGACCACCCGTCGGCCGCAACGACCGGATCCCCTGGAAATGCGGGGAAGGCACGGCGGCCGGACGACGCCACGGCGGAGGGCGGGCCAAGGTCCGGGACCGTTCGGCATCGCCGGTGGCCGGGGCCGTCACCGGCCGTTCCGCGCAGCACCCTTGAGGCCGTTTTGGCGTGCGGGGCGTTTCTCCATACGATCCGGCAATGATCACAAGAAAACGGCTGGCGGCCGGGGTGTGCGGCCTGCTCGCCGCGATAGCCGTCGGGCTGCTCCCCACACCTGCCGTCGCCGGTGAACCGGCGGCGAAGTCTTCCCCCAAGGTCGAGTTGACGCTCGATGTCAGCGGCTCGATGCGGGCCCGGGACATCGACGGGCAGAGCCGGATGGCCGCCGCGAAGCAGGCGTTCAACGAGGTGCTGGACGCCGTGCCGGACGATGTCCAGCTCGGCATCCGCACCCTCGGCGCCAACTACCGTGGCGAGGACCGGAAGGTCGGCTGCAAGGACACCCGGCAGCTCTACCCGGTCGGACCGCTCGACCGGACCGAGGCGAAGACCGCGGTGGCCACCCTCGCGCCCACCGGCTGGACGCCCATCGGGCCCGCCCTGCTGGGCGCGGCCGACGACCTCAAGGGCGGCGACGCGACCCGCCGGATCGTCCTCATCACGGACGGCGAGGACACCTGCGCCCCGCTCGACCCCTGCCAGGTGGCTCGGGACATCGCGGCCAAGGGCATCCACCTCACCGTCGACACCCTCGGCCTGCTGCCGGACGCCAAGACCCGCAACCAGCTGAGCTGTATCGCGGAGGCGACCGGCGGTACCTACACCTCGGTCCAGCACACCAAGGAACTCCGGGACCGCGTACACCAGTTGGTGGACCGCGCCGCCCGTCCCGTCGCCACACCGAAGCCGACCGAGGGTGCCCAGCAGTGCGCCGACGCCCCGGAGCTCAAGGCCGGTCTCTACAGCGACCGGGAGAAGTTCGCCGAGCACCGCTGGTACCGGGTGGCGGTCCGGCCCGGCCAGGAACTGCGGGCCTCGGTGAGCGTGGGCGCCGACCGCGCGGTCAACAACGACTACGGGGTCCTGCTGCGCGCCTCGACCGTGCACGGCCGGGAGATCGTCCGCGGTGCGGAGGCCGGCGACGGCCGTACCGATGTGATCTCTTCCGGGCTGCGCTATCCCAAGCCGCCGCTCGCGTCCTCGGACGATGCGGACAAGCCGGCGACGGAGACCGTCTGCCTCCAGGTCAGCAACTCCTTCTCGGCGCCCGCCTCGGTCAAGACCGACCCGGGCCTGCCGGTCGAGCTGACCGTCGACCTGGTGGACGGCCCCGACGAGGCCTCCGACGCGGCCTTCTTCGGCCTCGGCCACGGCTGGTGGTACCTGATCGCCCTGGTGCTCACGGGCCTGGCGGCCGGTCTGCTGTGGGGCTGGATCTCCCGTTGGCGTGTCACCGTCTGGAGGACCAACTGATGCGCACCCTACGCACCCTGATGACGGCCGTGGTGGCGAGCGCGGGGCTCCTCGGCCTGGCGGGCACCGCCGTCGCCGACAGCCCCTCCCCCAGCACGAGTGCGAGCGCCGATGCGGAGGCAGCCGCTCCCACCGAGGCCGGCACCTCCTTCCGTACCGCGACCGCCATCAAGCCGGACCAGCGGGCCACGGCCAGCGCCTCCACCGGCGACTACCTCTACTGGGCGCTGCCCGTGGACGCGGGACAGCGCGCCACCGTGAAGGCCAAGGTGACGCTCCCGCAGGCCGCCCGGCACGGCGCCGCCACCTGGCAGCTCGATGTCTACGACGGGCTGCGCCGCCGCCAGTCATGTATGTACGGCGCGCAGACCAGGAAGGCGGCACCGGACGCCGGTTCCGTCGAACTGTCCTGCACCCTGCGCACGGTCCGCGCCTGGGCGGAACCGTGGGCGAACGACCCGCTGCCGGGCAGCTACTACATCCGGCTGACGGTCGTCGATCTGCCGAAGGACGACCTCGGCCTTCCGGTACGCGCCGAGATCGACGCCACCACGGCCGACATGGGCGGTGCCCACGCGGTGGACGGCAGCCTCGCCGCGCCCCTGGTGCCCGGCGCCACCACCGCGACACCACAGGCCGAGGAGAGCAGCGCACCCGAGGCCGCCGCGGCCCTCGGTGAACCGGACGGCGGCTGGTCCTCGGGCTGGTGGTCCGACCGCTGGATCTGGACCGCGGTGGGCGGGGTGCTCGCGGCCCTCGCCGGGATCGCCGGCTACCGCTTCACCCGGGGCTCCGGCCGCCCGTCCCACCTGCCGCCGGGCGCCTGACCGACCGGGGCGGCCGGGGCACCGTGCCGTGGCCGCCCCGCACCGGTTTTCTCCGGATGCGGGGAGCCGGTGGCGGCCGGCGACACCCCGCCGGCACTCAGCGGCCGCGGCCGGCAAGTCGCCCTCAGCGCTCAGTGACCCGCGGCCGGTAAGGCCCCGTCAGCGCTCAGCAGTTGCAGCAGCTGAGGCATTCACAGCAGCCGAGGCACTCACACCCGCAGCCGTTGCAGTCGCAGTTCTGGCAGCACCCCTCGCGCTTCTTGCGCGACCACGGCCCCTCGAACTCCTCGGCACAGCAGAGCTGACAGGTGCAGCACAGCCCGATGGCGACCGCGCAGCCGGCGAAGAACCCACGGGGCTTCTTCGGCTGCTGCGGGAACTTCGGCATCCCACCGCCACCGCCCGAGCCGCCGCCGTCGCCACCGCCCGGGCCACCCGGAGGCAGCTGGCCACCGTGGTAAGGGCTCTGCGGCCCGTTCAGATGCGGCCCGCCCTGGGCGTACGGGTTACCGGCCGACGGCTGCCCGTATTGCGGGGGCTGCCCGTACGGGGCGGGCTGACCGGGTCCGTTCCCGTACGGGTTGCCGCCCTGGCCGCCGTACGGGCCCGGCGCGCCGTGTCCCTGATGGGAGCAGGCGGCGGTGCCGAAGGCCCGGTCCACCGACCGGCGCAGCTCGTGCACCAACAGGACGTGCACCAGGGTGGAGTCGGCGAACTCCACCTCGCGCAGGGCGAGACGGATGCCGTGCAGAGCGTCGTCGCACAGCCGGCGGGCCTGCGCCATGGTGGCGCCGGTGGCGGTGAGCGGGTTCCAGGCGCCCTCGGCGGCGTCCGCGGTGCGGTCCTCCACGGCATCGAGGAGATGGGCCAGCCGGCCGAAGAACCGGCCGGCCTCGGCCAGGGGTGCGGCGTTGCCCGGCCGGCCCGCCAGTACGGCGGTGTGGGCGAAGGCCGCGGCGGTCGCCGTCTCGGTCGGTTCGGTGATGACCGTCAACGGCGTGCCGGGACCGGCCAGTTCCTCGATGCCCACCTGCCGGTCGACCGCGTCGACCAGCACCGCGGTGTCAAAGCCGAGGGTGGCGCCGGTGCGCGCGCCGGCCCGGTCCCAGCCCGCGGCGACCTTGCGCGCGGCGGCGGCCACCGGCCGGCGGCGCAACAGGCCGTTCCGGTCGGCGACATGGTCACGTATCTTCGCCGAGGCGAGCACGAGGGACACCGAGGCCGCCAGCCGTGCGCCCTCGCCCTTCGCCACCGACGCGGTCCGCATCCCCCGCAGCGGGCAGGGTCCGGCGGTACGGCGGCCGGCCTCCGCAGGGCCCGACTGAGCATCCGTCAGCACCGAGACGATCAGCCCGTCGTAGTTGGTGACGACCCGGGCGAACTGCCCGTGATCGCCACGCAGTGCGAGACAGAGGCCGCACAGATGGGCCATCCACTCCGCTTTGAGCCCCTGGGACAGGCGATGGGTGCAAGGCCTGACGATTCCGAACATATGGAAACCCCGTAAGAAGTCGGCATGGGCCGGCCTGAGAAGAGCGCGACCGGCAGCGCCGAAAAAGCGTATCGAGTGCGCCGCTGACCTGGACACTTGGCCCTGATGCGGGTTCGGTCCGAGTGATGCTCCGTCATGGGACCGGGCGGCCCGCCTCTACAAACAGGGCGGTCGCTCCGCCTCTGCCAGGGGGTAGCAGAGGCGGAGCGACCGCGCGGCCCGGGTTCACAGGCAAAACCAGGGCCGAGCCGGGAATCGGGGAAAATCCCTCGGCTCACCCTGAGATACGCACCGCGCGGCGGGATCGTTCAGCCGACTTCCGGATTCGTCACAGCGAGGGGCTCAGGGGTGTCCGACCCGACCCTGATCCGCCCGGCCGGGGCCCCCTAGGGACCCTGTCGGCGTCAACCCTCCACCGGTCCGGCCGCCTCGGCCGCCTCCGTGCCCGGATGGTGGCGGATCCGGGCGGCGAGGACGGCGACATCGTCCTCGGCGTGCAGTCCGTCGAGGCGGAGCAGGGCCTCGTCGAGCATCTGCTCCACGCCGGCCCCGACGGACAGCCGCATCCGCGCCAGCCGGGAAAGGGACGCGTCGATGTCCTCGCCGCGGCGCTCGATGAGCCCGTCGGTGAACATCAGCAGGGTTTCGGTGGGGGTGAGGGCGCGGGTGACGAGTTCGTAGCCCCCTACGCCGGTGCCCAGGGGCGGGCCGACGGGGACGTCCACCAGACCGGCGGCGCCGTCGGGGCCGATGACCGCCGGGGGGAGATGGCCCGCGCTGGCGAACGCGGCGATACCGCGCGCCGGATCGACCCTGGCCAGCAGGCAGGTCGCCGGCCGGCGGGACTCCTCCTCCGCCACGGCGGCGTCGAGTTGCCGCAGTACCCGGTGGGGCGGCAGATCGGTGGAGGCGACATAGCGCAGGTGGGAGCGGTAGGCGTTCATATCGACCGCCGCGTCGAGTCCGTGCCCCATGACATCGCCCATGACGAGCAGGGTGCGCCCGTAGTGGAGCCGTACCGTCTCGAACCAGTCGCCGCCCACCAGGGCGCTGCTGCCGGACGGCAGATAGCGGGTGCCCAGCTCCAGGTTGGGGTGCGGTCGGCCCGGCTCCGCGAGGAGCGCCCGCTGAAGGTCCATCGCGGTGCGCTGCACGGCGGCATGGCGGCGGGCGTGGGCGAGCCGGGTGGCGGTGAGGCGCGCCAGGTGATGGGCGGTGGCGGTCTCCTGCGCGGAAAAGCTGCCGCCCGCGCGCAGGGCGAGCAGCACTCCGTAGCGACGGCCGTACGCCAGGAGCGGCGCGGCTACGGCCTCGGCGGCGCGGCCGCCCGGCAGGACCGCCGCCGCGGTGACCGGGCGCTCCTCGTCCAGCGCCCGCGCCGAGGGCGCGTCCTCGGCCGGGAACCGCGCCTCCAGCACCTTGACCAGGCCGGCCGTCGCGACGCGGGTGAACCCCTCCGGAGACGGAGTCCGGGCGCCGGTGCCCTGCTCGGTGAGCAGGTCCACCGCCGCGGCGTCACACAGGTACCGGCACAGGAAGCGGGCCAGCTCGGCGCAGGTGGTCTGCTCGTCCAGGGTCGTGCCGATCTGCTCGGCGGCCTCTTCCACCGTGTGCAGACGGGCCAGGACGCCGGCGTGCTCGGCATCCGGGTCCGGCTCCGCGCCATCCCGGTTCGACAAGGCCACCTCCAGGGCACTGCGGCCCGCCGCGGGCGGGGCGCTCCTCATGCACCCATACCACCAGCAACCCGGCATCACGGCCCGGCGCGGCGGCCGCGCCGGTGCCCCGTGCGGCTGAGCCACGGCCGGCCGAGCCGCTGGCGACCGTCAGCTGAGGACGCCCGCGCCCAGCAGTCCGAAGAGCAGCCCGCCGACGAGGATCCGGTAGAGGACAAAGGAGTTGAAGGAGTGCTTGGCCACGAACTTCAGCAGCCAGGCGATGGAGGCGTAGGCGACGCCGAAGGAGACGACGGTGCCGATGGCCAGCGGGGCGAGGGCGGCGCCGGTACCGATGGCGTCCTTCAGCTCGTAGATCCCGGCGCCGGTGAGGGCCGGGATGCCGAGGAAGAAGGACAGCCGGGTGGCGGCGACCCGCTCCAGGTCGAGCATCAGGGCGGTGGACATGGTCGCGCCGGAGCGGGAGAAGCCGGGGAAGAGGAGCGCGAGGATCTGTGAGCAGCCGACCAGCATGGCGTCCTTGAGTGAGGTGTCGTCCTCACCGCGCTTGTGGCGGCCCATCCGGTCCGCCGCCCACATCACCCCGCTGCCGACGATCAGCGAGCCGGCCACCACCCAGAGCGAGGCGAGCGGGCCTTCGATCAGCGGCTTGGCGGCCAGGCCGACAACGACGATCGGGAGGGTGGCGTAGATCACCCACCAGGCGAACTTGTAGTCGTGGTGGTACCGCTCCTCACGGTCGCGCAGCCCGCGGAACCAGGCGCCCATGATGCGCACGATGTCCTTGAAGAAGTAGGCGAGTGCCGCGGCGATCGCGCCGACCTGGATGACCGCGGAGAACGCGACGACGGTCTTGTCGCCGACCGGGATACCCATCAGCCCCTCGGCGATCTTGAGGTGACCGGTGGAGGAGACCGGCAGGAATTCCGTCACCCCCTCGACAGCTCCGAGGACGACGGCTTGGCCGATGCTGATCGCGCTCATGGGATCCATTCCGGGTGAAGGGTGATCGGTGGGCGTGGGGGCGCCGCGGCACACAGGACTGTACTGGCGCGCTCGCGATCCGGCCGAAGCGCGTCGCTCAGCGGACCGCCGCGACGGGGCGGTGCGGGCCCGTACGGCGGGCACAACAGGAGAGAGAAGGATCACGACTGCGGCATCGGGTGGCGGCGGGCCACCGGTATCCGCTACGCATGAAGCAGCCGTGGCCAAGGGTGAACAGGGCGCGGACGACCGGGCATTGAGCCGTGTCGCCGCCGCTCCGGTGCCGGGCCGGGGCGCGTCCCCCGCGTCCCGGCGCCTACAGTTCACCGACGGTCTACAGCACTGTAGACGACCAGGGGGAGGAAGGGCACACCCGCCGGCGCCTCCCCGTCCCGCAGTCCACCCGAGGAGCCGGTATGCCGCTCACCGTGATCGCCATGGCCATCGCCCCCACCAGCGCGGCAAGAGAGCCACGGCGGCCGACGGACTGCTGGGAGGCCGTGTCGTGATCCCCGCTCCCCGGTCCTCCGCCCGGCAGGGCACCTGTCGCACCGCCTCCGCTGAGCCGCCCGCCACCCCGGCGGGCCGTACCGCCGGTGCCTCGGGCGAACCGGCGCCGTCCGCCCCCGCCGAGCCGCCCGCCCCGGCCAAACAGCGCGACGCGTTCTTCGACAACGCCAAATACCTGGCCATCGTCCTGGTAGCCCTCGGGCATGCCTGGGAGCCGTATTACCACGGCAGCCGGAGCGCGGCGTCGCTGTATCTCTTCGTCTACGCCTTCCACATGCCGGCCTTCACGGTCATCTCCGGCTATTTCTCGCGCAGTTTCGACATGCGCCGCGACCGGCTCCAGCGGCTGGTCACCGGCGTCGCCGTCCCGTTCGTCGTGTTCCAGACGGCCTTCGCGCTCTTTCGGTACTGGGCCGGTGACATCCCGAGTTTCACGGTCAGCCTGCTGGATCCGTGGTTCCTCACCTGGTTCCTGGCGGCCCTGTTCATCTGGCGGCTCACCGCTCCGTTGTGGCGGATCGTGCGCCGGCCGGTGCCGCTGGCCCTCGTGATCGCCATGGCGGCTTCCGCCTCCCCGGACGTCGGCACCGGACTGGACCTCCAGCGGGTGCTGCAATTCCTGCCGTTCTTCGTCCTCGGTATGTGCCTGAAGGCGGAGCACTTCAGCCTGGTGCGCCGCTGGCCGGTGCGGATCGCCGCGGTGCCCGTCCTGGCGGTGGCCCTGGTCTTCGCGTACTGGGCCGTGCCCCGGATGAACGACGCCTGGTTCTACCACACCGACAGCGCCGAGAACCTGGGCGCTCCGTGGTGGATCGGTGCCCTGATGCAGCTCGCCATGTTCGGCTGCTCGCTGGTGCTGACGGCGTGCTTCCTGGCCTGGGTGCCGGGCCGCCGGATGTGGTGCACGGCGCTGGGCGCCGGCACGCTCTACGGCTATCTGCTGCACGGCTTCCTCGCCAAGGCTTCCCGCTGGTGGGACTGGTACGACGCCGGCTGGGTCCGCACCCCGTGGGGCGCCATCGCCGTCACCTTCATCGCCGCAGCGGTCGTGACGCTGCTGTGCACACCGCCGGTGCAGCGGGTCTTCCGCTGCGTGATGGAGCCGAAGATGACCTGGGCGTTCAGACGGGAGCCCCGGACCGGTGCGGCGGCGGCCCCTGCCGGGAAGCGGACGGCGGAGAAGCAACCGTCGCCCTAGGTGGCCGGTGCCTCGTCTGCTCCAGGGCCACGATCGCCCCGGCGGATAGCATCAGTACTGTTGGCGTGGCTCCATACCTGCGGTGGTGGCTCCCTCGTGGGCCGGTCGAGTACGTGACAGCACCTGATCGGAAGTCCTGGGGAGCGCCAGCAGTGCTGTGAGCCCCGGCCACCCGAACCCTCCAGAGGCGCCGATCATGGATCCAGCTGCCGCGGCACCGCCACCCCGTACGGGCATCACCCTGCGCCAGTTGCTGATGTCGCTGGGCGAGCCCCTGGTGGAGCTCCAGGCCGCGCCCGAGGGACTGGACGTCGAGATCCGCAGCGTCGCCCTGCTCGACCCCGAGGATCCGCCGATGGCCCACCCCGGCGAGCTGATCCTCGCCATAGGCGCCCGGGGTCGCGCGGCGTTCCCCGCGCTGCGGGCCGGCGGACGCGACGGAGCCGCTGCGGTGGCGGTCAAGCTGGACGCTCCCGGGCAGGCCGCGGCGCTCAGCGCGACCGCCGTCGAGGCGGGCATCGCGCTGCTGTCCGTACGGAGTGAGGCGCGCTGGGAACAGGTGGACGCGCTGGCCCGCGCGGCGCTGGAGAGTGCGCCGCAGGGGCGCCCCGGCGAGGGGGTCGAGGAGGGCGATCTGTTCGCGCTCGCGCAGACCACCGCCATCCTCACCGGCGGCATCGTCAGCATCGAGGACACCGCCAACCGCGTGCTGGCCTACTCCCGCTCCGCCGACGACGACGAGGTCGATGACCTGCGGCGGCGGTCCATCCTGGGCTGGCACGGCCCGGAGGCGTATCTGTCGAGGCTGCGCGAGTGGGGCGTCTTCCAGCGGCTGCGCACCTCCGACGAAGTGATCAACATCGATGCCCACCCCGAGCTGGGCATCCGCCGGCGGCTCGCGGTGGCCATCCGGTCCGGGGAACGGCAGCTGGGCGTCATCTGGGTGCAGGAGGGATCTTCGCCGCTGTCCGAGCGCGCGGACCAGGCGCTGCTGGGCGCGGCCCGGGTCGCCGCGCTGCATCTGGTGCGCCGCCGCCGCGAGCTCTCCGCCGATCTGACGCTGACCCGCACGCTGGCGGCCGGACTGCTGGAGGGCAGCACCGGGCCGCAGCCGCTGGCGAGCCACCTGGCCCTGGACGCGGCCCGCCCGGCCGCCGTCCTGGGCTTCTCGTACGGAACGGCCGAGGCGACCCCGCCGGAGCTGACCCGTGGCGAGGTCAGCAACCTGATCTCGGTGCACACCGCCGCCCGGCACCGCAGCGCCGTGGTCACCCAGGTCGATGCGCGGCTCTATGTGCTGCTGCCGCAGCTGCCGCGCAGCATCGACACCGGCACCCTGCGCGGCTGGGGCCAGGAGATCACCGATGCGGCCGGCCGCCACCTGGGCCTGTCGCTGCGCGGCTCCGTCGGCTGCATCGTGCCGGGACTCGGGGAGATCCCCGAATCGCGCCGGGAGGCGGACCGGATCCTGGACGCCATGCTGAGCGTCGGGGTCGCCACCACGGTCGCCGCGCTGCCGGACATCCAGGCGGAGGTGCTCGTCAGCGAGGTGCTGGCGCTGCTGTCGGCACACCCCGAGATGCGCGACCCCCGGCTGACCGCCCTGGTCACCCACGACAGCCGCAACCAGGGGCAGTTGGCCGAGACCGTGCTCGCCTATCTGAACGCCTTCGGCGACGTACGGGCCGCCGCCACCGAGCTGCATGTGCACCCCAACACGCTGCGCTACCGGATCCGCCGGGCCGAGGACCTGACCGGTCTCGACCTCAGCCGCCCGGATCAGCGGCTGCTGGCCATGCTCCAGCTGCGGCTGCCGCCCGCCGACTGAAGCGGACCGGCCGGAAGCCGTGGCGCGAGGCCCGGCCGGGGACGCCGGTCGGGCGGCGGAGCCGCCGGGTCCGGTACCCGGGCCCGGTAGAGCCACGGAATCCGCTATCCGGGCACTCGAATCCTCCGCACCGCCGATAGTCAACAGTTCTCCTAAACTGGCGATACTGCTCCATTCAGCTGACGGGCTGGCGATGATGAGTGCGGAGAATGCCCTGCCGGGTGGCTCGGACCGCGCGTGCGATATCGCGAAGGCGGCCACCGCCGAACTGGACGGCCACGGCCGGGTCGTGGCCTGGACCCGGGCGGCGGAGCGGCTGCTCGGATATCCGGCCGCCGAGATCCTGCACCACCCCGCCGCGGAGCTGCTGGCGATACCGGGCGACGAGGTGCGGGTGGCAGCCGTGGCGCGGTGGTGCCGTGCCGGGGACGGCTGGGGCGGCTCGGTCGCGGCACGCCACCGGGACGGCCGGGAGGTGCAGCTGGCGGTGCAGGTCACGCCGGTGCTCGACGGCGCAGGGCCCGAGCGGTGGTCCGTCCTCGCCATGGAGGAGTGGCGGGTGCCGGGCGGCGGGGTGAACCAGCTGATGCTCGAACCGTTCCTGGCGCACGCACCGGTCGGCATGGCCGTGCTCGACACCGAGCTGCGGTACGTCTGGGTGAACGACGTGCTGGAGCGCCTGATCCCCTTGGACCAGCGGCTCGGGAAGCGGGTGCACGAGGTACTGCCGAGGCTGGAGGCCGCGGCGTTCGAGGAGCGGATGCGGCGGGTCCTGCGGACCGGGTCGCCCGTGATGGACTACGAATTCCGCAGCCCCACCTATGCCGACCCCCACCAGGAGCGTGCCTACTCGGCGTCCTTCTTCGGGCTGTCGGACCCCCAGGGACAGCGGATCGGCCTCTGGTACATGGTCATCGATGTCACCGAGCGCTGGCGGGCGCAGGAGCGGCTGGCCCTGCTGAACGACGCCAGCGTCCGGATCGGCAGCACACTCGACGTCACCCGGACCGCACAGGAACTGGCCGATGTCGCCGTGCCGGCGCTCGCCGACTTCGTCGCCGTCGATCTGCTGGATTCGGTTCTCCGGGGCGAGGAGCCGGTGCCCGGGCCGGTCGACAGCACCCCCACCCTGCGCCGCTCCGGTCAGCAGTCGGTCCACGAAGGCTGTCCGGAGGCCGTGCTGGCCGTGGGGGAAGCCGTCCAGCGGTCCCCCTCGTCACCGATCGCCCGCTGTCTGCTCAAGGGCGCGTCCCTGGTGGAACCGGTCCTGGACCTCACCACCAGCGCCTGGGTCACCGAGGACCCGGCGCGGGCCGCCGTCATCCGGGAATACGGGTTCCGTTCGGTGATGGTGGCACCGGTGCAGGCCCGTGGCATCACCCTGGGTGCGGCGACCTTCTTCCGGTCCCGGCGCCTGGGGCCCTTCGCGGCGGACGACGTACAGCTGGCCGAGGAGCTGGTCGCGCGGGCCGCGGTGTGTGTCGACAACGCGCGCCGCTTCACCCGCGAGCGGGCCGCGGCCCGGGTGATGCAGCAGAATCTGCTGCCGCACGAGCTGACCGGCGGGTCCGCGCTGGAGGTGGCGTCGTGGTACTTCCCGGCGGACGCGCCGAGCGGGGTGGGCGGCGACTGGTTCGATGTGATCCCGCTGTCCGGGGCGCGGGTCGCCCTGGTCGTCGGGGACGTGGTCGGCCACGGCATCAACGCCGCGGCCACCATGGGGCGGCTGCGGACCGCCGTGCGTACGCTGGCGAATCTGGATCTGCCGCCCGATGAACTGCTGGCCCGTCTGGACGACCTGGTCATCGAGCTGGTCAAGACGCAGGGTGCCGACCAGGCGGCGGACACCGGGGACCCGAGCGTGGCCTCCACGTTCATGGGCGCCACCTGTCTGTACGCCGTCTACGACCCGGTCAGCAGGCGGTGCAGCATGGCGCGGGCCGGGCATCTGCCGCCGCTGATCGTCGGCCCCGACGGCGCCGTGGACTGGCCGGACCTGCCCGCCGGACCGCCGCTCGGCCTCGGGTCGCTGCCCTTTGAGGCGGTCGAGCTGGAGCCCGCCGAGGGCAGCCTGATCGCGCTCTACACCAACGGGCTGATCGAGACCCGCGACCAGGACATCGAGGTCGGGCTGTCCCGGCTGAGCGGTGCCCTGGCGGTGCCCGGGGAGACGCTGAAGGAGCTCGGCGGGAATGTGATCAAGACCCTGCTGACCGGCCCGCCGTCCGACGACGCCGCGCTGCTCCTCGCCCGGACCCACGCCCTGGACGCGCAGCAGGTCGCCTCCTGGGAGCTGACCTGCGATCCGGCCGTCGTCGGCACCGCCCGTGGCCTCGCCGACCGGCAGCTGACCGAGTGGGGCATGGACGCCCTGCTGTTCACCACGGAGCTGATCGTCAGCGAACTGGTCACCAACGCCATCCGCCATGCCACCGCGCCGATCACCCTGCGCCTGATCCGGCAGGACGTCCTGATCTGCGAGGTCTCCGACGCCAGCAGCACCTCGCCGCGCCTGCGCCACGCCCGGACCACCGACGAGGGCGGCCGCGGACTGTTCATCGTCGCGCAGCTCACCCGGCGGTGGGGCACCCGCTACACCCCGAACGGCAAGGTCATCTGGACCGAGCAGAGCCTGCCGTCCGACGCGGGCGGCGCCGACGAGGAGGACTGAGGCGGGCTCGCGGGCGGCCCCCTCCAGGGCGCCCCGGAGCACCACCCCGGGGCACCGCGCTCACCCCGCCCCGAGAGCGCTCCGCACGCTGTCCCGCTCGCCGCCGCCCGGCACATGGCCGCAGTCGTCCCCGGCCGGGACGGACCAGCTGACGAGACCGCGGCCGGGCAGCTCGACATAGTCGCGGTCGGTGCCGGCCACCACGCGCCGCGGCGCCGCGTCGGCCCGCTCGGCGGCCAGCTGGGCGGTGACGAAGGCCGCACTCGTCCGGACGATGTCGCGGGTCAGCCCGAGGGGAAGCAGCGCACGGGTCTCGGCGGTCGCCTCGTCCTCGCCGGCCCGCAGCACCACCCTGACGTCGGGTGCCACCCCGTGGGCGGCGACCGCCACCGCGATGTTGTCCAGCTCATGGGAGCCGACGGCGGCGAGCGCACGGGCCCGCCCCAGACCGAGCCGCGCCAGCACCGCACGGTCCTCCCCGTGCGCCAGCACCACGGGTATCCCCATCGACCGCGCGAGACGCAGGTTGGGGGCGGCGGGCTCGCGCTCGACCCCGACGACCGGCACCCCCAGCTGCCGCAGCGTCTGGCACAGCCGCAGGCCGACCTGCCCCAGCCCCACCACGATGACGTGCCCGGAGCGCGGCAGCACCCGCGGTCCGAGGACGCCGACCAGCCGCGGGCCGAACAGCCGGTCGACGATGCCCGCGGTCAGCAGCGCGGTGAAGCCCACCGTCACCAGCATCGCCACGCCGGACACCACCTCGTACCCGGGATGACCGGCGTGCGGAGCGGCCGGACCCACGCCCGCCACCACCCGGGCGGCCTCCAGGAACGCGGTGCTGACCGGCTTGTGGAAGACGCCCACCAGCCAGATCCAGTCCAGGACCAGTACGGCCACGATGCCCAGCAGCCCGATGAGCAGCAGGCGGGCATCCGCGTCATGGGGCTGCAACTGTCCCCGCAGCCGTCCCAGCAGCGCCTGCCGCCGGGCGGCCGGGCTCGCCCGCCACGCCGTCTCCACCAGCCGTTCCTCCTGCGGGCGGACCGCCACCGCGCCCCGCCCGTCGTGCCACACGGCCAGCGCGTCGGGGTCGACGCACAGTCCGGCCAGCGTCGGCGCCAGGAGGTCGGCGGGCGAGACCGGCACACAGTCGGGCAGCAGCAGCCGGAGCTGCTGCGCCACGGTGCGGTCGAAGACGGTGACGACGATCCGGACGGAGTCGCGGACATGGCGTACGGCGAGGGCGTAGCGCAGCGCGGACAGATCGTCGCCCACCAGGACCGCGATGGCGGCCGGCGGTGTGGCGAGGGCGCGGCGGAGGTCCTGGTCGTCCGGCGCGGCAAGGTGGTCGACGGGGTGCCCGCTCTCCCCCAGGGAGGCACAGACCCGTCTCGCCAGCGTTGTGGCGCCGATCACCAGGATCCCGGCGCCCCCTTCTGTCTGATTTGGCACCATTCCCCCGACTTCGTCCGCCAATTGCGCCCGGTCCACCTCCGGAGGCTGATCGGGCCGTTCACATGACATTCCGTCCTCCGACGCGCGGCGGTCGCCCACCCCTGATGATGTGGCTGAGGGCGCGGTCGCGGGAGCGGTCCGGGTCTGTCGGGCGGAGGGAAGGGTGGCCATGGAGTCCCCTTGCTCGTCGGCCGGCGGCGGGGCCGGTCACCAGGCCCCAGGGCCGAACTCACGCTAGGGCGCGGGCGGTCCGGGGCATCTGTTCCGTCGGCCAAGGCTTCGCCGACGGCGTTGTCCGTCCGCACCAGCACCGGCCCGATGCCGCCGGGACGGGCGCGGCGAGCCGGCCGGCGCATCCGGATCTCCCCCTGCGCCCCGGACGCGAGCCCTCCGTTCCGGCCCTCCGCATTAGCCGAACGGACAGCCATCGGGGGCGAATTTGTCCGGTCTCACAAATACGCCACCGCGCACCGCCACATACGCTTACGCAAATCCCAATCCGGACGTGATGCGGCTCACCTCTCACGAGGAGGACGAGCAGTAGCGCGGCGGCGCAAAGAAGCGCTCCCCCACCCGCGCAGGCATCCGAAGGCCATGGCCCACTCGCGCGCCTTCGCACATCGTCAGGGCCACGATCGCCACCACCTGCACCCGGCCCTCTCGTGCGTCCTCATACCGAGGCGATCCCAGCAGGCACCACATGCATGACCCCTCCAACCCTCAATGGATGTCGAAGATGACTACACCTCCCCCCAGCCCCGTGGCCGCTCCGCCCGCTCCGCCGGGGCACGGGCAGTCTCCGCAGCAGTCAGGTCTTCAGTCGGGCCTCAAGAACCGCCATCTGTCCATGATCGCCGTGGGTGGGGTCATCGGCGCCGGCCTCTTCGTGGGTTCCGCCTCCGGCATCGCCGCGGCCGGCCCCGGCATCCTGCTGTCGTACGCCCTGGTCGGCGCGCTGGTCGTGTTCGTGATGCGGATGCTCGGTGAGATGGCGGCCGCCAACCCGACCTCCGGCTCGTTCTCCGCCTACGCGGACCGGGCGCTCGGCCGCTGGGCCGGATTCTCGATCGGCTGGCTGTACTGGTTCTTCTGGGTCGTGGTGCTCGCCGTGGAGGCGACCGCCGGTGCCGCCATCCTCACCAGCTGGGTCCCGGCCGTCCCGCAGTGGGCCTGGGCGCTGATCGTGATGGTCGTGCTCACCGCCACCAACCTCGCCTCGGTCGCCTCGTTCGGTGAGTTCGAGTTCTGGTTCGCGGGCATCAAGGTCGTCGCCATCGCGGCCTTCATCGTCATCGGCGGTCTGGCGATCTTCGGGGTGCTGCCCGGATCCGACAACGCGGCCACCGGCTTCGCCAATCTCACCTCCCATGGCGGCTTCCTGCCGAACGGCCCCAGCGCGATCCTCACCGGTGTGCTGATGGTCGTCTTCTCCTTCATGGGCAGCGAGATCGTCACCCTCGCCGCCGGTGAGTCCGAGGACCCGCAGCGCGCGGTCACCAAGGCCACCAAGAGCGTCATCTGGCGAGTCGGCATCTTCTACCTCGGCTCGATCCTCGTGGTGGTCTCCCTGCTGCCGTGGAACGACCCGTCGATCGCCAAGAAGGGCTCGTACGTCGCGGCCCTGGACTCCATAGGCATCCCGCACGCCGGTCAGATCATGAACGTCATCGTGCTGACCGCGGTGCTCTCCTGCCTCAACTCCGGCCTCTACACCGCCTCCCGGATGGCCTTCTCGCTCGGTCAGCGCGGCGACGCCCCGAAGGCCTTCGCCCGGACGAACTCCCGAGGCGTCCCGCAGGCCGCGATCCTGGCCTCCGTCATCTTCGGCTTCATCGCGGTCGGCTTCAACTACCTGTGGCCGACCACGGTCTTCCAGTTCCTGCTGAACTCGTCCGGCGCGGTGGCGCTGTTCGTCTGGCTGGTCATCTGCTTCTCCCAGCTGCGGATGCGCGGGATCATCCTGCGCGAGAACCCCGACAAGCTGGTCGTCCGGATGTGGCTCTTCCCGTACCTGACCTGGGCGACGATCGCGATGATCTCGTTCGTGCTGGTCTACATGCTCACCGACGACAGTGAGGGCGGCGGCCGGATCCAGGTCGTGCTGTCGGTGCTGCTCGCCATCGTGGTCGTCGCGGTCTCCCTGGTCCGCGACCGGCTCGGCCGCGGCGCCTCCGAGAAGGAGGCCGTCACCTCCCGCTGACCGAACGGTCTGCCATACGGGCAGGGGTATGCCTATGCATACCCCTGCCCGTAGTCTCGCCTGAGCGCCACTCCCCTGCTCAGCTCCGTATCCGACCCACCAACGGAAGGCCCCCCGAACACATGCCCGTCTTCAGACGCCGCAAAGGCAGCCTTCCCCGCCTGGTCCCCGAGCTCGACGACCGCACACTGGGACAGGTCCGGCGCCGCGTCGAGACGTGCTGGTCCCGCGGTTCGCTCGACACCGCCGTGATGGCCTCGATGGCGGACGTGATCAACGAGGCGGGCCAGGACTGGGACCGCAAGGCCCACCGGCTGGCGGTGCTCGCCCGGGCCGCGGGGCGGTCACTGCCCGGCATCTGGCGGCAGCACAACCCCCAGGACCAGAACGCACTGCTGCTGCACGCCTGGTCGGATCTGATGCAGGCGCGCCAGGAGGGATCCGGCGTCGATCTGTACGAGACCCGGGAGACCTGCCGGCTCGCGGCCGAAATGCTCCCCGCCGACCCCACACCGTGGACCCTGCACCTGGCCACGCTCCGCCTGGAGCAGCGCCCTTCCACGGAGCTGTCGGCGATCTGGCGCGAGATCAAGGCCCGCGATCCGTGGAACCGCGAGGCGCATCTACAGGCGCTGGGGTATCTGTCGCCGGACGAGTGCGGCTCCAGCGCACTCGTCCTGGATCTGCTCGACGGCGTCCGCGCCGCCATGCCGCCCGACGCCCCCGCCGCCGGGCTGGAGCTCACCGCGCTCATCAGCAGCCACCAGCGGGCGGTTGACGGCGGCGGCCTGATGGCCGTCGGCGCCGGGGAGATCTGGCGGCGGCCCGAGGCCGCCAAGGCCCTTGACCATGCGGCGCACTACTGGCCGGGCCCGGGCTTCCTGACCCACGCGGCGGCCCTGGCCGATCTCAACCTGCTGGCGTACGCCCTGATCAAGGCCGGCCGGACGACCGAGGCCGGGACCGTGCTGCGGGCCACCGGAGGCGTGGTGTCCCCGTGGCCGTGGAGCATGGACGGGGACGCGCTGGAGCGGTTCTCGCACTACCACGGCCGCTATGCGACCGGCGACCCCGACGGCGGTTCCACGGGCCGACGGCGCTGAGGGGCGGCACCGACACCGGCAACCCACCGCGGGCGGAACGGACATGCGTACGAAGCACGGTGCGCATGTTGCGGGCAGATAGCCGGAACGGGTGGTTTTGTCGGTTCTTGCGGCGTATCCGGCGTGCCCTCACCCCTTCCAGGGGATCCCCTCCTGGAAGAGGGTTGGGAGATTCGCATGCGCCACACCGTCAGCGCCGGCCGCCCTGCGGCAACTGGCGGCCGGCGCGTGCTGGTGTTGCTCGCGCTACTGGCCCTGCTGCACGCCGCACTCACCACCGGCTGCCCCGAAGCCCTGCTGACCGAGGCCGGTTGCCGTCTCCAGAGCGGCCCTCCCGCCGTGACCGTCCCGGCCGCACGGCCCTGTCTTCCGGCGGGGCCGGTGCTGGCCTCCACCGAGGGCGGCGGGAAGCATCCGGGCAGCGGCGTCCGGCACAAGTGCGACGCCTCGGCCTGCCACCTCCGCCATCAGATCCCCACGGGCGCCGGAGGCAAGGCGCTCGGGGACGCCCTCGTCGAAGAGACCATCGGCGCGTCGGAGAACGCCTCCGCCACGGCTGTCGGCACCGCTGCCGCCCCCGCATCGCCGAAGCGCGTGGCCATCCTGCGCTGCTGAGCGGGCCCGGCCGTACTCGCCCACCCCTCCCCGCACCGGGGCCCGGGGCGACTGCGGCCTGCCGCCATCAGCTCTCGGGACCACCACCGCAGGAGATCCGGCATGCCCCTCGACGTCTTTGCCGCTCTTGGCGCGCTCGTCCGCGCCGAGGCCGCACGCACCCGCACCAAGCCCGCGAAGCCCGCCACGGACCAGCCTCCGGCACAGCGCTCGAACAGCCCGGCACCCCCGCCGGTCGAACCGCCGGACACCGCCGCCGCCCCCGCTCCCCCCGCCAAGAAGAGGCATCCGCTCGCCAGGCTGATGCGGAGGCTGACCACGCTCATCGGCTGAGCCGGGCGATGGGCCCCCGGCGGCCCGTTACCCGTGGACGACACCGCGCGGCGAACCCGGCCGAGCGGCGGCAGGCCCCGGCGGCGCACCGTTTGTCCGGCTCCCCGGTGGGCGCCATCCTGGAGTCATGGCCCCCGATTCAGGCCCGGACATCCTGTCCGGGTGGGCCGTCCGGCATCCCGGCCCGGTTGCCTCCGGGCCGCTGACGCCGGTCCGCCGCCCGGCTCCCGAGCCGGGCCCCGATGACCTGTTGCTCAGGGTGGAGGCCTGCGGTGTCTGCCGTACGGATCTGCACCTGGCGGAGGGCGACCTGCCCCCGCACCGCCCGTCGACCGTGCCGGGCCATGAGATCGTCGGCCGGGTGACGACCACCGGCGCGGCGGTGACCCGGTTCCGGGCCGGGGACTGTGTGGGCGGGGCGTGGCTGCGCGGTACCTGCGGAATCTGCCGCTACTGCCGGGCGGGCCACGAGAACCTCTGTCCGGCCTCCGTGTACACCGGGTGGGACGCCGACGGCGGCTTCGCCGAAGCCGCCGTCGTGCCCGCGGACTACGCCTACCCGCTCCCGGACACCGAGGACGCCACGCTGCTGGCGCCGCTGTTGTGCGCCGGGATCATCGGCTACCGCGCGCTGCGCCGTAGTGCGCTGCCCGCCGGCGGCCGCCTCGGCATCTACGGATTCGGCGCCTCGGCGCATCTGGCCGCGCAGGTCGCCCTGGCCGAAGGGGCCACCGTCCATGTGCTGACCCGGTCCGCGCAGGCCCGTGAACTCGCCCTGGAACTGGGCGCGTCCTCGGCCGGCGACGCCTACGACCGGCCGCCCGAACCGCTGGACTCGGCGATTCTCTTCGCACCGGTGGGCGACCTGGTGCCGGTGGCGCTGGAGGCACTGGACCGCTCCGGCACTCTCGCCGTGGCCGGGATCCATCTCACCGACATCCCGCCGCTCACGTACCAACGCCATCTCTTCTACGAGCGGAATCTGTGCAGCGTGACCTCCAATACCCGGGAGGACGGCCGTGAGTTCCTGGCGACCGCGGCGCGGATCGGCATCCAGGTCACCGTCAGCCGCTACCCGCTGAGCCGCGCCCCGGAGGCGCTCGCCGATCTGGCCGCGGACCGGGTTCACGGGGCAGCAGTGCTGACGCCCGGCTGACCGGAGGCGAGGCGGCCACCAGGCCCTGCGCACATACGGCGAGCGTCAACCCCGGCCCATGAGGTGACGCCTTTCGGGTACTCGCACCGCTCGCAACGGTCACGAATAGTAGTCACGGGTTACGCAATGCTGTTAGTTCACATATTCGCGTGTAAGGACGAGAGGGGCCACATGGCTGTCGAGCAGATCCAGGCCGGAGTCGAGTGCGGGATCGAGGTGGGCCGGGGCGACGCCCGCTATGAGGCCCTGCGGAGAGGGTTCAACCAGCGCTTCATCGCGACACCTGACTATGTGTCGGTGGTCAGCTCGACAGGTGAGGTCGTCGCCGCGGTCAACAAGTATCTGGCGAACCACCGTTCCGACGAGGATCTCCACCGGCGGCTCACGGTCCGCTCGGGCGGCCACTGCTACGAGAACTTCGTCTGCGGGAACGACGTGGGCGTGATCGTCGACATGGGGCAGCTGGACCGGGCCTACCTGGACCAGGAAATGGGCGCGTACTGCGTGGAGTCGGGGGCGAACAACTGGCATGTCGCCACGCACCTCTACGCACCGTTCGGGGTGGCCCTGCCCGGCGGCTCCTGTTACTCCGTGGCCACCGGCGGCCATGTGGCCGGCGGGGGCTACGGACTGCTGTCCCGGCAGCACGGGCTGACCGTCGACTATCTCTACGCGGTGGAGGTCGTCGTGGTCCGCGACGGGCAGCATGCGGAGGTCGTGATCGCGCGCCGCGACTCGCCCGAACCCGAGCTGCGGGAGCTGTGGTGGGCCCACACCGGCGGGGGCGGCGGGAACTTCGGGGTGGTCACCCGGTATTGGTTCAAGGGCCTGCCCGAGCCCCCCTCCCAGGTCCTGCTGCACGCCGTGGCGTGGCCGTGGGAGGAGTTGCTGGAGCGCCCGGAGCGCCTGAAGTCGCTGGTGCGCAACTACGGGCTGTTCTTCGAGTACGAGAACACCACCCGGCTCCCGGCCTCCCTCCGCGGCGACTACAGCGATATGTTCAGCCTGCTGAAGCTGAACCAGCGCGCCAACGGCAAGATCGGTCTGATCACCCAGCTCGACGCCACCAGGCCGGACAGCGCGGAGCGGCTGAACGCCTTCCTCGACTGGATCACCCAGGATCTGGACGTCGAGCCCACCCCCTTGGACCGGCGGATGGGTGAGCACGCCCCCATGTGCGGCCTGGTGGTGCCGACCCGGCTGCCCTGGCTCACCGCCACCCAGACGCTCAACGGCTCCGGCGACAACCAGTGCGGCAAGTACAAGTCGGCGTACATGCGGCGCGGTTTCACCGAAGCACAACTCGACGCCATCTACCGCCACTTGTCGACCGAGGACTACGACAACCCGCAGGCGCTGCTCCAGGTCGACTCGTACGGCGGCGCGATCAACCTCCCCGAGAGCGGTGCCACCGCGGTCTACCAACGCAGTTCCGTACTCAAGCTCCAGTACCAGACGTACTGGAGCTGGGATCAGGACGCCAACCACGACGGGGTCACCGACTATCTCGACGCCGAGATCGACCCCGCGATCGCGGCGCCGCATCTGCGCTGGATCCGTGAGTTCTACCGCGACGTCTACCAGGACACCGGCGGAGTGCCGATCCTGGCGCCGACCGACGCCCCGGCGGGCGGACAACCGGAGCCGGTGACCGACGGGTGCTACATCAACTACCCCGACACCGACCTCGACGACCCCGAGTGGAACCGTTCCGGCGAGTCCTCGCACCGCCTGTACTACGGCGACAACTATGCGCGCCTACAAGCGGTCAAGGAGCACTGGGACCCGCGCAATGTGTTCCGTCACGCCCAGTCCATTCAGCCGTACACCCGCTGACCGCACCGCAGCGGTCCGCCGGGATGATCCGTCCGTTCCGCTGCCGTGAGCACGGCCGATCGGCACAATGGAGGCGTGCCCCGATTCTCGGAATTCAGCCTCGCCGACGGAACGTCGGTCCGCCTCGAACTGGCCCCGGCGGCCGCGGCCGCGCCCCCGGCGCAGTCCCCGGAGGCCGACCTGCCTGACGGTATGGGCCCGACCGTGCCGGTGGCCCGTGGCGGTGCGGCGGCCGGAGCCGGTGCCGTCGCGGCGATGCGGACGACGCTGCGTCCGCTCGGGCCCCTGCTCCAGGAGATCCACGACGCGGTCACCGCCTCCGAACGCCCGCCGAGCGAGATGTCGGTGCAGTTCGGGGTGCAGGTCGGCCAGGATCTCAAGTTCGGCATCGTCGGGGCCAACGGCCATGCGAGCCTGACGATCACGGCGACCTGGCAGCCCCAGCGGGCGGAGTAATGGGCTGGTTCCGCGCCGAATCGGGCACCGACGATCCGGCGGATCCCCGGTTCCGGGTGGCGTCGGTGCTGGATGCCGGGGACGGCAAAGCGGCCGGCGCGGCCGTGGTGCTGACGCCACATCACCTGCTCACCTGCGCCCATGTGGTCAATGACGCGCTCGGGAAGGAGCTCTTCGACGACAGCCGGCCGGAGGAGGTCACGCTGCGGGTGCAGACCCACGGCCCCTCCGGTGCGCAGCTGCACGAAGCGCAGACCGTCCACTGGATCCCGCCGCGGCGGCTCGACGGAGGCGACGGTCCGCCGGGCCACGGCGAGCTGGAGTGGGCGGGCGATCTGGCGGTCCTCCGGGTCGGCGCCGCGTTATGCTGCCCGGCTCCGCCGGAGTTCCGGCGGATGCGGGTGGGCCAGTCCGTGCGTGCCTGGCACGGCAGCGCGCTGAGCGGCTCGTATGCCGATGTCCGGGTGAAGACCTGTGACAGCCGGGTCGCTTACCTGGACGGCGCGCTGTCCGGGATGGCGATCGGGCCCGCCTACAGCGGCGGCCCGCTGTGGTCGGAGGCCGAGGGCGCGGTCGTGGGACTCGTGGCCGCCTGCATGCTGCCGCCCGTCGGGCAGGGCTACGACTCCCGGCATGTCACCCGCCGCAGTTGGGGCATCCCGTGGCAGCGGATCGAGGCGGAGCTGCGGGCGGCCGGCGCCGGACCCCTGCTCGACCGGCCGGTGTGCGACGACGATCCCGCGCAGGCCGTCCTCGCCGATCTGCTGGCGAATGTGCTGCCCGCGCCGATGTCCCGGGCCGACTACGCCAGGGCGGTCGCCGAACGCTGCGGTCTCGGGCACCCCACGGACGGGTCCGCCCCGTCTCCGGAGGAGTTCGCGCGGATCCTGGTGACCGAGGAGCGGGCGCTGGCCGCGCTGACGGAAGCGCTGCGCTCCAGGGACCCGGGAGCCGTGACCGCGCTGATCGCGGCGGGGAAGCTGTCCGCGGTGCCCCGGCTGCTGTCGCCGCGGGAGCACGACCGGCTGCTGGCCCTGCTGACCGGGCTGCCGGACGAGCTGGTGGATCTGCTGCCGGAGGCCGTACGGGCCGCGCTGCCGCTGGTCGCCGAACTCCCCTGTGGCGCCGGGTTTCCCGAGCTGCTGGGGAGGCTGGAGCAGCTCTCCGGCGACAGCCGTTCCGCGCCGGGTGAACTGCGGGTGCCCGGCCTGCTGCGGGCGGTCGAGTATGTGGCGGTGCTGTGTCCCGCGCCGGAGCGGGCCCGGCTGCGGCTGTGGGCCGACGGTGTCGCCGCCCGGCTCGGCCTCCCCGCGTCCTCACTGCGGGAGCGCCGTGCCGACGCGGACGAATGGGCTCTCGGGCGGCGCCGGCGCACCCGCCCGCCGAGGCTGCTGGTGCATCTGGTCAAAGCCGGTGCGGACGCCTTCCATCTGCGCCTGTGGAGCGATGACGGAATGGGCCCGCACCGGGCGCCGACCGAGACCGGCCGCCGGTACAGCGCGGCTGAGACCGCCGGGGCGGTGCTGGAGCTCCTGGAGCGGCTCTGCCGGTCCGCTCCCGAGGGCGTCCGGCCGGTCGTCGAGGTCCTCCTCGATCGTGACTGCCTCGAACTCCCCGTGGACGAGTGGGAGTTCGCGGATGCGGACGGGCTGATCCCCGGGGTGCTGGGCGCGGAGTACGCCCTGGTGGTGCACTGCCCGGAACTCCTGCGCCGCAATGAGCGTTTTCTCACCGACTGGCGCCACCGCTGGGAACATCTGGAATCCTCCGGCCCCGTTCGCATCACCGGTCCGTCCACCGGAGTGCGCGAGGTGTACGGCAAGTTGCTCGACCGGCGCGATGCCGCCCGGGTGTCGGTCGAGGTGTCCGCACGGGCCCGTATGGAGATCATCCAGGTGTGTCTGGCCATGGGCGTTCCCGTCGTGCTGTGGGACCGCGGTCCGGCGCACGAGGTCTCACATGCCGTCCAGCAGGTCTCGGACGCCCCGGCCCGTGCGCTGCCCGAGCAGGTCCGTTCCTACCGCGCCAAGACCCTGCACCGTCCCGCCGACCATCCGGGACGGCCCGTCCTCGCCTGGGCCGACCCCGACCGCGCGCTGCCCGAACTCCAGCTTTCCGAACCCACGGAGCTCTTATGAACGCCGAACCGGCCGCCGACTGGCGGCTGTTCCAGGGAGACGGCACCCAGCGCCGGGTCACCCTGCCGCAGGCCCCGCCCTGGCGCAGGTTCGGCGGCTCGCGGCGCGGCGCCCCCGGGCCGCTGCCGTATCTGATCGCTCCGGAACATGCCGATGTGGTCAATGCCGCGCTGCATCTGCGCAGACCGCTCCTGGTCACCGGGCCGGCCGGCACCGGCAAGTCCTCGCTCGCCCGGGCGGTCGCCCATGAGCTCGACCTCGGTGAGGTGCTGCGCTGGCCGGTGAACAGCCGGGCCAACGTCCAGGACGCCCTGTACCGCTACGACGCCATCGGGCGGCTGCGGGAGACCACCCTCAGCCGGGACCGCGGGGAGGCCGAGCCCTCCATCGGCAGCTTCGTCCGCCTCGGCCCGCTGGGGACGGCGCTGGTGCCGGGCCCGCGGCCGCGGGTGCTGCTCGTCGACGAGCTCGACAAGGGGGACGTCGATCTGCCCAACGATCTGCTGACCGTGTTCGAGGAGGGCGTCTTCGAGATCCCGGAGCTGGCCAGGCTGCCCGAGGCGCAGTCGGTGATCCAGGTGCTGGCGGCCGACTCCCAGGACCCGGTCACGGTGGAGCGGGGCAAGGTGCTCTGCACCGAATTCCCGGTCGTGGTGATCACGAGCAACGGGGAGCGGGACTTCCCGCCGGCGTTCCTGCGCCGCTGCATCCGGCTGGATCTGCCCACTCCCGACGAGGAGCGGCTGCGCGCCATCGTGGCGGCCCACCTCGGCGACGGCTCGCTGGACGGCGTCGAGGATCTGCTCCGGTCGTTCCTCCAGCGCCGCGGCCCGGGCGAACTCGCCACCGACCAGCTGCTCAACGCCGTCTTCCTGCGCGCCGGCGGCGTCGATCTGGACGCCGACGGGCTGCTGGACGCCGTGCTCCACCAACTCGGCGGGACCGTCTGAGCGATGACAGGAGGAACGGACCGGCTCCGGGAGGTGCTCGCGGTCTTCGCGGGGGCCGGTGTCGAGCTGGACCGGCACTCCCTGCTCGACGCGCTCTGGCTGGCCGGACGGCTGCCGACCGGCCCGCAATCGGCGCCTCTCGCACGGGCGTTGGGCCCCGGGCACCGGTCGGCGGCCGGCGAGCCGTGCCCGGAGCCACCACCGCCGCCCCCGCCGGACGACAGTGCCCTGGCGGAAGCGGAACCCCCGGACGTCCTGCCGCTGGACGACCTCGGCGGCGATCTGCACGCCGCGCCGGAGACCGGCACGGTGCCGCGGCCGCCCCGGCGGGAGTTCCCGCTGCCGCCGAAGACGAGTGCGGCGATCCCGCTGCGGGTCCCGGAGAACAAGGCGCTCCTCGGCGAGCTGGGGATCGGCCGCGCCCTGCGCCCGCTGCGCCAGCGCCGGGCCACCACCCGTATCCAGGAGTTCGACGAGGCGGCGACGGCGGCCGCGCTGGCCGAGAGCGGGCTGCCCGATGTCGTGCTGCGGCCCGGGCACGAACGCTGGCTCGATCTCGCGCTCGTGGTGGACGACGGGATGTCGATGCTGCTGTGGCGGCGGCTCGCCGTCGAGTGGCGGACGATGATGCAGCGGGTCGGGGCGTTCCGCATGGTCCATGTGCACGGGCTGGACACCCGCGGGCCCGATGCCCCGCTGCTGCGCGGCCGCCCGTTCGACCCGGACACCACCTCGCTGCCGCCGGCGGTGCTGGCCGACCCGTCCGGCCAGACCTTGATCCTGCTGCTGAGCGATGGGATGGGGGCCGCCTGGCGGGACGGCCGGATGCACCGGGTGCTGGGGCGCTGGGCGGCGAACGGGCCGGTGGCGGTGCTGCACGCGCTGCCGCCGCGGCTGTGGGGCGGCTCCGGCATCCAGGCCGGCCGCTGGCGGGTGACGACGCGCCGGCGCGGCGCCGCCGGGGCCTCGTGGAGCGTCAGCGATCCCGTTCTGCCCGCTGACCTCGCGCCGTTCCACGGGCTGCCGGTGCCGGTGCTGGAGACCTCAGCGGGTCCCGTCTCGGCCTGGTCCCGGCTGCTCGCCTCGACCGGCGGCACGGTCCAGCTCCCGCTGCTGCACGCACCGGCCGGGCGCTCCGTCGTCCCGTCCGGCGACGGCACGGACTCCGTGCGGCACTTCCGCGCGGCGGCCTCGCCCGAGGCGTACCGGCTCGCCGCGCATATCGCGGCGGTGGCGCCCGCTTCCGTGCCGGTGATGCGGCTGGTGCAGTCCGCGGTGCCGTGGTCCGCGGACACCGCCCATCTGGCCGAGGTGTTCCTGGGCGGGCTGATGCACCCCGTCGAGGCGCCGGTTGCCGGCCCGCTGCGGGACCAGCACCGGATCTTCGACTTCCCCGAGGCCGCCAAGTCGGCGCTCCTGGACGCGGTGTCCACCCCCGAACTCCTGCGCACCGGCAGGCACATCGGACGCCGCCTGGAGCAACTGGCCGGGCGCTCCCCCGACTTCCCCGCCTGGCTCGCGCATCCGGACGGGATGGACCACCTCCCGGCCGGCTCGCGCGCCTTCTCCTCCGTGGAGCGGCGGCTGATGGCCCGGCTCGGCGCCTCCGTGCAGGTGGCGCCGCCGGACGACGACACGGAGCCCGCGGGCCCGGACGGCTGGCGCCCCCTCACCTCGCGCGATCCGCGCCGGCTGGGCCCGTACACCCTGCACGGCCGGCAGCCCGGCGCGCGTTCGCTCGTGTACCTGGGCCGTGATCGGCACGGCAAAGAGGCCGCGGTCCGGGTGATCAGGCCGGGCGCGCCGGACGAGGCGGCGGCGATGCTCGCCACCGAGGCGGAGGCGCTGGGGCGGATGGCCGGCCAGTATGCGCCGCTGCTGCTGGCGACCGGCCCGCGCGATGAGCCGCCGTGGCTGGCCATGCAGCTCTACCGGCCGTCCGGGCAGGACCAGGGCGGGCCGCCGCCGCAGCTCAGCAGCCTGCTGCGGGCCGCGACCGGCTCCCAGCTGCGCCGCGACACCCTGCTGTCCATCGCCTACGGATGGCATCTGGCGAGCGCCGTCAACCTCTGCCACCTCAAGGGGCTGGTGCTGCCAGAACTGACACCACAGAGCGTGCATGTCGTCGGTCGCTCCCTGATGCTGACCGGGCTCGGCCGGTGCGGCATCGACGGGGAGTTCCGGGCCCGCGGGGCGGAGGCCGTCCCCACGATGGCGGACAACGTCGAGTCCCTGGGCCAGGTCCTGCGCCGGCTCGGGGACAAGCACCATGTCCCGGTGTCCGCGGAGAGCGGGGACATGGCGCTGTGGCAGGGCGACACCTGGCGGCCGTTGCGCGAGATCGTCAAGGCGTGTCTCTCCGAGGACCCGGGCCGCCGTCCGACCGCCGGTGAGGTCGCCGAGGCGTTCGCCCGTTACGTGCCGATGGTGACGGAGCTGCGGACGGGCGGTGGCGAGCCCGGTGGCACGGACGGCGCCCGGAGCGCCGCGCGCTACTCGTTCCGTCCGGGGCCGCAGATCCCGCTCGACGACGGCACCGCGGCGCCCGACGCGGCGGCGGCCGGGCCGTCGCGGGGCAGTGCTCCGGCGCCCCGGCTGGGGCGGCGGCGGATGGGGCCGGAGCAGCAGCGGAAGCTGGAACTGATCCGGGCCCGCCTGCGGTTCAGCTACCGGACGACCGTCCTCGGCGTCGACGGCGAGGTCGGCCGGAGCACCGTCACGGTCGCCCTGGGCTCGCTGCTGGCCGCGGCGCGCGGCGGGCGGGTGATCGCGCTCGACGCCGGCCACGCGGTCGGTGAGCTGGCCGCCCGGCTGAACCGCGGCGGCACCGCCGGTCTGCGCCACAATCTGCTCCGTACGCTGCCCGCGGTCGACACCTACGAGGCGGTGCTGCGCCACACTGTGGACGGCCCGTCAGGGCTGCGTGCGCTCACCCACGGCCTGGGCCGGACCACACCGGTTCCGGTGTACGAGGAGGAGTACCGCCGGCTGATGGAGCTGCTGAGCCGGCACTTCTCCGTCGTCCTCGCGGACTGGGCGCATCTGCGGACGGAGAGCGTCACCGACACCGCCCTTTCGATGACGCACCGTCTGGTCGTGGTGGCCCGGATGACCGAGCGCGGCATGGGGCAGACCCAGGCGCTGCTGACCCGTCTCGCGCGGCGCGGCTACCCGGAGCTGGCGGAGCGTGCCGTCCTCGCGGTCACCGGCCTTCCCGGCCCTGACCGGCCGGCCCGGCGTGACGACTTCGCCGAACAGTTCCGCGGCCATCCGGGCGGGATGGTCTTCATCCCCTTCGACTACCGCCTCGACAGCCAGCGGGACATCGATCTCGCCCGGCTGCGGTCCCGTACGCAGGACGCGTTCCTCGATCTCGCCGTGCTGCTGGCGGAGGACTTCCCCGATCACACACCGTGACCGCCGCGCCGACTAGCTCCCGGCTCCCTGCGTGCCGCACCATGGAGGGAAGACGGTAATTCACGACATATCCGATGAGGCGGTGGCGGGGCGGACGCCCTGGCCCCCGAGGGCGGATACGGCGACCGTGGCTTATGACGACGGCTTCCGGCGTACGGAGGCGGTGCAGGCAGTGACCGCACGAGTCCTTGGGTCTACCGGGGCTGAGCTGACCGCCGTCTATGTGCCGGCCGAAGGGGACGGCGTTCTTCAGCTGGCCGAGATGGTCGGAGGCTCCGGCGTCCCCTATGGGTTGCCGACGCGCTATCCGCTGTCCGGCAACTCTCCGGTGGCCGCGGCCTTCCGCAGCGGCGACCCGTTGTGGCTGGGCCCGGCGGAGCTCGCGGAGTACGACCTCAGCGGGGCCGCGGACAGCCCCGGTGCGGACGCCTGGGACGGTACCGGGAAGCCCCCGGCGGATGTCTCGTTGTGCGTGCTGCCTCTGGGCGGAACCGTCCGGCGGCTGGGGTGCCTGGTGGTGATGGACAAGGCCACCGACGCCTTCGACGCGGACCGCCGCCAGCTCCTGGAGCTGCACGCCGACCAGGTGGCCGCGGGGCTGGAGGCCGTCGCGGCCCGAGCCATGGCGCAGACGGAGCGGCGGTCGCTGCTGGGTCCCGGGCTGGACACCCTGCGGGGCGGCGCCTTCACGCTGGTGCTGCGCACCGGGCGGATGGACGCGGACGCCCAGGTGCTGGAGCTGTTCGGCATCGGCCCGGAGGAGTTCGACCGGCGGGTGGAGACGCTGCTGGAGCGCACCGTGCCGGACGATGTGCCGGCGCTGATGTCGATCGTGGAGCCGGGCGGGCTGCCCGCGGCCGGCCACCAGCTGTCGATCCGTATCCGGCGGCCCAACGGCGAGCTGCACTGGCTGAGCCTGCGCTGCCGGGTGCTGGTCGACGCCGACGGCACCCCGGAGCGGATGCTGGGCGTGGTCGCCGACGCCTCGTATCTGCGGCCCACCGCCGACGAGGTCTCCATCGTGCAGCGGCTGTCGGCCGCGCTGGCCGGTGCCACGACGATCCGGGACGTCAGCCGGGTGGTGGTCGCCGCGCTGCGGGCGCCGCTGGCGGCCGACCGGGTGGCGGTGGCCGAGCTGGAGGCCGACCGGTTCGTGGTGTCCGTGCTCGACCCGCCGGAGCCCGCGGCCTGGCCCGACGCGTGGCGGTCCGAATGGCGGTCCGAGTGGCCCGATGCGGCCTGCCACTCGATGCCCACGCTGGAGAGCGTGCTGCGCACCGGGCATGTCGCCCTGTGGCCGCCGGGGGCGGCCCTCGAAGCCGACCTTGCGGGCATCGGGCCCGGTGGGCTCGCCGTGCTGCCGCTGCCGGCCGAGGGCCGGATCGTCGGGGTGTGCCTGATCGGCTGGGACGCGGAGCACCACTTCGGGCCGGAGGAGCGGTCCTTGCTGACCGCGACCGCGGGCCTGGTGGGACAGGCCCTGGTGCGTGCCCATGCGCTGGACGCCGGGCACGAGCTCGCCACGATGCTCCAGCGCAGTCTGCTGCCCCGCAAGCTGCCGTCGCTGCCCGGCGGGGTGGCCGTCGCCCGCTATCTGCCCGCCACGATGGGCCTCGAAGTGGGCGGCGACTGGTACGACGTCATTCCGCTCTCCGACGGCCATGTCGCGCTCGTCATCGGCGATGTGGAGGGGCACAGCGCCGGCGCCGCCACGATCATGGGGCAGATGCGCACGGCCATCAGGGCCTACGCGGTGGAGGGCCACCCGCCCGATGTGGTGATCGCCCATGCCAACCGGCTGCTCCTGGGTATGGAGACCGATCTGTTCGCCACCTGCTGCTATGTGGACCTGGACATGGAGGAGGGCATCGCCTGGTTCGTCCGGGCCGGGCATCTGCCGCCGCTGCTGCGGCTGCCCGACGGCAGCACCGAGGAGGTGCCGGTCGAGGGCGGCCCTCCGCTGGGGGTGGCCGAGGACGGGGAGTTCCCGCTGACCGAGGTGGGCCTGGCCCCCGGCACCGTGCTCGCCCTGCTCACCGACGGCCTGGCCGAGTCGGCCACCCTCCCGCTGGAGGACGGCATCCGCCGGGTGTGTGCGGCGCTGGCCGCGGCCGATCCGGCCGATGCCGGGCAGCTCGCCGATGCGCTGCTGGGGGGCGCGAAGCGGCGTGACGACGATGTGGCCCTGCTGGTGCTGCGCTACGACGGGATGCGGGTGCGCCCGACCCGGGTCCGCTGGACGGTGTGGCGGCTCCCGGACGCCGTCATGCACGCCCGGCGCTTCACCGGGCGCACCCTGCGGTCCTGGGGTGTGACGGCGGAGCAGGATGTGGCCCTGCTGGTGGTGTCCGAGCTGGTCACCAATGCCATCGCACACACCCAGGGCGAGGTGCGGCTGGATCTGACGCTGGCCGCGGACCGGCTGCGGATCGGGGTGAACGATGCTTCGCCGCGGGCCCCCGTGAAGCCGACGAGCGTGGACTGGGAGTCGACCGGTGGCCGCGGGCTGCTGCTCGTCGAGGCGATGTCGGCGTCCTGGGGCTCGGTGCCGCTGAGCGGCGGCAAGCAGGTGTGGAGCGAGATCGCCGTGGAGCCGGGCGAGCGGCTCGGCGCGGCGGCCCCGGCCGCCGCGGACGGCCGGCCGAACGGTGAGGAGGTGCGCTGAGGTGCGAGCTCGCCTGCGGGGTGCCGCTGCCGTCCTGGTCGGGGTGTGTCTGGTGGCCGGGCCGGTCGCCTGCGGAGAGGCCGGCGGGGCACGGGAGCCGCACGGGTCCGTCTCCGGCGGTGCCCCGAAGATCGGGGTGCTGCTCCCGGACAACACCTCGCGCCTCTACCACTTCGACAAGCCGCTGATCGAGCGGAAGATCCATCGGCTGTGCCCCAAGTGCACGGTGGAGACCGTCAGCGCGCAGCACGATGTGGCCACTCAGCAGCAGCAGGTGGACGCGATGATCACCAAGCGGGTGCAGGTGCTGATCCTGGACGCCGTCGACTCCAAGTCGCTCCGTTCGTCGGTCGAGAGCGCGCGGCGGGCCGGTATTCCGGTGGTCGCCTATGACCGCCTCGTCGAGGGGCCGGTGTCCGCGTATGTCTCCTTCAACGGCAAGACGGTCGGCAGGCTTCAGGGGGAGGCGCTGCTCAAGGCGCTCGGTCCCAAGGCGCGCGACGCCCAGATCGTCATGATGAACGGCGCGGCGACGGACCCCAACTCCGCCTGGTTCAAGCAGGGTGCGCTCGCCGCGCTCAAGGGCAAGGTGAAGATCGGGAAGGCGTACGAGACCGGCGACTGGCGGCCGGAGAACGCGAACCGCAATATGGCCGCCGCCATTTCGGCCCTCGGCGCGGACCGCATCGACGGGGTCTACTCCGCCAATGACGGGCTGGCCGCCGGCATCATCGCCGCCCTTCAGGCCGCCAAGGTCTCTCCGCTGCCGCCCATCACCGGCCAGGATGCCGAACTCGCCGCCATCCAGCGCCTCGTCAAGGGCGACCAGATCATGACCGTCTACAAGCCCTTCGCGCCCGAGGCCGGCACCGCCGCCGCCATGGCCGTCGCGCTGGGACGCGGCGAGAAGCTCAACGGCATCACGACGCACACGGTCAACAGCCCCACCCACCGCGGCATCCCGGCCGTGCTGCTCACCCCGATCTCCGTGAACGTGCACAACATCAAGAACACCGTGGTCAAGGACGGTATGTACACGATCGATCAGATCTGCACCCCCAAGTTCGAGTCCGCCTGCAAGAAGGCGGGACTCCTCAGGTAAGGCAGGCATTCATGGAGTCCGGCGCAACCCTCCGGCGGCCGAAGCCGGCACCGCCCCTGCTGGCACTGCACGGCATCTTCAAGCGGTACGGCGCCGTCCAGGCCCTGGCCGATGTCGATCTGGAGATCCGCGCCGGTCAGGTCGTCGCTCTCGTGGGCGACAACGGCGCCGGCAAGTCCACCCTGATCAAGGTGATCGCCGGGGTCGACCCCGCCGACGGCGGCGAGATCGAGTGGGACGGCCGGCCCGCCCCGATCACCCGCCCACACGACGCCCAGGACCTGGGCATCGCCACCGTCTATCAGGACCTCGCACTGTGCGACAACCTCGACGTGGTCGGCAATCTCTTCCTCGGCCGCGAGATCCACCGGGCCGGTGTCCTCGACGAGGTGGAGATGGAGCGCCTCACCCTCGACCTGCTGGACATGCTGGCCATCCGGATGCCCGACGTCCGCCTCCCGGTCGCCTCGCTCTCCGGCGGCCAGCGCCAGACCGTCGCGATCTCCCGCTCGCTCCTCGGCGAACCCCGGCTCGTCCTCCTCGACGAGCCCACCGCGTCCCTGGGCATCGAACAGACCGCCCAGGTCCTCGACCTCGTCGACCAGCTGCGTGAGCGCGGGCTCGGGGTGCTCCTGATCAGCCACAACATGGGGGACATCAAGGCCGTCGCGGACTGGATCGCGGTGCTGCGGCTCGGCCGGAACAACGGGTTCTTCGATGTCACGACCACCTCCCACGAGCAGATCATCTCCTCGATCACCGGCGCCACGGACAATGCCGTGACCCGCCGCAAGGCACCGGAGTGGGACGCGGAGCCATGAGCCGGACCTGGGCGCTCCGGAAGCACAAGGCGGGCGGCGGAGCGGTCACCGCTGCCGACCGCCGCCGGCTCACGCCCGAGTTCGGCGCACAGAATCCCCTGGAGATCCTCAAGCG
Source organism: Streptomyces platensis (assembly GCF_008704855.1). NCBI lineage: Bacteria > Bacillati > Actinomycetota > Actinomycetes > Kitasatosporales > Streptomycetaceae > Streptomyces > Streptomyces platensis. The sequence continues at coordinate 745,144 of NZ_CP023691.1, forward strand.
CAGATTCCACAGCGGTGAGCTCGGCTCGGTCCCGGTCGCCCTCGGCCTGATCGTGGTGTGGATCATCTTCGAGAGCCTCAACGAGAACTTCCTCTCGCCGCGCAACCTGTCCAATCTGAGCGTGGACATCGTCGGCACCGGCATGATCTCGGTGGGCGTCGTCTTCGTGCTGCTGCTGGGCGAGATCGATCTCTCGGTCGGCTCGGTGAGCGGTCTGGCGGCGGCCGCGTTCGCGGTGCTGAACGTGAGCCACGGGGTGCCGGAGGGGCTCGCGCTGCTGATCGCGGTGCTCGGCGGCGCGGCGATCGGAGCCGTGCAGGGCTTCTTCCTCGCCAAGGTCGGGGTCCCGGCGTTCGTGGTCACCCTCGCGGGCCTGCTGGGCTGGAACGGCCTGATGCTCTACATCCTGGGCGCCAACGGCACGATCAACATCGACGACAAGGGCCTGCTCGCGATGCTGACCGGCTACTACTTCCACAATGTGGCCGCCGCGTACGGCCTGGCGGCGCTGGGCACCGCCGGGTACTTCCTCGCTTCGTACCATGACGCGTGGCGGCGCCGGGCCGCCGGTGTGCCCGCCCGGCCGCTGAGCGAGATCCTGCTGCGCACCGGCGTGCTGGCGGCGATCGCGATGGCCTCGGCGTTCGTCCTCAACCAGTTCCTGGGGCTCCCCCTGGCCCTGTTGATCTTCCTTGTGGTGCTGGTCGGCCTCGACTGTGTGCTGCGCCGCACGCGCTACGGACGCATGATCTTCGCGCTCGGCGGCAGCGTCGAGGCGTCCCGCCGCACCGGCCTCAACGTGGACCTGGTCCGCATCTCGGTCTTCATGATGTCCGGCACGATGGCGGCGGTCGGCGGTCTCTTCCTGGCCTCGCGCGTCACCTCGGCCAGCCAGACCTCGGGGGCGGGCCTGCTGCTGATGGACGTCATCGCCGCGGCGGTCATCGGCGGCACCAGTCTGTTCGGCGGACGGGGCCGGACCTGGTCGGCCCTGCTCGGCGTGCTGGTGATCCAGTCGATCGCCTCCGGCGTGGCCCTCATGGGCATCCAGACGGCCGTGCAGTTCATGATCACGGGTGGTGTGCTGCTGATCGCCGTGGTCATCGACTCGCTGTCGCGGCGGGCTCAACGGGCGCACGGGCGGGTCTGACGCGGGCCGCGACGGCGGGCGTTCGGGCCGCGGTACGGAACGGAGCGCGCCGGGCAGCGGCCACCCGGACCTCTGGCGGCGCGATGGGGGCCGAGTGGCTCATGCCGCGGCGGACCAGGCCGAGCACCCTTGAGATGTGGGCGCGAACGCGCCGAGCGCGCGAGGAACGGGAGCGAGCCATGAAGGATGTCATCACCGCCGGTGTGGACGGTACGCCCGAGTCCTTGTCCGCGATCCGGTGGGCGGCCGAGGAAGCGCAGCTGCGTCACGCGCGGCTGCGGCTGCTGCACGCCTGGGTGCTGCTCGCGCCGGAGCCCGCGTCCCACCCCGAGGCCGGACAGGACCAGAACTACTGGACCCACCGGGTGATGGACGAGGCCGCCACGACGGCCCGCGCGCGCTTCCCTGACCTGCCGGTGGACGAGGTGCTGGTGGCCAAGGACCCGCTGGACGCCCTGCACGAAGCCGCGGAACAGTCGGATCTGCTGGTCCTCGGCTCACGGGATCTGGGCCCGGTGTCCCGCTATGTGCTCGGTGAGCTCGGTCTGCAACTGGTGGCGCACGCCGTCTCCCCCACCGTCCTGGTACGCGCCCGGCAGGACTCCACGGCGAACGAGGGCGCCGGCGAGGTGATGGTGGCGCTGAGCCTCCACGAGCCGTGTGAGGCGCTGCTCGCCTTCGCCTTCGCCAGCGCGGCCCGGCGGGGCGTCACCCTGCGTGCCATCCATGGCAGGCACCTTCCCTCGTACGCCTACAACCGCGGGGGCGGTGTGGAGCCGATCGCCGCCGAGCAGGCGGAGCAGGACGCCCGGGAGGATCTGGCCGAAGCCCTGGAGACCTGGCGCGAGAAGTTCCCGGACGTGCGGGTGGACGACCGGGTGGTGCTGGAGAGTCCGGCGCCGGCGCTGCTGCACAGTGCCGCGGACGCGGGGCTGCTCGTCGTCGGCCGCCGCCACCGGGACCGGCACCGGTTGCCGGGGCCCAAGATCGGCCATGTCGTGCAGGCGGTCGTCCACCACGCTCCGTGTCCGGTGGCCGTGGTGCCCCATGAATGACCGCACGGCATCACGCGCCACGGTCGGTGACGGCCCAGCGGCGACCGTGCCAGGACGTGCCACGGCAGAAGGCGGATGATGACGGTAAGGGCTCATCCAGCGGGTTCTGCCGCCGACGGCCCGGCGGATCGCGGCCCCGGTCGTTCGTCCGGGTCGTGTCCTGCGGCGGCCCCCGGCAAGGAAGCGGAGGCAAGCCATGGCAAAGACAGTCGAGTGGCCCGTCCGTCTGTACCTCGTCGAGGAGGACGGGACGACCAAGGCACGCGTGGAGCTGCGTACCGGAACCACCACCCTCACCGGGCACGGCACGGCACGGTGCAGCCCCGAGGACCGGGATGTACCGGAGATCGGCGACGAGATCGCGGCCGGGCGTGCGGTGCGGGATCTGGCCGGGCAGCTGCTGCGGGTGGCCGACAGCGACCTCGAAGGTGTCGGTGCCGCACCGCCCCGGCGGGAGCATCGGGTCGCCTACGGCTGGACGGACGCCATGGCGTGAGCCCGGTGCGGGCGGCGGCGCCGGCCGGCGGCCTCGCCGTCCGTGGAAGGAGTCGGCCATGTCGGATGCGACGACCACCGATCTGTACGAAGTCACCATGGCCCTCTCGTATCTCCACGAGGGCATGACGCAACCGGCGACCTTCAGCTGCTTTGTGCGGGAGCTGCCGCCGCAACGGGGCTTCCTGATCGCCGCCGGAGCCGAAACCGTCCTCGATTTCCTGTCCGGTTTCACGGTCGGACACGACGATGTCGAGGTGTTCGCCGAGGCGTTGCAGCGGCCCGCGCGCGACCTGGCCCCGCTCCTGGGCATGCGGTTCACCGGCGAGGTCCGGGCGGTGCCGGAGGGGCGGGTGGTGCTGGCGGGTGAGCCACTGCTGGAGATCACCGCGCCGCTGCCGCAGGCGCAGCTGGTGGAGTCCTTCGTGCTCAACCACCTCACCCATCAGACGGCCATCGCCTCCAAGTGCATCCGCTGTGTGCTCGCCGCGCGGGGCCGCTCCGTCGTGGACTTCTCGCTGCGGCGCACCCACGGCACCGCGGCCGCCCTCCAGGTGGCCCGGCTCGGCGCCATGACCGGTTTCGCGGGCACCAGCAATGTGGCGGCCGCGCATGCCGAGGATCTGCCGGCCGTCGGCACGATGGCGCACTCGTACATCGAGGCGTTCGAGGACGAGGAGGCGGCGTTCACCGCGTTCGCGCTCTGCCACCCCGGGCCGGTGACCTTGCTGGTGGACACCTACGACACCGAGTCGGGTGTCGCGGCCGCGGCCCGGGTGCTCAACGGGCTGGGCCGCGGGGACGGTTCGGCCATCCGGCTGGACAGCGGTGACCTGGCGGAACTGGCCGTACGGGCCCGCGCGATCCTGGACAACGCGGGGCTGCCGCAGGTGCGGATCGTCGCCAGCGGCGGACTGGACGAGTGCGCCGTGCACGACCTGGCGCGGGCGGGCGCGCCGATCGACGTCTACGCCGTGGGTACCCGCGTCGGGGTGAGCGCCGACGCGCCCTCCCTGGACTCGGCGTACAAGCTCGTCGCCTACGACGGCCGGCCCGTGATGAAGCTGTCGTCGGCGAAGATGACCGCCCCGGGGCGTAAGCAGGTCTTCCGCCGGCCCGGGTGCCACGATGTGATCGGCCTGGCCGACGAGCCGCTCCCGGCGGGCAGTACGCCGCTGCTGGAGACGCTGATGAGCGGGGGCGTGCGCAGCACCCCGCGCGGCCGGCTCGCCGATGCCCGGCGGCGGGTCGTGGCGGATGTCGCGGAGCTGCCCGCGACGGCCCGGTACATCCGGTCGCCGCACGCGGTGCGGCCGCGGGTGTCGAAGCGGCTTTCCGCCCTGACCGACCGGGTCCGGCGGCGGATCGAGCGCGAGGTCCTGGCCCCGTTCGGCTCGCACTCCTGAGGCCGGGAGGCCCGCCGGGGCTTTTCTCCGTACCGTCGTCCTATGGCGCAGAAACAGGGCGGCAACGGCACCGGGAAGCTGCCGCGGTCGCTGTACGAGCCGGAGCTGTACCGGCTCCAGACGGAGCTGGTCAAGCTCCAGGAGTGGGTACGCGCCGAGGGCGCCCGGCTGGTGGTGGTCTTCGAGGGGCGCGACGCGGCCGGCAAGGGAAGCACGATCAAACGCGTCACCGAGTACCTCAACCCCCGGGTGGCGCGGATCGTGGCACTGCCCCGGCCCACCGAGCGCGAGCGCACCCAGTGGTACTTCCAGCGCTATACGGAGCACCTTCCCGCGGCGGGCGAGATGGTGCTGTTCGACCGCAGTTGGTACAACCGGGCCGGGGTCGAGCGGGTCATGGGCTTCTGCACGCCGGCCGAGCACCAGCGGTTTCTGCGGCAGTGCCCGGTCTTCGAGCGGATGCTGGTGGAGGACGGGATCCTGCTGCGCAAATACTGGTTCTCGGTGAGTGACGAGGTGCAGGAGCAGCGGTTCCGGCGCCGGATGAAGGACCCGACGCGGCGCTGGAAGCTCTCCCCCATGGACCTTGAGTCGCTGACCCGCTGGGAGGAGTACTCGCGGGCGAAGGACGACATGTTCGTCCACACGGATATCGCGGAGTCACCGTGGTTCGTCGTCGAGAGCGATGACAAACGCCGGGCCCGGCTGAACATGATCGCCCATCTGCTGTCGACGGTCCCCTATCGCGACATCGCCCCGCCCTCGCTGGAACTCCCGCCGCGGCCGTCCGCCACCGGCTATCAGCGCCCGCCCCGGGACCTTCAGACCTACGTTCCCGATCACGCGGCCGGGCTGGAGCAGTGACGGCGCGGCCGCGGCCCCGTTTCAGACCTGCTGCGGCACCACGGCCACGGGGCAGGTGGCGTGGCACAGCGCGGTGTGCGCCACCCGCCCGAGCTGGAGGCCGAAGTGGCCCTGGCGGTGCTGTGCGCCGGTCACCAGCAGATCCGCGGCGGCCGTGCGGTGCACCAGGACCTTGTGGGCCGGCCCCTCGACCGTGACCCGCCGCACCCGCACCGCCGGATTCGCCCTGGCCACCTCGTCCAGCGCCTCGTCCAGCAGCGCGGAGGCCTGCTTCTCGTGGTAGCGCCGGGCGTCCGCGGCGAGCAGCGGGGCCTCGGTGGCGTCGCGTACCGGGAGGGGCCAGGCGCATACCGCCTCCAGCGTGCACTGGCGGGCCGCTGCCTCGTGGAAGGCGAAGCGGACGGCCGCCGTCTCCCCGGCCGGGTCGGCGACGCCGAGGAGGATGCGGCCGTGGGTGCCCGCCAGTCCGGCCACGTCACCGCGCACCACGATGACCGGGCACCGGGCGCGGGCCGACACCGCCAGGCTGACCGAGCCCATCAGCAGCCCGGCGATCTCGCCGCGCCCCCGGGACCCCAGGATCAGCGCCGTGGCATGGAGCCCCTCGTTCAGCAGGGCGGTGACCGCGTCGGTGGCGAGCACCTCGCCCGAGACCTGGACGTCCGGCTGCCGGCGGCGGGCGACGTCCACGGCGGAGGCGACGACGGACTCGGCGAGGACCTGCTCGCTGGGCCGTGCCCCGCCGTCCGGCGGTACCTCGCCCTCGAAGCGCTCCCATCGGGAGGCGTAGACGACCCGCAGCGGAAGGCCGTGGCGCGCCGCTTCGTCCGCCGCCCAGTCGAGCGCCCGGAAGGCGGAATCCGATCCATCGGTCCCCACGACCAGCGGATGCTCCATCGCCCCCACGTCCTTCCTCGCATCGGCGCGGACATGTCCCTACTGCCACCGTCGCACCGGGTCCGGGGGGCGTGCAGGTCCGGACGGACACCGGGCGGTGGGCCGCCCGGTCCTGAGTTGGCGCGGCGGCGGGCCCGCACCGCCGCGCCAGGCCCCGCGGGGACACCGCGGCTACCGTGGAGGTACGGCCCCCGCCCGCGTGCGGGGCCATCCAGCGGAGGCCATGGTGGGCGACCACGGAAGCGGCCGGCGCGACACCGCCCGGCGCCGGCTCGATGCGCTGCCGGACGAGCTGCAACAGCGCCTCGACGCCCTGCGGCAGGGTCCCGGTGACCCGGCGAATCTGCTGCTGGAAGCCGTGCTGTCGGTGGGCCGGGGGCTGGAGCTGCCGCAGGTGCTGCGCCGCATCGTGGAAGCGGCGGTGGTGGTCGTGGACGCCGAGTACGGGGCGCTGGGCGTGGTGTCGGAGGGCACCCGGCTCACCCAGTTCCTGCCGGTCGGGGTCACCGACGCCGAGCAGCAGGCGATCGGCCGGCTGCCCGCGGGACACGGCATCCTGGGTGAGCTGATCCGTCATCCCCGCCCGCTGCGGCTCCCGGAGCTGTCCGAGCACCCGTCGTCGTACGGCTTTCCGCCGCACCACCCGCCCATGCACTCCTTCCTCGGGGTGCCCATCCGGGTCGGCGACGAGGTGTTCGGGAATCTCTATCTGACCGAGAAGCGGGGCGGCGGCGGGTTCGACGCCGAGGACGAGACGGTGCTCTCGACGCTGGCGGTGGCGGCGGGGGTCGCCATCGAGAACGCGCGGCTGTACGAGGAGGCCCGCTACCGGCAGCGGTGGCAGCAGGCCAACGGTGAGATCGTCGCCAGGCTGCTGCTGCCGGGGACGGACGAGATGGCGGCCCTGGGGCTGATCGTGGACAAGGCCCGGGAGATTCTCACCGCGGATCTCGGTGTGATCGCGTTCCCCGAACAGGACGGCAGGGCGCTGCATGTCGCCCTGGCCTCCGGGGTCGACGCCGAGGCGCACCGCGGACTGGTCCTCCCCCGGCAGGGGTCGTTCATGGGAGCGGCACTCGACCTTCGGGAGCCGATGATCAGCACCCATGTCGAGCAGGATCCGCGGATCACCGCGGGGCCGCCGCGCTGGATGGGGCTGGGCCCCGCGGTCGCCGTGCCGATGATCACCGGTGGCCGGCCGCGTGGCGTGCTGCTGGTATCGCGAGTGCTGGAGCGGCCCCCGTTCACCGAGCTGGAGACCGGCCCGCTGCTGACCTTCGCGGGGCAGGCGGCCCTCGCCATGGAACTGGCCGACCAGCGCCGGTCCGCCGAGCAGCTCACCCTCCTTCAGGACCGCGACCGGATCGCCCGTGATCTGCACGATCTGGCGATCCAGCGGCTGTTCGCGACGGGCATGACGCTCCAGAGCGCGGTCCGTTTCGTGGACCATCCGGAGGCGAGCGAGCGGCTGCTGCGCGCGGTGGACGATCTGGACGAGACGATCAAAATCATCAGGTCCACCATCTTCGGGCTGCGCGCCCATACGCCGGGCCGGGCCGGCCACGGGCTGCGGGCCCGCACCGTCACGGTGGTCGAACAGGCTGCCCGCGCCCTGGGGTTCACCCCGTCGCTCCGGATGCAGGGCCTCATCGACACCGATGTGCCGGCCGAGCTCGCGGAGCATGTGGTGGCGGTGCTGGGCGAGGCGCTGAGCAATGCCGCGCGGCATGCGCACGCCACCACGGTCGAGGTCTCGCTGGCCGTCGGCGGCGGTGCGCTGAGCCTGAGCGTCACGGACAACGGGGTGGGCCTGCCGCGTGACGGCCGGCGCAGCGGGCTGAGCAACCTCGCCAAGCGGGCGGAGAGCGTGGGCGGCGAGCTGACGCTGGCGGCACCGTCGCAGGGTGGCACCCTCCTGCTGTGGCAGGCGCCGCTCCCGTCGGCCTGAGCCGTTCCCGGGGTCAGAGCCGGTACGGTCCCGAGTCCCCGGCGGCCGGCGGCGGTCCCTGGGCGGCGAGGACGGCCGCCTGGATACGGCGTTCCACACCGAGCTTGGCCAGCAGCCGCGAGATGTGGTTCTTGACCGTCTTCTCGGAGAGGTAGAGCCGCTGCCCGATCTGACGGTTCGTCAGCCCTGCTCCGATCAGCCCGAGGATCTCCCGCTCCCGCGGCGACAGCCCGGACAGCGCGTCCGCCGCGGGCGCCTCGCCGGTGTCCACGCCGCGCAGGCTGTGCATCAGCCGCGCGGTGGTCGCCGGGTCCAGCATCGAGCGTCCGGCGGCGACCGTCCGGACAGCGGCGACCAGATCCGAACCCTTGATCTCCTTGAGGACGTAGCCCGCCGCGCCCGCCATGATCGCGTCCAGCAGCGCCTCGTCGTCGTCGAACGAAGTCAGCATCAGACACCCGAGTCCGGGCAGCCGCGACCGCAACTCCCGGCAGACGCTGATCCCGTCACCGTCCGGCAGCCGCACATCGAGCACGGCGACATCCGGGCCGAGCGCCGGACCGCGGGCCAGCGCCCGCTCGGCGGTGCCGGCGTCGCCGACCACCTCGATATCGGGTTCCGCGTCGAGCAGGTCCCGCACACCACGGCGCACCACTTCATGGTCGTCGAGCAGGAAGACCCGGATCGGCCGCTGCGGTGAGAACTCGCGTACGTCGCCCATGGCGTCCTCCACGCTCTCCTCGTGCGGTGCGGCGGTGCTTCTCATCGTCGTCCCGGGCACGGTGCGCACACCAGGGCCGAACGGGGCCGCCGCCCCCGCCGGGCCGACCCCGACCGGCCCCCCGCGAGGGCCGTTCGGCCCCTCCTGCCGGCTTCGCGCCGCGTGCGACGGTCGGGTCCACAGGCGCAGGGGGTGCGTGATGGCTCGCAGCGAGTTCCTCCGGCCGTGGCGGGACAGCCCGCTCCGGCGGCGTTCGGATGTCGCGGAAGCCTGGCTGGTGCTGGTGACCGCCGTGCTGATCGCCCTGGGCGCACCGGCCGCCGGGCTGGCCGCCGCGCATGCGGTGGACGACGGTACCGGCCAGGAACGGCAGGGCCGGCAGAGCGTATCGGCCGTACTGACCGAGAACCCGCCGGCCCGGATCGGGGTGGATGTCTCCGGTGGCGTCGGCGCGCGGGTGCACGCGACGGTGCGCTGGACGGCCGCCGACGGCGCCGCCCGGACGGGCGTCACGACGGTGTCGCCGGACCTGCGGGCCGGTGACCGCACCACCGCCTGGCTCGACCGCCACGGGGCGCTGGTGCGCGACCCGGTCACCCCCAGGCAGGCGACCGGCGAGAGCATCGCCGTCGGCACCGTGGCCGGCACCTCGGCCGGCCTGCTGCTCCTCGGCGCCCAGCGCACCGGCCGCGCCCTGCTGAACCGCCACCGCTACGCCCAGTGGGAGCGGGAGTGGGCGGCGGAGGATCCCCGCTGGGGGCAGCGGGCGACGTGACACGGCGGGCTGCCGCCGGGGCGGTGGTCCGTGCGGCGCGCCCGGGGACGGCAGCCGTGGTGCCATGGAAGGGACACCGACGAACGGAACCGTCACCATGACCGGCGCGCCGTCCCTGGCAGCGTGCCTGCACTCCCTGCGGGCCGTCATCTTCGACACCGACGGGGTCATCACCGACTCCGCCGCGGTACACGCCGCGGCCTGGAAAGACGCCTTCGACGCCTGCCTCGCGGCCGTGGGCGGGCAGCGCCCCTTCGACCCGGTGGACGACTATCTGCGCCATGTCGACGGCCGGTCCCGGCAGGACGGCGCGGCCGCCTTCCTGCGCTCCCGGGGCCTTGACCTGCCGCCCGGCGCCCCGGACGACGCACCGGGCACGGACACCGTCGGCGCCGTCGCGGCCCGCAAGGAAGAGCTCTTCAGCGCACGTCTGCGGAACGACCCCGTCGCCCCCTTCCCCGGCACCGTGCGCCTGCTGGAGGAGCTGCGGCGCCAGGGCGTGCCGTGTGCCGCCGTCTCGGCCTCACGCCATGCGACCGAGCTGCTGTCCGCGGCCGGGGTACGCCCGCTCTTCGAGGCAGTGGTGGACGGCAACGAGGCGAACCGGCTGCACCTGCCGGGGAAACCGGACCCGGCGCTCTTCGTGGAAGCGGCCCGGCGGCTCGGGATCCCGCCCGCGGACACCGCCGTCGTGGAGGACGCGCTGGCCGGGGTCGAGGCCGGCCGCCGCGGCGGATTCGGCCTGGTGGTGGGCGTGGACCGGACGGCCGGCCCGTACAGCGCCACCGCCCTGCGCCGCCGCGGCGCCGATGTCGTCGTGGCCGACCCCGGCGAGCTGCTGACGGCAGGAGCGGGCGGATGACCCACGCCTGGACCTGGTCGTACGAGGGGTACGACCCGGATACGGAGCGGCTGCGGGAAACCCTGTGCACCCTCGGCAACGGCTACTTCGCCACCCGCGGCGCGGCGTCCGAGGTGCCCGCCGGGCCCGTGCACTATCCGGGCACCTACGCCGCCGGCTGCTACAACCGGCTCCTGTCCACCGTGGCGGGCCGCTCCGTCGAGAACGAGGACATGGTCAACCTCCCCAACTGGCTCCCGCTGCGCTACCGGATCTGCCCCGCCGAAGCGGCCCCCGGCCCCTGGCTCTCCCCCGACCACCCGTATCTGACGGAGCACCGGCAGACGCTGGACCTGCGGCACGGCACCCTGACCCGCTGGTCGGTCTACGAGGACGAGGCCGGACGGCGGCTGACCGTGGAGCAGTGCCGCCTGGTGCACATGGGCGAGCCGCATCTGGCCGCGCTGCGCACCTGTTTCGCGTGCGACGGGTGGACGGGCGCGGTGGAGGTGGAGTCCGGGATCGACGGGGCGGTCCGCAACGCCGGCGTCGCGCGCTACCGCGGTCTGGCGGACCAGCATCTGACGGGCTGGGAGACCGGCGCCGAGCAGCCGGACACGGTGTGGCTGAGCTGCCGCACCCTCGACTCGGACATCCGTCTCGCGCTGGCCGCACGGACCCGGGTCCCGGGCGGCCACAACGGGGTGGCCCGGCCGCAGCTGACCGCCCTGCGGGCGTCCCACACCCTGGTACTGCCGCTCGCCCCCGACTCCCCCGCGGTCGTCGACAAAACGGTCGCGCTGTACACCTCCCGCGACCCGGCGATCGAGAGCCCGCGGCACACGGCCGTGGACGCGGTGGCCCTCGCCCCGCACTTCCGGCAGCTGCGCGCCGCCCACCGCCGCGCCTGGGAGAACCTGTGGCGGCAGGCCAAGTTGGAGGTCCCCGGAGAGTCGGGCCGGATCCTGCGGCTGCACCTGTTCCATGTGCTCCAGACCCTCTCGCCGCACACCGCCGAGCTGGATGTCGGGGTGCCGGCCCGGGGTCTGCACGGCGAGGCGTACCGCGGGCCGGCTCTCCCTGGTGATCACCGACCCCCGCTTCCTGCGCACGCTGGACGCCGTCGGTCTCACCGGCAGCTTCGACATCCTCGGTGCCGCTCCGGACACGGCCCGCCGGGCGGACGACGGGCCGTGGACCACCGGAGGCGGCGAGTCCATCACCTCCGCAGCGGCCCCTCACAGCTGAAGTCCGCGGTGCCGGCCTTGCCCGAGGACCAGATCTCGGTGGGGCCGAAGGAGCAGTTCATATCGGCGAAGTTGTTCGCCGCGGGCTCGGCGCGGTCGAGGATGAAGTAGTCGACCGTTTCGGCCATGTCCTTGAAGACCTGGTCGGGGCTGCCGGAGTTGCTGAGGTTGGCGGTGATCCGGCCGGTGCAGATGAACCGGCCGTACGCCGGGTCGCCGCTGTCCTTGCAGGTGGGACGGCTGGCGGTGGCGGCCGTGATGGCGCTCTGGACGTCGGCGGGGCGGGACAGTTTCAGCGAGCCGTTGGGGACGAAGCTCGTCTTCGGTACGAAGAGGTCGTCGACGATGGCGATCTGGGCGTTGAGGAAGGCGTCGTACTGCTGCTGGAGCCCCTGGTCGGACCCCATGCGGTTGCGCCAGGAGTCGAACGCGGACGGGTCGTCGGCGCGCAGATACCGGTACATCTCCTGGAGCTTCCCCGGGTAGTCGCGCCACAGGAACTCGAAGAACGTCCCGGCGTAGTTGTAGAAGCGGAAGCCGTCACCGTCGTAGGTCGCGTGGAGCAGCTGGTTGATGCTCATCCGCGGTCCGCCGCCCGCCGTGTCCGCGATGATGCCCTTGACCAGGGACCGGCGTACGGCGATCCCGTCGTCACGGGTCGAGCCGTCGAAGAATTCGGCGCTGCCCTCGTCCATCGCGGTGGTGCGGTCGCCCTGGTACCAGGGGCCTTCACCGAAGAAGCCGGGGACGGCGAAGCGGCCGTTGAGGTAGTGCACGTACTCGTGCCGGAAGAGCTCTTCGAGGGTGAGGCTGGAGTCCTGGGGGACGCGGCGCTGGTAGGTGTAGAAGGTGGCGCCGCGCTCGATGTAGACGCCGCCGTTGTTGGTGCCCATGCCGGTGAGCAGCGGGTGGTAGATCTCGTAGTCGGCGCGCGAGGCGTACAGCACGATGGTCAGGGTGGTGTTGGGGTCGCCGGCGAGCGGTTCGGTGGTGCCGACCACCCGGTGGAACTGCGCCCTGACCTGCTTGGACGCATAGTAGAGCTGGTCGACGGTGGCGCGGTCGAGGGCGGTGCGGACCTTGATGGCGCCGTTGTCGTAGGAGTACGTGCGCGGGAAGATCCGCTTTTCGATGTCCGCCTTGCACACCCCGTACGGGGCACAGGCCTCGAAGTAGTTGAGCCAACTGGCGATCTTGGCCCAGGGCTCGCTGCCCTCCCCGTAGTTCTGCACGGTGGTCGGGAGCAGCGCGCCGAGGTCGGTGATGATGCCCTGCTTGAGCGAGGCGATCTCACCGAAGCGACCGTACTCACTGAGGGCGTCGCGGACGACCCAGGCGTTGGGGGTGCCCTTGAGGTGGGTGTACCCGACGAAGCCCTTGAAGACGGCGCGGTAGCCGGGGTCGGCGGTGACCGCGGCCTGGAACGCGGTGTCCTTGTTGCCGGGGTAGACGCCCAGGTAGTTGACGGAGAGCGCGGCGAGCGCGGCGTTCCCCCACGCGGGGTCCTTGTGGGTGGCGGTGTGGGACGGGTCCATGGTCGCCAGGACCTTGCGGATCAGGCCGAGTTGATGCTGCCGCAGCCCGGGGGCGCTGGCGGCGTTCAGGGCCTCGCGCAGGGTGTCGGCGTTGGCCCGGGTGACGTCGAAGGTACGGGCCGCGCCGGCGAAGGCGTCGACCGCGCGGCGGATGGCGTCGACGGTCGGGCCGTCGGTGGTGTCGATCTCGCCGTGCGAGAAGTCCTGGTAGGCCACCGCGTGCAGATAGGTGAACATCTCGTACAGATGGCTGGAGTTCTTGCCGTCGTGGGCGGCGGCCAGCCCGGTGATGCGACGGGCCACGGCCTGGACATGGGCGTCGGACATGACGGGGATGAGCCGGGCGTCCCACGTCCACACGAGCTTGCGCAGACAGTCGTCGGCGGTGACGGCCGGGTCGGCGAGGAAGTCCGCGAACTGTTCGGGACTCAGCCCCGTGATGCCGTCGAGGGTGCAGGGGGCGACGGCGGGTCTGGAGCCGGGTGGTACGGCGGTGGGTCTGGTCTGCGGGCCCGGTATCCGGCCGCGCTCGGTGAGTGAGCGGGGTGCCGGCGCCGGCTGCGGGGTGAACTTCGGTGTCCTGGCGCGGCGTTGGACCTGGTCGAAGGGGTTGGGGGTGGGCGCGGCGGCCCGCTGTCCGAGCCGCTGTGCGGGGGTGGCCGGCGCTTGGGGCGCGGCCTGGGCCGACTGGACGACCGGCAGGGCGAGGGCCGTGACGAGTGTCGCGGCCAGCAGGATCCTGCGCGGTGTGGGCGAATGTGACACCTGAACCTCCGAGAGGGGGTGGGGGGTTGTGTGGGGGGTGGGGTGTTGGCCTTCACTCCACGAGGTGTGACCTATAACATAGTAATGTGAAATTGCACTGACAAGGCTTCAGAACCCACCTTTCCCGGAGGCGTCGACATGACCACGCGTACCGCCCAACTCCACACCGGGAGCCATGACTTGCCGGTCCCGGACGCCCTCGCCGACTTCATGACCGGCCAGTGGGCCGCCACCCCGCTCCCCGCCGACTCCCGCGTTCCCGGCTTCGCGCTCTTCGCCGGCCGCCGGTCCCGGCTCGCCGCCCGCTTCCCCGGCGAGCGACTGCTTGTCCCCGCAGGCGAGTTGACGGTGCGCTCCCACGACTGCGATCACCGCTTCCGGCCGCACAGCGCCTACGCCTGGCTGACCGGACTGACCGGCGAGGACCAGCCTGGACATGTGCTGGTACTGGAGCCGGACGGCGAGGCGGTGCTGTACATACGGCCGCGCTCACCCCGGGACCGCGGCGGGGAGTTCTACCGGGACCGCAAATACGGCGAGTTCTGGGTGGGCCGCCGCCCCGATCTCGCCGAAGCCGCCCGGCTCACCGGCATCCGCTGCGCCCACCTGGACGACCTGATACGCCACACGGCCGACCGGGACGCCTCCCGTGATCCTGAACTTGCCTGTGCGCTCAGCGAGTTGCGGCTGGTGAAGGACGCCTGGGAAGTCGGGCAGCTCCAGCAGGCCGTCGATCACACCGTCACCGGCTTCGAGGATGTCGTACGGGCCCTCCCCGCCGCGCTGCGCCACCCGCGCGGCGAACGCTGGATCGAGGGGGTCTTCCAGCTGCGCGCCCGCGCCGAAGGGAACGGCACCGGGTACGAGACCATCGCCGCCGCCGGCGCCCACGCCTGTGTGCTCCACTGGATCCGCAACGACGGTCCACTCGACCCGGACCAGTTGCTGCTGCTCGACGCGGGCGTGGAGACCGACTCGCTCTACACCGCCGACCTCACCCGTACCCTGCCACTGTCCGGGCGCTTCTCCCCGGTCCAGCGCCGGGTCTACGAGCTGGTGCTCGCCGCGCAGGACGCGGGCATCGCCGCCCTCAAACCGGGGGCGAGCTTCCGCGACTTCCACCGGGCCTGTACGACCGTCCTGGCCGAGGGCCTGGCCGACTGGGGTGTGCTACCCGTCCCGGCGGCGGAGGCACTCGCCCCCGACAACGGTCTGTATCGGCGTTACACGCTGTGCAGTTCGGGACATATGCTCGGGCTCGATGTGCACGACTGCGGCCGGGCCCGCGCAGAGCAATATCTGGACGGTGTGCTGACGGAGGGCCAGGTGCTCACGGTCGAACCGGGGCTCTATCTCCAGCCCGACGACGAGACCCTGCCACGCGAACTGCGCGGTATGGGCATCCGTATCGAGGACGATCTGGTGATCACGGCGGACGGGGCACGGCTGATGTCCTCGGCGCTGCCGCGCAGCGCCGACGGCGTAGAGGAGTGGATGGCCGGACTCCTCGCGGGCGGGGCCTGAGGCAGAGGGTCTGAGGCTGAGGGGTCTGAGGCTGATGCGCCTGAGCCGGCCGGACCTCAGGCCCGCCGCGCGCCTGGCAGGTGAGGCCGCAGCACCAGCAGCTCGTCCCCGTCCCCGTCCCCGGCCCACAGTGAGCGGACATGACCGAGGTGGCGGGCCATACACGACTCGGCGGCCGCGGCATCGCCCGTCAGCATCACATCGAGCAGCTCCCCGTGCTCCTCGGCGGAGGGCAGCAGCTGATCGCGCTCGTCGAGCCGGGTGAGGCCGTAGAGGCGGGAGCGTTTGCGCAGATCACCGACGGTCTCGACGAGGCGCTCATTGCCGCCGAGGCCGAGCAGTTCGAGATGGAAGCGGCGGTCGGCCTCCAGATAGCCGATGAGGTCATGCGCACGGGCCGCCGCAACGATCTCCAGCGCGGCCGGGCGGAGGGCCTCCAGCTGTGCGCGGCCGGCGGTGCGGGTGACCAGACCGACGACCGGCACCTCGATCAGTGCCCGGATCTCGGTGTACTGGTCGAGGTCGCGCTCGCTCACCTCGGTGATCCGGAAGCCCTTGTTGCGGACCGGTTCGACCAGCCCCTCCCGGGCCAGATCGAGCATCGCCTCGCGCACCGGGGTGGCGGAGACCCCGAAGTCCGCAGCGAGACCCGGGGCCGAGTAGACCGATCCCGGGCGGAGTTCCCCCGCGACAAGGGCCGCGCGCAGCTGATGGGCGACCTGATCACGGAGCCGCTCCTGAGCGGTGATCAGGCTGCGGTGCTTGAGTTCCCCCATCCTGCCCCTCTCGTGCTCCGCCGAGTTGCCGCGAACTGCCAGCGTACAATGTCACGTTGCGACAAGTGCCTGATGGCAGCCATCCACCCACCTCCGTAACGCGCCCTGACGGGGCCGGGGACAGCGCACTTTCCGCGGCCGGTCATGAGGGCTCCCCTTTCACGTTCTACGATCCGGCGGAGTTCTCTGGCAGCGCGCCTCCGCCGAAGCGCCATGGACCGGTGACGCCGTGCCGCCGGGGCAGTCGTGGCGCAGAGACACCGAATGCGGGTCTCGGGTCCTCTAGCGTGGAGGGATGGAGGACACCGGGGCGGAGGGATCACCTCCGGGTACCGACGAGAGCGGCTTTCCCGCCTATCACGCGGGGCGCTGCGGCTCGCTCGCCGAGCTGGACACGGAGCTGGTCCGCTGCCGGGCCTGCCCACGGCTGGTGGCCTGGCGCGAGGAGACCGCCGCACAGCCGCGCGCGGCGTTCCGGGGCCAGGAGTACTGGGCCCGCCCCGTCCCGGGGTTCGGGCCGGCGGACGCGGCGCTGGCCATCGTCGGGCTCGCGCCGGCCGCGCACGGCGGCAATCGCACCGGCCGGATGTTCACCGGGGACGCCTCCGGCGACTTCCTGTTCGCCGCGCTCCACGCGGTCGGCCTCGCCTCCCGGCCCACCGCGACGGACCGCGACGACGGACTGGAGCTGTACGGGGTACGGGTCACCGCACCGGTGCACTGCGCTCCGCCGGAGAACCGGCCGACGCCCGCCGAGCGCCGTACCTGCCGGCCATGGCTGTCGGCGGAGCTGCAACTCCTCGGCCCGAGCCTGCGCGCGGTGGTGGCCCTGGGCGCCGTCGGCTGGCAGGCGCTGCTGCCCGTACTCGGCGAAACGGGGTGGCCGCTCCCCCGGCCCCGCCCCGCGTTCGGCCACGGGGTGCGGCTGACCCTGCCCGCCACCGGACAGCGGCGGGAACTCCAGGTGCTCGGGAGCTACCACCCCAGCCAGCGCAATACGTTCACCGGCCGGCTCACCTCCGACATGCTCATCGAGCTGCTCGCCGAGGCCGCCGAGGCCGCGGGCCTGACGCCGTCAGCGGACTGACCCCGGAGGCCGGAACCAGGCGCCGTCGAGCCGGACGACCCACCACTCCGCCGCCGTGCGGCCCCGGACGCCCACTTCTATCCTTGGAGCTGAACCGCTGCACGGCCCGGCGGGCGGTGCTCCCGGAGGGGCGCGGGGAACTCCGCGACCAGCCACGACGCAGCCGCACAGGCAGCCGCAGCCCCAGCCGAAAACGCAGACGCAGCAGACGCAGCAGACGCAGACGCAGACGCATGACCGCTCGGCACTTTCCGCGGAACGCAGAGGAGTGCGTGTGGCGACCAAGGTCGAGGAGGCCGTTTCAGGGGACCGGTGCGGCGCTGATCTTCCCGGTGTCCGTGGCGGTGGTGACCAGTTACTTCCGGGACGCGCAGCAGGGGCCCGCGGTCGGTACGGTGCTCGCGTTCATTCCATCGGCACCGCGCTCGGGCCGTTCGTGGGGGGTGTCTTCGCCGAACACGTCAGCTGGCGTGCGGTGTTCCTGCTGAATGTGCCGGTGTGCCTGGCCGCCACGCTGCTGGTGCTGCGCTTCGTCCCCGAGAGCCGCGACGAGCAGGCGACCCGCCGTCTCGACCTGCCCGGCGCGGCGACCGTTGCCCTCGGTCTGGCGTGTCTGATGCTCGCCGTCGACCAGGGACCGGGCTGGGGGTGGGCCTCCGCACCCACACTGGCCACCTTCGCGCTGGGGGTCGCCCTCCTCGCGCTGTTCGTGGCAGTGGAGCGGCGGGCGCCGGAGCCGCTGATCGAGCTGTCGCTGTTCCGCAATGTGAAGTTCGATGTGATCACCCTCGCGGGCTCGCTGTCGAATGTGGTCTCTTGCCTGATCGCGGTGCTCTCGGCGCTCTATCTACAGCAGGCACGGGGGCTGACGCCGACCCAGGCAGGGGTGATCTTCCTGGCCCTCTCCTGCGGCGTCGGAGCGGCGAGTTACCGGGCCGGGCACCTGGCGCTGCGCTGGCATGCCGAGACCCTGATGGCCTGCGGCATGGTCACCAGCGGCGCCGGGTTGCTGGCGCTGACCTGGGTGCGGCCCTTGGGCTGGTACGCGGTGGTCTTCGTGATCTGCGGGGTGGGCATCGGACTGGGCTGGGCGCTGACGAATGTGGCGACCCAGGCGCATGTCCCCGCGGAGCGGACCGGCGCGGCATCGGGCCTGGTGCTGACGTCGCTGGTGCTGTTCGGTGCGGTGAGCGTGACGATCGCGGCGACGGTGCTGGAGGCCGTCAGCGGCTCCCCCACGACCGCGGCCGCCGACGGCCCCGCCATCGAGGCCGTCCTGCGCGGCACGTCCGTACTGGCCTTCCTCGGCGCCTTCGGACTCTTCGCCATCTGCCGGCCACGACTGCGGGCGCGGGCCGTGGGAGCGGAGGAGTCCGCCTGACGGGTGGTCAGGGCAGGGCGGAGGGGCGGCGGGCGTGGCAGCGGGTTCGGCGGGCCCCTGCTCCTGAGGCAGTTCGCGACCAGCCTGGTCGTCACCGTGCGCCATACACCGACTGCGGGGTCTCGGCATCGGCCAGCAGCTTTCGGGCGGTCTCGCCCGCCTCGGCTGGGGTCCAGCGGCTGCCCTTGTCCGCGGTGGGGCCGGGGCGCCAGCCCTCCATCACGGTGATCCGGCCCGCCTCGGCCTCGAAGACCCGGCCGGTGACCCCGGCGCTGCCGGCGGACGCCAGCCAGACCACCAGCGGGGAGACGTTCTCCGGGGCCATCGCGTCGAACTCCCCGTCGGCGGGCGCCGCCATCGTCGTGGCGAAGGTCCGCTCGGTCATCCGGGTACGGGCGGCCGGTGCGATGGCGTTGATCTGTACGCCGTAGCGGGCCATCTCGGCGGCGGCGACGAGGGTGAGGCCGATGATGCCGGCCTTCGCGGCGGAGTAGTTGCCCTGGCCGACGCTGCCGAGGAGCCCGGCGCCCGAACCGGTGTTGATGATCCGGGCGTCGGGCGTCCGGCCGGCCTTGGTCTCGGCGCGCCAGTGCGCGGCGGCGTGCCGCAACGGCAGGTAATGGCCCTTGAGATGGACCCGGATGACGGCGTCCCAGTCGTCCTCGTCGAGGTTGACGAGCATCCGGTCGCGCAGGAACCCGGCGTTGTTGACGAGGGCGTCGAGGCGGCCGAAGGTGTCCAGGGCGGTGGTGACGAGCGAGGCGGCGCCGTCGGTGGTGGTGATGTCGCCGGTGTGGGCGACGGCCCGGCCGCCGTGTGCGCGGATCTCGTCGGCGACCTGCTGGGCCGGTCCGGCCGAGGCGCCGGCTCCGTCGGGAGCCACCCCGAGGTCGTTCACCACGACCTCCGCTCCTTCTGCGGCGAGGGCCAGGGCATGGGCGCGGCCCAGGCCGCGGCCCGCTCCGGTGACGACGGCGACGCGTCCCGTGCAGATTCCGTTACCGGTCATCTCAGGTCTCCTGTTCCGTCATGGCGGATCTCCTCGGGGACTTCGGGCAAGGTGGGGTGGTTGACGGTGGCGGCGTCGAGGAAGGCGGGGCGCTCACCGCCACCGTGGACGAGCAGGCTGGCGCCGGTCAGATACGCGGCACGGTCGGAGGCGAGGAAGACGCAGGCGTCGCCGATCTCGGCGGGTTCGGCGAGCCGGCCGAGCGGGACGGTGGCGCCGACGGCGGCGATGCCGGCCTCGTCTCCGTAGTGCAGCGCGGCGAGTTCGGTGCGCACCATGCCGAGGACGAGGGTGTTGACCCGGACCCCGGGGGCCCATTCGACGGCCATGGAGCGGGCCAGGTGGTCCAGGCCGGCCTTGGCCGCGCCGTAGGCGGCGGTGCCGGGCGAGGGACGGGTGCCGCTGACACTGCCGATCATGATGACCGAACCGCCGCCCGGCCGGTCACGCAGCACCTCGTACGCGGCGAGCGAGGCGGTCAGCGGCGCGAGGAGGTTCAGTTCGACAACCCGGGTGTGCCGTTCGGCGGCGGTCTGCGCGAGCAGCCGGTACGGCGTGCCCCCGGCGTTGTTGACCAGGCAGTCCAGCCCGCCGTGCGCCGCCGCGACCTGCAGGAAGAAGGCCCGTACGGCGGCCGGGTCGCGCAGGTCGAGAGGGCGGAAGTGCGCGGTGCGGCCGGCCGCGGTGACGGGGGTGTCCGGTGGCCGGCGGGCGCAGACCACGACCTCCGCGCCGGCCTGAAGGAACGCCCGGGCGATGCCTGCGCCGACGCCCCGGGTGCCGCCGGTGACGACGGCCACCCGTCCACTCAGATCGAGGGTCAGGCTCATTCGGCACCCCTCCCGCAGCGCGCGATCCGCTGCTAGCTTCGCTACCTAACAAACGCTTGGTGGAAAGGTAGCTGATCGCCTCATGGGTGTCTCCACCTCCACACCGGACAAGGGCGTCGCCGTCATCACCGTCGACTTCCCTCCGGTCAACGCCCTTCCCGTACAGGGCTGGTACGACCTCGCCGACGCGGTGCGCGCGGCCGGCCACGACCCCGGCATCCGCTGTGTCGTCCTGACGGCCACGGGCCGCGGCTTCAACGCGGGCGTCGACATCAAGGAGATGCAGCGGGACACCGCGGCCGGCGGCCACGGCATCCTGATCGGTGCCAACCACGGCTGCGCCGAAGCCTTTTCGGCGGTATACGGCTGCGAGGTGCCCGTGGTCGCGGCGGTGCACGGCTTCTGTCTGGGTGGCGGCATCGGCCTGGTCGGCAACGCGGACGCGATCGTGGCGAGCGAGGACGCCACCTTCGGGCTGCCGGAGCTGGACCGCGGGGCGCTCGGCGCGGCCACCCATCTGGCGCGCCTGGTCCCCCAGCATCTGATGCGCGCGCTCTACTACACCTCGCGCACCGCCACCGCCGCCGAACTGCATGCGCACGGGTCGGTCTGGAAGGTCGTCCCGCGCGCCCAACTACTGGACGCCGCACGGGACTTGGCGCAGGAGATCGCGCAGAAGGACGGCAGTCTCCTCCGTCTCGCCAAGGCCGCCCTGAACGGCATCGACCCCGTCGACGTGCGGCGCAGTTACCGCTTCGAGCAGGGCTTCACCTTCGAGGCGAACCTCGGCGGGGTCGCCGACCGCGTCCGCGACACCTTCGGTACGCCGCACGGCGCACCGGACACGGAGGGCTGAGCGATGACCGACAAGACCATGACGCCCGAGGACGTCGTCGCCCGGCTGCACAGCGGGATGACCCTCGGTATCGGCGGCTGGGGGTCGCGCCGTAAGCCGATGGCGCTGGTGCGGGCGCTGCTCCGCTCCGACATCACCGATCTCACCGTGATCTCGTACGGCGGTCCCGATGTCGGCCTGCTCGCCGCCGCGGGCCGGATCCGCAAACTGGTCGCGGCGTTCGCGACGCTGGACTCGATCCCCCTCGAACCGCACTTCCGCGCGGCCCGGCAGCGCGGGGCGTTCGAGCTGATGGAGATCGACGAGGCGATGTTCATGTGGGGCCTGCACGCGGCCGCCAACCGGCTGCCGTTCCTGCCCGTACGGGCCGGTCTCGGTTCGGATGTAATGCGCGTCAACCCCGGCCTGCGGACGATCACTTCACCGTACGAGGACGGCGAAACCCTGGTCGCCGTGCCGGCCCTGCGCATGGACGCCGCACTGGTCCATCTGAACCGCGCCGACCGCCTCGGCAACGGCCAGTACCTCGGCCCCGACCCGTACTTCGACGATCTGTTCTGCGAGGCCGCGGACCGCGCGTATCTCTCCTGCGAGCGGCTGGTGGACGACTTCGCCGCCGCGGCCCCGCAGACCCTGCTGGTGAACCGGCACACGGTCACCGGGGTCGTCGAGGCCCCCTACGGCGCGCACTTCACCTCCTGCGTGCCCGACTACGGCCGGGACGAGCCCTTCCAGAAGCTGTATGCGACCACGCCCTGGCCGGAGTTCGCCGAGCGGTTCCTGCGCGGGGACGAGAAGAGCTATCAGTCCGCGGTCGAGACCTGGCACGAGGAGCAGACGTGAGCCGGACCATCACCACGACGACCCGCGCCGAGTACTGCGTGATCGCCTGCGCCGACGCCTGGCGCGACAACGGCGAGGTGCTTGCCAGCCCGATGGGCCTGATCCCGTCGATCGGTGCCCGGCTCGCCAAGCACACCTTCGCGCCCGATCTGCTGCTCACCGACGGCGAGGCGACGCTCGTGGGCCTCGACGGGACGCCCGAGGGCTGGCTGCCGTACCGCCGGCATCTGACCATGGTCACCGGCGGCAGACGCCACGTGATGATGGGCGCGAGCCAGCTCGACCGCTTCGGCAACCAGAACATCTCCTGCATCGGCGACTGGCAGCAGCCCGCCCGCCAGCTCCTCGGGGTACGCGGCGCGCCCGTCAACACCCTCAACAATCCGGTGAGTTACTGGGTGCCGAAGCATTCCCGGCGGGTCTTCGTCGAGAAGGTCGACATGATCAGCGGGGTCGGTTACGACAGCGCGGCCGCCGCCGGCCCGTCCGCGACCCGCTACCACCGCATTCCGCGCGTGGTCTCCGACCTCGCGGTCCTCGACTTCGAGACCCTGGACCGTGCCATGCGGCTCGCCTCCGTCCATCCCGGGGTGACGGCCGAGGAGGTCGAGGCGGCCACCGGGTTCCCGCTCGCCCGGCCCGACGAGCTGCCGTACACCCGGGAGCCCACCGCCACCGAACTGCGCCTGATCCGTACGGTCCTCGACCCGGACGGGCTGCGCGACCGCGAGGTGCCGCCGGCATGACGGCCACCACCGGCATCGAGACGCCGCTGACCAGGCTCGTCGGGGTGCGCCATCCCCTGGTGCAGACCGGCATGGGATGGGTGGCCGGACCCCGGCTGGTCTCGGCCGCGGCCAACGCGGGCGCCCTGGGCATCCTCGCCTCGGCCACCATGACCGTCGAGCAGCTGCGGGCGGCGGTCCGCGAGGTCAAGTCCCGTACGGACGCGCCCTTCGGGGTCAATCTGCGGGCGGACGCGGGGGACGCCGTGGAGCGGGTGCGGCTCGTGGTGGCGGAGGGCGTACGGGTCGCCTCATTCGCCCTGGCCCCCTCCCGTGAGCTGATCGCCCGGCTCAAGGACGCGGGGGTCGTCGTCATCCCGTCCGTCGGGGCCCGCCGCCATGCCGAGAAGGTCGCGTCCTGGGGCGCGGACGCGGTCGTCGTCCAGGGCGGGGAGGGCGGCGGGCACACCGGGAACGTCGCCACGACCGTACTGCTCCCGCAGGTCGTGGACGCCGTTGATATCCCGGTGATCGCCGCCGGCGGCTTCTTCGACGGCCGCGGTCTGGTCGCGGCGCTGGCCTACGGTGCCGCCGGGGTCGCGATGGGCACCCGCTTTCTGCTGACGTCCGACAGCACCGTGCCGCCGGCCGTCCAGGCCCGCTATCTGGCGGCGGCCGCCAAGGACATCACCGTCACCACGAAGGTGGACGGGCTGCCGCACCGGATGCTGCGCAGCGAGCTGGTCGAGACGCTGGAGCGGTCCGGACGCGGCACCGCGCTGCTCCGGGCGGTGCGCCATGCCGCGTCGTTCAGGAAGCTGTCCGGGCTGAGCTGGGCCCAGATGGTCCGCGACGGCCTGGCGATGAAACACGGCAAGGCCCTCTCCTGGAGCCAGGTCCTGCTCGCGGCCAACACGCCCATGCTGCTCAAGGCGTCGATGGTCGAGGGACGCACCGATCTCGGGGTGATGGCGTCCGGCCAGGTCGCCGGGGTGATCGAGGATCTGCCGTCCTGCGCGGAGCTCGTCGACCGGATCATGGCCGAGGCGCGCCGGACCCTGGCCGGGCTGCCGCCGGGCGCGGCGGGCTGAGCGGGCCGCGGCCGTGGCCCGGCCGGAGCGGGTTCCGGCCGGGCCACGGCACCGGGGGCAGCGCGTACGGGGGGCGGGTCGTCGAACGGGCGCGGCGGGTCGTCGTACGGGGGCGGCGGTCGTCGTACGGGGACCGTCAGAGCCGCTCAATGATCGTGACATTGGCCTGGCCGCCGCCCTCGCACATGGTCTGTAGCCCGAACCGGCCGCCGGTGCGCTCCAGTTCGTGCAGCAGCGTCGTCATCAGCCGGACGCCGGTCGCGCCGAGCGGATGGCCGAGGGCGATGGCACCACCGTTGACATTGACCCGCTCCGGATCGGCGCCGGTCTCCTTCAGCCAGGCCAGCACCACGGGCGCGAACGCCTCATTGATCTCGGTCAGATCGATGTCGCCGATCGACATGCCCGCCTTCTTCAGCGCGTACGCCGTCGCCGGGATCGGTGCGGACAGCATCCGGATCGGGTCCTCGCCACGCACCGACAGATGGTGGATACGGGCGCGCGGGGTGAGCCCGTGGTCGGCCACCGCCCGCTCGGAGGCCAGCAGCATGGCGGCCGCGCCGTCGGAGACCTGCGAGGAGACCGCCGCGGTCAGCCGGCCGCCCTCGACGACCGGCGGCAGCCCGGCCATCTTCTCCAGCGAGGTGGTGCGCCGGGGCCCCTCGTCGGTGGTGACGTCCCCGTAGGCGACGACCTCACGGCCGAAACGGCCTTCGTCGATGGCGCGGACGGCCCGCCGGTGCGAACGGAGCGCGAACTCCTCCATCTCCTCGCGGGAGATCTGCCACTTGGCGGCGATGAGTTCGGCGCCGTGGAACTGGTTGACGGGCGCCGCGCCGTAGCGGGCCCGCCAGCCCTCCGAGCCGGCGAACGGGCCGTCGGTCAGTCCCAGCGGGGCGGCGGCCTGGCGGCTGGCGAAGGCGATCGGGATCTGCGACATGTTCTGTACGCCGCCCGCGACCACCAGGTCCTGGGTGCCGGAGAGCACGCCCTGGGCCGCGAAATGGACGGCCTGCTGGGAGGAGCCGCACTGCCGGTCCACCGTCACGCCCGGCACCTCCTCGGGCAGCCCGGCGGCCAGCCAGCACGTCCGGGCGATGTCCCCGGCCTGCGGTCCCACCGTGTCCAGACAGCCGAAGACCACGTCCTCCACGGCCGCGGGGTCGGCGCCGGTGCGTGCCATCAGCGCCGTCAGTACATGGGCGCCCAGATCGGCCGGGTGGACGGCGGAGAGCCCGCCGCCCTTCTTGCCGACCGGGGTGCGGACCGCGTCAACGATGTAGGCCTCGGACATGGTGGTCTCCCTGGTCAGATTCTGCGGAGGTGCCGGTGGATTCCGCAAGACGGTGCCGCCGGCGGGCGCGGGCGGCGAACTCCTGGAGGCCGTACGGCGGGCCCGGGCAGCGCCGGGCCCGGGGACCCGGCGGTGGCTCGTCAGGGACCGGGGCCTGGCCCGCCCACTGTGGCTCACGCATGCTGCGAGCTGACGGACACCGTTTCGCCGGTCATGTACGAGGCGTAGTCGCCGGCCAGGAAGACGATGACATTGGCGACCTCCCAGGGTTCGGCATGGCGGCCGAACGCCTCTCGCTCGGTGAGCTCCGCGAGCAGCTCGGGGGTGGTCACCTTCACCAGATGCGGGTGCAGGGCGAGGCTGGGCGAGACCGCGTTGACGCGGACACCGAATTCCGCGGCCTCCATGGCGGCACACCGGGTCAGCGCCATCACCCCGGCCTTGGCCGCGGCGTAGTGGGCCTGGCCACGCTGTGCGCGCCAGCCGACGACGGAGGCGTTGTTGACGATCACGCCGCCGCTGCCGGTGGCCTTCATCCGGCGCAGGGCGGCCCGGGTGCAGCGGAAGGTGCCGTTCAGCGTCACATCGAGCACCTTGCTCCACTGCTCATCGGTCATCTCGACGAGGTCGGCGGTGCCGCCGAGCCCGGCGTTGTTGACCACGATGTCGAGCCGCCCATGTTGCTCTTCCGCCAGCTCCAGCAGGGCGTTGACCTGGCCTTCGTCGGTGACATCGCAGGGCAGGGCGGCCACTTTCCCCGCGCCGAACTCCGCGGCCAGCGCCGCGGCGCTCTCCTTCAGCCGGCGCTCATGGGCGTCACCGATGACGATGCGGGCGCCCTCCTCCAGGAACCTGCGGGCGGTGGCGCCGCCGATACCGGCTCCGGCGGCCGCGGTGATGACGGCGGTCCGGCCGTCGAGCAGATGGTGGCCGGGCACGTACGGGGGCGGTGTCATACGCGAGCCTCCAGCGGATGGTCTCCAGGCCGGTCCGGGTCCGGGCGATCCGGTCGCGGAGCAGGGCGGGCACTCGCGAGCGGTGGGGCCTCGACGCTGCTCATGGCGCTACGTTAACCTACCAAACACTTGTTAGAGAAGGAGCGCGATGGCGATGCCCGCTGCCCACGACAAGACACCCCCGCACGCCGGGCCGCTCCCCTGGCCACCACCGGAGGCGGACGCCTGATGGACCTCCAATTCACCGCCGCCGAAGAGGAGTTCCGGGCCGAGGCCCGCATCTGGCTCGCCGGCCATGTACCCACCACGCCGCTGCCGTCCCTGGAAACCGCGGAAGGGTTCGCCGCCCACCGGGAATGGGAGCACCAACTCGCCGCGGACCGCTGGTCGGTCGTCTCCTGGCCCGAGAAGTACGGCGGCCGGGGCGCCTCGCTCTGGCAGTGGCTGCTCTTCGAGGAGGAGTACTACCGCGCGGGCGCCCCCGGACGGGTCAGCCAGAACGGCATCAGCCTGCTCGCCCCGACCCTGTTCGAGCACGGCACCGAGGAGCAACGCGCCCGGGTGCTGGGCCCCATGGCTCGTGGCGAGGTCATCTGGGCGCAGGCCTGGTCGGAGCCGGAGGCGGGGTCGGATCTCGCATCGCTGCGCTCGGCCGCCGTACGGACCGACGGCGGCTGGCTGCTGAGCGGACAGAAGACCTGGTCGTCCCGGGCCGCGTTCGCCGACCGCGCCTTCGGGCTGTTCCGCAGCGACCCGGACACCGCCCGGCCGCACCAGGGACTCACCTATCTGATGTTCCCGCTGGACGCACCGGGCGTGACGGTACGCCCCATCGGCCGCCTCGACGGCAAACCCGCCTTCGCCGAACTCTTCCTCGATGAGGTCTTCGTGCCCGACGCGGACGTCATCGGCGAGCCGGGCCAGGGCTGGCGGATCGCGATGAGCACCACCGGCAAGGAACGCGGTCTGACGCTGCGCAGTCCGGGCCGCTTCACCGCGGCCGCCGAGCGACTGGCCGCACTGTGGCACGAAGCCCCCGAGGGGACCGCCCCGGCCCTCGGCGACCGGGTGGCCGACGCCCTGATCGGCGCCCGCGCCTACCAGCTCTTCACCTACGCCCATGCCTCCCGGCTCACCGCCGACGAGGGGGCCGCCCCCGATCGCGCCCAGCCGAAGACGGGCGACCTCGGCGCCGAGTCGAGCCTGAACAAGGTCTTCTGGTCCGAGCTGGACCTCGCCCTGCACGAGACCGCCCTGGACCTGCTCGGCCCGTACGGCATGCTCGCCGACGACGCCGACGAGGCACCCGCACACGGAAGTTGGGCCGAGGGCTACACCTTCTCACTCGCCGGTCCGATCTACGCCGGCACCAACGAGATCCAGCGCCACATCATCGCCGAGCGGCTGCTCGGCCTGCCGAAGGGACGCCGTTGATGCGGTTCCTCCTGACCGACGAGCAGCGGGAGTTCGCGCACGCCCTGGACGGCATGCTGAGCGCGTCCGGCACCCCGGCCGTGGCACGGGCCTGGGCGGCCGGCGACCACCAGCCGGGCCGGGCACTGTGGACGCGCATCGCGCGGACGGGGGTGTTCGGGCTCGCCGTTCCGGAGCAGCACGGCGGGTCGGGGCTGCTGCCGGTTGAACTGGCTCTTGCCTTCCAGGAGTTGGGGCGGCACGCCGCCCCGGGACCGCTGGTGGAGACGGTGGCGGCGGCCGCGTTCCTGGGACGTCTCGGCGCGGACGCGCAGGCCGGGGAATGGCTGCCGCGGATCGCCGCGGGTGACGCCGTCCTCAGCCTGTGCGCCGGGGCGGGCCCGGACGCCCTGGAGGCAGCCCCCGACCCGGCCGGGTACGTTCGGGACGCCGACGCCGCCGACCCGGCCCCGTACGCCCTGGACGACGACGCCACTGACCGGGCACCGTACGCCCTGGACGCCGACGCCGCCGACGCCGTCCTCCTCATACGGGGCGACACGGTGTCCCGTACGGACACCCACGGCCCGGTCCAGTCCTCCCTCGACCCGGCCCGGCGACTGGCCCGCCCGCTCGATGGCACGGTGCTGGCGCGGAGCCCCGCGGTGACCGCGGCCGCCGTACACGCCGTCGAGGTCGCACGGCTGCTCACCGCCGCCCAGTCCCTCGGTCTCGGCCGCGCCCTGCTGGCGGCGACGGTCTCCTACGTCCGGCAGCGCACCCAATTCGGTTCGCCCATCGGCTCGTTCCAAGCGGTCAAACACCGGCTGGCGGACACCCTCATCGGGCTGGAATTCGCCCAGCCGCTGGTCCATGCGGCGGCCCTGGCACTGGAGGCCGGCGCCCCGTCAGCAGGCCGGGAAGTGGCGGCAGCAAAGGTCGCGGCAGGCGAGGCCGGGTACGCCGCCGCACGCACAGCACTCCAACTCCACGGCGCCATCGGCTACACCGAGGAGCTCGGCCTCTCCCTCTGGATACGCAAGGCCCGCCCCCTGCGCGACGCCTGGGGCACCCCGGCCATCTGCCGCGCCCGCGTCCTCACGGGGTGAGATGGGGGCGTGGCCGAGGGCCCTCACGGTGGGCCGCCATGGCGCGCCCTCAGTTCGCCGCACGCGGACCCCACTAGGGCGTGTCGACACTAGGGCGTGTCGACCGGGACAGTGGCGGACCGCATGACTCCCGCCGCTTTGGTCTTCGCACCCTTGAGATCCGTCGCGCGGCCGTTGCGCAGTACCTTCACGGACTTGGGCACCTCCACCCGGAAGCGCACATCGCAGTTGGCGATCTTGCCGCATGCGGCCTGGAGGCCGAGGATCCCCTTCTTCAGGCTCCAGCTGGTCTCTTCGTCGGCGCCGATGCCCACGTCGAACCAGCGGGTCACCTTGACGTCCTCGCGCTCCGCGGCCACGAGGTCGGTGGAAATGTCGTGTGACATGACGTTCAGGGTCTTGCCGTCGAAGGGGAAGGTCTTCGTCTCGGGTTTTGCCTCTTCGACGTTGGCGCATCCGGTGAGACCGATGCCTGCGGCGAGGATGACGCCTGCCATGACGTTCCGTGACCAAGTGCGGGGAACCACGATTGCCTCCGATTAAGTCATCAGGTGGTGCAATCCAGATTCGTGGTCCGTGCCGCCGGGCACATCTGCCGTTCGGCAGAGATCCGGGCCGCACTGTCGGCGGCGCGCACACGGTGGGCGGCGAACCGCGCGACGTGGCACCGTGCCGGGCGTCGCGGCTCCGCCCCGAAGCCGGGCAGGCCTAAAACCGCCGCCGCTCCCGCTCCTCCAGATCGGCCAGCATCGCGTCGGCCAGGTCGCGTTCGGCGGCGTAGTAGCGTTCCGACCACTTCAGGACGAGGGCGGGGTAGGTCCACGGCTCCTCGTCACGGGTGTCCTCGGCGTCCACCTCGGCGCGTTGGCGCATGGTTTCCGCGTACTGGCGGTGTTGTCCCAGTACGTCGCGCATCCGGTCGGTCTCCAGGAGGTGGCCGAGCCACATGCGCAGCATCACGCCGTGTTTGAGGACCGGGGGCTCCACGGGTGCCTCGCGGGCCCAGTGGCGTGCTGCGGCCATTCCGGCGTCGGTGATCACGTAGACGCGCTTGTCGCGGTTGCCGGTTTCCTGGGCGACCATCCGCGAGGTGACGTAACCGACCTTCTCCAGGCGCTTCAGCTCACCGTAGATCTGGCTGAAGGAGGGGCTCCAGTAGAAGAGGCGCAGCGACCAGTCGGACCATTTCTTCAGGTCGTAGCCGGACAGCTCCTCGCCGAAGGAGAGCAGGCCCAGTACCGCCCAACTGGTCGCCGGCAGCGCCGGTCGCTCGGCATCGCCGGTATCCGCGGCGTCCGCCCTCTTCTCCGTCACGTGCGGCATCCTACGGTCCGCGCCCGTCCGCTGCCCGACCGCTCAGCGCCAACTCCCGTTCCGCTTCTTGGCATTCCTGCTAGAGGTATGCCGGTTGGAAACACAGTGGGGAGGTGGGCTCGGTGCGGTACCGGGCGCCGTGGCGCGAGAGGTGCGGGAGGGGTGAGGGTGGCGGGGGTCACGCGGTGCGGAGCGGGACGCGCTGGCCAATAGTGGAGAGGTGAGTTCGCAGCAGGTGGGTTCTGCGGGGTCCGGGCCGCGGCGTTCGGCCAGTGGGCCCGTCAGCGCCGGGGTGCGCAGGGTGCGCTACCTGCTGGAGCACGGCAGACACGGAGTGCAGGCGCACCACACGGTGGTGGGCAACGCGGTCCGGGTGACAGTCGCCTCCTGTGCCGCCTTCTATGTCTGCCGCTACGGGCTCGGGCTGAACGTGATGTCCGTCTACGCCACCTTCACCGTGGTGTCGCTCGGTGCGCTCGCCCGGATTCCGGGCTCGGGGCGGCAGCGTGCCACGACCGTCCTGACCGCGCTCCCCGCCGGACTCGTACTGATCACGCTGGGCACCCTGCTCGCCGTCCGGACCTGGGCAGCCGTCGTCGGCATGCTCGTCATCGGCTTCATGGTGGCGTACGCGGGCACCACCGGCCCGCGGATCGCCGGGGCGGCGCCGGGGATGCAGCTGCTCTACATCCTGCCGTGCTTCCCGCCGTACGCCCCGGACACCCTGGGGCAGCGGTTGTCCGGCTTCCTGCTGGGAGCGGTCCTGCTCGCCCTGGGCGAGCGCTTCGTGATGCCCGACCCGGAGACCCCGTCCTTCCGCCGGCTGCTGGCCAACGCCGCGGACGCCGCCGCGCGGCTGGCGGACCACCACGGCGGGCCGCCTCCCGTACAGGCGCTCGCCGAGGCGCGCACGGCCGAGGAGGCGCTGCATCCCTCCGGTGTGCCGCCCGCCGACCGGCCCGCCTCCCCCAGCGTCGCCCACAAGGCCATGGCGCACGCCGCCGAGGCCGTCCGCACCCTGCTGGCACGGCTGGACGCCCTGCACACCGGGGCCGGGCCGCAGCGGGAGTACCAGCCGGAGACGGTGGCGCTGCTGGAGGGCATCAGTGTCTCCGCCCGCGAGGCGGCGGGCGCGCTGCGGCAGCGGACCAGGCGGCTGCGGCCCGGCGAGGGACCGTCCGCCACGACCCTCCAGGAGGAGCTGGCCCCGGTCCGGGCCCACCGGGCCGTGGACACCCTGGAACGGCTCAGCACCGATGACCGGCTGGTCTATCTGCGGCGCCGGTCGCAGGTGGTGCAGGCCGCCGACTGTGCCGTCGTCCTCGTCCTGGCCACCCGGCTGATGCTCGGTGACCGTTCCGTCGAACGGAACCTTGCCGGGCACACCTTCGCCTACGCGCGGGCCGGTGCCGTCGAGCTGTGGTGGCAACGGCTGACCATGCACCTCACGCCCCGCTCGGTGATCTTCCAGAACGCCTGCCGGTTCGCGCTCGGGCTGGCCGCGGCGCGGGCCATCGCCGGGCTCCTCGACCTCCAGCACGGCTTCTGGGTCCTGCTGGCCACGCTCACCCTGACCCGTACCACCAGCCTGGAGACCTGGTCCGCGGTCCGGCAGGCGCTGACCGGCACGCTGGTCGGCGCGGTGCTGGCCGGCGGGATGCTGGCGCTGGTGCACGACCGGGACACGGTGTACGCCGTCGTCCTGCCCGTGGTCATGCTGGTGGCGTTCACCGCGGGGCCGTTGCGCGGGCTGGCCTGGGCGCAGGGCGGCTTCACCCTGGTTGTCGCCACGCTGTTCGCGCAGGTCTCCCCCGTCACCTGGCAGCTGGCGCCGGTGCGGCTGGTGGATGTGCTGGTCGGCAGCCTCATCGGGCTGGCCTGCGGGCTGGTGGCCTGGCCACGGGGCGCGAGCGGCGAGGTGCGCCGCAGCATGGCAGCGCTGTGTTCGGCCATCGCCGACACCATCGGGCACACCACGACACGGGTCGTTGAACGCTCCGGCAGCACCGAACTCTTCGCCCTCAACCGGGCTCTCGTCCTCGCGCGGGAGAGCCTGGCCCAGTACCAGTCCGAGCCGCGGCAGGACGAGGTGCAGCCGGACTGGCCGGCGCTGCTGGTCGCCGGGAAGGACGCGCGGCGCGGTGAGCGGCTGCTGCCCGGCCGCCCCGGCCGGATCACCTCGCCGGAGGTCGGTGCCTGGCTGCGGCAGGCGGCCGACCGGACGGCGGACGGCTACCGGTCCCTCGCCCAACACCTCTGCACGGACGGCAGCACGCCCCGGGACGGCCCGCAACCGCTCGATATCCGCGCCCTGTTGGCGGTCGCTCCGGCCATCCCGCACCACAGCCCCGACACGGAGACCCGCGCGGTCTCCGCCGCGCTGCTGCTCGACTCGGTGATCTGGCTCGACGCACTGACCGCCGATCTGACCCGTCTCCACCAGGAGATGTGACGCCGTTGCCGCCGGGCCCGGGGAGCATTGCCGCCGCGGCCGCTCGCCGTGCCGTGGCGTGGTGCGCGCCGGGCCGGACGGATGACACCGGGCGCGGGCCCGGCTCGCGTCGCCCGGGTGCGGATGGAGTTGCTGGCCCTGATCCTGAAGCAGTGGGGCCGCGTACGACGTGTCGCATCGCGTCTCCCGGGCACCCGGCAGGACGAGAAGCACGAGGCAACAGCACAAGGCACCCGACAAGGCAGCATGTCGCGGTACCGCCGTGACAGCGGAACGGACGCACATGAGCAATGGATTCATGGGTCCGGAGGGTTACGGCCCGGACCCGTTCGGTGACTTCCTCGCGCGCTTCTTCGGTTCCGCGCAGTCCACCGGCGGTGAGCAGGGCAAGGCCATGCCCCGGCAGGCGGACATCGCGCGGATGATGAGCGCCCCCGCCCGGGATCTGGTGACCTCCGCAGCCGCCTACGCCGCCGAGCACGGTAGTCCGGAGCTCGGCACCGAGCACCTGCTGCGCGCCGCCCTGGCGTCCGAACCGACCCGCAGCATGCTCCAGCACGCCGGGGCGGACCCCGATGCGCTGGCGGCCGAGATCGACCGCGCCGCCGGTTCGGGCCCGAAACAGTCCAGCGTCGCCGTGACGCCCGCGGTCAAGCGGGCCCTGCTGAGCGCGCATGAGCTGGCACGGGACAACGGTGCCTCGTACATCGGCCCGGAGCATGTGCTGGACGCCCTGGCGGCCAATCCGGACTCGGCGGCGGGGCGCATTCTCAACCTCGCCCACTTCGAGCCGCAGGGCGCCCCGCAGGGTGGCCACGGGGCCCCCCACGCGGGCTCGGAGCACGGCGTCGCACCGAAGCACGACACCCCGACGCTCGACAAATACAGCCGCGATCTGACCGACCTGGCCCGCGCGGGCCGGATCGACCCGGTCATCGGCCGCGGCGAGGAGATCGAGCAGACCATCGAGGTGCTCTCCCGCCGGGGGAAGAACAACCCGGTGCTGGTCGGCGACGCCGGAGTCGGCAAGACGGCGATCGTCGAGGGCCTGGCCCAGCGGCTCGCCGACGGGGACGTCCCCGAGACCCTGGCGGGGCGTCGTGTCGTCGCCCTGGACCTGACGGCGGTGCTCGCCGGCACCCGATACCGCGGTGACTTCGAGGAGCGGATGAACGGCATCATCGAGGAGGTCCGGGCGCACCCCGACTCGCTGATCGTCTTCATCGACGAGCTGCACACGGTCGTCGGGGCCGGCGGCGGCAGCGGGGACGGCGGTTCCCTGGAAGCGAGCAATATGCTCAAGCCCGCCCTGGCGCGCGGGGAGCTGCATGTCATCGGCGCCACCACGCTGGAGGAGTACCGCCGGCACATCGAGAAGGACGCCGCGCTGGCCCGTCGCTTCCAGCCCATCCTCGTGCCCGAGCCGAGCGTCTCCGACACGGTGGAGATCCTGCGCGGCCTTCAGGACCGCTACGAGGCCCACCACCAGGTGCGCTACACGAAGGAGGCGCTGGTGGCGGCGGTCGAGCTCTCGGACCGCTACATCGCCCACCGTTTCCTCCCCGACAAGGCGATCGACCTGATCGACCAGGCCGGCGCCCGGGTCCGGCTCCGTACGGGCGCCAAGGCCACCGATGTGCGCGATCTGGAACGCGAGGTGGAGCAGCTGGTCAGGGACAAGGACCAGGCGGTCGCCGCCGAGCAGTACGAACGGGCCACCGAGCTGCGGGACCGGATCGCCGACCTCACCGCGCGGATCGAGGCCGGTCAGGCCGAGCCGCCGAGCGACTGCCACATCGTGCAGGTCACCGCGGAGGACATCGCCGAGATCGTGTCACGGCAGACCGGCGTGCCCGTGAGCAGTCTGACCCAGGAGGAGAAGGAGCGGCTGCTCAAGCTGGAGGAACGGCTGCACACCCGGGTGATCGGGCAGGACGACGCGGTCACGGCGGTCTCCGACGCGATCCTGCGCTCGCGGGCCGGACTCGCCGACCCGGACCGCCCGATCGGCAGTTTCCTCTTCCTCGGCCCCACCGGCGTGGGCAAGACCGAACTGGCCCGGGCGCTCGCCGAGGCGCTGTTCGGCAGCGAGGAGCGCATGGTGCGGCTGGACATGAGTGAGTATCAGGAGCGGCACACCGTGAGCCGGCTGGTGGGCGCGCCCCCGGGATATGTCGGCCATGAGGACGCCGGCCAGCTGACCGAGGCGGTCCGCCACCACCCCTATTCGCTGCTGCTGCTCGACGAGGTGGAGAAGGCCCACCCCGATGTCTTCAACATGCTGCTCCAGGTCCTCGACGACGGGCATCTGACCGACTCCCAGGGCCGCACGGTCGACTTCAAGAACACCGTCATCGTGATGACCAGCAACCTCGGCTCCGATGCGCTCAGCGGCGGTCGCGGCGTGCTCGGCTTCGGTCCGGACATCTCGGGGGCGGAGGCCGGTGACGGCGCGCGGGAACGGGCGCTGAGTTCCCTGCGCGAGCACTTCCGCCCGGAGTTCCTGAACCGGCTCGACGAGATCATCGTCTTCCGCCGGCTCACCGACGATCAGCTGCGCCAGATCACCGAGCTGCTGCTCGACGGGACCCGCCGCAGGCTGCACTCCCAGGACATCGCCGTGGAGTTCACCCCCGGCTCCGTGGACTGGCTCACCCACCGCGGCCATCAGCCCGAATACGGGGCCCGGCCACTGCGGCGCACCATCCAGCGCGAGGTCGACAACGTGCTCTCGCGGCTGCTGCTCGACGGCGCCCTGGCGAACGGGGACGAGGTGCGCATCGAAGTCGAGGCCAATGAGCTGGCGTTCCGTACCGGCAAGCGGGAGCAGGAGTCCGGGTGACTCCACTGGGCCCGCGGGAGACGT
This sequence comes from Streptomyces platensis, assembly GCF_008704855.1. Lineage (NCBI taxonomy): Bacteria > Bacillati > Actinomycetota > Actinomycetes > Kitasatosporales > Streptomycetaceae > Streptomyces > Streptomyces platensis. The sequence goes on from NZ_CP023691.1 coordinate 780,369, forward strand.
CCGAGGGACGCCATGAGTCGCCGGAGGAGCGTGCCGACCGGCGGTGGAACGAGCTGCTGCAAGAGGTGCGGGTCCTGCAGACCGGGGTGCAGATCCTCTTCGGGTTTCTGCTCACCGTCGCCTTCACGTCGCGCTTCCCCACCCTCAGCCATACCGACCGGACCATCTACGTGGTGACGGTCCTGCTGGGGGCGGCCACGACCGGCGCGCTGATCGGGACGGTGACCTTCCACCGGCTGGTCACCGGGCACCGGTTGAAGCCGGAGACGGTGTTCTGGGCCGCGCGCCTGGCGCTGGTCGGGATCGTGCTGCTCCTGGCGACGGTCGCCTCCGCACTGCTGCTGATCCTGCGCATCGCGATGGACGACACCGCCGTCCCCTGGATCGTCACCGGACTCGTCGCCTGGTTCATGCTCTGCTGGTTCGCGCTGCCCGCCTGGGTGCTGCACCGGTACTCGGGCCGGGAGTGAGCTGCCGCGACACGGACAAGGGCGCGGGCCGGGACCATATGAGGGTCCCGGCCCGCGCCCTGAGCGGCCGTGTGCGGCCGGCGGTCACACGCCCGCGACGGCCGCGCCCATACGGCGCGGGCGGTAGAGCAGTGCCGCGCCCGCGAACCCGGCGCTGACGATCGCCAGCCCCACCGCGAGCAGTTCGGGCCACATGCCGGTGTCGCCCAGCCCGCTGCCCAGTGGGGCGAAGACCCCGGCGCGGGACAGGGCGTGCAGGGCGATGATGATCATCGCCGCGGCGGCGCTCACCGTCCAGACCAGGGCGGTGTCGTGCATCGCCAGCCAGCCGGCCAGCAGCAGATAGACGATGGCGATGGCCATCGAGAGCCCCGCGGTCGCCTGGGCGCCCTGGAGATGCGTCGAGTTCACGGGCAGATGGCTCAGCCCGCACAGCGCCAGCGCCAGGGCCGCCGGCCAGCGCAGGACGGACCGCAGCACACCGGGCATCGCATAGCCCGGCTGGCGGGGCGTCTCGTCCGCGGGCGCCCAGCGCGGCCCGCCCTGCGGCACAGGGCTCGCGGACCGCTGGGCCCACGGGGGACGGCTGGGCGGCTGGTTCATCGGGGATTCGCTCTGCGCGCCGTACAGCGGCTGCCCGTCACGGCCCAGGGGGCGGACGTCGGGGTCGAGGACGTGCATGGACGCGGTGCGCTCCGGTTCGAGGGGGTCGCCGGGGCCACCGGGACCGCCTGGGCCACCGAAGCCGTCGAAGCCACCGGGGCCGGGCGGGAACTGTTCGACGAGGCCGTGGACATCGGCGCCGCCGTCTTTCGACCGGTCGAACAGCTCGATCAGCTGGGCGACCTCCTCCACGGATCGGTCGACGGCCACCGCGCGCAGGGCCTCATGGCTCGATTCCGCGGTGTGCGGGGTGGCTCTGAGCATGTCGAAGAGCGCGGCGACCTCGCTCACCGGCCGGGAAACGACCGCCATACGCAGGGCTTCGTCGCCGGGGTTGGGAACGTCGCCGCTGCGCTTGAGCCGTTCGACAAGGGCGGCGACTTCCTCCAAGGGCCGATGGGTGACTGCCTCCCACAGAAGTGTGCGGGCCGAGTTTTTCTCAGGGGTCATGGGCGGAAAGTGCTCGCCGGTTTCTGTCGAGGACAGTTCGGCGTCGCCCCCACAAAGAGCTGGTTCGGATGACATGGAGGGACTCCACTGAACGAGGGGAGCGTCAAACACCAGAAGCGCTGACACTCGGCGGACTGTGAGCGTGCTGTGCTTCAGCCAACGTCCCTACCGGCCGCTCTCGCCATTCAGGAAGGCCATCCGGTGGAGACACGCCGGAACACCCGGGCGCGCCGCGGTCGGCGGTCACGTACCGGCCAGGCTGGCTTCCGTTCCGGGCACGCCGGGAAAGGGCTTGCGCGGCGCCGGTTCCGCTCCGGGAATTACGCCCGGATACCCGGCCGTACGGAGCGTGACCACCGAGGTGCCAAGGGCCCTCGACCCTGATTAGCTGGTAAATGCAGCTCTCCCTACACCGTTCAAGGACAGATCATGAGCGCATCAGGAGAATCACGCGCACGGATCCAGCAGATGCGAGACAAGGCCCAGGAACTCCAGGCGGCCGCGGAGCGGGCCGGCGACCCGGAGGAGCAGAAGCGGCTCCGGGAGAAGGCACGCAGGCTCAAGTCCCAGAGCGAGCAGGAAAGCGGTATGGCCAGCGGAGACATCTACCCCGCCGACTGAGGCCGCGTGCTCGCCCGAGGGCGTCAGCACAGCTAGCGACGGCGGACGGGATGCGCCCCAGAGCGCGTCCCGTCCGCCGCGTCCCGTCAGCCTCCCCCCGTCCGGCCGCCGCGGCCGGCGCGGCGCCGCTGCGCCCGGCTGTTCGAGTGGCATCGAGGTGGGCACCGATCGGCGGTCCGCACCACCGGGAAGCGCTAGTTCCATGATCGCATCAGACTCCCCGCGGGCCGCCGGCGCGGCGGCCGGGACCGCCTTCCGGCCGCCGCTGGCGGACCGTGCGGGCTATGACGAGCACTTCCTCGGGGTTCCGGTGCCGCTGCCGATGCCCAGCCGCCCCGAGGTGGCGACGGTGGTGCTGCCGTACACCCACTTCACGGTGGTGCTGCGGCCGGACCGGCGGATGGCGGCGGCGACCGCGGTCTGTATCGATGGTCGGCGTCTGCTGGATCATGTGCCACGGGAGAGCAGCTGGCAGTTCGATCCACGGCTGGACCGGGCTCACCAGGCGGGCAGTGACCTCTACCGCGACAACTCGCTGGACAAGGGCCACCTGGTGCGCCGGCTCGACCCCGTGTGGGGTGCGGCCGCGGAGGCGGAGCAGGCCAACGAGGACACCTTTCACTACACGAATGCGGCCCCGCAGGCGGATGTCTTCAACCAGGCCAAACAGCTGTGGCAGGAGCTGGAGAACCATCTGCTCGACCACGCCGCCGGCTTCGACCGCAAGCTCGCCGTGCTGACCGGGCCGGTACTGCATGACTCCGACCCGCCGTACCGGGGCGTTCAAGTGCCGCTGCGCTTCTGGAAAGTGGCGGCGTTCCTCCGGGACGGCGCGCTGGCGGCGACGGGGTACGTCCTCGACCAGAGCCCCGATCTGCCCCGGGACGCCGAGCGGGCGCTGGCCGGGGCGCAGGCGGGCGCGCCGCCGCCGCTGGGCGCGTTCCGGACGTACCAGGTGCCGGTGAAGGATGTCGCCGAGCTGACCTCGCTGGACCTGGGGCCGCTGTCCGACGCCGATCTGATGCCCGTCACCCGTGCCCCGGCCGAGCGCTGGAAGCGGCTCGCCTCGCACGACGACATCGTGCTGCGGCGCGGCTGAGCCGGGAGGCGGAGCGATGCGACCCAGGGTCGTCTATGTCCACGGGAACGGGAACAAGGTCCGTGCGGAACTGCTCAAGTCCCAATGGGACACGGCGCTGTTCGGCCGGGACATGGCCGAGGCGTCGCGGATGGCGTACTGGGCCCCGGTGCGCTATCCGGAGCCGCTTCCCGACTTGCGGCCGGATCCGCTGGACGGCCGTACGGAACTGATCGAGGAGTCCCCGGCCGCCGTGGACCGGGCCGCGACGGAGCCGCCGGAGGACTTCGTGGCGCGCACGCTGGGGGAAGCGCGGCTCGACGCCGGGGAGATCGCGCTGGAGGGGCGGGCCGGGGCCGATGAGAGCGCGCTGGTCGACTGGCTGCGGAAGATGACCTATCTCGCGGACACGCTGGCACAGGCCGGCGAGCCCGAGGAGCCCGGTGCGGAGCTGCCGCTGGAGGCGCTGCCGTTGCGCCGGTCCGGCCGTACGGCGGTGTTCCGGCTACTGGTCAAGCACGCCTTCAAGGACGTGCACGCCTATTTCTTCGGCGGGGCGGGGCCGGCCATGCGTGAGGTGGTCAAGGAGACGCTGGCGGGGGTGGACGGCGGCCCCCTGGTGGTGGTCGGCCACAGCCTGGGCACGATCCTCGCCTACGAGGTGCTGATGGAGCTGGGGCGGGAGGTGGAGCTGCTGGTCACCGTCGGGTCGCCGCTGGCGATCACCGAGGTGCAGGACCATCTGGCCCGGCCGCCGGCGGTCCCGGCCGGGGTCGCGGCCTGGCACAACGCCTCGGACCTGCGGGATCTGGTGGCTCTCGACCACACGTTGCGGCCCGAGTACGCCCCGCAGGAACGGGTCACCGATCTGCTGGTCACGAATGACAGCGGCAATCACCACGGCATCAGCGAATATCTCTCGCAGCACGAGGTCAGGGCACCGGTTCAGCGGATCTTCGACGGTACCGGGTAGGTGCGTATGCCGTTGACCGAAACGGAGTGGGACCTGGTCACCACGTGGGCGCGGAACTATCTCCTCGACACCACCGATCCGCATACCCAGCTCGCCCAGTACGGCTTCCCGCCGGAATTCATCGGCGGGCTGCGGCTGACGCAGATCAGCTCGGACAACGCCCGCACCCTCGTGCACCAGTCCCGCACGGACATCCAGCGGCAGCTGCGGCTCGTCGAGGCCCTCACCACCATCGACCGGCTGGCCGTGCTTCCGGACATCGTGAAGGCGCAGGAGTTCCTGGGCAGGCTGCGGGAGGACTTCCGTGCCCATGCCGCACGGGACAACTTCCGTACCTGCGTCCTGAAGAACGGCGCCGAGGCCTTCATCGACCGCCAGGACCTGCGGGAGACGCTGCGCCGGTTCGTCGCGGACCCGCATAAGTTCATTCTGCTGGTCGACGGCGAGCCGGGCAGCGGCAGGTCGTACACCTACAACTTTCTCCGCCATATCGGCCAGCACGCCGGATTCCGTCCGGTGCGGGTCACGCTGTCGCACACCGCCACCGCCGCCAAGGTCGTACGGCGGCTGGCCGATTTCGTCGCCGATCCGCAGGAGGGCGCCGCACCGCTGAATCCCACCGAACTCAACGACCCGCTGCCGTCGGTCGATGAGGCCGCGCACTGGGTGGCCGGCCGGGCCACCGCCGTCGAGGAGCGGCTCTGGCTGGTCCTCGACGAATGCGACAAGCTCGATCCCAGCTCCGATGTGTGGGACTTCATCGGACAGCTCGGCATGGCCATCTACGAACACGCCGCGGTCCGCGGCGACCAGGCACCCCGGCTGGTGCTCCTCGGATACGGGCGCTCGATGCGTCAACTCCCCTACGACCTGCGGGGAAATCTGGCCTGGGACACTGCGCGGATCGCCGAACCCGACGATCTGCGCACCTTCTTCGACCAGGCCTTCCATGAGTCGCCACCGGAGCTGCTCGGTACGGGTCAGCTCCGGGAGTCCGCCATCGCCACGCTCGTGGACGCGGCCGTGCACGAGGTGCTCCAGGCCACCGGGGCGAACGGGGCGGACCGCGAGAGCTATATGCGCAAGCTCTGCACGGCAGCGGAGGGGGCGATCCGTGTCTACCAGTCCCTCTGACGGTCGCCCGCTGGACCCTGCCGCGGCACGGGAGTTGTTCGTCGCCCGGTTGCGCGCGGAGCTGCACCCGGGCGAGGAGCGGCCCCAGGAGGTGTCCGATGCCCGGCGCGCCTACCGGGAAGCGGTCTGTCTGCTGAGCCGTTTCGATCCCCAGCAGCTGCGGCTGCCCGGCGAGGAGGCCGCCACCGGCGGCGCGGTCCTGGAGCTGGTCGACGACTGTACGACCCTGGGGATGCAGGACCAGGCCGGGTGGTCCCTCAAGTCCGATGTCAGGGACCGGACTCTCCGGGGGCTGGCCGGGCCCGCGGCCGCCCGGCACGTCCTGGCGTGCCATCTCGACCAGCTCCCCGGCGAACCCGGTCCGGAACGCTTCGCGCTGGCCTATCTCTCCGGCCACCCGCCGGAGACGGACCGGCTGACCACCGACGAGCTGGCCGATGCCCTCCAGGCGGTGCTGTGGCTCTCCCGGGTCCCGGGCACGACCGGGCTGCCGGATCTCGCGGAGCTCCAGCTGACCCTGGAGCGGGCCAGACTGCTCGATCCCCTGAAGCGCCTCGTACGGTCGCCGTTCCAGGGGCGTACCCGCGAACTCGCGGAGCTGCGGGACTATGTCGTCCCGCCCGGCGGGACCGCGGCGGCCGGCGCACGGCCGGACGGTGCTCCGCAGCACCCGGGCCCGGTCCCTCCGCTGGTCGTGCACGGCCCCGGCGGGATGGGCAAGACCACCCTCCTCGCCAAGTTCGTGCTCGACACCCTCCACGACCCGGCCGGCTGCTTGCCGTTCGCCTATATCGACTTCGAGCGGCCCACCCTCTCCATCCAGGAACCGCTCACACTGATCGCCGAGGTGGCCCGGCAGCTCGGCATCCAGTTCCCGGCCCACCGCGCCGAGCTGGACGCGCTGGCGCACGAGTGCCAGGAGGCCACCCGCAGCCAGCGGGAGGGGCAGGAGCGGGTGAGCCAGCTGCATGAACTCGCCACCACCCGGGCCGTGCTGGGGCGCCGCTCCTCGCAGGAGTTCCAGTCGCTGGCCGCCGGACGGGAGACCGATCTGATCCGCCGGCTCGCCGAGGTGCTGAAGCGGGCGGTGGCGGAGCGGAAGGACGGGGAGCATCCGGAAGACCCGCCGTTCGCGCTGGTCATCGACTCGTTCGAGGAGGCGCAGTACCGCGGATCGCCGGTGGTGGGCCGGATGGTGGCGATCTATCTCTCGTTCCAGAGCGTCTATCCGCGGATGCGGCTCATCGTCTCCGGGCGGGCGCCGGTCGAGCATCCGGCGAAGCCCGTCGCCTCGCTCGACGTCGAACTCGGGGAACTCGATCCGGAGGCGGCCGTCGGCCTGCTGACGTCCTGCGGGGTCAAGGACCCGGAGGTGGCGCGGGCGCTGGCGGACCGGGTGGGCGGCCATCCGCTCAGTCTGAAGCTGGCCGCCCGCGCCGCCACCCTCGCGGGCGCCGGGGCCGAGCGGACCTGCGAGCTGATCCGCAGCCTGCCCGAACGCCGTCATCAGGTCTTCCGCCGGGTCGACCAACTGCTGGTCCAGGGGCTTCTCTACGACCGCATCCTCAGCCACATCAGCGACGAGGGTGTCCGCCGGCTCGCCCACCCCGGGCTGGTGCTCCGATTCATCACCCCGGAGATCATCAAGGACGTGCTCGCCCCACCGTGCGGGCTGCGGGTGGCGACCCCGGACGCGGCCCGCGCGCTCTTCGCGGAACTCAGCCGTCTGGACCTGGTCGAGCCGGCCCGCCCGGACGCCGTGCGCTACCGCAGCGATGTCCGCGCCATCATGCTGCGGCTGCCGGGCGGCGACCGTACCGCCGTGATGCGCGAGGTCGAACGGCGCGCGGTCGAGCACTACGCTGCGCGCGACGGCCTGGAGGCGCGGGCCGAGGAGATCTACCACCGGCTGCGGCTCGACGAGAACCCCCGCTCGGTGGAGGCGCGGTGGCTGCCGGGCGTCGAACGGTTCCTGGCCGGGGCGCAGCAGGACATGGGGCCGAGAGCCGCGGGCCTGCTGACCGCCCGGCTCGGCGGCGGCACCCCCGATCAGGTCGCGGCGGGCGCCGACCAGGAGGACTGGGAACGGATCGCGGCCCGCGAGGTGGAGGATCTGCTCGCGCAGGGCTACGCCCAGGCGGCCTTCGACCGGCTCGGCAGACGGCAGCCCTGGACACCGTGCAGCCCCCTGCACGCGCTGCTCGCCGAGGCCCTCAACCGACTCGGCCGGCCGGACGAGGCCCGCCGGGCCACGGCGGACGCCATCGACGCGGCAGAGCACGCGGGCTGCGGGGAACGCCGGCTGGAGCTGCTGCTGCTCTCCGCCCGGCTCTCGGAGGAGGCCGGCGACCTGGCGAGCGCGGGCCGTGCGCTGCGGATCGCGGAGGACGTCGCGGTCGGTCTGGGGCAGGACCTCGAAGCGATGGGCGCGCTGCTGGCCCGCGCCCGGCTGACGGCGGGCGCGGACGGCGCCGACCCGGAGGCGGACCGGGAACTCGCCGAGCGGCTGCGGCAGTTGCCCGATGCCGTGCTCGCCGACCGGCCGGTGCTGGTGCGCGCGGTCGCCTCGCAGATCTACGACCGGGCGCCCGGCGCGCTCGACCATGCGCTGGAGGTGGTGGGCCTTCCGTCCGACGACGAGACGCTGGCCGCGCTGGGCGCGGCGATGCGCCGCGCGACCGGTCGGCAACCGGCGCTGCTGGGCCGGGTGATGGGGATTCTCGACGAGGCCGCGGGACCGTCCCGGCAGCCGTCCGGCGGCGCGCCGACCGGTATCGCCGGGATCCTGCGGCTGGCCCGGGACCGCGGCACCCTCGACACGCTCGCCCGGCGGCTGCTGGCCGTCCCCGACAAGAGCGGGGAGATCGTCGCCGGGGTGGCCGCGGCCATGGGTGTGGGCACCGGTGCCCGTACGGCGGGCCATCCGGCCTCCGGGCCGGAGCACGGGGGCCGTCCCCAGGACGAAGGGAGCGGCCCCGCGGGGCCTGAGGACCGATGACCGCCTATCTCTCGCCCGACGAGATCCGCCGGGTGCTGGACGCCGCGGTGGAGACCGGGCTCGCCGACCCCACCGTCCGGCCGCTGCTGCTCGACGGCATCATGCCCCGCTACCGCAGCACGCTGCCGCTGCACCCGGCGCCCGGACGGCAGGCGCACTCCGACCTGAACGAGATGAACCGGGTGGAGCGGCTGGTGGACGGCTCGGTGCCGCTGGAGATCTGGCTGCGCAACGCCGTCGCCGAGACCACCGAGGCCGCACCGCTCACCGTCTTCCAGAAGGCCCTGGACGATGTGGCGCGGCAGGCGGGCGGTGAGCCGGATGTGCTGGCCGGACTGCCCTCCCCCACTGCGGAGATCAAGGAACAGATCGTGCACCGGGACGACACGGTGCCGATCGGCTTCCTCCGCGGTGGTGAGCGGGCGGGCGGCGCGGTGGCCCGTCTCAAGGTGCCGCCGTACCAAGGGGGCGCTCCGTTCCAGCCGAACGGTTTCCCGCACTCCGGTACGGGGTGGCTGATCGCGCCGGATCTGCTCGTCACCAACCACCATGTGGTCAACGCCAGGGCCGGGACCGGGGCGGGGCGGCCGCTGGCCGACGCCGAGGATCTGGGCCTCCAGGCTCAGCACACCCTCGCCCGGTTCGACTTCGACACCGAGGACGTGGAGACGGCGGAGGCCACCGTCAGCGCACTCGTCGCCGCGGACGCGGAGCTGGACTACGCGGTGCTGCGGCTGGCCGCCGAGCCCGCGCGGCCGGTGCTGAGGCTGGCGGCGGAACCGCTGCGGGTCACCGGCGGCGACTATGTGGCCGTCAACATCATCCAGCACCCGGGTGGCCGGCCGAAGCGGGTCGCGCTGCGCAACAACCTCGTCTACGAGGCGGACGAGACCGATGTCCGCTACTTCACCGACACCCGGGGCGGGTCCTCGGGGTCGCCGGTCTTCACGGACGACTGGCAGGTGGTGGCGCTCCACCGGGGGACGCGGCGGGTGGAGAACGTGCAGTTCCAGGGCAGGACGACGGCCTTCGTCAACGTCGGCACCCAGATGCGCAGCATCATGCGCCATCTGCAGACCAGCAGCCCCGGTCTCCATGCCGAGATCGAGACGGCGCAACAGGCCGCCCCGCGCGGCTGAGGAGGCGAGATGCACAGTCGGCGCAGATCACCGGTGGCGGCCGGTCCGGAGCAGGTCTTCTCGGATCTGCGGGAGGTCGCCGCGCGGGTGAAGGAGGGGCTGACCTGGGAAATCCCGGAATCCCTGGAGGAACTGCCCGCCGAGGAGCTGCCCGCCGGGCAGATCGCGCAGTTCGCCCAGCAGGAGCGGGCCCGGGTGCTGTCGGCGGGCGTCAGCGGTCTGGAGAAGCTCGCCGAGGGGCGGGCGGACGAGATCGACGACGACGAGTCCTTCGGTGTGGAAGCCATCGTGCTGCTCGAAGGCCGCCCCGCCATCCTCGTCCAGAACCATGACTTCGCACCGCAGCAGGGTGACTGGGCGGTGCTGGACGGCCATCGGGCGGCGATCCGGGAGTCGCTCGCGCGGGTGGGCCGGGTGGAGCTGTCCGGGCATCTGAGCCTGGACTGGCTGGGTACGGCGTTCCTGGTCGGCCCCGATGTTGTGCTGACGAACCGTCATGTGGCGGCGGAGTTCGCCCGGGGCGACGGCGCAGGCTGGACCTTTCAGCAGGGCATCAGCGCCCGGCTCGACATGGGCGAGGAGTACGGCGGGGAGGCGGAAGACGGCCTCGCCTATGACGTCGTCGAGGTGCTGGGCATCCATGAGGACGTGGACCTGGCCCTGTTGCGGGTCGCGCCGCCGGCCGGTGGCGGGGCGCTGCCCGCGCCGCTGGCCGTGGCCGCGGACGCGCCCGCCGATCTGCCCGGCCGTCCGGTGTACTGCGTCGGCTATCCGGCGTACGACGGCCGGCGCAACGAGCCGGAGTCGATGCGCCGGATCTTCATGGACATCTACAACGTCAAACGGCTTCAGCCCGGCACCGCCACGGAGCTGGTGCCGGGCCGGAACGTCATCAAGCACGACTGTTCCACGCTCGGCGGCAACAGCGGCTCCCCCGTCATCGACCTCACCGACCACCGGGTTCTGGGCCTGCATTTCGGCGGCCGCTACGGCTTCGGCAACTTCGCCGTACCGCTGTGGCAGCTGGTGGAGGATCCGCTGTTGAGCCGGGCGGACATCAACTTTGTCTGAGCCGCCGCGCGTCCGCGGGCCGGCCCGGCCCGTTCGGCCCGGTCAGCCCGCCTTCTTGACGAACTCGGTGGTGTAGGTCTTCTTCAGATCCACCGTGGCGTTCTTGAGGTTGGGGTTGAAGGCCTTCAGCACCCGCTCGACGGTCGCGGGTCCGTCGGCCGGCATCACCCCGTCCTCGGTGAACATCGGCAGAGTGTCCTTGATCGCCCGGGCGTACAGCTTCTTGCCGCCCTGGGCGTAGTCGGCGGGCATCTTCGCGGCGATCTGCTCGGGGGTGTGCGTGGACATCCACTTGAGGGTCTTCACCAAGGCATTGGCCAGCTTGTGCACGGTCTCCTTGTGGCTGTTCACCCAGTCGGTGTTCATGTAGAGGCTGGACGACGGGTACGGACCGCCGAGCGCCTTCTGCGAGCCCTCGGGGGTGCGCATGTCGAGGAGGACCTTGCCGAGGTTCTTGTCCAGGATCTGCGCGACCGTCGGGTCCGTCGTCATCCCGCCCTGGATCGAGCCCTGTTGGAGGGCGGAGAGGAAGGTCTGGCCGGCGCCGACCGCGACCGGGGTGAACTCGTGCGTCTGCACACCGTTCTTCACCGCGAGGTATTTGGTCAGGAAGTCGGTGGAGGAGCCGAGGCCGGTGACGCCCAGCTTCTTGCCCTTGAAGTCCTTGGGCGAGGTGAGCTCGCCGGCCGCCTTGTTCGAGACGACCTCGACCTCGCCGGGGGCGTGCGCGAGCTGCACCACCGACTCGACCTGCTTGCCCTTGACCTGGAGATCGAGGGTGTGGTCGTAGAAGCCGACGACGCCCTGCACGTCACCGGAGACCAGCGAGGTGGTGGCCTGCACCCCGGCCGGTTCGGTGAGCAGGGTGACGTGGACGCCTTCGTCCTCGAAATAGCCGAGTTGCTGGGTGAGTCTCGCGGGCAGATAGATGACCTTGTCGAGGCCGCCCACCATGATCTTGATCTTGCCGTTCGCGTCGTCCGAGGCTCCTGCCCCGGACGCGCCGCCACCGCAGGCGGTGAGGGTGGTCAGGGCGAGGCCGGCGGCGGCCAGAGCGGCGGGGAACTTCCGTGCGGTGCGCATGAGTCACGTCCTTGTGAGGTGGGAACGGGTCGGTGGGATCGGCTCAGCGGCCGCCCACGGGATCGGCTCAGCGGCCGCCCGCGGCATCGGCCGGCTTCCAGCGGAAGAGCCGCCGTTCGAGGAAGGCCAGCAGCCCTTCGGCGAGCAGCGCGACCACCGCGAGGATCACCATGGCGGCGTACACTCCGGCCGCGTTGAAGGTGCCCTGGGACGCCGCGACCAGCAGGCCGAGGCCCTTGGTCGCGCCGATGTACTCGCCGACGATCGCGCCGATCAGCGCGAAGCCGAAGCTGACATGCAGGCTGGTGAAGATCCACGAGGTGGCGGAGGGGATCACCACTTGCAGGGTGACCTGGCGGTTGCTCGCGCCGAGGATCCGGGAGTTGGCGACCAGGTCGCGGTCGACCTCCCGTGCGCCCTGGAAGGCGTTGAAGAAGACCGGGAAGAAGACGAGGACGACGGCGGAGGCGACCTTGGAGGCCGGTCCGAGGCCGAACCAGATGAGGAAGATGGGGGCGAGGACGATCCGCGGGAGGGCATTGAGCACCTTGATGTACGGGCCGAGCACATCGGCGAGGAAGCGGATACGGCCGAGCGCGATCCCCAGCACCACACCGCCGATGACACCGATCACCCAGCCGAGCAGCGCCTCGTAGAGCGTGTACCAGATCTGCTCCCACAGCGAGCCCTGCGGGGTGCCGTGCAGCGCCCACTGGCTCATCTGGCCCCAGATCTTCGAGGGCATCGAGAAGTTGAACGCATCGATCACGGCGGCCCGGGACAGCCACTCCCACAGCCCGAGCAGCCCGACGAGCAGCAGCACCCGGGTGCCGTGGACCAGGAATCTGTGCCGGCGCGCGGCCCGTTCCCTGGTCCGGGAGCGCTCCGAACGGCCAGAGCCCGCCGGGGACTTGACCGGGAAAACGGTCTCAGGCGACATCTGCGGCACCCCTCTCGCGAGTGATCCGGACCTCTTCGCCGAGCGAGGACCAGATCTCCCGGTAGATCTCCAGGAAGCGCGGCTCCAGCCGGACCGATTCGACCTTCCGGGGGCGCGGCAGAGCGATCTCGAAGACCTCCTTCACGGTCGCCGGACCGGCGGTCATCACCACGACCTTGTCGGCGAGGGCGATGGACTCCTCCAGGTCGTGGGTGACGAAGACGACGGAGGCGCCGGTACCTGACCACAGCTCCAGGAGTTCGTCCGACATCAGCGCCCGGGTCTGGACGTCGAGCGCGGAGAACGGCTCGTCCATGAGCAGGAGTTCGGGGTCGTTGACGAAGGTCGCGGCGAGAGCGACCCGTTTGCGCTGCCCGCCGGAGAGCTGGTGCGGATAGCGGTCCTCGAAGGCGGCCAGCCCGACCCGGGCCAGCCAGTCCCGCGCCCGCTGCCGGGCCTCGGCCTTCGGCACGCCGCGGAAGCGGGGACCGGCCATCACGTTCGACAGCACGGTGCGCCAGGGGAAGACCGCGTCCTGCTGGAAGACGAACCCGATCTTGTCCCCGATGCCGCGGACCGGCTCACCGCCGACCAGCACCTCGCCTTCCGTGGGCTCCTCCAGGCCGCTGACCAGCGTCAGCGTGGTGGACTTACCGCATCCGGTGGGCCCGACGACCGCGACGAACTCACCGCGCTCGACGACCAGATCCAGGTCCCGGACGGCGGTGTGCAGCGCCCCCGAGGGCGTCCGGAATGCCTTGCTCGTACCCCGCAGTTCGATCGCGGGGCTCGTGTGGCTGCTCATGGCCCGCGAGGCTAGGAGCGATAGGGGCCGCAGCGGCAGCCTTGTGGGCGCAAGCCGCCTTTCTGCGCGCAAACCCTGTTGTGCTCATTTTGCTCACGCTAGAACCACTAAGGGGCTACCAGGGGGTACACAGGTGCTCACGCACGGCTTACGGTGCCGGCACCCCACAAGAAAAAGGAAGATTCGGTTCCGCAAGGGTGCGGAGGGCCGGAGACAAGGGAGACTCCATGCGGATCCGCTGGCCCCGACGGGTCTTTGCGCAGGTACTGACCGCGCAAGTGGCCCTGACCACCGGGGTCATGGTGCTCGCCACCAGTCTCTTCCTCGCCCCGCTCGGCGCCGAGCTGGACGACCAGGCGATGCGCCGGGCACTGTCCATCGCCCAGACCACCGCCGCCGACCCGAACCTCGCCCGGGAGCTGGTCACCACCGCGCCGGACGCCCACGGTCCGGTGCAGGCCGACGCGGAGCGGATCCGTACCGCGACCGGCGCGCTGTACATCGTGGTGATGGACACCCGCGGAGTGCGCTGGTCGCACACCCACCCCGGGGAGATCGGCCGGCATGTCTCCACCGACCCGAGCCGGACCCTCGCCGGACGGCAGGTGCGGCAGATCGACACCGGCACGCTGGGGCGTTCCGCCCGCGCCAAGGTGCCGCTGCGCGACGGCCGCGGCCGGATCATCGGCGCGGTGTCGGTCGGGATCGCCTACGACAGCGTCCGGGAGCGGCTGCTCGGCACCATCCCCGGGCTGCTGCGGTACGCGGGCGCCGCGCTGGCCGTCGGGGTGCTGGCCGCGATCGTGCTCTCCCGCCGGCTGCGCCGCCGTACACACGGGGTGGCGTTCGCCGATATCTCCGCACTGCTCGAAGAGCGGGAGGCGATGCTGCACGGCATCCGCGAGGGCGTGGTCGCCGTCGACCGGCGCGGCCGGATCCGGCTGGTCAATGACGAGGCCGGACGGCTGCTGGGGCTGGACTGCCGGGCCGCCGGCCGGGCGCTGGAGGAGGTGCTGCCGCCGGGCCGTACGACGGAGGTGCTGGCCGGGCGGGTGGCCGGCCCGGATCTGCTGGCCGTCAGCGGCGGCCGGGTGCTGGTCGCCAACCGTATGCCGACCCAGGACGGCGGGGCGGTGGTGACGCTGCGGGACCGTACCGAGCTGGAGTTGCTGGGACGTGAACTGGACAGCACGCAGGGGCTGTTGGACGCCCTGCGGGCCCAGGACCACGAGCACGCCAATCAGTTGCACACCGTGCGCGGGCTGCTGGAGCTCGGCCGGTACGAGAAGGCGGTGGAGTTCGTCACCGAAGTGGCCAGTACGCAGCGGGCGTCCGCGGAGCAGATCGCGGAGCGGGTGGCCGATCCGCTGCTGTCCGCGCTGCTCGTCGGCAAGGCGGCGATCGCGGCCGAACGCGGGGTGTCCCTGCGGGTGTCGCCGTCGACGCTGCTGCCCGACACGGTGGTCGACCCGCGCGACCTGGTGACGGTGCTGGGCAATCTCCTCGACAACGCGCTGGACGCCGCCGCCGAGCGCCGCTGCGCCGAGCCGTTCGTCGAGGTGGAGCTGCGGGCCGAGCGCAGCACCGCCGTACTGCGGGTCTCGGACACCGGGCCGGGGGTGCCGCCGGAGCTACGGGAGCGGATCTTCGCCGAGGGCTGGTCCACCAAGGCCGCGCGGTCCGTCGCCGGGGAGCGCGCGACGGCGGGCCCGGTGACCTTCCACCGGGGCCGGGGCATCGGCCTGGCGCTGGTGCGCCGGCTCGCCGAACGCTATGGCGGGATGGCCAGGGTGACCGCCCGCGCGGGCGGCGGCGCGGTCTTCACCGTCGTCCTGCCCGAGGCCCTCACCCCGGAGGACGTCTCGGCGCGGGGCGCGCCCCGGAGTCCGGAACGCCCGGAACGCCCGGAACGCATGGAGCCACGGAAGCGAAGACCCTTGGGGAGCGGAGCCTCACGATGATCGATGTCCTGGTCGTGGACGATGACTTCCACGTCGCCGAGATCAACGCCGCGTATGTGTCCCAGGTGTCCGGCTTCCGGGTCACCGGCCGCGCGCACACCGCCGCCCAGGCACTGGCCACGCTGGAGCGCACCCATGTCGATCTGGTGCTGCTCGACCACTATCTGCCCGACGAGACGGGCCTGAGCCTGGTCCGGCGGCTGCGGCAGCTCGGCCACCGCACCGACGTGATCATGGTGACGGCGGCCCGGGACGTCGGTACGGTCCAGGACGCGATGCGCTCCGGGGCGCTGCAATATCTCGTCAAGCCGTTCGGCTACTCCGGTCTGCGCACCAAGCTCGACGGCTATGCGGCACTCCGCCGGACCGTCGCGGGGATAGGTGGCCGCGGCGAGGCCGGCCAGGAACAGGTGGACCGGATCTTCGGCGCCTTCCGGACCACCGACTCCCCGCACACCGAGCTCCCCAAGGGCCACTCGGCCGCGACCGTCGACCTGATCCGCCGGGTACTGGGCGCGTCCGGACACCCGCTGTCCGCCCACGAGGTCGCCGAACGCGCCGGCGTCAGCCGCTCCACGGCCCAGCGCTATCTGAAGCACCTCGAACGCAGCGGCCACATCATCCTCACCCTGAAATACGGCGACACCGGGCGCCCCGAACACCGCTACCGCTGGACCGGCACCCACTGACCGCCCCGGTCCGGCGCGCGCCGTCCCGCCGTCGCCGCACAGCCGGCGCTCGCGCGGCCGGCTCGGGCCCCCCGGGGCCTCCACACCCCTTGACCGCGGCCGGAGTTGCTCCCTCCGCCGCTCGTGGCAGCGGGCGCCGGCCGCCCCCTAGGCTGCCGATCATGAAACCAACGACAACCAACGGAACGGACCCCGAGTCCCAGCCCGAGATCCTGGACGGCCGCCAGCTGGCCGCCGACGCAGACCGGGCGGCGGACTTCCCCGAGGCGGCGCACCGGATCCTGGCGGACCTGGTCAGCGGCGGCGCCCCGCTCGGTTGGGTCGACCCGCCCGGACGGGGTGAGGTGGCGGAGCTGGTCGACCGTGTCGTACGCGCCGCCCACACCGGCGACGGGGCGCTACGGGCGGCGTATGCGGGCCCGCGGCTGGTCGGGCTGGGGTACTGGCTGCGCTATGCCCGTCCGACCAATCGGCAGCATGCGGATCTGGAGAAGATCGCGGTGGCCTCCGAGGCTCATGGCCAGGGCCTCGGCCGGTCGCTGACCAGCGCCTTGGTCGAGGATGCGCGGGCTGCGGGGATCGAGGTCCTCACCCTGGACGCGCGGGCCGACAACACCAGGGCACTGACCCTCTACCGGTCGCTCGGCTTCCGTGAGTACGGCCGGCTGCCCGAATTCGTGGCGATGGGCGGACGCCGCTACGACAAGGTCTTCTACATGCTGGACTTCCGCGGCGACGGACGGCGCGACGAGGAATGGCCGCACCCGCAGTAGCGGATGCGGCACGGAGCGACACGAAAGCGGGAGGGGAAGCGCGGGAATCCCCGGATCCGGGCCCGGATCCGGGGATGATCTGCGTCGCACCCCTTGACAGCTCCCCCGACTGGAATCAACGATTCCGGGGTGAACCTGTCAGACAGCCAGACAGCTGGCGAGATGCCCCGTCGGATCAGCGCGATGGAAGCGGTCCTGAACTATCTGCGCAGTGCCATCGAGCGGGGCGAGTACGCGGTCGGGGACAAGCTCCCCTCCGAGGCCGAGCTCTGCCGGCGGCTGGAAGTGAGCAGACCCGTGCTCCGGGAGGCGCTGCGGGCGCTCCAGACCATGGGGCTGACGGTCTCGCGCACCGGCAAGGGCACCTTCGTGATCTCCGACGGCGCCGTGGCGGACCCGACCTTCGGCGACTACGCGGCGAGCGACCTGCTGGAGGTCCGCCGCCATGTGGAGATCCCGGTGGCCGGCTACGCGGCGGTGCGCCACACGACGGAGGATCTCGATCAGCTGAACCATCTGCTGGAGCGGATGGAGCAGGAGACCGACACCACCGCGTGGGTGGCGATGGACAGCCTCTTCCATCTCGCCATCGCCCAGGCCGCCGGCAATCCGGTCTTCCGCCGGGTCATCGAGGAGATCCGCGATGCGCTGGCACGCCAGTCGGCATTCCTCAATGAGCTCGGTGGCCGGCGCGAGCAGTCGAACCGGGAACACCGCGCGATCGTCGAGGCACTCGTCGACCGCTCCGAACACGACGCGGTGGAAGCCATGGCGCACCACCTCGCCCGCGTCGAGACGACGCTGACCACCATCGTGCGGTCGCAGCACCGTACGGCCCCCTCCACGGAAGACGAGGATCACGCGTGAGCGAGCAATCCCTCCGGCAGGCGGAACGGCAGCAACAACAGGGAACCCGGCAGCAGCAGGGCGGGCATGTGGACGCCGGTGACGCCGGCTATCAGAAGTCCCTCACCTCCCGGCACATCAACATGATCGCGATCGGCGGGGCCATCGGCACCGGGCTCTTCCTCGGCGCGGGCGGCCGGCTCGCCAGTGCCGGACCGTCGCTGGCCGTGGCGTACGCGCTCTGCGGTCTGTTCGCCTTCCTCGTGGTGCGGGCGCTGGGCGAGCTGGTGCTGCACCGGCCGTCGTCGGGCGCGTTCGTGTCCTACGCCCGGGAGTTCCTCGGCGAGAAGGGCGCGTTCGTCGCGGGCTGGATGTACTTCCTGAACTGGGCGACCACCGGAATCGCCGACATCACGGCGGTGGCGACGTACACGCACTACTGGGGCATGTTCTCCGAGGTGCCGCAGTGGGTGATCGCGCTGATCGCGCTCGCGGTCGTGCTGACCGTGAATCTGATCTCCGTGAAGATCTTCGGGGAGCTGGAGTTCTGGTTCGCGATCGTCAAGGTCGGTGCGCTGGTCGTCTTCATGCTGATCGGCATCTTCCTGCTCGTCACCCAGCACCCGGTCGCCGGCCACTCCCCCGGCCCCTCGCTGATCACCGACCACGGCGGCATCTTCCCGACCGGGACCCTGGCGATGCTGCTGGTCATCCAGGGTGTGGTGTTCGCCTATGCGTCGGTCGAGCTGGTCGGTGTCACGGCGGGCGAGACCGCGGAGCCGGAGAAGGTCATGCCGAAGGCGATCAACTCCATCATGTGGCGGGTGGCCGTCTTCTACGTAGGCTCGGTGGTCCTGCTGGCGATGCTGCTGCCCTGGAGCGCGTATTCGGCCGGTGAGAGCCCCTTCGTCACCGTGCTGTCCAAGATCGGGATACCGGCCGCGGGCGGCGTGATGAACCTCGTCGTGCTGACCGCCGCGATGTCCAGCCTCAACTCCGGCCTCTACTCCACCGGGCGCATTCTGCGCTCGATGGCGATGTCCGGCTCCGCGCCGCGGTTCACCGGCGTGATGAGCCGCAGCCAGGTCCCGTACGGCGGCATTCTGCTCACCTCGGGCATCTGTGTGCTGGGCGTGGGCCTCAACTACGTCGTGCCGAGCGAGGCGTTCGAGATCGTGCTGAACTTCGCGGCGATCGGCATCCTCAGCACCTGGGCGATGATCATGCTCTGCCATCTGCTCTTCTGGCGGAAGACCCGGGCCGGACTGCTCGTCCGCCCCAGTTATCGGCTCCCCGGCTCGCCGTGGACCGAGTGCGTGACGCTGGCCTTCCTGGCCCTGGTCCTGGTGCTGATGTGGGCCGACGGCGGAGCCGGCCGCACCACCGTGCTGTCGCTGCCGCTGATCGTGGCCGCGCTGGTCGGCGGCTGGTTCCTGGTACGGGGCCGGGTCGGCACCCTCCAGGACGCCGCGGCGGCACAGGCGAGCGGCGAGCACCCGGACACCGCACTCCCTCCTCAGCGCACCGACAACACCCACGCCACAGACAACCCCCACGGCACCGAAAGCACCGAGAACTGATCATGAGTCAGCGCACCACCCTGCCGCCGCACCGCACCGCGGGCGCCCCGCCCGCGGTCCGCGAACCGGCCCATGTCCCCGTCGCCGATGTGATGCGCGCAGGCATCGTCGAGGGCGTCCACCACGGCTCCGTCGTAGTGCTGGCGGCCGACGGGAGCGTGGCATTCCAGGCGGGCGACATCGAGGCCGCGTTCTACCCGCGCTCGGCACTCAAGCCCGTCCAGGCGGTCGGCCTGCTGCGCGCGGGCCTGCCGCCGCTGGATGATCCGTCGCTGGCCCTGGTCGCGGCCAGCCACTCCGGCGAGCAGCAGCATCTGGCCGCGGCCCGGGGCATCCTGACCGCCGGCGACCTGACCGAGGACGAGCTGCGCAACGTCCCCGACCTGCCGTACGACCCCGCCGTACGGGACGAGTGGATCCGGCGCGGACTGGGGCCCACCCGGCTCGCGCAGAACTGCTCGGGCAAGCACGCCGCCATGCTGCTGACCTGCCGCACCCGGGGCTGGGACCTGGACAGCTATCTCGATCCCGGCCACCCGTTGCAGCGGGAACTCGCCGCGGCGGTCGAAGACCTCACCGGCCAGGGCATCGCCCGGGTCACGGTCGACGGCTGCGGCGCCCCGCTGTTCTCCGTCTCCCTCCACGGGCTGACCCGGGCCGCCGCCCGGCTGGCGACCGCCGCCCCCGGCACCGGGGAGGGCCGGGTGGCCCACGCCATGCGCACGCATCCGGAGATGGTGTCCGGCAGCCGGCGGGACGTCGCCCGGCTGGTGCGGGCGGTGCCCGGTCTGCTCGCCAAGGACGGCTTCGAGGGCGTGCAGATCGCGGCCCTGCCGGACGGCCGGGCGGTCGGCGTGAAGATCGCCGACGGCGGTGACCGCGCCCGGATGCCGGTGACGGCGGCGGCCCTGGCGCGCTGCGGCGTCGATCCCGACGTCCTCGCCCCGTTCGCCACCACACCCGTCATCGGGGGCGGCACCCCGGTCGGGGCCCTGCGGGCGACGAAAACCCTTGCCCCGTAATCCATCTGACGCGCCATCGCCTCCCCGCCGGGCACACCCGCCCGGCCTCCTCCCCCTCCGCTCCACCTCACAAAGGACCCGCTGCACCATGACTTCCGCCGGCCACCGCCGCGAACACGATCTGCTCGGCGACCGGGAGATACCCGCCGAGGCGTACTGGGGCGTGCACACCCTGCGCGCCGTGGAGAACTTCCCCATCACCGGTACGCCGATCGCCACCTACCCGCACCTGATCAACGCGCTCGCCGCCGTCAAGGAGGCCGCGGCCCGGGCCAACCAGGACCTCGGGCTGCTCGACACCGAGCGGGCCGACGCGATCGCCGCCGCCTGCCGGGAGATCCGGTCCGGCGGGCAGCTGCACGACCAGTTCGTCGTCGATGTCATCCAGGGCGGCGCCGGGACCTCGACGAACATGAACGCCAACGAGGTGATCGCCAACCGGGCGCTGGAGATCCTGGGCCATGACAAGGGCGACTACCGTCATCTGCACCCCAACGAGCACGTCAATCTGAGCCAGTCGACGAACGACGTCTACCCGACGGCCGTCAACGTCGCCACGATCATCGCCGTACGGGAACTGCTCGATTCGATGGCCGTCCTGCGTACGGCGTTCGCGGCCAAGGCCGAGGAGTTCCGCGACATCCTCAAGATGGGGCGCACCCAGCTCCAGGACGCGGTGCCGATGACCCTGGGCCAGGAGTTCTCGGCGTACGCGGTGATGCTGGAGGAGGACCAGAGCCGGCTGGCGGAGGCGGTCCTCCTCATCCACGAGATCAACCTCGGTGCCACCGCCATCGGCACCGGCCTCAACGCCCCCAAGGGCTACGCCGAGGCGGCCCGCACCCATCTGGCCGCCCTCACCGGGCTGCCGCTGGTCACCGCCGCCAACCTCGTCGAGGCCACCCAGGACTGCGGGGCGTTCGTCCATCTGTCGGGCGTCCTCAAGCGCATCGCCGTCAAGCTCTCGAAGAGCTGCAACGATCTGCGGCTGCTGTCCTCCGGCCCGCGCGCCGGGCTCGCGGAGATCAATCTGCCGCCGGTACAGGCCGGTTCGAGCATCATGCCCGGCAAGGTCAACCCGGTCATCCCCGAGGTCGTCAACCAGGTCGCCTTCGAGGTCATCGGCAACGACGTCACCATCACCATGGCGGCCGAGGCGGGCCAGCTCCAGCTCAATGCCTTCGAGCCGGTCATCCTGCACTCCCTCTCGGAGAGCATCACCCATCTCGGGGCGGCCTGCCGCACCCTCGCCGAGCGCTGCGTGGCGGGCATCACCGCCAACACCGAGACGCTCTTGGCCAGTGTGCAGAACTCCATCGGCCTGGTCACCGCCCTCAACCCGCACATCGGCTACACCGCCGCCACCGCGATCGCCAAGGAGGCGCTCGCCACCGGACGCGGCGTCGCCGAACTCGTCCTGGAACAAGGGCTGCTCCCGGCCGACCGGCTCGCGGCCCTGCTGCGCCCGGAGGAAATCGCCGGTACGGGCGGTGACTTGAGCACGGTCTGAATCCGCCCCACCCGGAGCAGGTCAGCCGAACGGTTCCGGCACCGGGGCCACGTCACACAGGATCTCGACCGGTGACCGACCGTGAGCAGGGCGCCCGTGGTGCCGTCCGGAGGGGGCCGGAATCGCCGTGGCCCGCTCCCGGACGTGCTCCCGGGGCGGGTTCCGGCGCACGATGAGGAGGAGTGCACCTGTCTGACGGCCGGCCCCGGGCGGTCGGCAGGCAGGATGGTCACCGACGCTCCCGGCCGGATGAGACGGGCCGGGCGCCGGAACCAGGTCCTGAAGACACCGCACGAGAGAGAAGAGATCCGCATGCGTATCGCGCTGTGCCAGATGACGGCAACGAACGATCCGAAGGAGAACCTCGCGATCGTCCAGGACCAGGTCCGCCGTGCGGCACGCGAGGGGGCCCGGCTGGCAGTTCTTCCGGAGGCGGCCATGGTGCGGTTCGGGGCGGCGCTCGGGCAGGTGGCCGAGCCGCTGGACGGGCCGTGGGCGGAGGGGGTGCGGGCGGTGGCCCGGGAGACCGGCGTGACCGTGGTGGCGGGCATGTTCACCCCGGCGGACGACGGGCGGGTGACCAACACCCTGCTGGCCACCGGGCCCGGGGTCGAGGAGTTCTACGACAAGATCCATCTGTATGACGCCTTCGGGTTCCGGGAGTCCGACGCGGTCGCCCCCGGTAAGCGCGTGGTGACCATCGATGTCGACGGGGTCCGGGTGGGCCTGGCGACCTGCTACGACCTGCGCTTCCCCGAACTCTTCCGGGCCCACGCCGACGCGGGGGCCACGGTGTCGGTGCTGCCCGCCGCCTGGGCCGCGGGACCGGGCAAGCGCGCACAGTGGGACCTGCTGGTGCGGGCGCGCGCCCTGGACGCGACGGTCTGGCTGGCGGCGGTCAATCAGGCCGCCCCGGATCCGCAGGCCGACCCGGAGGCCCCCACCAAGGCGCCGACCGGTGTCGGGCACAGCGCGCTGATCGGCCCCGACGGGACCGTACGCGGACAGCTGGGCGACCGGCCGGACCTGCTCGTCGGGGACGTGGACACCGAGGAGACCGCCCGGGTGCGGCGGGCGGTGGCGGTGCTGGACAACCGGAGCCTGTAGGCGGGCCCGGGCCCGTGCACCGCGTCCGCCGTCCCTGACGGGGCGTCAACCCGGGACGCGCCGCAGCCGCTCAGCGGTCGGTGCGGATCACCACCGCCAGCGTGCGCGGACCGTGCACCCCCTCGACCCGCTCCAGCTCGATGTCAGAGGTGGCCGAGGGGCCGCTGATCAGGGTGATCGGATGCTCCGGCGTCAACTGCGCCACCGCCTCCGGCACTCCGGTCCGCACCGACGACAGCTCGACGACACAGACATGCAGATCGGGGACGAGGGTCAGTGCGCGCCGCCCCTGATCCGCGGCGGCGCCGTCCAGGAAGATGGTGCCGGTCTCGGCGCAGCTGACGGCGGAGCCCGTCACCACCCCGTCCAGCGCATCGAGCGAGGGCGCCGGCACCTCCGCGGAATCCGTCACGGTCTCCCCGTCGAACCCGGCCAGCCAGGCCGGATCGAGCCCCGGGGGCACCCCGATCTTCCGTGCACCGTGCGTATGCAGCACCTCGGCGAGCACCGCCGCGGTGGTTGCGGCGGTGCAGGTGCGGACCTGTGCCCGGTAGTCGACGAGCCGGTCGACGAAGAGAGCGAGCCGCTCCTCGTCGGGGAGCGAGCGGCCGGTGCGATAGCCGCGGGGGACGGTCACTTCGGGCCCGTCGGAGAGGGCCAGGGCGTCCCGGACACGGCGGAGCACCGTCTCCCGTGCGGTCGCGGTCATGATTCCTCCTGCGGGGCGTCGTCGGTGTGCGGGGCGTCGTCGGTGTGCCGGGCGCCTTCTTCGGCCGCGGCCCGCATCGCGGCGGCGCCCTCGGCGGAGGCGAACCAGGAGCGGAAGGTCTGCTTGGGCGGGGCGGGAGTGTCCCGGCTGTCGCTCCAGCCGTTGAGCGGCGGGGGCAGACGGGAGAGGGTGCCGTCCCGCCCCGCCGGCACACGTCCGAGCCCGGCCGCCTTCTGGGCGGCGGTGAACAGCCCGGGCCGCTTCATGACCGCGGCCGCGGCCTTCATCGCCAGCTTCTCCGCGGTCGTTCCGGACTGTTCGGTGTGCTGGTGGCGCAGCTCGACGAGGAGCGACGGAATGTCGATCTTCACCGGGCAGGCGTCGAAGCAGGCTCCGCACAGGCTGGAGGCGTACGGCAGCGAGCTGTTGGGATCGTTCTTGGCGCCGTGCATACCGGCCAGCTGCGGGGTGAGCACCGCACCGATCGGGCCGGGGTACGTCGATCCGTAGGCATGGCCGCCCGTCCGCTCGTAGACCGGGCAGACGTTGAGACAGGCCGAGCAGCGGATGCAGTTGAGGGCCGCGCGCCCGATCCGGTCCGCGAGCGCCGCCGTCCGCCCGTTGTCGAGCAGCACGAGATGGAACTCCTGCGGGCCGTCGCCCGGCGTCACGCCCGTCCACAGCGAGGTGTAGGGGTTCATCCGCTCACCGGTCGAGGAGCGCGGGAGCAACTGGAGGAAGACCTCCAGGTCCTGGAAGCGGGGCAGGACCTTCTCGATGCCCATGACGGTGATCAGCATCTCGGGCAGGGTCAGACACATCCGGCCGTTGCCCTCGGACTCGACCACCGCCAGGGTGCCGGTCTCGGCGATGCCGAAGTTGGCGCCGGAGACGGCCACCTTGGTCGTCATGAACTTCTCGCGCAGGAACGCGCGCGCCGCGGCGGCGAGCCGGGCGGGGTCGGCGTCCAATGCGGGGTCGACGCCCGGGATGTGCCGGAGGAAGATCTCCCTGATCTCCTCGCGGTTGCGGTGGATCGCGGGCACCAGGATGTGTGACGGCCGGTCGTCGGCGAGCTGCACGATCAGCTCGGCCAAGTCGGTTTCCAGCGCCGCGATTCCCTGGCTCGCCAGATGCTCGTTGAGGCCGATCTCCTGCGTGGCCATCGACTTGACCTTGAGGATCTCGTCGCTGCCGGTCTCCCGCACCAGCCGGGTGACGATCTCGTTCGCCTCGACGCCGTCCCGTGCCCAGTGGACGGTGCCGCCGCGCTCGGTGACCTTCCGCTCCAGCTGCTCCAGCAGTTCGGGCAGCCGGTTCATGGTGTCGGTCTTGATCGCCGAGCCGGTGTCGCGCAGCTGCTCCCAGTCGGGCAGTTCGCCGGTGACGGCGAGCCGCTTGGCGCGGATGGAGTGGGTGGCCTTGCCCAGGTTGCGGCGCAGTTGCTCGTTGCCCAACTCGTCATGGGCGGCCCGGGGGAAGCTGCGCTCACCGCGCAGATGGCCCGTCCCGTACGGGGAGCGTGGGGGGACGGCCGGCATGCCGAGGAAGGTGCCCTGCGTCGCGGGGCCGGTCGGACTGCTCATCGGGCGGCCTCCGTCAGGACGTGCGGCGCGGTGCGGGTGGCAGCGAGGATCTGGGCCAGGTGCAGGGTCCGCTTACCGGACCTGATGCGCGAGAGACCACCGCCGATATGCATCAGACAGGACGAGTCGCCCGCCGTGCACACCGCGGCCCCGGTGCCGGTGATGTGGTCCATCTTGTCCCGCAGCATCGCGGTGGAGGTCTCGGCGTTCTTGACCGCGAAGGTGCCTCCGAAGCCGCAGCAGGCGTCGGCCTCGGGCAGCTCCACCAGGTCGATGCCCTCGACGGCGCGCAGCAGCCGCAGCGGCTTCTCGCCGACCCGCAGCATCCGCAGCGAGTGACAGGTGGGGTGGTAGGTCACCCGGTGCGGGAAGTACGCGCCGACGTCGGTCAGGTCGAGGACATCGACGAGGAACTCGGACAGCTCGTACGTCTTGGTCCGTACGGCGGCCACACCGGCGCGGAGGGCCGCGTCCCCGTAGCGTTCGGCGACGATCTCGTGCTGATGACGGACCGAGCCCGCGCAGGAGCCCGACGGCACCACCACGGCCTCGATCGCCGGGTCGCCGAACTGTTCGGCGAAGTTCCGCACCAGCGGCACCGGTTCACGCTGGTAGCCGGTGTTGACATGCATCTGGCCGCAGCAGGTCTGCTGCGGCGGGAAGACCACGTCATGGCCCAGACGGGCCAGGAGTACCGCGGTGGATTTCACCGCCTCCGGGAAGAGCGTGTCTCCCAGACAGGTGGCGAAGAGGGCGATGCGCATAGAGCCTCCCTGGCGCTTATGGTCCGACCATACTCCCCTCGAACCGAGAGAGAAAAGTAAGGACGCAGTTTGGTCCGACCTTATTGACATGCGACATCTTCGGTGGGCTACTGAGGGCCGATCGTCAGCCACACGGCGCCGCGATGGCCGGAACGGGACGTTCACCACCGGCCGGACGGCGCGCAGAACTCGATGAGGAGCACTCCGTGGCCACCACTCCGCCCGCTGCCCTGGCGGCCTACACCCCCGACGTGGCCGCCGTCGGGGACAGCCTCACCACCACCGCGCTACTGGGCCTGGCGCCCCTGGCGACCTTCTTCCTGCTGCTGATGGCGGCCAAGCGCTCCGCGCTGCACTCCGCCCTCGGCGCCCTGCTGACCGCACTCCTGGTCGCGGTCCTCGGCTACGGCATGCCGCTGCGGCTCGGCGCGCTGTCCGCCACCCAGGGCGCCGCCTTCGGCCTCTTCCCGGTGATGCTGATCGTCGTGTCGGCCATCTGGTTCTACGAACTCACCGTGGTCAGCCACCGTTTCGACGATCTGCGCCGCTCCTTCAACGCCGTCGGCCGCGGCGATCTGCGCATCCAGGCCATGCTCATCGCGTTCTGCTTCGGCGGACTGCTCGAAGCCCTGGCCGGCTTCGGCGCGCCCGTCGCGATCACCGCCGCCATGCTGATGGCGCTCGGGCTGCCCCGGCTCACCTCGGCCGTCACCGTCCTGGTCGCCAACACCGCACCGGTCGCCTTCGGCGCCATGGCCATCCCCATCACCACCGCGGGCAACCTCACCGGCATCCCCGCGGAGTCCCTCGCCGCGGTCATCGGCCGGCAGAGCCCGCTGCTCGCCCTCTTCGTTCCGCAGCTGCTGCTCTTCCTCGTCGACGGCCGGCGCGGTCTGCGGCAGCTGTGGCCCATCGCCCTGGCCACCGGCACCGTCTTCGCCCTGGCCCAGTTCTGGTGCTCGGCCCACTTCGCCTACGAACTCACCGATGTCGTCGCCGCGCTCGCCGGCTTCGGCGCCGCGGTGGTCATGCTGCGCTTCTGGACCCCCACGACACCGGACGACCAGCGCTCCCAGGTCACGGCCGAACCGCTGACTCGCCGCCGCACCTTCCTGGCCGTACTGCCGTACCTCCTGGTCATTGCGGTCTTCGCGCTCGCCAAGCTCGACATCGGCGGACTCGACATACCCGGGCTGCTCGGCTCCCTCACCGTCCAGCTCGACTGGCCCGGCCTCTACGGCAACCTCCTCGCCCCCGACGGCTCGCCCGCCGGCAGCGCCGTCTACAAGCTGGAGGTCCTGGCCAATCCCGGCACCCTGCTGCTGCTCTCCGGGCTCCTGGTGATGCTGATCTACAGCCGCGCGAAGGACGCCGACCGCTTCCCGATGACCGCCCGCTCGGGACTGTCCTGCGCCGGGCGCACCCTGCGGAACATGCGCACCGCCATCGCCACGGTCGCCACCGTGATGGCCCTGAGCTACGTCATGAACCAGTCGGGGCAGACCCTCGCCATCGGCACCTGGCTCGCCGCCGCGGGCGGGCTCTTCGCCCTGCTCTCCCCCGTCCTCGGCTGGCTCGGCACCGCCGTGACCGGCTCGGACACCTCGTCGAACGCTCTGTTCGCCACCCTCCAGCAGACCGCCGGGAAGACCGCGGGCATCGACCCGACCCTGCTGGTGGCCGCCAACACCACGGGCGGCGTGGTCGGCAAGCTGATCAGCCCGCAGAACCTGACCATCGCGGCCACCGCGGTGGAACGGCCCGGCACCGAGCGGATCCTGCTGCGCAAGGTCGCCGGCTACAGCGTCGCGATGCTGGCGGTGCTGTGCGTGCTGGTCTATCTCCAGTCGCTGCCGGTGCTGTCCTGGATGCTGCCGTAGGCGTACGGGAGGAGGCGGGTGGGGAAGGGCGGCGGCGGGCCTAGCGGTCCGCGCCCGCCCGGCCCTCTTCCTCCTGCTCCCGCTCCCGCTCCTGCTCCTGCTCCGTCGGGGCGTTCTCGTCGACCAGCCGGCCGTGGAAGCCGCGGATATGCACCTCGGCCAGATCGGCGGCCTCGGCGCCCTTGCCGGCCCGTACCAGCCGCAGCAGCTCGGTGTGCTCGGCGTTCAGTGCCGCCGCCGTGGCCGGCCAATCCTCCGCCGTCTCCAGCGCCCGCAGGATCAGCGGACGCACCGACTCCCGCACGGCCGAGGTGAGGGTGGAGGTCAGCTGGTTACCCGAGCTGCGCGCGATGGCGACATGGAACCGGGTGTCCAGGTCGTTGAAGTCGGCGGCCCCCACGCCGGGCTCGCGCATCCGGTCCAGGAGCGCTTCCGCCTCGTCGAGGTCCTGCGCCGAGGCATGCTCCGCGGCCGCCTCGAAGCTGGAGCGCTCCAGGACCACCCGGGCCTCCAGCACATCGTGCAGCCGGTAACTGCCCAGGGCGAAGTGCAGGCGCAGCAGCCGGCCCAGCGCATCGTCCGGGTTGCGTACGATCCGGGCCCCGGCGTCCGGCCCGCGCCCGGGCTGGGCGACCAGCACCCCGATCGTCTCCAGCACCCGCAGCGCCTCGCGCAGCGCGGACCGGCTGACGCCCAGGACCGGCGCCAGCTCGCGTTCGGGCGGCAGACGGTCTCCGGCCTTGAGTTCACCGGCGAGCACCCGCTCCTCGATGCGCTCCAGCACGAGCTCATGCGTGCGCGACTGCCGCACAGGTCGCCATTCGGCGGTCATCCCCAACTCCCCGGCTCGGCCCTCATGCTCCCGTGCAAAAACTATGTCACACAGGACGTGTGGTCGGACCACACTGCCGGACGCTGCGGAGAGCTCGGCCGAGGGCCGTGCGTACGGCCGTCACGGCAGGTCAGACCCCCAGGTCAGACCTCCAGGTCCAGCCGCGGCCCGTCGCGCCGGGTCGGCTCGCGGCGGAGCAGCTGCTCCTGGGCGGTGGTCGCGATCCGGTCGAGGACCCGGCGGCGCAGTGCGTCGGGCGGGGTGACCGCTTCCGCATCGGCCAGACACGCGACGGTGGCCTCCAGGTCGGCGACCTCCCGGGTGCAGGCGTCGCAGCCGGCCAGGTGGGTGGCGAAGGCCGCCGCCTCCTCGGGCGGCAGGGCATGCAGAACATACGCCCCGACCGCCTCGTGCGGATCTTCGGCAGCAGACATCAGTCGCCTCCCATACAGACGCGCAGTCTCCGCAGGCCGGTGCGCATCCTCGTCTTGACCGTGCCCGCGGGGGTGGACAGGGCCTCGGCGACCTCCGCGTAGGTCATGCCCTGGTAGTAGGCGAGGACCAGCGGCAGGCGCTGGGAGTTGCCGAGGCCGGCCAGACAGCGGTAGACCTGCGCCCGTTCCTCCCGCTCCTCGACGGCCTCCACCACTTCGTCGAACGGGGTCTGGTGGGCCAGCTGCGCGGCCTTCCGCTCGCGTTCCGCGCCGGCCCGCACCGATCGCACCCGTTCCACCGCCCGCCGGTGGGCCAGCGTCAGAACCCAGGACTTCGCGGCACCGCGCTCGGGACGGAACCGGTCGGCCTTCCGCCACACCTCGATCATCACGTCCTGAGTCACCTCTTCAGCCTGCGCCTCATCCCGCAGGATCCGGTAGGCCAGGCCCATGACGGGCACCGCGAGGGCGTCGTACACGCCGACGAACGCGGGCTCGTCACCCAGGGCGACGCGCACGAGCAGTTCGTCCACGAGACGGTCCGCGGCAGACCGCTCCGGAGGCCGGGGCCCCTCGGGTGCGGTGTGCGAAATGCGCCTCACGACGTATCGACCGTCCCCTCGTCAATCCGGTGCGGCCCGGGTCCCCGGGATGGAGCGCGCCGGGACGCGTTGCCCCGTATCGGCCGCGCCCTCCCAGGCTGACGTTCCCTCACGCGGAACGCAGCCGGTCGGGGCCCGTTCGACTGAGGGGGCGCCCTGGCCCGCGCACCGTGCCGCTCGGCGGGCCGTCGTGTGCCAGACGCGGACGACGCCCGTGCACCAGGCCGGTAAGGGGCGCGAAGCAGCAGGTCATCGCCGCTGTGGAGCTCTTGCGTAAGGGAACGGGGAGATCCCCGCAGGAGAAAATGCGCATATGGCGCAATCCACACCCGTACGGGCCTCGAATACACATTAGGAACTGCCCGTGCGACGCCAATCGAGCGCCTGCGGGACCCGGTAACGGGACAACGGTCGTCGGCGCTTGTCAGGGAGGTCGCCATGGTCGGAGAGCCGGTCGAAGAACTGACCTCGTATCCGGAGGAATCCCCGGCCGGACAATGCGGCGCGGACGGTCCGACCCCCGGTGTCGAGGCCGCCCTCGCCGTCACGCTGGCCGAGGTCATGGGTACGGGGCGGGCGCCGGTGGACCGGCATTTCTTCGACGACCTGGGCGCCGACTCCTTGGTGATGGCACATTTCTGTGCGCGGGTCAGGAAGCGTGCCGATCTGCCGCCGGTGTCGATGAAGGACATCTACCGGTATCCGACGATCCGGGCGCTGGCCACGGCGTTGGCGGGCTCCCCACCCGCTCTCCCGGTCGAGACCCCGCCCCCGGCACCGACTCCCCCGTCGGCGCCGGCTCCCGCTGTCAGGGGCACCTCGCGGTACGTGCTGTGCGGAGCGCTGCAACTGCTGACGTTCCTCGGGTACACCTCTCTCATCGCGGTCGCCACCGCCTGGGGTTATGCGTGGATCGCCGCCGGATCCGGCATGTTCGGCAGATATCTGCGGTCGGTGCTGTGCGGCGCGGCCGGACTGCTGTTGTTGTGCGCGCTTCCGATCCTGGTGAAGTGGGTCCTCATCGGCCGGTGGAAGCCCCGGCAGTTCCGCGTCTGGAGCCTGCCGTACGTCCGCTTCTGGGTCGTCAAGACGCTGATCCGCGCGAACCCGCTGGTGCTGTTCGTCGGTTCGCCGCTCTACACGCTCTATCTCCGGGCCCTGGGCGCGAGCATCGGACGCGGCGTCACGGTCTTCTCGCGCAATGTGCCGGTGTGCACCGATCTGCTGGCCCTCGGCGACGGCACCGTCATCCGCAAGGACGCGTTCCTCAACTGCTACCGGGCGCAGGCCGGTGTGCTGCAGACGGGCACCGTGGTCCTCGGGAAGAACGTGGTCATCAGCGAGGCCACGGTGCTCGACATCGAGACAGCCATGGGTGACGGGACGCAGCTCGGCCATGCCTCGTCGCTGCACAGCGGGCAGGTGGTGCCGGACGGCGAACACTGGCACGGATCACCGGCCCAGCGGACCGACGTGGACTACCGCGTGGTGGGACCGGCCCGTTGCGGCGCCTTGCGCAGGACGGTGCACAGCGCACTCCAGTTGGCGACCGTGCTGCTGCTGTACGTGCCGCTGGCGGTCGGCGGGGTGGGCATCCTGCTGGCCGAGGCGCCGCAGCTCAGCGCGGTCCTGGAACCCGGCCCCACGGCGCTGGCCGACGGTTCGTTCTACGTGGACGCCCTGCTGGTGTCCTTGCTCTTCTTCGCCGCCGTGCCGCTCGGGCTGCTCTTCCAGGCCACGGTCCCCCGGCTGCTCAGCCGGACCATCACCCCGGGCAAGGTCTATCCGCTGTACGGCTTCCACTACGGGGTGCACCGGCTGATCGCCCTCACCACCAACCGGAAGTTCCTGATGCGGCTGTTCGGCGACAGCTCCGCCATCGTGCACTACCTGCGGGGCCTCGGCTATGACCTCTCCCGGATCGAACAGACCGGGTCGAACTTCGGCACCGAGGTCAAGCACGAGACGCCGTACCTGAGTTCCGTCGGCAGCGGGACGATGGTCGCCGACGGTCTGTCCGTCATGAACGCCGACTTCTCGGACACCTCCTTCCGCGTCTGCCGGACCTCGATCGGACCGCGCAATTTCCTCGGGAACCGGATCGCCTACCCCTCGCGGGGAAAGACGGGCGACAACTGCCTGCTCGCGACGAAGGTGATGGTCCCGGTCGACGGCGAGGTCCGGGAGGGCGTCGGGCTGCTCGGCTCGCCCAGCTTCGAGATTCCCCGCTCGGTCCAGCGGGACAGCACCTTCGACCAGCTGAAGAACGGCGAGCAGCTGCGCCGCCACCTCGCCGCCAAGAACCGGCACAACGCCGCCACCATGGGGCTCTACCTCCTGACGCGGTGGCTCTACTTCTTCTGGGCCACCCTGCTCGTGGCGGTCGCCGCCGAGCTCTATGACTCCCTCGGCGCCTTGGCGATCGCGCTGGGCAACGTCCTGGTGCTGGTGTCCGGTGTCGTCTACTTCGTGCTGGTCGAACGGGCCGTGACGGCGTTCCATCCGCTGAGCCCGCTGTTCTGCTCGATCTACGATCCGCGTTTCTGGCGGCGCGAACGCTTCTGGAAGGTGCCCTCGGAGAGCTATCTGCTGCTCTTCAACGGCACCCCGTTCAAGAACCTGATCTGGCGGCTGCTGGGCGTCCGGATCGGCCGCAGGGTTTTCGACGACGGCTGCTATCTGACCGAGCGGACCCTGGCCGCGATCGGGGACGGCTGCACCCTCAACGTGGGGAGTGTCGTCCAGTGCCACTCGCAGGAGGACGGCACCTTCAAGTCCGACCGCAGCACGCTCGGCGCGGGCTGCACGCTCGGCGTCGGTGCCTTCGTCCATTACGGGGTGGCCCTGGGGGACGGCGCGGTGCTCGCGCCCGACTCGTTCCTCATGAAGGGCGAGGCCGTCCCGCCGGATGCGCACTGGGGCGGCAATCCGGCCCGGCAGACCAGCGGCCAGGACAACGGCGAGGGCTGGAGGTAGGAGCCGATGACCACATCCATGACGGCCCGCACCCGCCGGGATCGCGGTGGGCCGGCCGACGGCGCGTACACCAGGGTTCCGCGCTGGACCCGCGTCCCGGTTCCGGGCACCGCCGAGCACCTGACGGCCCTCCCGGAGCAGCTGCAGGCCGCGCTGCGCCGGGTGGCCGACCGGCTGCGGATGCCGCTGAGTTCCGTACTGCTGGCCGCGCACGCCAAGGTGCTCGCCGTCTTGTCCGGCGACCACGAGGTCACGACCGGCTACCTCGCCGAGCGGGGCGGCACCCCGCTGCCGTGCCGGCTGACGACCGCGGCCGGCTCCTGGCGGACCCTCCTGCTGGACACCCACCGGGCCGAGGTGGAGCTGCTGCGGCGCCGGGGCTTCCCGGCCGCCGGATCCGGGCCGGAACCGGCTCCGGCCGAGGAGCCCCCGGAGACCGTGTTCGACCTGCCCGGTGCGGACGGCGGCCCGGCCGGCGACACCGTGCTGTGGGTCGCCCTCGTACGCCACGACGGCCGGGAGGTGCTGCGACTGCGGTACCGGACCGAGGTCCTCGACGCGGACTGCGCCGCCCGGATCGGCGGCTACTACCGCACGGCGCTCACGCTGCTCGCCGCCGATCCGGACGCCGAGCACCGGCGGCAGTCCCTGCTCTCCGCCGAGGAACTCCGGTACCAGCTCGAAGGACTGGCCGGACCGGGCAGGCCGCTGCCGGACCGCCGGTTCCACGAGCTGTTCCAGCAGCGGGTGCGGGAGCACCCGGACGCCATCGCCGCCGTACACGGGAGCCGGCGGTGGACGTACCGCGAACTCAACGTCCGCGCCAACCGGTTGGCGCACGCCCTGCTGGCCCGCGGGCTGGGCCGGGAGGACGTCGTCGCGGTGGTCACCGAACGCAACCTGGAGTGGCTGGCCGCGGTCATCGCGATCTTCAAGGCCGGCGGGGTGTACCTGCCGGTGGAGCCGCACTTTCCGCCCGGCCGGATCGCGCTGATGCTCTCGCGCGCGGGGTGCCGGCAGGTGCTGACCGAACCCGGCAGCACCGGCGGCCTCGACCGGGCCCGCACCTCGGTGCCCGGGGTCCGGACCCTCTTCATCGACGCCGTCTGCGCAGCGAGTCCCGCGGACAGCGACCCCGAGATCCGGGTAGGCCCGGACCAGTTGGCGTATATCTACTTCACCTCGGGCTCCACCGGGGAGCCCAAGGGCGCGATGTGTGAGCACCTGGGCATGCTCAACCACCTCTACGCCAAGATCGACGACCTGGGGATCGACGAGGGGCAGGTGGTCGCCCAGACCGCGCCCCAGTGCTTCGACATCTCCCTGTGGCAGCTGCTCTCGGCGCTGCTGGTCGGCGGCCGGACGCTGCTGGTCGAGCAGGCGGCCGTGCTGGACGTGGGACGTTTCCTCGACACGGTGGGCGACGGACGGGCCACGGTGCTCCAAGTGGTCCCGTCGTACCTCGATGTCGTACTGTCCGCCCTCGCGCAGCGGCCCGGCGCGCTGCCGGATCTGCGGTGTGTGTCGGTCACCGGGGAGGCGCTGAGGAAGGAGCTGGTGCAGCGCTGGTTCGCGGCCCGGCCCGGGATCCGGCTGGTCAACGCCTACGGGCTGACCGAGACCTCGGACG
Organism: Streptomyces platensis; assembly: GCF_008704855.1. Lineage (NCBI taxonomy): Bacteria > Bacillati > Actinomycetota > Actinomycetes > Kitasatosporales > Streptomycetaceae > Streptomyces > Streptomyces platensis. Next base: position 814,695 of record NZ_CP023691.1, read on the forward strand.
ACACCCACCACGAGGTGATGGACGCGGTGCCGGACACCGAGCGGGTCCCGCTCGGACGCCCCGTCAGCAATGTGCGGGTGTACGTCGTGGACGAACACCTGGCGCCGGTGCCGCTCGGCGCCCCCGGCGAGATCGTCTTCTCCGGGGTCTGCGTGGGCCGCGGGTACATCAACGATCCCGAGCGCACCCGGCTGGCCTTCGTGCCGGATCCGCACCATCCGGGGCGGCGGCTCTTCCGGGCCGGTGACCACGGGCGCTGGCTCCCGGACGGGAAGCTGGAGTTCCTCGGCCGCCGGGACAGCCAGGTCAAGATCCGTGGCTTCCGTATCGAGATGGGTGAGATCGAGAACGCCCTGCTCCGGATCCCCGGAGTCGGTGACGGCACGGTGGTGGTCACCCAGCGGGCGGGGCACGGCAAGCGCCTGGTGGCCTTCTACTCCGGCCGGCACGCGCTGGAGGCCGATGTCCTGCGGGGCCGGCTGGGCGAGTTGCTGCCGGAGTACATGGTTCCGTCGGTCTTCCTCTGGCGGGAGAGTCTTCCACTGACCGCCAACGGCAAGATCGACAAGAAGGCGCTGGAGGCGCTCGCCGGCGGACTCGACACGGTCGAGGACGACTACCTCGCACCGCGTACGCCGACGGAACGGCGGCTGGCCGCGGCCTGGGCCGAGGTGCTCGGCATACCGCAGGACCGGATCGGCCGGCAGGACAACTTCTTCGACTGCGGCGGCACTTCGCTGTCCGCCGTGGCCCTCGCGGTCTGCCTGGGCCGTGCGGTCTCCGTCAAGGCCCTCACCCGGCATCCGGTCCTCGCCGACCTCGCCCGGCAGGTCGACGCCAGGGCCGGACGACCACAGCCCCACCCGAACGACGCCGCACAGGCCGTGCGGTGCGACACCGCACGGCCGGCTGCGTCCCGAGCCGCCACGGAGAGGAGAACCACCATGGTGTCGTCACTTTCGATCTCCCTGCCCGAACTGGAACGGGAACCCGGCACACCTCCGATGCTGCGGGTCGGGACCACCGACAGCGCGGCGCACTGGGCGGCCGAGCGACGGGACGCCCTGCGCGCGGTCGTCGCCGAGCACGGTGCGGTGCTGATCCGGGGCCTGGGGATGCGCGATCCGGCCGGGGTCGGCGCCGTGCTCCACGGCCTGGGCGTCGCGCCGCTGACCGAGCGGGAGGCGTTCGCCCTCCGGCAGACCTACTCCGAGGGCGTCTACTCGTCGTCGAAATGGCCGCCGAACCAGCCGATGTGCATGCACCACGAGCTGAGTTACACCCTGGAGTTCCCCGGGCTGATGCTGTTCGCGTGCCTGGGCGCCCCCACCACCGGCGGGTCCACCGGGGTGGCCGACTCGGCGGCCGTGCTGGACGCGCTGCCTCCGGCCCTGACCGAGCGGTTCGAGCGGGAGGGCTGGCTGCTGACCCGCAGCTACCACCCCGAGATCGGGGCCACGCTGGACCAGGCGTTCGGCACCGGGGACCGGGACGCCGTCGAGCGCTACTGCCGCGCCCACGCCATCGACTTCGCCTGGCAGCCCGACGGCGGTCTGCGCACCACCCAGCGCCGCAGTGCGGTGCTGCACCACCCCGTCAGCGGCCGCCGCTGCTGGTTCAACCAGATCGCGTTCCTCAACGAGTGGACGATGGCGCCCGAAGTGCGGGAGTACCTGATCGACGAGTACGGCCCCGACGGGCTGCCGTTCAACACCCGCTACGGAAACGGCGACCCTCTCACCGAGGACGTCGTCCAGCAGCTCAACGAGGTCTACGACGCCCACACCACGCGCCGGCCGTGGGAGGCCGGTGACCTGCTGCTCGTCGACAACGTCCGCAGCGCGCACAGCCGGGAGCCATTCGAAGGGCCGCGGGACGTGGTGGTGGCCCTGGCCGACCCCGTACGCCTGGCCGACTGCGCGCCGACCGTTGAGGTGAACTGACCCATGACCACCGTCCGTCCCACCCCGTCCCGGCCCACACCCCCCGGGCCGCCCCCCACACCGTCCTTCGCGGTGCTCTCCGGTGCCCAGGTCCAGCAGGCGCTGGAGGGACGCGAGAAGGAGATCGTGGACGTGGTCGAGGCCACCTACCGGCTGCACGGTGCCGGAGAGTCGGTGAACCCGCCCTCGTCCTTCCTGCACCTCCCCGACCGCCCGACGTCCCGGATCATCGCGCTGCCCGCCTCCATCGGCGGGCAGACCCGGGTGGACGGCCTGAAGTGGATCTCCAGCTTCCCGCCGAACGTGGCCGCCGGCATCCCCCGGGCATCGGCCGTACTGATCCTCAACGACCATGACACCGGCTACCCGTTCGCCTGCCTGGAGAGCTCGATCATCAGCGCGACCAGGACCGCCGCATCGGCGGCGTCGGCGGCCGACCGGCTCAGCCGCGGGCGCCCCCGCCCGACCCGGGTCGGGTTCTTCGGCGCGGGTCTGATCGCCCGCTACATCCACACGTTCCTGGAAGGCACCGGCTGGTCGTTCGACGAGATCGGCGTGCACGACCTGTCCGCGGAGAGCGCGGCCGGCTTCCGCCTGTACCTGGAGCAGTGCCGGACCACCGGGCGGGTCACCGTGCACCACAGTGCGGAGGAGCTGATCCGCTCCAGCGATCTGCTGGTCTTCGCCACGGTCGCCCCGCAGCCCCATGTCCACGAGGTCGCGTGGTTCGGTCACCACCCGGTGGTGGTGCATGTGTCGCTGCGCGACCTCGCCCCGCAGATCCTGCTGACCTCGACCAATATCGTCGACGACATCGAGCACTGTCTGCGCGCCGGCACCTCCCCGCATCTGACCGAACAGCTCACCGGCAACCGGGAGTTCCTGCACGGCACGCTGGACGACGTGCTGGCCGGCCGGGTCGCGGTGCCCGCGGACCGGACCGCCGTCTTCTCCCCTTTCGGCCTCGGGGTGCTCGATCTCGCGGTCGGCAAGTACGTCTACGACGAGGTGGTCAGGTCCGGGGAACTGCGAGTCGTCGACGGCTTCTTCCACGAACTGCGCCGGTACGGATGAGCGGCCACGGTCGGACGGACCGTCCAACGGTGTGCTGCCGCAGGTGAGGAGACCAACGTGCCAGTCATATCAGCGCCCTACGCGTTCAACGAGGAGGAGCTCTATGTCGACCTCCGGTCGATCTTCGGACACTCCCTCTTCCTCAAGTGCGAGGGCTTCAACTTCGCCGGCTCGATCAAGCTGAAGGCCGCGACCGAGATGGTGGAGTCCGCCGAACGGGCCGGTGACCTGCGTCCGGAGACGGTCCTGGTCGAATCCTCATCCGGCAACCTCGGCGTGGCACTCAGCATGATCGCGGCGAGCAAGGGCTACCGCTTTCTGTGTGTGACGGACTCCCGCTGCAACTTGGCCACCCGGCTGATGATGGAGGCTCTGGGCAGCCAGGTGCATGTGGTCGCCGACCAGGAGTCCAACGGCGGCTTCCTCGGCGCCCGGCTCGCGTACATCCGCAATCTGTGCGCCGCCGACGACCGCTGTCTGTGGCTCAGCCAGTACACCAACCCGAGCAACTGGAAGGCGCACTACCGCAGGACGGCACCGGCCATCGCCCGCGCTTTCCCGCGGCTGGACCTGCTGTTCGTCGGCGCCGGCACCACCGGCACCCTGATGGGCTGCGCCCGCTACTTCCGGGAGTGGCACCGGCCGGTGCGGATCGTCGCCGTGGACAGTGTCGGCTCGGTGACCTTCGGCGGCACTCCGGGGCACCGGATGATCCCCGGCCTGGGCATGAGCGTCCAGCCGCCGCTGCTCGACGAGTCCTACGTGGACGACGTGGTCCGGGTCGAGGAGGCGGACACCATCCGCACCTGCCACCGGCTGGCCAAACGCGGCTTCGTGTTCGGCGGCTCGACCGGCACCGTGGTCAGCGGCGCGACGGACTGGCTCACCCTGCACGACGCACAGGACCGCACGGCGGTGGCCATCGCCCCGGACCTCGGCGAGCGCTATCTGGACACCGTCTACCACGACAACTGGGTGCAGGATCTGTACGGCGAGCACGTCCTCGACCCCGAAGCGCCCGTCAGCGCCGATGTCGCCCCGCTCGGTCCCACATCCCCGACGGGGCCACCGGAGGCACCGCCACGCCGCCGGCGGCGGCGCCACGACGCCTGAGGCCGGCGCCGGGCCGAGCCGCCGAGCCGGCCGCCCCGCAACCGGCGGGGCGGTCGGCCGCGTCAGGCCCTGCGCGGCGAGGTCGTCACCGGGTCAGTCCTCGCCGACGGCGACGACGACCACGGCATGGCCACCGCCGATGCCGACCACGGCCGCGTCGAACGTGGCCTCGGTGACCGGCGTCCAGGAGCCCCTGCTGCCCTCCCAGTACGCGGCGTTGCCATTGGCACGCCACTGGGCGTCCGGGCCGAGCAACTCCACCAGCCCGTCGGCCAGGGCATCCGCCACCGGGCGCATCGGGCCGTCCCCGCCGCCCGGGTAGACGAGGCTGCGGATGAGCGTGGCGGCGAGCCAGGGCGACACCTCGGGTTGCGGGATCTGCCGGCGCAGTGCGGTCGCCATCTGCTTCGGGCCCTTCGGGCCGCCATGCGGGTGTTTGCACTCCCGGCAGTGCGGCGCGAGCAAGCCGGTGGGCATCAGCACGTCCCAGCACAGCTGCCCGTGATCCCGGCCGTCGTCCGGTCCGAGATGGACGATCCGGTCGGCATACTCGCCCCATTCGGCCAGCCACATGCCGAGGTCCGCGTCCGCCCCCAGGTCGTACGCCGGTGGTTCCTCGAACGACAGGTTCATGACTCCCTCCCCCTTGTCCCGTGTCCCGCGCTGTGTGCGTGGTGGTGTTCGTGCTCGTGTGTGTGCCGAGCATCAGCGGGGACTGACGGTAACTCAGTGAGCCGGTCAGCCGCTCCCGCCCGCCAGGCAGTCGGTGACCCACTGGTGGAAGGCGCCGATGTGGTGCTCGCTGGGCACCAGCACTCCGCCGTCGCGGTAGGCGCGGGAGCTCATGGCCGGCTGGGTGCGCTCGCAGGCGTCGAAGTCCTGGGCGTTGACCCGGTGGAAGAGTTCGACGGACTTGGAGACATCGGCGCCGGAGCCGACGATCTCGGGCAGGTAGAGCCAGTCGCATTCGACCACGGTGCGGTCGGGGGCCATCGGGAACATCCGGTGGACGATGACATGGTCCGGGACGAGGTTGACGAAGACCTGCGGGCGGACGGTGATCGCGTAGTAGCGGCGGTCCTGGGTGTCCTCGATGCCGGGGAGCCGGCCGAAGCCGTCGGTGCCGTCCACGGTGAATCCGGTGGCCTCGTCGGCGAAGGCCGCACCGTGCCCGACGTAGTACTGGGCGGCGAAGCCGTCGGCGAACTCCGGGAGCACCTCGGTGAGTTCGGGGTGGATGGTGGCGCAGTGGTAGCACTCCATGAAGTTCTCGATGATGAGCTTCCAGTTGGCGCGCACGTCATAGGTGCGGCGCTCGCCGAGGGCGAGTCCTTCGGTGCGGTAGCGGTCGAGGGAGGCGGTGTCCCCCAGCCGTTCGACGGCCGCGCCGATCACGGTGTCCTCGAAGGACGGCGGCTCGTCGGCCAGGCACACCCAGGCGTAGCCGAGCCACTCACGGAGCGGCACGGTGACCAGACCCCGTTCGGTGCGGTCGATGTCCGGCATCTTCTGCAGGTTGGGGGCGGCCACCAGGCGGCCGTCGAGGTCGTAGGTCCAGGCGTGGTAGGGGCACTGGAGGTTGCGCCGGACCTCGCCGGACTCCTCGGTGCACAGCTGCGCGCCGCGGTGCCGGCAGATGTTGAGGAAGGCGCGCAGCGCACCGGCGCGGTTGCGGGTGATCAGTACGCTCTCCCGGCCGATCCGGACGGTGCGGAAGGCGCCGGGCTTCTCCAGGTCGGCGCTGCGGACCGCGCAGAACCACAGCCGTTCGAAGATCTTCTCCTGCTCCTGGCGGAAGATCCCGGGGTCGGTGTAGTGGTGGCCGGCGAGGGTGGCGATCAGGCTCGGGGCGGCAGCGGTCGCGGGCGTGGTGGGTGCCGGCGAGGACTCGGTGGGCGTGGTCGTCATGGTGGCTCTCCTCAAGCAGCCGCGGCGGCGGGCCGGCGGGGGTCGAACAGCTCGATGGGGTGCGCGGTGGCACCGGTCAGCGCGAGATCGGCGACGATCTCGCCGACCACCGGTACGAACTTGAAGCCGTGACCGGAGAAGCCGCAGGCGACGGTCACCGTCTCCGGGTGCGCGGGGTGCCGGGTGATCACGAAGTGTTCGTCGGGGGTGTTGGAGTACATGCAGGTGGCGGCCTTGAGGAAGCGGCCGGGGAGGGCGGGGATGCGCGGGGCGAGCTGGTCGGCCATGGCGCGTACCTCGTGGTCGTGCACGGTGCGTTCGATGGTCTCCGGGGTGCAGACGGTGCCCTTGCGGAAGAACGCGACCTTGGCGCCGCCGTCGGGGCCGTCGATCGACGGGAAGCCGTAGATCTGCACGCCCTGCGCGTCCTCCCAGATGTAGATCGGGTGCTGGTCAGGGACGAAGGGCGCGGTGCCGCCGGCCGGGGCGAACCAGTACATGACCTGTCGCTCGATGGTGAACGGCACGCCCAGGTCGGTGAGCAGCTGGGGCGCCCAGGCCCCGGGGCAGATCACCAACTGGCTGGCGGTGTAGGTGTTTTCGGGGGTGTGGACGCGGACCCCGGCGCCGCCGGGCAGCTCCTCCCAGCGGGTGACCGGCTCCTCGAAGTGCAGCTCGGCGCCGTCCTGGCCGGCGAGCTGGACATGCGCGGCGACGGTGTACTCGGGCCGGACCAGGCCGGCCCGTTCCTCGTACAGCGCGACCTCGTCCGCGGCGGGGGTCAGGGTCGGGAAGCGGCGGCGGATCTCGCGGGGTTCGAGCATCTCGTGCGGGAGGTCCCACTGGCGGGCGGATTCCAGGCTGCCGCGGACGGTCCGGCTGTCGGGGCGGCCGAGCATCACCCCGCCGCAGAGGGTGGCGATGTCCCGGCCGCTGTCCCGCTCCAGCTTCTCGTACAGCTCGTACGAGCGCAGCAGCAGCGGCACATACGCGGGGTCCTCGAAGTAGGACTGGCGGGTGATCCGCGAACCGCCGTGGCTGGAGCCGCGGTTGTGCACCGGGCCGAACTTCTCCAGGCCCAGGACCCGGGCGCCCCGGGCGGCGAGATGGTGGGCGGCGGCGCTGCCCATGCCGCCGAGACCGAGAACGATGACGTCGTAGGTGGGAGCCATGCGGTTGCTCCTTCTGCGTACGGAGGGCGAGCGGATCACCGGTGACCGCGGACGGGCCCCGGGGCTACCTGCGGATGCGCTCCATCTGCGGGTCGAAGAGGGGCTCTTGGGCGACGGTGGCAGGGATCTTCTCGCCGAAGTACTCGATGTGCACGGCGGTGCCGGGGACCGCCGCCGCGGCCGGCAGCCAGGCGTAGGCGATCCCGCGGCCGAGGGTGTAGCCGTAGGCGGCGGAGGTGACATAGCCGGCCGGGGTGCCGTCCACGAGGACGGGTTCCTTGCCGAGGACGACGGCCGCTGGGTCGTCGAGGGTGAGGCAGGTGAGCCGGCGGGACGCGGTCTCCTCGCTCCGGCCCTCCAGGGCCGCCCGGCCGACGAAGTCGCCCTTGGCGGGGCGGACCGCGAAGCCGACCCCCGCCTCGTAGGGGTCGTGTTCGGTGGTCATGTCATGGCCCCAGGCGCGGTAGCCCTTCTCCAGACGGAGGCTGTTGAAGGCGCTGCGCCCGGCGGCGATCACCCCGTGCTCCTGGCCCGCCTCCCACAGCATGTCCCACAGGCGCAGGCCCATATCGGCGGTGGTGTACAGCTCCCAGCCCAGTTCGCCGACGTAGCTGAGGCGCATGGCGGTGACCGGGACATGGCCGAGGTAGGTCTGCTTGGCCCGGAAGTAGCCGAAGGCCGGGTGCGAGAAGTCGTCGCGGGTCAGGGGCTGGACCAGGGCGCGGGCGAGCGGGCCCCAGACGCCGACGCAGCAGGTGCCGGAGGTGCTGTCGCGGACCTGGACTCCCTCATCGGGGGCATGCCGCAGCAGCCAGTCGAGGTCGGCTCCGCTGTTGGCGCCGACCTGGAAGCGGTCCGGGGCGAGCCGGGCGACGGTGAGGTCGGAGCGGATGCCGCCGGTCTCGTCCAGGAGCAGGGTGTAGGTGACCGCGCCGGGCTTCTTCGCGAGGTTGTTGCTGGTCATCCGCTGGAGGAAGGCGAGGGCGCCGGGACCGGTGACCTCCAGCCTGCGCAGCGGGGTCATGTCGTAGAGGGCGACCTTCTCCCGGGTGGCGCGGGCCTCGGCGGCGGCGATCGGCGACCAGTAGCGGGCCGACCAGGCGTCGCGCTCGGGGAGCTGGAGCCCTTCGGCGAGCGGGGCGTTGGCCTCGTACCAGTGCGGGCGCTCCCAACCGCCGCCCTCCAGGAAGTACGCGCCGAGCTCCTGCTGCCGTGGGTAGAAGGGGCTGGTGCGCAGCGGCCGCGGCTGTTCCATGGGCTGAAGCGGATGGATGACGTCGTAGACCTCGATGAAGTTCTGGGCGCCGCGGTCGGCGATGTAGGCGGGCGAGCGCTGGGCGTCCTCGAAGCGGTAGAGGTCGCACTCATGGATGTCGATGGCGGGCCGGCCGTCCGTCATCCACTCGGCGACGGCCTTGGCGACGCCCGCGGAGTGGGTGACCCAGACCGCCTCGGCCAGCCAGAATCCGCGCAGTTCGCGGGATTCGCCGAGGACCGGCATACCGTCGGGGGTGAAGGAGAAGACGCCGTTGAAGCCCTCGGCCACCCGGGAGGCGCCCAGTGCGGGCAGCAGTCCGACGCTGTCCTGCCAGCTCGGCGCGAAGTCCGCCGCGGTGAAGGGCAGCGAGGACGGCATGACCGGGGAATCGTCGAAGGTGGCGACGGTGAACGGGTCGACGGGCATCGGGCGGTGGGCGTAGGAGCCGATGCCGATCCGGTCGGTGTGTTCGCGGAAGTAGAGGTCACGGTCCTGGAAGCGCAGGATCGGCTTGCTCGCCTCGTCCCGTGGGTCGTTGACGCCGGCGAGCTCGGGCAGCGGTGCGGTGGTGGCGTACTGGTGGGCCAGCGGGAGGAGCGGTATGTCCACCCCGGCCATCGCGCCGATCACCGGGCCCCAGAAGCCGGCGGCCGAGACGACATGGTCGGCGGGGAAGGTGCCGCGGTCGGTGGTGACGCCGGTGACCCGGCCGTCCGCCCGCTCGATCCCGGTGACGGTGTGCCGGTCCAGGAAGCGGGCGCCGCGCTGCTCGGCCCGGGCGATCTGGGCGCGGCAGGCGAGCACGGCGCGGGCCAGCCCGTCGTCGGGGGTGTGGAATCCGCCGTAGAGCGTGGTCTCGTCCAGCATCGGCCACAGGCGCTTGCACTGCTGCGGGCCGATCAGTTCACCGCGGACGCCCCAGGACGCCGCGAGTCCGGCCTTGCGGTGCAGATCGGCCCAGCGGGCCTCGGTGGTGGCGATCTCCAGACCGCCGACCGGGTGGAAGCAGGACTGCCCGTCGACGTCGAGGGAGCCGAACTTCTGGACGGTGTAGGCGGCGAACTCGGTCAGGGTCTTGGACGGGCCGGTCTGGAAGACCAGGCCGGGAGCGTGCGAGGTGGAGCCGCCGGGGGCCGGCAGCGGGCCCTGTTCGAGGACGGTGACATCGGTCCAGCCGCGGGCGGTCAGCTCATCGGCGAGGGAGCAGCCGACGATGCCGGCACCGATGACAACCACACGGGAACTGGGGGCGGGCGTACGGGACATGTCCCTCCTCCTGCTGGTCGGGGTGGTCCACTGGGGTGGGTGTGACGCCGTTACAGGACCACGACGGAGCGCAGTACCCGGCCGTCGCGCATCTTGGCGAACGCGGACTCCACCTCGTCCAGGCCGATCGTCTCGGTGACGAATCCGTCGAGGTCGAGCCGTCCGCTGAGGTAGCGGTCGATGAGGACGGGGAAATCGCGGCTGGGCAGACAGTCCCCGTACCAGGAGGACTTCAGGGCGCCGCCGCGGGAGAAGAGATCGATGAGCGGCAGTTCGAGGCGCATGTCCGGGTCGGGGACGCCGACCTGGACCAGAGTGCCGGCCAGGTCCCGCATGTAGAAGCCCTGGCGGTAGGTCTCGGGCCGGCCCACCGCGTCGATCACCACATCCGCGCCATGGCCGCCGGTCAGTCCACGGACCGCCTCGATGGGGTCCGTACCACGGGAGTTGACGGTGTGGGTGGCGCCGAAGCGGGTGGCGCCGTCCAGCTTGTGGTCGTCGATGTCGACCGCGATGATCCGGCGCGCCCCGGCGACCGAGGCCCCGGCGATCGCCGCGTTGCCGACCCCGCCGCAGCCGATGACCGCGACGGTGTCCCCGCTGCCGACCCCGCCGGTGTGCACCGCCGCCCCGTAACCGGCCATCACTCCGCAGCCGATGAGACCGGCCGCCTCGGGACGGGCGTGCGGGTCGACCTTGACCGCCTGCCCGGCGGCGACCAGCGTCTTCTCGGCGAAGGCCCCGATGCCGAGCGCGGGGGCGAGCGGGGTGCCGTCCAGCAGGGTCATCGGCTGGGTGGCGTTGCGGGAGTCGAAGCAGTACCAGGGCCGGCCGCGGCGGCAGGACCGGCAGCTGCCGCAGGGCGCCCGCCAGGCGAGGACGACGTAGTCACCCGGGGCGAGATCGGTGACGCCGGGCCCGACGGACTCGATGACACCGGCCGCCTCATGGCCGAGGAGGAACGGGAATTGGTCGTTGATCGCCCCTTCCCGGTAGTGCAGGTCGGTGTGGCAGACCCCGCAGGCCTGCACGGCGACGAGCACTTCTCCCGGGCCGGGGTCCGGTACCACAATCATCTGCGGCTCGACGGGTGCGCCTTGTTTCGCCGCGACGACGGCATGGACGTGGTGTGGCATGCCCTACCCCTCCGTGTTGCGCACTGCACGACTGGTTGCGCGATGAGAGACATAGTGGGAACGCCGGATCGGCACCGTCAAGAGGTACGAGCCAGCTCTTGGCAACGGATTTCCCGCGCACCCGGATACGAAGGCGGGGCCGGAACATACGCCCCGGCCCCGCCGCCACCCGCACCCGTCATCGGGTCAACTGCCGTACCCCATCCGCCGCGACAGCTCCCCGGCCGCGGAAACGGTGGCCTTGACGACCTCGGGCAGCCGCTCCTCGGCCAGCCGGTAGGCGGGCACCGACACACTGATCGCCCCGATCACCGAGCCGTCGGGCGCCCGCACCGGCGCCGCGACCGCCCGCAGCCCGAGCTCCAGCTCCTCGATCGCCACCGCGAAACCCTTCTCGACCACCTCGGCGAGCTCACGGCGCAGCGCGGCTGCCGAGGTGACCGTCCGCTCGGTGAGCCGCGGCAACTTCCGCGCCAGCACGGCCTCCCGGACCGCCCTGGGCTGATACGCGAGCAGCGCCTTGCCGCTGGAGGTGGCATGCAGGGGCGTACGGCGGCCGAGCCAGTTCTGCGCGGTGACCGAGGCCGGGCCGCGCGCCTGCGTGACGTTGACCGCGGCATCGCTCTCCAGCACCGCGATGTTCACCGTCTCCCCCAGCTCCGCGGCCAGCTGCCGGCAGACCGGCGCGCCTTCCTGGGAGATGTCCAGCCGTACGGCCGCCGCTCCGGCCAGCCGCAGCACCCCGGCTCCGAGGTAGTACTTGCCGCGCTCCTGCTCCTGCCCGACCAGCCCGCGGTTCTCCAGCACACCCAGCAGCCGGAACGCGGTCGACTTGTGGACGCCCAGCTCCTCGGCGACCTCGGTCACGGCGGCCTCGCCGTGGCGGGCCAGGATCTCCAGCACGGTCACGGCCCGGTCCACGGACTGCACACCGCCCGGCTGCTTGGGCGGCTTGGCTTCCGCCTGCCCCTCCACGCTGTCCGTCATCTGTTGGATCTCACCACCTGGCACCCCGGCCGAGGCACGGGATTCGAAGGTCCGGCATTTCCGGGGACCGCTTGACGCATCCGCTCCCCGGCTGGATTCTGTTGCGCATGGCGCCTCATCGTGCGCAAAGCGAAACTCGATGATACCGAACAGTAACAGGGGGGTCCTGTGATTCCTGTCTGCCCGCTCGCCGACCTGCCCACCGGCGAGTCCGTACGCATCGACACCGCACCTCCGATCGCCGTCTTCCACACCGACGGGCAGCTGTACGCCATCGACGACACCTGCACCCACCAGGACGCCTCCCTCTCGGACGGCTGGCTGGAGGGCTGCCTGGTCGAATGCCCGCTGCACGCCGCGTCGTTCGATCTGCGCACCGGGGCGGCGACCTGCCTGCCCGCCCGCCGGGCCGTGCGCACCCACCCCGTGACCGTCGAGGACGGCATGATCTACGTCCACCACCACGCCGCCGAGGAAGGCACCGCCGCATGAAGTCGGTCGCTGTCATCGGGGCCTCGCTGGCTGGCCTTTACGCCGCGCGGGCCCTGCGCGCCCAGGGATTCGACGGCCGGCTGGTGATCGTCGGGGAGGAACACCACCGCCCCTACGACCGCCCGCCGCTGTCCAAAGCGTTCCTCACCGGCGCCACCGCGGACCAGGGTCAACTGGCCCTGGCCGACGCCGAGGAGATCGCCGAACTGGACGCCGAATGGCTGCTCGGCACCCGCGCCACCGGCCTCGACACCCAGGAGCGCGCGGTACTCCTCGACGGCGGCCGGTCCCTGACCACCGACGGTGTGGTGATCGCCACCGGCGCCACCCCGCGCCGCCTCCCCGGCCCGGCGCCCGCCGGAACCCACACCCTGCGCACCCTTGAGGACGCCCAGGCCCTGCGCGCGGAGCTGACCCGCGGCCCGGTCAGGGTCGTGGTGATCGGTGGCGGGTTCATCGGCGCGGAGGTCGCCTCGTCCTGCGCCGCACTCGGCCACGACGTCACCGTGGTCGAAGCCGCCGCGCGCCCCCTCGTCCCCCAACTCGGCGACACGATGGCCGGGATCTGCGCCGCCCTCCATGCGGACCACGGCGTCACCCTGCTCACCGGAACCGGTGTCGCCCGCCTGCACGACGGTGGCGCCGGCCACCGTGTCACCGCGGTCGAGCTGGCCGACGGCCGGCTGCTCCCCGCCGACGTGGTCGTCATCGGCATCGGGGTACGCCCCCACACCGCCTGGCTCGAAGGCTCCGGACTCCCGCTCGACGACGGGGTGTGCTGCGACGCGGGCGGGGTCACTCCGCAGCCTCATATCGTGGCGGTCGGCGATGTCGCCAGGGCGGACGGCACCCGCGCCGAACACTGGACCAGCGCCACCGAACAGGCCGCCGTCGCCGTCCGGAACCTGCTGGCCGGCCGCACCGTCGCGACCCACCGGAGCCTGCCGTACTTCTGGTCCGACCAGTACGGCGTACGCATCCAGTTCGCCGGCCGGCGCCTGCCCACCGACATCCCGCGCATCGTCGAGGGCTCACCCGACGACCGCAGCTTCCTCGCCTGCTACGAACGCGACGGGCGGACCACCGCGGTCCTGGCCCTGAACCGCCCCCGCCCCTTCATGCGCCTCCGCCGCGAACTCGCCCGCGCCGCCCAGCCGGTCACCACCTGACCCCGGCCGGCGGTGCGGTGCGAGGCGGCAGCGGGAGGGCGGCGGGATGACGGCTGTGGGATGACGGCAGCGGTGCGACGACGCGGGTGGCGACTGTGGCGCAGCAGACAGTGCACAGCGGATGACGGCGGCGCCGTGGGGTGTTCGGAACAGCGGAACGTCTGCCGGCCGGCGGCGTTCCACGCCCCGCGCCACCGTCCGCAACCGCTCCGCCGGGCGGCGGTCAGCCCGCTTTCAGCTGGGCGGCCGCGGCGTCGACGGTCTGGGTGAGCAGGGTGGCGATGGTCATGGGGCCGACGCCGCCGGGGACCGGCGTGATCAGGGCGGCGCGGGTGCGTGCCGCATCGAAGTCCACATCCCCGACGTTGCCCGGGTTGGAGCCGGCGTCTATCACGACGGCCCCGGGCTTGATGTGCTCGGCGCCCAGGAACCGGGGCCGGCCGACGGCCGCGATCAGCACATCGGCCTCCTGGGTGAGCGACACCAGATCGGTGGTGCGGGAGTGGCAGTAGGTGACGGTGGCATTGCGGCCGAGCAGCAGCATCCCCACCGGCTTGCCGAGGATCGCGCTGCGGCCGACCACGACGGCGTGCTTGCCGGCCAGGTCGACGTCATAGTGATCCAGCAGCCGGAGGATGCCGCCGGGCGTGCAGGAAGCGAAGCCGTCCAGGCCGAAGCTCATCGCGGCGAAGGAGTGGCAGGTGACGCCGTCGACATCCTTCTCCGGGGCGATCGCCTCGAACGCGGCGCGCTCGTCGATGTGCGGGCCGGCCGGGTGCTGCAACAGGATGCCGTGCACCGCGGGGTCGTTCGACAGCGCGGTGATCGTGTCGACCAGCTCCGCGGTCGTGGTGGCGGCGGGCAGGGCGACATGCCGGGAGAGGATCCCGGCCTTCGCGCAGCGGTTGCGCTTCATACGGACATACGTCACCGAGGCGGGGTCGTCGCCGACGAGTACGGTCGCCAGGCACGGGGCCGTGCCGGTCCGTTCGGTGAGGTCCGCCGCGCGCCGGGCGGCCTGTTCGACGAGGCCGCGGGCCAGTGCGCTGCCGTCCATGAGGCGGGCTTCCGGGGACATGGGCTGCTCCTGAGCGTCGTGTGGAATCGCCCAGGCGCGCGGCACCGGCCGTGGATGGCCGAGCCGCTCCCCGGTGGTACTCCACCCAAGCGCCAGTCACGGCTCGGCGCCCACTGTAATCGACGTCGGGAGGGAGCGGCGTCCGGTTTTCCCCGCTACCCGCCGCCCTGCCCCGGTGCGGAGAGGGGTGGTTGGGGCGCGGCGGTGGCCTCCCATTGACTGAGGATGCCGTCCCAGTCGTGCTGGGCAGCGGTGATGGCATTGGCATCCCAGGTGGGCTGGGCGGGCTGCTGATACTGCTGGTGCTCCTCGTACACCCGGTAATCCTGGTACTGCTGCTGGTCCGGATAGTGCTGGTACGGCTGTTGCTTCCAGGGTTCCTGCTCGTAGTGCTCCCGTGGGGGGTGCTGTGGTCGCTCGCGCCACGTCAGAGGGGAAGCCTCCGGCTGTGGGGGCGGGACGTTGACCAGCCGGCGGTGCCGTCCCGTACGGTCCGAGGGGGTGGGCGGCATCGGGCGGCTCTCTGCGGACAGTTGTTGTGCGCGGGCCACCAGCAGCCGGACGTCGAGGCCGAGTTCGGTGGCCAGGGCGGTGAGGTCGACGCCGTTGTGCCAGCTGCTCATCAGGACCGCGTCCAGCGCCGGGGCCCAGGCCGGTTCGGAGGGCTGGGGGGCGGCGGCCGGTCCCGGCTGGGGCGGTGGGGGCGTGGCGTGCGCGGCGGGGCCCGGCGCGGCGGCCCCCTGAGCGGGCTGCGGGGTGGGGGCCTGCGCCGTGGGGGCCTGGGGTGCGGGCTGCTGCGGTGCGGCGGCGGGCTCGTTCGGGCGCTGGGCGAGCAGGCTCTTGGCGACCTCGCGGGCGTCCTCCTTGCCCACCGTGCGCCGGGCCAGCCGCACTTCGCGTTCGTCCAGGCCGAGCAGATCCGCCACCACCGCGTCGCTGCCCACGGTCACGGCGAAGGCGGCCAGGGTCCGCGAACGGCGGGCCTCGGCCTCGTCGAGGAGTCCCTGTGTACGGCGGACCTCGTCATCGCTGCTGCAAAACGCCTGTGCGAGTACCGCGTGGCGCTCCCACAACTCCCTCGGTTCCATGACTGCGACAACGTTCCTTCGTCCGGATTGGACCGCTTCCCGGCTATAGATCACTGCATAAGGTGATATTCGATGGAGATGCGTCCCCGCCTACCTGGCGGAAGTACGGACGGCTGCAAAAATACGCAGTGACCCCAGCGTCGAAGAATCGTTTCTACGGCCATGAGCGTCCCCTCTTCCGGCACCGTCGCAGGTCACGGACCGACGTCCCTCCCCCGCCCCGGGCAGATGCCCCGGTGGATCACCGCGGAGGTCATCAGGCAGACACCGGTGTACGCCGGGCTGGTGAAGCAGTGGACCGAGCGCGCCGCCACGGTGCCCGGGGTCGCCGATCCCGAGTGGCAGCGCCTGGTCTCCTACCGTGCGCTGATGGAGGAGACCGAGATCGCCCTCACGGCCCTCCGGCCCCATCGTGCGCCCGACGTACTGCCCCCGCGAAAGCCGACGGTCCCGGCGGCCCGGCCCGCCCGTCTGGACGCCTGAACCAGGTCTGCGGCGCCCGCCGGGCCGGCGGCGCGGGCGGCACCCCGGCCGGAGTACCGTTGAGTTGTCGAGGATTTCCCGCTGTCCGGCGGCTGCGCCGGCAGCGGCTTTGACCAGCGACGGAGCCCGGGTGAGCGCGACGGATGACACGGACTTCAGCCCGATCGGGGTGATCGGGCGGGTGACCGTCTCCATCCCGACCGACGGCCCGGGTGAGGTGCTGCTGCCGGTACGCGGCGGCACCGAGGCCTTCGCCGCCTGGTCCCGCGAGCCCATCGCCCGGCACACGCAGGTCATCGTGGTGGACCACACCTCGGCGCGGTCGGTGATCGTCGCGCCGCTGCCCGCGTGACCCGGCGGTCCCGACGACCGTCGCCGGCCACGTGAGCACTCCCTTTCCCGCGGCCGTGCCCGCACCCCCACCGGGGCCGGTCGCATCGGACCAGGAGCCTTCCGATGTTGTTCTGGCATGTTCCGGCGCCCAACGAGGCGCTGTTGATCTCCGGCTCGAAGCGCCGGGCCGGGGACGCCCAATTCCGTATCGTCACCGGCCATGGCTGCTGGGTCATGCCCGTCAAACAGAAGGCGAGTGTGCTGTCGCTGTCGCTGCGGGAGGCGGAGATCTCCGAGGACTGCGTCACCCAGCAGGGCATCCGGCTCGGCGTCCGGGCGGTCGCCGTCTTCAAGGTCGGGGACGACCAGACGTCCATCGCCAACGCCGCGCGCCGGTTCCTGGCCGAGCAGACCACCATGGAAGAGCTGGTCGGCCGGATCTTCGCCGGTCATCTGCGCTCGATCGTCGGCGGACTGACCGTCGAGCAGATCATCCGGGAGCGGGACCGGGTCGCCCAGGAGGTCAAGGACGGCAGCCACTCCGAGATGGAGAAACTCGGCATCGTCGTCGACGCCCTGCAGATCCAGGAGATCGCCGACACCTCCGGCTACATCACCAATCTCGCCGCACCGCACGCCGCCGCGGTGGCCAGCACGGCCCGGATCGCGCAGGCCAAGGCCGACCAGGAGGCGACCGAACGCGAGCAGCAGGCGGCGGCCTTGAAGGCCGAGTACGAGCGGGACACCGCGATCAAGCGGGCCGGGTTCCTCGCCGAGACCGAGCAGTACAACGCCCGCGCCGCGCAGGCCGGCCCGCTCTCCCAGGCCAGGGCCTCACAGGAGGTCATCGAGGAGCAGACCGCACTGGCCCAGCGGCAGGCCTCGCTCGCCGCCCAGCGGCTGGAGGCCGAGGTACGCCGCCCCGCGGACGCCGAGGCGTACCGGCTGCGCACCCTGGCGGAGGCGCAGCGTGACCAGGTCCGGTTCGAGGCGGACGCCCGCGCGTACACCGAACGGACCGTCGCCCAGGCGCGTGCCGATGCCAACACGGCCCTCGCGGTCTCGCTGCGCGAGGGCAACCAGGAACTGATCGCCGCCAACCGCACCGTCGAAAACCTCCCCGCCCTCGCCGCATCCGCCGCCCAAGGCCTCTCCGGCGCCCGGCTGACCGTCCTCAACGGCTCCGACGGCGTGAACGAGCTCGTCTCCGGCATCGTCGGCCAGGCCCTGACCATCCTCGACAGCCTGAAACAGGGCACCGGCCCGCCCGTCCCCACTCCCCCACCGGCCGACGGCACGGGGTCACTCCCCCGGAAGGTGACCAAGCTGAAGCAGGAGGGCGCGGGGTCGGGGACGTCCTGACCGGGCCCTTGTACGGGGCCGGGCCTCGGGACGCACTGGAGATCGGTACGGGGCCGGGCGCCCGTACGGGGCCGGAACGGTGTGCCGGGCCGCGGGGGCCGGTTACGCGTCGAGGACGGCCAGGTCGAGTTGCCGGAGACATTCGGGGTCGGCGATCACGTCGTAGGCGGTGATCCGTTCGCCCTCGACGGTGAGGGCGAGGGCGAGAAGCAGCCGTCCTCGCGGGGCCACGACGATCCCCACGGTCCCGTTCACCAGCGCCGGTGCCGCGAAGCGCGCCTTCCGCCCGAAGACCAGGGTCCCCTGGGCCACGGAGCGCGCACCGCGAAGCTCGGCCGGCGCACCCGGGGGCAGGGCAGCGGGGTCGGCCCGGCGCACGACGCCGGGAGCCAGCACCGCAAGCAGCGCGTCGAGGTCACCGTTGCGCGACGCGGCGAGAAAGGCGTCGACGACCCTGCGTTGCCGGGCGAGATCGGCGGCGGGAACGGCCGGAGTGCCCCGGACTTTGTGGCGTGCGCGGCTGGCGAGCTTCTTCGTGGTGACGGGTGAACGCGCCACGAGCGGAGCGATCCGGTCGAACGGCACGGCGAACATGTCGTGCAGGACGAAGGCGATCCGCTCGGCGGGGGCCAGGGTGTCCAGCACCACCAGCAGCGCCCGGCCGACCGAGTCGACCAGCAGCGCTTCGGGTTCCGGGCCGGTTCCGTCGCCGGCGTCCCCGGTCGGGTCCGGGAGTGCCTGTCCGACCGGTTCCTCCCGTCGTGCGGTCCGGGAGCGCAGGATGTCGAGGCAGACCCGGGACACCACCGTCGTCAGCCATCCGGGCAGGTTCTCGACGGTGTCACTGTCGACGCGGCTGAGCCGTAGCCAGGCTTCCTGCACGGCGTCGTCCGCGTCGCTGAGGGAGCCCAGCATCCGGTAGGCGACCGCGCGCAAATGACCGCGCTGGGTCTCGAACCGTTCCGCCAGCCGGTCCTGCTCGTCCATCGGTCACCTTCCGTCGTCCCGCTCCGTCACCTTGATGACGGACCCCACCGAGCCGAGGTGACCGGGCACCGCGGTCCGGACCGAATACGGTCCAGCGACCGCCCCGTCCCGGCGCCGAGGAGGACCCACCATGAGCAGTACTCTGCCGACCACCCCCGACCAGCCGCTGCTGTGGCGCGCGGAACTCGGGGACCTCACGTTGCCCAACCGGGTGGTGATGGCCCCGCTCACCCGGGCCCGCGTGGCCAACGACGCCCTCGTACCAACGGAGTTGATCGCCACCTACTACGGCCAGCGGGCCACCGCCGGGCTGATCATCACCGAGGGGACCTGGGTCAGCGAACGGGCCATCGGCTTCGTCAACGTACCCGGCATCTACCGCGAGGAGCAGATCGCCGGGTGGCGGCGGGTCACCGGCCTCGTGCATGCCCTCGGCGGCCGTATCGTGCTCCAGCTTTGGCACACCGGCGCCGCCTCGCACCCCGATCACCTGGGCGGAGAGCTGCCCGGCGGGCCGTCAGCGGTCAATCCCCGTACGAAGTCCTTCACCGCCGACGGGTTCAAGGACACGGTCACTCCCCGGGAAATGACCACCGCCGATATCGCGGCGACGGTCGACGACTTCCGGGCCGCCGCAGCGAACGCGCGGCGTGCGGGCTTCGACGGGGTCGAGATCGGTGCCCTTGGCGCCTTTCTGATCACGCAGTTCCTCAACCCCCGTCTGAACCTCCGCACCGACGCCTACGGCGGCGACCCTGCCGGCCGGAGACGGCTGCTGCTGGAGATCGTCGACGCGGTGGCCGAGCCGTGGCCGGGCCGGCGCGTCGGTGTCCGCCTGGGTCCCTACTGGAGCGACGGGGACCGGTTCCGGGCCGACGAGGAGACACTCACCGACTACGACGCCCTGGTGACGGAGCTCAACGACCGTCCCGTGGCCTACCTGCATCTGCGGGGCCCGGACCGCACGGCGGCGGACGGCGGGCCCGACCTCGCGGCGCTCGCACGCTACCGGCGCCGGTTCGACGGTCCCCTGGTCGCGAACAACGGCTTCGACCGCGAGTCGGGGAACGCCGTCATCGAGGCCGGAATCGCCGACGCCGTGTCCTTCGGCACCCACTTCATCGCCAACCCCGACCTCGTCACCCGGTTCGCCCTGCGCCGGGCGCCGGCCGTCAGCGACCCGGCCACGTACTACACCGGCGGGGCCGAGGGCTATGTCGACCACATCCCGTCGGGCAGTCCCGCCCGGGCCGTGGAGGCGCTCGCCCCCTGAGGACGACCGGGCCTCGGGAGGTTCCCGTCGACACGCGCCGCCGGACACACACGGGCCGCCGGACACGCAGAGGTGCCCGGCGGCCCGTGGGGCCCCGGTCGCGTCGTGGCCGGTGCCGGCGCGGGGCCGGCCCGGCTTACTTGGCGGCTTCCGTGGGCTTGCGGAAGCGGGTCAGGACGAGGTGGGCGATGACGCCGAAGAGGAGGCCCCAGAAGGCGGAGCCGATGCCGAAGAGGGTGAGGCCGGAGGCGGTGGCGAGGAAGGTGATCAGGGCCGCCTCCCGGTCCTTCTCCTCCTTCACCGCCCCGGTCAGCCCGCCGGCCAGCGCACCGAGCAGGGCGACTCCGGCGACCGCCGCCACCAGTTCCTTGGGGAGGCCCGCGAAGAGCACCACCAGGGTGGAACCGAAGGCTCCGATCAGGAGGTAGAACGCTCCGCAGGAGACGCCGGCCACATAGCGCCGCCGCGGGTCGCGGTGCGACTCGGGGCCGGTGCAGATGGCGGCGGTGATGGCCGCGAGGTTGATGGCATGGGAGCCGAAGGGGGCCAGTGCCGTGGACACCAGGCCCGTGGAACCGATCAGCAGGCGGTCCTTGGGCTGGTAGCCGGAGGCGGTGAGCACGGCCATGCCCGGTGCGTTCTGGGAGGCGAGCGTCGCCAGGATCATCGGCACCGCGATGCCGATGAGGGAGGCGAGCGAGAACTCCGGGGTCGTCAGCACCGGCTTGGCCAGCTCGATCCGGTCCAGGTGGATGTCCAGCCGGGAGCTGACCGCACTGGCCGCGACGCCCGCCGCCAGGGCGACCAGGACGGCGTACCGGGGCAGCCACCGCTTGGCCAGGAGGTAGGCCAGCAGCACCGAACCGGCGATGAGCGGCGCGGTCTTGAGGGAGGTGAACACCCCGGTGCCGAACGAGAAGAGGATGCCGGCGAGCATCGCGGAGACCACGGCGGTGGGCACCTGCCGCATCAGCCGGCCGAACACTCCGGTCAGCCCGACCAGGGTGATCACCAGACCCGTGACGATGAATGCGCCGATGGCCTCCGCGTAGGAGTACGCCCCGAGGCTGGTCACCAGCAGGGCGGCGCCCGGTGTCGACCAGGCGGTGATCACCGGCATCTTGGTGCGCAGGCTCAGCGCGATACAGGTGAGCCCGCTGCCGATGGAGATGGCCCAGACCCATGAGCTGGTCTGAGCGGTGTTCAGATGTCCGGCGGAGGCCGCCGCGAGCACGATGACGAGCGGGCCCGAGTAGGACACGACGACGGCGACGAAGCCCGCCAGGACCGCGGACAGTGAGGCGTCACGGAACAGGCCGGGCCGGGCCCCCGGTGCCGGGGACCCGTCCGCCGCCGCCGGCTTCGCGCGCTCCGGCGGGGCGGACCCCGGCGGAGCGGCGTCGGGGTGGGGCGTGGGTG
The DNA here is from genome assembly GCF_008704855.1 of Streptomyces platensis. Lineage (NCBI taxonomy): Bacteria > Bacillati > Actinomycetota > Actinomycetes > Kitasatosporales > Streptomycetaceae > Streptomyces > Streptomyces platensis. Next base: position 836,236 of record NZ_CP023691.1, read on the forward strand.
TCTTGGAACTCAACGGTCTTCCTTCGCGGCCTTTTCCAGGGCCTGTTCGAGGTCGGCGACAAGGTCTGCGGGGCTTTCCAGGCCTATGGACAGCCGCAGCATGTCCTTCGGCGAGGTACTACCCGGGCCTTCGAAGGTGTAGCGGTGTTCGATCAGACTCTCCACACCGCCCAACGAGGTGGCACGGATGAAGAGTTCGCAGTGGTTCGCGGTGCGCAGCGACTGCTGCCACTCGCCATCGACATGCAGCGAGAGCATGCCGCTGAAGCCGCCCGTCATCTGCCGGGCGGCGACCGCGTGTCCCGGGTCGGTGGCGAGCCCCGGGTAGGCCACCCGCCGGATCCGGGGGTGCTCGGCGAAGTGCTCGGCCACGGCCCTCGCGGTCTCCGAGATCTGCCGCATACGGGGGAAGAGCGTCCGTATGCCCCGCATCAGGAGGTAGGTCTCCATGGGGCCGAGTATCGGGCCGGTCAGCCGGCGGTGCAGCCGCAGTCGCTCCCAGATCTCGTCCCGGGCCTCACTGCTCCCCGGCGCCTTGACGAGGAGTCCGGCGACGACATCGGTGTGACCGTTGAGGTACTTGGTGCCCGAATGCATGATCAGGTCCGCGCCGAGTGCGAACGGCTGGGAGTGCACCGGGGTGGGAACGGTGTTGTCGACGCCGAACAGGGCACCGGCCCGGTGGGCGATCTCGCCGACGGCGGCGATATCGGTCACCGTCCAGGTGGGGTTCGCCGGGGACTCCGCCCACACCAGCGCGGTCGGGGCGGCGGTCACCGCGGCGGTCACCGCGTCCAGATCGTTCATGGGCGCCTGGACGACCTCCAGGCCGCGCTGGGTGCCGAACTCCCGCAGCCACTTGGTGAGACCGAAGTACATGGTCTCCGGGACCACGACCCGCGCACCGGACGGCAGCACCTGGAAGACGGCGGTGGCGGCGGCCATGCCGGACGAGAAGACCAGCGCGTCCGAGCCGCCCTCCAGGCCCGCCACCACCTGCTCGACCTGCTCGTACCCCGGTGTGCCCTGGTCGCGCAGATACGCCAGGCCGGCCGGCGCCCGGTACTCGCTGTCGCGCGCGAAGGTCGCGCCCAGCCCGATCGGGGGCGGCACCATGCCGGTGGTCGGACAGCGCCAGCCGTCGCCCTGCGCGGCGCGCGTCTCGGGCCGGTACTCCTGCGTCCAGGGGGTGAAGGTCTCGCTGTTGTTCATCGCTTCCTCGTAATCAGTGACGGCAGAGCGGTGCTCAGGGCAAGTTCCGCGTCCAGCAGCGCACGGGAGGGCGCGCCGGGAGAGGGCACATAGTGGTTGTAGTAGCTGGATCCCTCGGTGTGCGGTCCGAGGAAGAACAGGCGCGGCTGCGGGGTGCCGGTGCGGTCGATCCCCCGGCCCTCCCGGGTGACCTCCAGCCCGTGCACCGTCGTGCCGCGGTGCGCGAGGGTACGGACGCGGCCGGCGGCGACGAGCGTGCCGAGCAGCGTCCCGGGCGTCCGGTCGGCGCTCGGCTCGGCCACATGCGCCTGCACCACGTGGTCGGCCTCCATCCGCAACGGCTCGGCCAGGCAGGTGGATTCCAGCCGCCAGGGCCCCTGACCGGCCGGTGCGACGATCTTCGGCTGCGGGCCGGGGCCGAGCCGGACGATCCCCGCGTCGATCAGCGAGAGCAGCTCCGCCGACCGGTCCAGCTGCGGGCCGATCACCTGCCGGTTCACCGTCGCGGCGAACTCCCCGAAGAAGGTGGCCAGGGACGCGTCGTCGACGCCCGGCGGGTCGATGACCGCACGCAGCACATCGCGGTGGTCACGGAGCACCTCCAGGGCTTCCTTGAGCGGACTCACCCCGAGGCCGTCGCGGGCCTCGGCCAGGTCGGCGGCGACCTCCGCGGTGAACCAGTCGCGGTAGGCGGCGTACCCCGTCCACTGCCGGTCGGAGAGGTTCGCGGACAGGAGCCCGGGCACCGGGGTGGTGCCGAACCGGGTGCGCAGCTCATCGCGCAGGGTTTCGTGGCCGGACCGGGCGCAGCGCCGGGCCATCTCCAGGCCCGCATCCGTGGCGTCGCCCATCTCCCGGCCCAACAGGACGCGGTAGTAGGCGAGTTCCATCTCGGCCTCGATGAGCGGCAGCACCTCGGCGGTGAAGTCGATCCGCCGGTCGGGCCGCCTCTCGCGGAGCGCGTCGAGGTGTTCCGTGGTCAGTGCCAGTGGAGCGAAGCGCATCCGTCCCGGGTGGAGACGCGGGCGGCTGCGCGAGGGCATCCCGGAGCGGTTGGTGAGCACGATCAACGGCTCCCGCCCACTGGGCAGATAGCGCATCCCCCGCGCGCTCGTCGTATGCGTGCCGCCGCGGCCGAGGGTCAGGGTGGCGAGGACGTCCATGGCCGTCAGCCCCATGCCGAGGACGGCGACCCGTTCGCCCGGTCCGATGCTGTCGAGCGCCTCGGGCAGCGGATAGGGGCGGGTGACCAGCCGCGGGTCGGGAGCGGGTTCCGCGGGGGCGTAGAGCGAGTGGTGCCCGACGGTGACGAACACGGAGTCGGCGTCGATCCGGGTGCCGTCGGCGAGGACGACCGTCTCGGTGTCCGACGCTCCGGGCAGGATGTCGACGGCCGTCGTACGGTGCTCCCGCAGGGTGAGGCTTCCGGGCGCCGCGGCGGTGATCTCCGCCGCCGCCCAGGTGAGGTACTCGCTCAGCAGCCTGCGCGGCAGGAAGTCGTTGGGCTGGATCTCCCGCCCCTCCCCCGCGCGCACGGTGTAGCCGTCGTCCGCCAGCCGCAGGTCCCGGTCCCGGCACCAGGCGTGCAGTGAGGGGCCGGAGACCGGTACCGGGCCGTCGACCATCCGGTCGTCGGCGAAGGCCGAGAGCTGTGCGCAGACGGTGTTGAGCAGCAGATGGTCGGGCTGGCCGGGCAGATGGAAACCGGCGCCCAAGGGCTGCGGGTCGATGAGGTGGACGGTGAGCGGGGCCGGCTGCGCCAGGCAGTGCGCGACGAGCCGCTCGAAGACGCCCAGCCCCCGCGATCCGGCGCCCACGATCGCGACGGAGAGGGGTCTGTGATTCACCACCGGCGCGTCTCCCCGAAGAAGTTGGGCACCTCGATGGTGCTGCCGTCCTTGCGGGCCTCACCGAGGACGAACGCCCCCACCGCGAGGTCCAGCACACCGAGCCCGAACGGCGAGAAGATCACCGGGCGGTCCGCGGCGGGCGTCACCTCCCCGTTCAGCACTCCGGCGAGGGTGCCGGTCACGAACTCGCGGGAGCCGGACAGCTGCTCGGCGAGGTGGGGTGAGGTCTGGGCCTTCAGACAGTGCTCGACGTCGTCGAAGATGTTGTCCGCGCCCAGGACCACCTCAGGGGCGAGGTCACGCAGGGAGATGTTGAGCACGAGCTGGCCGGGCTTGAACGGTGTGCTGACGTAGGGCTTCAGCGCGGTCGTGGCGAACACGACGGTGTCGGCCCCCAGCGCTTCGTCGAGGTCGGCGGTGAAGGTGGCCGGGCGGTTCTGGGTGGTGCGCACATGGTCGGCCAGCGCCTGCCCGGAGGCCTCGTCGAGGTCGTGGACGAGATAGGCGTCCGGGGCGCAGCCCGCGACGTTCAGGTAGTCGCAGATGTTGCGGGCGATGACGCCGCCGCCCACGACGGCGATACGGGTCCCCGCGAAGCCGTCCGGGCGGAGCGCGGTCGCCGCGACGGCCGCGGAGGCTGCGGTGCGCGCCGCGCTGATGTTGGCGGCTTCGAGGCAGGCGATCGGGTAGCCGGTCTCGTAGTCGTTCAGGAGCAGCACGGCCGAGGCGCGCGGGTTGCCGTGGCGGGTGTTGCCCGGGAAGCTCGCGATCCACTTGATGCCGGCGAGCTGGACATCGGCGCCCAGGAAGGCCGGCAGCGCGATGATCCGGGAATCCGGCTTCTCCGGAAAGCGGAGGAAGTAGCTGTCGGGGTTGACGGAGTCCCCGGCCTCGTGCGCCCGGTAGGCGCTGCTGACAATGCCGAGCACATCTCCGCGCTTGTCGTGCAGAACTTGACGGACCGTTTCCCCGGCCACGATCTCAAAGTTGAACATCAGGAATTCCCCCCACTCAGGCCGGCGCCTGAGATATTTTTTTGTTGCCGACGTTCTCCGGCCAGCGCTCCGCCACCCAGTCGTCGTTGTAGATGGTCTCCAGATAGCGGTCCCCGAAGTCGGGCGAAATGGCCACCACGACACTTCCGTCCGGGATTTCCTTCGCGGCATCCTGCACGGCACACAGCACCGTGCCGGACGAGCCCCCCAGCAGCAACCCGCGTTCTTCGGCCAGCGTCCGGCACATGTCCACAGCAGCCGACTCGGAAATGAGCACGACCTCGTCGATATTCCCGGTGTCCAGAATTTCCGGCCGCCGGCTCGTCCCCAGGCCGGGAATGTGGCGGCGGGCGGCGGGCCCGCCGAAGGTCACGGAGCCCTCGGCGTCCACCGCGATGATCCGGGTGGCGGGGCTGTGGCGGCGCAGGTACTCCGCGCAGCCCATCAGGGTGCCCGTCGTTCCGGCCCCGATGAAGGCGTAGTCGATATGGCCGAGCTCCTGGAGGAGCGCACGGCCCGTGCGGTCCCGGTGGGCCTGCGGCCCGGCCGGGTTGGCGTACTGGTTCAGCCAGCACAGGTCGGGGTCGCGGCGCAGCCGCTCGCCGATGTAGTCGATACGCGACTGGAGAAAGCCGCCGTGGACGTCCCTGACGTCGATGACCACCACATCGGCGCCGAGGACCTCCATCAGACGCCGCGACTGGGCGGTGGCGTTGGGGTCCGTGACACAGGTGAGTTGGTAGCCCTTCGCCGCGCACACCATCGCCAGGGCGACGCCGAGGTTGCCCGACGTCGATTCGATCAGCCGGGTCCGCGGGAAGCAGCGCCCGGAATCCTCGGCCGCCGCGACCAGCGCGACGGCCGTTTTGAGTTTTACCGAACCGGCAGGATTGAGGCCTTCCAGTTTAAGGAAGACTGAACTGCCGGGAACTAATTGGTCAAGCCGGATGAAGAGATCATCCAGTACGAGATCATAAACTTCTTCCGCTATCACCAGAATCCAAACCGTTGAATATGGGCAGCGCAAAACAATTGCGCTCGCCGAAGCGAGGAGCCCACGGGCTTGTTGGTCGGCGCACGGGTCAGGTGCGCGCTACGCAGAAGGGACTCTTCCCCCGTCCCCCGTTGTCACAAATCCCCCATTCGCGATGCGACAGAACAATCCTGCCATCACGCAAGGCCGATGACAATGATTATATGGAAAACAAAAACGTTGAATCGTGAAATGTGGCTTGATCCCGCCCCATGACAACGCCCCTGACCAGCCATTACCTCCGGTGACGCGACAGGGTGAACGTCGGCCGCCCCCGGACAGACGGCGGGCCCGGGATCAGGACCCCGGGCCCACCACGCGCCATCTGAACGGGTATCAGAGCAGGCCGAGGAGACCGAGGTTGAGCAGGCCGTTCCTGCCCAGGCCGTAGCCATCGCGGTCGCGGTCACGGTCGTAGCGGTCCCGGTCGCGGCCGTAGCCGTAGCCGTCGCGGTCGTAGCGGTCGTAGCCGCCGTCGCGGCCGTAGCCGTCGCGGCGGTCACGGCCGAAGCCGTCATAGCCGTCGTGGCCACGCTGCCCGACGCGGCCGTGGTGGCGGTCGTGCTGCTGGTTGCCGGGGTGGCCCTTCTCGCAGCGGTGCGAGGCGCAGTTGGCGGCCTGGGTGCCGCTGGGGGGCGTGGTCGCGGCGGTGGCGGCGCCTGCCGTCGGCACCACGAGGGCAGCCGCGGTCAGGCCGGCCACTGCAAGGCCGCGCGGGATCGAACGGAGCATGTTTCCACCTTCACTCGACTCAGCAGAAAATGAATATTTCCTGCAAAGACGACGATAAGCGGGCATTTGTCCACTGACTTGCGACCCGCCGCAGAGTCACTGGAACGCAGCACGCAGGGCAAGGAACCACGCCGTGACCCGGCCGCTCACTCCGGATTCCCGGCGCTTCCCCCGTCGGCCGACCCGTCCTTCGGGAGGTTCTCCAGCAGGTTCCCCAGGGCGCCCGCGACGAGTGCGCAGACCGTGTCGGGGTCCGCACTCGCCAGCGGTTCCTTGGCGACGACCACTCGCATCAAGCCAATTCCCAGCAGCCACGACAGCGCCAGATCCGCCCGCAGACTGCCGGTGTCGGACTCCGAGAGCGTGCCGAGGACCTCCGCGTACTCCTCCCCCAGCCCGCGCAGCGCCTCCGCGATCTCGTCGCTGCCGCCGATGGAGCGCAGGCACACCTCCAGCGAGCGGTCGGCCCCCGCTCCGCCGCCGCCGGCCAGCATGCCGCGCAGCGCGACCTCGAACAGCCGCTCGGGGGGCGTGCTGCGCAGCTGCTCCTGCCCGCCACGCGCCATCACCTCTCCGAACAGGGCCTTCTTCGATCCGAAGTAGCGGAACAGCAGGGCCTGGTTGGCCCCGGCGCGGGAGGCGATGTCGCGCACCGTCGCCCGTTCGTAGCCGCGCTCGGCGAACAGCTCCGAGGCGGCATCGAGCAACCGCAGCCGGGTGCCCTGCGCGTCCCGCCGGGATGCGTTCGCCGTGCCGTCCTGCGGGGTCTTCGCCATCGCCACGCTCCTCTTCGTCGGACCGTCACGAAGACGGCCACAATGCGTCGTTGACCGCCTCCGGGGGGCGGCTTACCGTGATGTAAGCAGGTGCTTACACAAGGGAGGTCGCCTTGACCACAGCCGACACAGCACCCCTCTCCTACCCCTTCAATGTTCCCGAGAGCCTTGAGCTTTCCGAAGAGTACGAACAGGCCCGCAACCGGCCGGGTCTGCTGAAGGTACGAATGGCCTACGGCGAGCCGGCCTGGCTCGTGACCCGGTACGCCGAGGCCCGGTTCGTCCTCGGCGATCAGCGTTTCAGCCGCGCCGAGGGCGCCCGGCACGACGAGCCCCGGCAGTCCGAAGGGCGCACCGACAGCGGCATCCTGGGAATGGACCCGCCCGATCACACCCGGCTGCGGACACTGGTGGCCAAGGCCTTCACCGTGCGCCAGGTCGAGAAGCTCCGGCCGCAGGTCAAGCAGCTGGCGAACGAGCTGCTCGACGAGCTGGAGGCGGCCGGGCCGCCGGCCGACCTGGTGGACCGTTACGCCCTGCCCATTCCCGTGGCCGTGATCTGCCGGATGCTCGGGGTGCCGGCCGAGGACCGGCCGCGGTTCCGGGTGTGGAGCGATGCCGCCTTGTCGACAAGTTCCCTGACCGCGGCGGAATTCGACGCCAACATGGAAGAACTGCGCGCCTATATGCGGCAGTTGATCGAGGAGCACCGGCGCGCTCCGCAGGACGATCTGATGACGGCGCTGATCGACGCCCGTGATGTCAACGACCGGCTGTCCGAAGTCGAACTCGTGGACCTGTGCGTCGGCATTCTGGTCGCCGGGCACGAGACCACCGCCACGCAGATCCCCAACTTCGTGCTCGCGCTGCTGGACCACCCGGGCCAGCTGGCCCTGCTGCGCGAGCGGCCGGAGCTGATCGGCGGCGCGGTGGAGGAGTTGCTGCGTTTCGTACCGCTGGGCAGCGGCGCGAGCCAGGCCCGTTACGCCACGGAAGACGTCGAGGTCGGCGGGACGCTGGTGCGGGCCGGAACCCCGGTCCTGGTGGCGGTGGGCGCCGCCAACCGGGACGCGCTGCGCTTCGACGCACCCGGGACGCTGGACATCTCCCGGACCGGAATGCAGCACCTCGGATTCGGGCACGGTGTCCATCACTGCCTCGGTGCACCGCTGGCCCGCCTGGAACTCCAGGAGGCGATCGGCGCCCTGATCACCCGCTTCCCGGACCTGCGCCTGGCCGGTGACGTGGTGTGGAAGAGCGAGATGCTGGTGCGCGGGCCGCGGGTCATGCCGGTGGGGTGGTGAACGGATGACCTGGAAGGTGGAGATCGACCCGCAGCAGTGCATCGCCTCGGGCTCCTGCGCCGCCATCGCCGCGGACCTCTTCGTCGTGGACGGCGCGTATGCCCGGCCGTTGAAGGACCGGATCGAGGAGGACGAGCGCGCCCTGGACGCCGCCGATGTCTGCCCGGCCGCCGCCATCACTGTCCGAGACGGTACGGAGGTGGTCGGACCCCGGCCGTAGGACAGCGGATACCGACGGGGCGTGGCGCCGGCCACGCCCCGTTTGCGTGATCGCCGCTGGTCAGCGCGAACTCCCGGCGCTGTCAGTCCAGTTGGGAGCTACGCGCGGCCCACGCCCGCGGCCGCCCCGCCCCCTCACCCTCCGTGGTCGGAACACAAGATCATTTCATGTAGGCTTACTGACCGGTAACGACCCATTTTTCGACCAGGGGGATCTCATGCATCGACGTATTTCCGCTCTCGCCGTGACGGCGGCCGTGGCCGGCGGTGTGCTGTTCGCGGCGCTGCCCGCGCAGGCCGCCACCACGGCCGTCGCCCGGCAGAGCGTGGCAGCCGGGGGCGCCATCAGCGTCAACATCGACGAGCTGCGTCAGCAGTCCGCCGACCTGAAGGCCAAGGCTGCGCGCCTGGACAACGAAGGCGAGCACGAGGCCGCCCAGCGCGCCCGTGCGGAGGCCAACGCGCTGGACGAGCGGATCCAGGCGTACCTCGACGCCGAAGAGAACATGTCCTGACCACACGTCAGCGCCTTCGCGTCGCCCGCCCCGAAGCCATCGGGGCGGGCGACGCCGCTGTGTACGGGGCGACCGGCGGACGGCCGCCCCGCCCCCGGACCGTCACATGCCGCCCGGCGCCCGGGGAAACGGCAGGTCGGGGCCCCTCTCGTTCCGCTGTGAGGCCGGGGTGCGACGATGGCCCTGTCATGGATGCGGGGCAGGTTCTCAGAGGGCTGCGGGCCGCGGTGTTCGCGGCGGTCTGCGTACTGCTCGCTGCGCTGGGCCACGCGGTGATGTCGGATGCCGTGATACCCGGCCGGCTGCTGCTCACCGCCTGGGTGGGCACCGCGGCCGGTGCCTGGTGCTGCGCGGGCCGGGAACGTGGCCCGCTGCTGGTGGGGTTGCTGACCGTCGGCACCCAGGCCGCCCTGCACACCGCCTTCTCCTTCGGCCAGGCGGTCACCGGTTCCGGTGGCGGCGAGCGCTCGCTCATGCGCCAGTGGGCGGACAGCTGGCTGTGCGGCGCCCAAGGAATGCCGTCCTCCGGAGCTGACCGCGCCGAGCTGATGCGGATGATGCATCAGCAGATGGCGGCCATGCCCTCGACGGGGCACGGGGGCCGGATGCCCGGCATGGAGCACATGGCAGGCGGCCACATGGCCGGGATGGCCGACCCCGCGCAGCAGATGCCGGGGATGCACGGCAGCGCGACCGGCATGCTCGCGGCCCACCTGCTGGTCGCCCTGATCAGCGCCGGATGGCTGTGGGGCGGCGAACGGGCCGCGTTCCAGCTCGTACGGACCGTGTCGGCCTGGCTGTTCGCGCCCCTGGTGCTGGTCCTGCGGATCGTGCTGCCCGAGGCGCGGCCCGCCGTGCGCACCGCCCGGCAGGAGCCACGGCACGCGGTGCGGCAATTGCTGCTGGCGCATACGAGGTCGTTGCGGGGTCCGCCGCGGGAACCGGCTGTCGTCTGACAGCGCGGACGAATTCCCGAGCCGGCAGGACGGACGGGCGCCGATGCACGCGCCCAGGTCCCGGCTCCGACTTCACCGGTCCCCGCCGGAGCGCGGTGGCCGGATCATGCGAAGGACTCCAGATGATGAATCCTGTCCGGATGCCGGTGGCACCGCCGCCCGCATCCGCATCCGCACCGGTGAGCGGGGGCGGGCGCCCGCGAGCCGCCGGGTCAACCGGCCCGTTTGCCGCCGGTGTCCGCCGTGCCGGGAGAGACCGGGCCCGGCAGTACGGAAGCCGACCGCAGCCGGGCGAGCAGCGCATCGGCGGCCGCCCGGTCGTCTTCGGGGTGCGCGGCGGCACGGTCGAGCCGCGCTGTCAGAGCCTGTGCCTGCGCGTGCCACCGCCGGCAGTCCGGGCAGCCGGCGAGATGGCCGTCGAGCCGGTGGGCGGTGAGTCCGGGGGGCAGTTCCTCGCCGTCGAGGCGGGCGGAGAGTGCCGTACGGATACGCGAGCAGAGCATGTGTCCATCCTCCCCGAAGCCGCGCCGGGCGGCGAGGGGCGGTCGCGGGATGCGGGATGACGAGGCGGTGACGGGCTGGGCGCTGGCCGCCCGTACCGGTGACGAGCGGGCCGTGGAGCAGTTCGTGCGGGCCACGCAGCTCGATGTGCGGCGCTATGTGACGCATCTGAGCGGTGATCCGCAGGCGGCCGACGACCTGGTGCAGGACACCTATGTCCGGGCGCTGCGCAGTCTGCCGCGGTTCGAGGGCCGGTCCTCGGCGCGGACCTGGCTGCTGACGATCGCCCGTCGGGTCGTGGCGGACCGTATCCGGTCCCAGGCGGTCCGGCCCCGGCTGGCCGCGACGGACGACTGGCAGTCGGCAGCGGAACGGGTGCAGCCGCGTGGCGTGCCAGGGTTCGACGAGGGCGTCGCGCTGGCCGAACTGCTGGCGGCGCTGGCACCGGAGCGGCGGGAGGCGTTCGTCCTCACCCAGCTGCTGGGGCTGCCGTACGCGGCCGCGGCCGGGGTGATGGGCTGTCCCATCGGCACCGTACGGTCCCGGGTCGCGCGCGCCCGGGAGACGCTGGTCGCGCTGCTGACGGACGCGGAGCGGCCCGAAACGGCCGAGGGGCCGCGGGTCTACGCGGATGCCGTGGCCTGACGGGCCGCTCGCCCGCGGGCGGCGGGGCTCAGGGACGGGCGCGGGCCCGTTCCGTGAGTCCCGCCGTGGCTCCGGCCGCTTCACCCGTCACCGGGGCGTACCGCGCGGGCCCGTACGGTCTGCGGTGGGCTGTGGCGGAAGTGCAGGGTGAAGGTGAGCCGGTCGCCGGGCGCGAGCCGGGGCGGCGGGCTGACCATGACGTCCAGGCCGGTCGGCGTCATCCTCAGGGCGGCGCCGGCCGGGACGGTGACGGTGCCGGCCATCGCCATCCTGCGGGCGTTGTTCCCGATGTCGACGGTGCGGCTGAGCATCGCGCGATGGCCGGCCGGGCCGGTGACGCCGGTCAGGACGTCGTCCGCGCCGCCGGTGTTGCGGATGGTGAAGAACGCGGCGGTGGCCTCGGATCCGCCGGCGATCAGCACCCGGCCCTCGGGGACGCTCAGCTTCGCGGGGGTTCCGGCGTTGCCGGTGGCGGTCCAGAGGGCCAGGACGTTGAGCGTCACCAGGCAGGTGACCAGCGGTACGGCGACGGCCGAGAGGGGCAGCCGTTTCATCGGGTCTCCCAACGTGCTTGCGCCCGGGGGCTGTGGGGGCGGCGGGCGGACGTGCCGGCGCCGCCCGGCCGCCAGGCGCGCAGCCGCAGGCTGTTGCCCACGACGAGCAGTGAGCTGGCGGACATGGCAGCCGCGGCCGGCATCGGACTGAGCAGACCGACGGCGGCGAGCGGCAGGGTGACGAGGTTGTAGCCGAAGGCCCAGACGAGGTTGCCGCGGATGGTGCCCAGGGTGCGCCGGGCCAGGTGCACGGCGTCGGCGATGGCCTGGAGGTCCTCGCGTACCAGGGTCACATCGGCCGCGCCGATCGCGGCGTCGGTTCCGCCGCCCATGGCGATCCCGAGGTCGGCGAGCGCGAGGGCCGCCGCGTCATTGACCCCGTCGCCGACGACGGCGACCCGGCCGCCCTGTTCCTTGAGGGTGGTGACGAGGGCGGCCTTGTCCTCGGGGCGGGCCTCGGCGTGGATCTCGGTGATGGCGAGATGGCCGGCCACCGCGCGGGCGGTCGCCGCCCGGTCGCCGGTGGCCAGCACCGGCCGCAGTCCCAGGCGGCGCAGCCGGTCGACGGCGCGATAGCTGTCGGGGCGGAGGGTGTCGCCGACCGCGAGCACGGCCTCCGGGGTGCCGTCGACGGTGACCAGGACGGCGGTGTGGCCGGCCTCCTCCGCGGTGTGCACCGCGTCCGGCAGCGGCGCCGGCAGACCGGTGAGGTCGCCGGGCCGGATGACCTCCACCCGGCGGCCGTCCGCGGTGCCGCGTACGCCGTGCCCCGGAGTGGCGCTGAAGTCCGTGACGGGCGGCAGCGGTTGGCCCGGCTGCTGTTCGTCCGCGTAGGCGGTGACCGCGCGGGCCAGCGGATGCTCGGAGCCCTGCTCGACGGTGGCGGCCAGCCGCAGCGCCGCCGCGGCGTCGAGGCCGCCGGTGCGCGCGGTGAGGGCGGTGACGCTCATCCGGCCCGTGGTGAGGGTGCCGGTCTTGTCGAGGACGACGGTGTCGATGCGGCGCAGCCGTTCCAGCGCCTCCGGCCCCCGGACCAGGATGCCCAGTTGGGCGCCCCGTCCGGTGGCGGCCAGCAGGGCGGTCGGGGTGGCCAGCCCGAGCGCGCAGGGGCAGGCGACCACGAGGACGGCCACCGCGGCGGTGATCGCGGCCTGCGGGTCGGCTCCGGCGCCGAGCCAGAAGCCCAGCACGCTGACCGAGACGGTCAGGACGGCGGGCACGAAGACGGCCGCCACCGCGTCGGCGAGCCGCTGGACCTTGGTCTTGCCGGTCTGGGCGTCCTCGACGAGCTTGGTGATGCGGGCGAGTTGGGTGTCGGCGCCCACCGCGTCGGCCCGTACCTCCAGCAGGCCACCGGAGTTGACCGCGCCGCCGACCGCGGCCGCACCCGGGCCGACCTCGACGGGGCGGCTCTCGCCGCTGATCAGGGACAGGTCCAGGGCGGAGCTGCCCGCCACGACGGTGCCGTCGGTGGCGATCCGTTCGCCGGGCCGGACCAGGAAGTGGTCACCTACCCGCAGCCGGCTCACCGGGATGCGCCTCCCCCGCTCTCGGCTCCGCCCGAGCGGGGGGACCCCCATGCCGTCAGGCGTCAGCACTTCGACGTCCTTGGCGGCGAGTTCGGCCAGCGCGCGGAGGGCGGCGCCGGTGCCGCGCCGGGCTCTGGCCTCCATCCGCCGTCCGGCCAGCACGAACAGCGGTACGCCGACGGCGGCTTCGAGGTAGACGTGGGCCGTGCCGTCGCCCGCGCTGGGCAGCAGGCTGAACGGCATCGTCATCCCCGGCGCTCCGGCCCCGCCGAGGAACAGCGCATAGGTGGACCAGAGGAAGGAGGCGGCGACGCCGAGGGAGACCAGGGTGTCCATGGTCGCCGCGCCGTGCCGCAGCCCGCGGAGCGCACGGGTGTGGAAGGGGGCGGCGCCCCAGACCGCGACAGGGGCGGCGAGCACGAAGCACAGCCACTGCCAGTTGCGGAACTGCCAGCCGGGCACCATCGACAGGACCAGGACGGGGATCGAGAGCAGGGCGACCGCGAGCAGCCGGTGCCGCTCGGCGCGGGCGCCGTCGTCCGGTGGGTCCTCGGTGCCTGCGGTTTCCGGGGCGTCGCGGGTGTCGGGGCCGTCCTGGTGGCCGGTGGGCGGCAGCCCGTCCTCCGGGGCCGGCTCGGGGGTGGGTGCACGGAGCTGTGCGGTGAACCCGGCCGCCTCGACGGTGCTGATGAGGTCGGTGACGGAGACCGCCGCGGGGTGGCTGACCGTGGCCCGGCCGGTGGCGAGATTCACCGAGGCGGCGACGCCGTCCAGCCGGCCGAGCTTCTTCTCGACCCGGCCCACACAGGCGGCGCAGGTCATCCCGCCGATGGTGAGGGTGGTGCTGCGGGCCGGGGTGGGGGCGAGGTCCGGCGACGGGGTGACGGGCCGGGGCTCCGGCGTCATCGGGGTGCTCCCACCGGTACCGGGCGGGGGGCCGCGGCGCCCATGCCGTGCATACCGCCCATGTCCCCGTCATCGGTGGGCGTGGACCCTCCCGTACGGGTGCCGCCGGCCGGGTGCAGCCCCGGGGCCACCGGCCCGACGGCGGTCCCGGCCGCGTACGACAGCATGCCGAGCACCACCAGCAGCCCGAGGAAACCGATGACCGACCGGGCGGGCAGCAGCCGTGTGACGGCCTGGCGAAGAGGGGGCCGACTGCGGTCGGCCGAAGAGCTGGACATCGCGTCATCGTGGCAGCTGACGGCGGCGGCCGGCGGCCGATACGGGGGTTGTGCGCACGTGAGGTTTGTCCTGTTCCGCCGCCGGAACTCACCGGCCGCCGCGCCCGACTACCTGGGTTTGGACGGTGTCCCCACGCCCCTCTTCTCCCGCCCCGGCCGAAATCACCTCCCCCGGCGGGAACTCGGCGCTCCCGTTGCCCGACCTCTCCAACGCCGCGCCAACCGGGCGCCGGACCCCCACCGTTGAGGAGCCACCGTGTCCCCATCGTCCGAACCCGTCGAGCTGTACGGACCGGAGTACAAACGCGACCCCTATCCCCTGTACGCCGAGCTGCGCGAGCGCGGCCCGGTCCACCGGGTGCGCTTCCCCAGCGGGGTGTGCGCCTGGCTCGTCACCGGCTACGAAGCCGCGCACCGGGCCCTCACCGACCCCCGGCTGGGCAAGCACCACTCGCGGGGCAACGCGGCCTGGCGGGCCCGCGCCTCGATCATGCCCGAGCCCCAGCACTCCCAGCTCCAGGTGCATCTGCTCCACCAGGACCCGCCGCGGCACACCGCGCTGCGCCGGCTGATCACCGATGCCTTCGCCCCGCAGCGGGTCGAGGCGCTGCGCCCGCGCTTCCAGGCGATGGCCGACGCACTGCTCGACGGGCTGCCGGACAGCGGCGGCGCCGACCTGGTCGAGGTCTTCGCCGCCCGCTTCCCCTTCCAGGTGCTCGCCGAAGTCATCGGGCTGCCGGCGGAGTTCGCGGACCACTTCGACCGGGACTGGGGCAAGGTCGTCCAGCCCGTGGGGCCCGAGGACCCAGGCCGGCCGGCGTACGAGGCGCGGCTGCGCGGGCTTCAGCAGTACATCGCCGATCTGGTCCGCCACAAGCGCGCCGAAGGCGGCGAGGATCTGCTCTCCCGGCTGGTGGCCGCCCGCGATGCGGGCCAACTCGGCCGGGAAGAGCTCGATTCGATGGTCTTCCAACTACTGGTGGCGGGACAGGAACCGGTCACGAACCAGATCACCACGGCGCTGGTCACCCTGCTGCGCCACCCCACGCAGCTCAAGGCGCTGGCCAGCCGCCCCGAACGGCTGCCGCACGCCGTCGAGGAACTCCTGCGCCATGACAGTGCCTTCGAGCTGACGACCTGGCGGTTCTTCGCCGAGGACACCGAGCTGTACGGCACCCGGATCCCGGCGGGCGACTCCGTCATCGTGTCGCTGAGCGCGGCCAACCGTGACGACCGGCAGTTCCCCGAAGCGGACGCCCTGCACTTCGACCGCACCCCCAACCCGCATCTCGCCTTCGGCCACGGCATCCACTTCTGCCCCGGCGCCGCGCTCGCCCGTATCGAACTCCAGATCGCCCTGGGCACCTTGCTGAGACGGCTGCCGGAGCTGAGGCTCGCCGTCCCGGAGGAAAAGCTGGCATGGACCCCGGCAGTGCTGGCGCGCGGCGTCGGCCGGCTGCCGGTGACCTACGGCGGCTGCCCGTACGCGGGCTCCGGTGCGAACGGGTCCGATGCCGCGTGCTGACCAGCCCGCCGCCGCTGACCCACCCGGCGCCCCCGCGCCCGGTGGCGCCCTCCGACATCCCGGCCCGCTGTGCCGAGGTGCTCGCCGCGCTCCTGCCCTACCGGCGCACCCTGGACACCGGTCACGCGGACACCCCCGACGCCTTCCCCGCCCACCTGCGGCAGCTCGCCGTCCCGGTGGCCGCGGGTGAGCCGATCGTCTTCACCCTGCCGGGCTTCCCCTGCAAGTCCCCCAACCCGGCCAAGGTGTTAGGGCACCTCCCTGACGAGGGCGAACGGCTGGCGCTGCGATTCCTGGACGCGCTCTGCGCCCGGATCGCGGTGCACCACCCGCCCGGGGCGCGGGTGGTCATCTGCTCGGACGGGCATGTCTTCAGCGATCTCATCCAGGTGCCGGACCGTGACATCGACGCCTATGCCGACGCGCTGCGCGCACTGATCCACGACGAGGGTCTGACCCGGCTCGAGGTCTTCGATCTGCGGGATGTCTACGGGCAGCGGCTGTCCCACGACGCCAAGCGGTCCCTGGTCCACGAGCGCTACGCCCCGGACCTGGAGACCCTGCGGTCCCTGACCCGAACCGACGAGCCGACCCGGCGGCTGTACCAGGGCATCACCCGGTTCCTCTTCGAGGACTCCGTCGCCTTCGCCGGGACCCGTTCGGCACTTCAGCGCAGCTGCCGGCGGCGCGCGTACGGGGTGATGCAGCGCAGCCGCGCCTGGGGCGAGCTGATCGCCGCCCACCACCCGGAGGCGTTCCGGCTCTCCATCCACCCGCAGCCGCGGGGCTCGGCGAAGTTCGGCATCCGGCTGCTCGAAGCGCCCGATGCGTGGCTGACGCCCTGGCACTCGTGCGTGCTCGAACATGCCGACGAGCGGCGGGAGTTGCTGCACCGGGCGGCGGCCGAGCGGCTCGGCCGGCTGGTGTACCGCCAGGGGCGGCCGAGCCACTTCGTGGCCGGGTGAGGGGGCGGGGTGGGTGTCACCCGCCGTCGGCGGGCAGCGGCTCCCGGTGGTCGAAGGCGATCAGCGGATCCCCGGTGAGCGGATGCTCGGTCACCGCGGCGCGCACCCCGAAGACCTCGGCCAGCAGCTGCGGCGTCAGCACCGCACGGGGCGTTCCGGACGCCACCACCCGTCCGGCGTGCAGCACATGCAGCCGGTCGCACAGGGACGCCGCCGCGTTCAGATCGTGCAGCGAGATGAGCGTGGTACGGCGCTGAGCGCGCAGCAGCGCGAGCAGCTCCACCTGGTGGCGTACATCGAGGTGATTGGTGGGCTCGTCCAGCACCAGCACCTCCGGGTCCTGGGCGAACGCCCGTGCCAGGAGCGCCCGTTGACGTTCCCCGCCCGACAGGGTGGAGAAGCGGCGGGCGCCCTGTCCGGCCATGCCGACGGCGGCCAGCGCGCGGGCCACGGTCTCCCGGTCGGCCCGGTCGTCGCCCGCGAAGGCCCGCTTGTAGGGCGTACGGCCCATGGTCACCACTTCGCGGACGGTCAGCTCGAAGTCGCTGCCGCGTTCCTGGGGCAGCGCGGCGACCTGCCGGGCGGTCCGGCCCGGGGAGAGCGTGCGGAGGTCGGTCCCGGCGAGCAGTACCCGTCCTGCGGTGGGCCGCAGATGCCGGTAGACGGTGCGCAGCACGGTGGACTTGCCGCTGCCGTTGGGCCCGACCAGCCCGGCGATCTCACCGGCCGCCGCCATCAGCTGCACTCCGGCGACGACATCCCGTCCCGCGTAGCCGACGTGCAGTTCCTCGATCTCGACGTTCATCGCCCCTCCTCCAGCCGCCGGTCCAGGATGAACAGCAGCGCGGGCGCGCCGATCATCGCGGTGACCACACCGATCGGCAGTTCCTGGGTGTCCATGGCCGTACGGCAGACGAGGTCCACCACCACCAGCAGCAGCGAACCGGTCAGCGCGGACAGCGGCAGCAGCCGGCGGTGGTCGCCGCCGAGGAGCAGCCGGCACAGATGCGGGACCATCAGGCCCACGAAGCCGATGGCACCGGAGACCGCGACCAGGACTCCGGTCAGCAGTCCGGCCACCACGAACAGCTCGCGGCGCAGCCGGGTGACGTCCACGCCCACCCCGGCCGCGGTCTCGTCGCCCATGATCAGCGCGTTCATGGCACGGGCCCGCGCCTGGAGGGCCAGCAGTCCGGCGGCGACTGCGAGGGCCGGCAGCCCCAACACCTCCCAGGTGGCCCCGCTCAGGCTGCCCATCAGCCAGAACAGCACGCTGCGGGTCTGCTGTTCATCCCCGGCCTGTAGTACGAGGTAGCTGGTGAAGCCGGACAGGAACTGCCCGACGCCCACACCGGCCAGCACCAGCCGCAGCGGGGAGAATCCCCCGCCGCGCCGGGCCATCCACCACACCAGCGCGAATGAGCCGAGCGCCCCGGCGAACGCGGCCCCCGAGAGCCCCAGCCCCAGGCTCCCGCCGGCCGTGACGCCCAGCACGATGGCGGTGACCGCGCCCAGCGACGCGCCGTTGGAGATCCCCAGCAGATACGGGTCCGCCAGCGGGTTGCGCACCAGTGCCTGGGTCGCGGTCCCCACCAGGCCGAGTCCTGCCCCCACGAGCGCCGCCAACAGGGCGCGGGGCACGCGCAGTTGCCACACGATCAGGTCGTCGGTGCCGGGCCGGGGCGGCGCGCCGCCGAGCCGCCGGAACACCACCGACCAGACATGTCCGGGCGCGATATCGGTGGCGCCCAGCGAGACCGCCGCGGTCAGGGCCGCCACCAGCGCGACCCCCAGCCCCAGGGCGAGCAGCCCGGCACGCGGCGTCCACCGCCCGGACTGCTCGGCCCCTTCCTCGCCTACGCGCGGATCGGTGACCGTCGCGGCCACTACCGCGCCGCCTTGAAACGCTCGGGGTGGATCGTGTGCGCGATCTCCTCGACGGCGTCCGCGGTGCCGACCCCGGCGACCGTCGTCCGCTCCGAGCCGATCCGCACGAACTTCTCCTTACGCACCGCCGCGAGCCCCTTGGTGGCGGGGAAGCTCTTCAGGAACGCCGCGGCCTCGTCGAACGCCTTGGCGTTGGCCTTCGCGTCGCCCCGGTTGCGGACCCCGAGCTGGATCCAGTCCGGGTTCTTGGCGACCACGTCCTCCCAGGACACCGGCTTGAAGTCGCCGTCACAGCCCTCGAAGACATTGCGCGCCCCGGCCTGGCCGATCACCGCGTTGGCCACCTGCTTGCGGCAGACCGCGACCGGCTGCTTGGTTCCGGCGTCGTAGTCGAAGAAGAAGTACGTCGGCCGTTTGCCGGCCGGGATGTCGCCGACCGCCCGGCGTACCTTGCCGACCTTCGCCCGCATCCCCGCGACGAGGGCGTCCGCCCGCTCGGCGGTGCCGGTCACCGCGCCCAGCCGCTTGATGTCCCCCTCCACACCGGACAGATCGCGCTGCGGCTTCTCGGCCATCGGCGCACACGCGGTGGACGCCAGGTAGAGGTGCTTTATGCCGGCCGCCTTGAACTCCTCCGCGGTCGGCGCGTCACCGGCCTTGCCCATGATCTTCATCGCCGCGAAGGAGTCGATGTACAGATCGGCGCCCGAGCCGAGCAGCTTCTCCTTGGGGATCACGGACTTCGACAGCACCGGCACCTTGCGGGCCCCGGCATCCAGCCCACCGGGCAACGTGCCCTTGCCGGGCGGGAAACCGGTCCCGATGACCCGGTCACCGGCGCCCAGCCGCAGCAGCATCTCCAGCGCGGCGGCATTGCTGGTGACGATCTTGCGCGGCGCGGCGGAGAAGGTGGTGGTGGCCCCCTGGCAGTCGGCGACCCGTACGGGAAAACCCGCCCCGCCGTGTCCCGGCGCCCCCTGGTCCGCACCCGGCCCGCCCCCCGCTCCGCCGCCGCACCCGGTGGCGGCCACCGCGACAACTACCGCGACACCGCACAACTTCCAAGGACGCATCGTGCTTCTCCCCTATGCCTCACCAGCCGGTACACCGGCCGCATCACCGGCCGCCCACGGCGCCCGGCGGACCGCAGACGCGACCCGGCACAGGTAGTCGGCCGGGCAGCGGGGGCGGTTCCGGGAGGGGGTGTCCTTTTCGGCGGGAGGAAGCGCCCTACCCACTCCGGCAGCCGTCACCTGCCCCCGGCATCCCTCACCGCGCCCATCGCGGCGTCCATACCCCCTCCGCGCGGTCGGCGGGCCGTGTGGAGCCGAGGTAGGTGCGCAGGGTGGTGAGGGCGGGGTGGGGGTTGTCGGTGCGCCGGATCAGGGAGTGGGGGTAGACCGGTGTCGGGTGGTGTACGGGCACGCGGCGCAAGTCCTGGTCGGCGGGCCAGACGAGGCGGGTGTCCGCGCCGACGAAGGTGGCCAGTGAGGCGGAGTCGGCGATCGTGTCGAGGAGTGGTTCGGTGCCGAAGTCGGGGCCGGTCACCTCGATGGTGAGGCCGAACTCGGTGGCGAGGTCCTCGTAGTAGGCGGCCCATTCCGTACCGGCGACGATGCCGGGCATCCAGATCCGGTGTCCGGCGAGCTGCGCGGGGGTGACCGTGCGGGCGGTGGCGAACGGATGGGCCGGTCCGGTGAGCAGCTGGATGGGCTCGTCGAAGACCCAGGCGGCCTCGACGCCGTCGGGGAGTTGGCGCGCGGGCAGGGTGACCGCGCGGAAGGACGCGTCGATGGTGCCCGAGCGGACCGCGGCGATGGCCGCGTCGGCGTCGAAGAGCGTCACCACGTCGAGTTCGGTGTCGGGATACGCGCGGTGGAAGTCGCGCAGCAGACCCGCCGGGCAGAGCCGCCGGCCGATCACATCGACGCGCAGCGCGCGGCTGCCGGGCCGGACCGAGGCGGCTGCCCGCTCCGCGGCACGGATCAGCTCACGGGCGTGGGGCAGGAACGCCTGCCCGTCGATGGTGAGCCGGGCGCCGCGCGCGGTGCGGGTGAACAGCCGCACACCGAGGTCCTTCTCCAGCGCGGCGATGCGCTTGGAGACGGCCTGCTGGGTGATCGAGAGGGTGGTGGCGGCGTCCTGGAATTGCCCCGCGTCGGCGACGGCGACGACGGTGCGTACGGCGGTGAGATCCACGCCCGGCAGTGTAGTTACACAACGTGTGGTTGTGGCCTGCCGGGTGGTTCGGTTGTTTGATCGGGGGCTTGCTGCTGGCTTTGATGGACCCGGTCAACGTGGAGTTGTCGGGACGGGGGATCGAGGGGCGTGGTGGGCGTGCGGGGCAGGCGGTCGCTGGGGCGGCAGTTCGGGTGGCTGTGGGCGGCGTACGGGGTCAGTGCGTTCGGTACCCGGCTCGCGTTCGACGCGTTTCCCTTGATCGCGGTTCTGGTGCTGCACACCGGGTCGGCGGCGGTGTCGCTGCTGGCCGCCGCGGGGCTGGCGGTGGGAGCGGCGGTGGCGGTGCCGCTCGGCCCGTGGGTGGAGTTCCGCCGCAAGCGGCCGGTGATGATCGCGATGGATCTGGCGCGGTGCGCGGCACTGCTGACCGTCCCCGTCGCGTACGCCCTCGGTCTGCTCAGCTTCGTCCAGCTCCTGGTCGTGTCGGTCGTCGTCGCCGCGGCGGACATCACCTTCAACGCGGCCGGCGGCGCCTGCCTCAAGGCGCTGGTGCGGCCGGCGGACCTGCTCGTCGCGAACTCCCGGTTCGAGTCCACGAACTGGACCGCCACCGTGCTCGGCCCGCCGCTCGGCGGGGCCGCGATCGGGCTGTTCGGTCCGGTGCTGACCGTGCTGGCCGATGCGGTCAGCTATCTGCTCTCCGCCGTGGGAATCCGCGCGATCGGCGGCAAGGAGCCGCGGCCCGTACGCACCGGTGCACCACGGCTCCGGGCCGGGGACCTGCTCGAAGGGTGGCGGTACCTGCTGACCCACCCGGTGCTGCGCCCGCTGTTCTTCAACACGATTCTGGTCAACGGCCTGATCATGGCGACGTCGCCACTGCTGGCCGTCCTTCTGCTCGGGCGGCTCGGGTTCGCGCCCTGGCAGTACGGTCTCGCCTTCGCGGTGCCCTGCGTCGGCGGGCTGATCGGCGCACGACTGGCCCCCCGGCTCGTCGCGCGGTTCGGGCAGCACAAGGTCCTGTACACCGCGGGGACGCTGCGGGCGTGCTGGTCGCTCGGGCTGGTCCTCGTCCGCCCCGGCACCGCCGGGCTGGTACTCGTCATGATCGTCGAGCTGGGGCTGATCACCTGCATGGGCGTCTTCACCCCGGTGTTCGCCACCTACCGGCTCGACCGAACGCCGCCGGACCGGATCACCCGCACCCTGTCCGCATGGTCGGTCACCAGCAAGGCCACCACCGCGGCCCTGACCGGCCTGTGGGGCGTGCTGGCCGCCCTCACCGGCCCCCGCACCGCGATCGCGGTCGCCGGTCTCCTCCTGCTGGTGAGCCCGCTCCTGCTCCCCCGGCACGCGCACGCGCCGCGGCACGAGCGGGAAGTGGCCGGAAGTCACCTCTGACACGGCCCGGTCGCCCTCTGGGGCGTCGTATGCGGCCAACAGGCGGTGTGGTGCCGGGCTCTCCCCTGTGGAGCCCGGCACCACCGCCGGGAAGGGCGGCAGTTGCGAGGTGCGGAAGATATGTGAGCGGCCCCCTGCGCAACGTGCCCGCCGGTCGTTCAGCGGCATCGCCTTGGTGAGGATCCTTCAACCAAACCCACGTTGTCAACAATCGTTTAACTCAAGAGTGCTGGTGACGACTTCACGGGCCGTCGAAAGATGCCCCTTGACACAATTGTTGTGCCCTTCATGGCGTACGGTGCTGGCTACCGCTAACCTCGGAGCGGCTGCGCGCGTGCCGCCGTCCCGTCTGTCCACCGACCAGGAGACCGCCCATCGCCATGGATGCCTCAGACATGCACCCGGCGGATGGTCTTCAAGCCGTCGTCGCAGCGATCGACGAGCTTCTCCGGGACCTGGACCTCGGGCGCGACGTCATCGACATCGATCACCTCTCGCACCGGACCGGCCTCCCGGTCCCCCGCGTACAGGCGTTGCTCGATGACAGTGGCGAGGAATCCGAGCAGATGCAGGACTCCTTCCAGGACCGCCTCGTCTTCCTGCGGGAGACCCGCCGCAAGCCCGACGGGAAGATGTACACCCTCGACGAGATCGGTGCGGGAGCCGGCATCTCCCACGGCCAGGTCGGCTACCTCCTGAACGGGAAGCGGAAGAGCCCCGGGCTGGATGTCACCCGGAAACTGGAGAAGTTCTTCGAGGTCGAGCCGGGCTTCTTCACCGCCACCGAACGTCAGGCGCTGTACCGGGCACTCCAGTCGACGCATGAGCAGCTGACCCATCTCGCACTGCTCAGGGGCAAGGGCATCAACCGGCTGGCGATGCGCAGCGGCACCAGCGGCGACAGCAGGATCGACCGGGAACTCCGGCACGCGCTGTCCGAAGTTCTGAGCCGGCCCGAGGGCGAGGATCCTGAGGTACGGGAGCTCACGGACCGTATGCGCTCGCTGCCCTCCAAGAGCAGAAGACGGGTCTTCCCCCTGATCCAGGGGCTGTTGGGCCTGGCCCGGCCCGAGCACGAGGAGCGTCCGTCCCCCGACCGGCCCGCCGGCTGAACGGGACCGGACGTCGCCGGTCCGCCCGGCCCGCCCGGTCCGACTCCAGGATCAGGCCGTCTTACCTGCCGTCGGCTCGCTACCGCTGACGGCCGGCTTCGTGTCACGGCCGCGACGGGCCGCCGCGTACTCCCGGGCGAGAATCCGCAGGGCCGCCGCCACCTGCGGCCGGGCGGAACCATCGAGCAGCGCGGTCCCCTTCCGCGCCGCGGCGCGCAGGGTGAGGCCTTGAATGCTGACGAGAGCCCGGACGAACGGCCGGTTGCGGGCGGGCACCAGATCCACCAGCCCGTACGACGCCGACAGGCCCGAGCGGATCTGCCGGACCTGGTCAGCGAGCAGCGGGCGCAACCCGTCAACGGCGGCGCCGTCCTTGCCGGTCGGGCCGGTACCGGTCAGTCCGTCGCGGGTCAGGCCGTGGCGGGTGAGGAGCTCTTCGGGGATGCCGAGGCGTCCGTCGGCCAGGTCCTCGGCGAGGTCGTTGAGGAAGTCCAGCCGCTGGCTCGCCTCGATGAAGGTCCGGCAGCCGGCGACGTACGCGGCGGTGGGCGCTCCGTCGCCCAGCAGGCAGGCGATGAGCAGGAAGGCGGGCAGCGAATAGCCGTCGATGTAGTGCTGGAAGTCGCGTTCCGTGGCGAAGCCCGCCGTCTTCACCTCCAGCGGCGCCCCGGCGAGGAAGTCTTCGACGTACTGCCGGAGTTGCGGCTGCCTGGCGAGGGTGTCGAGGAGCGTCCGCAGCACGGGCTGGTCGGCTTCGCCGCTCTTGAGCGCGGCCTGCACCCGGCTCTCCCAGTCGGCGAGCGCGGCGATGCGCTCCTCGGCCGGTCCCTGGTCGATGAGGTTGTCGCTGTGGTGCATGAACGCGGTCGCGGCGAGGACGTCGGGCACCAGCTGCGCGGGAAGGAGCAACCGCACGGCGGTGTACTCGGCGCGGGCGTAGTGCGCCACCAGCTGACGCTGTTCGCTGTAGTCACGACGCAGTGCGGGATCGGTGATCCCTGCCTGGTCGAGCGTCTTCGGCCATGTGGCCATCGTCAGCGCCCCTTTCCTCGAGTGCGGAATCACCTTAGGTGATCGCGGCCGAGAGGACCGGTCCGTCCCGGCACCCCCTGGCCGGTACGGGAGCGGGCCAGTTCTGCCGTGGCGGACTACTGCCCTTCGGGCACCTCGGTGGCGGACCGCTGTACGCGCACGACCTGGAGCGCCGTGGTGACCAGCGGGGCGGTGAGCGCCTGGGCGACGCGCAGCAGCCGCTGGCGTTCGTCGGAGGCCGGGGTGTCCTCGCCGGGCAGTGCCACCTGCGGTCCCTCAGGCGGCTGCGGATGGCCGGAATGCCCCTGTGCCGCCGCCTCCAGCCGGGCGGCCTGGAGGCGCTGGGCCGCGTCCCGCAGGGCGGCGGCGGTGGCCGCCGCCTGGAGTTCCTGTTCCGAGAGCGGCCGGGCGTCGGCGGTGCCACGGGATGCCTCCTGCGCGGCGTGGACGGCGGCCGCGGGCAGGGGCGACACCCAGGGACGCAGCGCGCGCATCCCGTCGAGGATCTCGATCACCCGGCGGTGCAGGTTGAATCCCACGTTCCATGCCAGGCGATGGCTCCGTGCGCTGTCCACGCTGAAGGCGAGGTCCTCGTCGACGCCTTCGACGACGAGGTCCCACAACGGCTGGAGGGCCTTGATGTCCCGGCGTTCGCGCAGCCACGCGCCCACCGCGGCTCCGGAGAGGCCGTAGCTGGTGATCAGGGCGCCGATCGAGCCGAAGGTGGAGCCGAGCACCCCCACGGCATCCAGGGCGTGGTTGCCGAGGGCGGCCAGCACGATGGCCGGGACGGAGCAGACCACATAGCCGAAGACGAACAGCATCGCGGTGCCGAAGGAGCGCAGCGCGCGCCGGAACCGGGGGTCCGCCGGGTTCAGCTTGCGGCACCGCCGGTAGGTGTTGAGGGTTCCGCAGGCCAAGGTGGCGAGGAAGACCGCCAGGAAGACCTGGATCAGCGGGTCACCCGCGAAGTCGGTGTTGAACTTGAGCGGATCCATCGGCCCGGACAGATCGGCCGAGCAGAACGCGACGACCATGACGGCCGGGGCCGCGAGATACACCGCCGACCACACCGTGACCCGGCGGCGCAGCACCGCCGGGCTCTGCCGCAACCGGGGATCCCACAGCATCGTGAGCAGGTGGAGGAGGGAGAAGCAGCTCAGGATGCCGATGTAGACGGGGAGGGTGGCGAAGCTGGGGACGCCGGTGAGGTCCCCCAGCATCCGGTACCCCGCGGGTGCGGCCATCGCGAACACCAGGCCGGACGCCACGAAGTTCACCGTGATCAAGGACAGCGTCGGGGTGGGATCGCGCAGCAGTGCCAGGCACTTCCACCCGGCGATCACGAAGTCGATGACCGCGATGATCAGGTAGACGACGTTCGAGACGCCCTCAGACACCGGACCTCCTATGAGAGAGCGCCGAGGAGAGGAACCCGTTGGTGCGCTGATCGCGCCGCAGTTCCAGATGGCGCTGGAGCATCACGGTGGCGAAGGCCTCTGCCCGCCGCTCATGAGCGCTGTCGTAGTGCGAGCGGTTGAGGACCTTCAGCACCGGACCCGTCCTCAGTCCGGGAAGGAGCTGCCGCACGGTCTCCTCGGTCATGAGCTGGCCGACGGAGCCGTCCTCGGCCGGGTGCTCCTCCCACAGGTGGAACAGCTCGTGCAGGCTGACGTGCAGACGGGTCAGTTCGTTCGCGGTGGAATCCACCACGATGAAGTCACGGTCCTTGCCCCGGGCGCAGAACCCGGACACCTGCTGCGGGAGCGGCACTTCGGTGATCGTGATCGGCTTGTTGCGCCGTACGGCCACCGCGTCGACCAGTCCCTGCATGTCCCGTACGCCGGACAGCCCGAGGTCGCGATGGACGAGCCGGGTGACGGACCAGGTCGCGAAGAAGACCGCCAACTGCTCCCGGAGCGAGGTCCACGGGGAGCTGGGCGGCCGGTGGCGGGTGGGCTGCGGCGCTTTCGCCTGCCGCGCGGGACCATGACGACGGGGCCACCACATGAACGGATACTCCTACAGCTGTTGCTGCGCTCGGGGTGAGGACGGAAGGGTACGCGACCCGGGACGACTGCGATCCCGGTGGGTAAGGGTTGTCGGCTACGGCCGCACGGAACCTTCCTCCCGGGACGAGGGGCGGAGGAAGCCCTGCGCAAGCCAAAAGTTACCCGGTGCTCCGGCCGGGAGCGACACGCCCTGGTGCGGTGACCGCAACGGACACAGCGATGAGTTTTCGTGGCCCGGAGAGTCTCCCCACCGTTATCGTCCACCGTTTTCGACAGCACAGGAGGAACACGTGGCCCAGCTCTTGAGAGTCCAGAACTTCAGCATCTCGAGTGACGGAATCGGTGCCGGTGAGGACCAGAGCCTGGAGAGACCGTTCGGCCATGTCGCTCCCGAGCAGCTGTTCGCCTGGGCGGGCGCCACGGCGAGCTGGCCCATGCGCACCGACCCCGGGGGCAGCCGCGGCCTCGACGACTACTTCACCCGGGACTACGCACGCAACATCGGCGCCGAGATCATGGGCCGCAACAAGTTCGGGCCGCAGCGCGGGCCCTGGCACGACGATGAGTGGCGCGGCTGGTGGGGGGACGAGCCCCCGTTCCACACCCCGGTGTTCGTGCTGACCCACCACGAGCGTCCTTCGTTCACGCTCTCCGACACCACGTTCCACTTCGTCGGCGGCGACCCGGCCGCCGTCCTCGAACAGGCACGGGAGGCCGCGCACGGCAAGGACGTGCGACTCGGTGGCGGGGTCACCACCATCCGGCAGTTCCTCGACGCCGACCTCGTCGACACCCTGCACGTGGCGGTCTCGCCGGTGACGCTGGGGTCCGGACTGCGGCTCTGGGACTCGCCCGAGGAGCTGCTCGACCGATTCCACCTGGAGGTCGTGCCCAGCCCGAGCGGCAGCGTCACCCACCACCTGTTCTGGCGAAAGTGAGACAAGGGCCCCCAGGGCGCGTCCGTACGGCCGATGCGGGCGCCTAGGGCGAGCGCGTAGGTGCGCGGCCCTCAGGGGTCGAGGCCGCTGCCCTGGGGGCCGTACAGATCGAGCAGCCGGGTGCGGGTGCCGTGCAGCCGGTCGGCCACTGTCTTGGCCACATAGCGGTACATCGCCCGACCGAGGACGGGGTCCGCTTCGCACAGCTCGCGGATCGCCCTGGCGTCGAACTCCACGGCGTCCACCGGGCCGACGGTCTCCGCTCCCAGGTGCCACAGATAGGGCGGGAACATCCAGGACCAGCCGAGCAGTTCGCCACGGCCGAGGGTTTCCACGACCGCGGCCCGGCGCCCGGGGACGTGCTGGTCGAGCACCACCTGTCCACTGCGGATGATCCAGAACCGGTCCGCCCGCCGGCCCTCCTCGAAGAGCCGGGTGGCGCGCGGCAGCGACACCTCGACGGCGAGATCGGTCAGCTGCCGTCGCCGGTCGGGCGGCACATCGTCGAGCATATTTTCGATCATGGTCATGCGTCCTCCGCTCGCTGCCTGCACGATATGCGGAGCTTTGCGGGGATCGGGGGAACGGCTCGGCCCGCCGGGCATCGGCGGGCCGCAACCGGGCCCCGGTCAGGTCAGCTGACGCCGCACCAGATCGTGCAGCCGGCCACCGGTGTCGGCGAGCAGGTCGGCCGGGGCCCCCTGCTCGACGATCCGGCCCTCCGCCATCACGATCACACGGTCGGCGTCCATGACCGTGGACAGCCGGTGGGCGATCACCAGCCGGCTGGCGCTGAGCTTGCGGGTGCTGTCGCTGACGATGCGCTGCGTCTCGTTGTCCAGGGCGCTGGTGGCCTCGTCGAAGAACAGGATCCGCGGGCGGCGGACCAGCGCCTGGGCGATCATCAGGCGCTGCCGCTGGCCGCCGGAGATCGCGCCACCGCCGGAGATCATGGTGTGCAGGCCCATCGGCATCCGCTTGATGTCCTCGGCCAGACCCGCCATCTCGGCGGCCGCCCAGGCCTCTTCCTGAGTGAAGGCCTCGGCGCCGCAGATGCAGTCCAGGATCGATCCGGTGAGCGGCTGGGCGTTCTGGAGCACGACCCCGCACTGCCGGCGCACCGCAGCCTGGTCCAGCGCGGCCAGGTCCTGGCCGTCGTAGAGCACACTGCCCGAGGACGGCTTGTCGAAGCCGATGAGGAGCCGCAGCAGGGTGGACTTGCCGCAGCCGCTCGGGCCGACGACGGCCACGAACTCGCCCGGCTGGACCCGCAGCGAGACATCGTCGAGGACGAGCGGGCCGTCGTCGGTGTAGCGGAACGAGAGCTTCTTGGCCTCGATGCCGCCGGACAGGGTGCCGGGCTGGGCGCTGGCCCCGCGGACTTCCGGCTTCTCGTCCAGCACCGGCTTGATCTGCTCGAACATCGGCATCGCGGCGGCGGCCGAGATGAACGCGCCGGTGATCTGGGTGACCGCGGTCAGCAGCATGGTCACCGAGGTGTTGAAGGTGAGGAACGAGGCGGCCGACATGGTGCCGCGGGCCGGGCCGGCCAGCAGTATGAAGAGGGTGAGTGAGCAGACCGGCAGATAGACCGCGTTGAGGACGGTGGTCAGATTCTTGATCCGGCCGGCCTTCTGCTGGAGTTCCCGGGAGCGGGCGAACTCGCGGGCCCAGGCCGCGTACGCGAAGCTCTCGGCCGCGGCGACCCGCAGTTTGGGCAGCCCGCGCAGAGTCTGGAACGCCTGGTTGTTGAGCTTGTTGCCGAGCTTGACCAGCCGCCGCTGCCAGCGCAGCTCCCACAGGCCCATGGCGAGGAACACCGCACCGATGACGATCAGCATGGCGACCGCCGCCAGCGCCAGCGGCACGCTGTAGACGAGCAGCAGCACCAGGTTCATCGCGCCGATCGTGGTGGACTGCACGGCCACCGGGCCGAGTCCGGACAGCACCCGGCGGATGGCGCTGATGCCCATCGCGGCGCTGGCCAGCTCGCCGGTGGAGCGTTCGGTGAAGAACTTCGTCGGCAGCCGCAGCAGCCGGTCCCACACGGCCGGCTGGAGCGTGCTCTCGATCCGGCCCTCCATCCGCAGGACGGTGAGGTTCTGCAGCAGCATGAAAGCGGCGGAGACCACGCTGGTGATCATGACGGCCAGGGAGACCTGCACGATCAGGCTCTTGTCGGCGCTCGGTACGTACTCCCCGAGCACCTTGCCGGTCGCGATCGGGACGAGGGCGCCGAGGCCGACGGTCACCAGTCCGCTGAGGGCCAGATTACGGACGTCCGTCCGGGTCCCGCGCAGGCTGAAGAGCATCAGCCGCCACAGGCTCATGGGCCGTTCCGGCAGCGGGCGGTAGAACATGACGGCGCGCGGTTCGAGTTCGTCGGCGTTGTCCTTGCCGAGGCGCATCCGCAGGCCGGAGACCGGGTTGACCGCCTCGTACCGGCCGCGGCGCCACAGCAGCGCCACCGGCGCACCGGACTTGGCGCGATGGCCCACCAGGGGCCCGGTGTTGGTCCGCCACCAGGGCCCCTGGAGCCGGACCGCGCGGGTCCGGATCCGCGAGCTGACCGCGATCCGTTCGACCGGGGTGATCCGGTCGTTGACGGCACCGCCCTTCGGTGGCTCGGTGAGCGTGATACCCGCCGCCTCGGCGACCCTGCGGCAGACCGCGAAGGTGGTGTCGTCGCTGGTCCGGTCCGTCGTGGTACTGCCCCGCCCGGCCCGGCCGATGGATGCCACCAGCGCCTGGTCGGCGCGCTCGCGGACGGTTTCGCCCGCCTTGATGCCGGCCGCCGTACGGTCCTCGTGGGCGCGCTCCAGCTGCTCGATCCAGCGGTCGACGGCGGACAGCAGCCGGTACTGCTGATTGACCATCTGCTGCCACAGCTCGGGGTCCACCAGCAGATCGCCGGCCGCCTCCGCGCTGTAGGAGGCGCCGTACTGCACGGTGCCGGGCGGGACCGGCATCCACAGGATGTCGTCGTCGGCCACCGCCTCGTCGCCGGGGCGGCCGTCGAGCGGTGCCTCGAAGAGCACGCCCAGGCTGCGGGCGGTGCCCAGCGCGAAGGCGTGCTCCAGCGCGGAGGGCGCCTCGCCCTGGCCGCCGTACGCGGGGTCGGCGTAGCCCTGCGCGCCGTATTGCGGAAAGGCCCCGGTGTCGCCGTACTCCCCGTACTCGTAGCGGGGCAGTTCGCGCAGCGGGATACGGCGCAGCAGGCAGTCCTGGGAGGGCCGGCCGAGCAGGGTGTGCTGCGGGCCCGCGACCGGGCCGAGCAGCAGGGTGCCCGCTTCGAGGCGGCCGAGGAAGTGCCAGTGCCCTTCCTGGGCGGCATCGACCGCGAAGAGATCCAGCGAGCCGCCCGTGACGAGCCACAGCACATGCGGGCCCTCCAGGGGAACGCTGCGCAGTCCGGCGCAGTCGACCGGTGTGCCGAGGCCGCCCAGCGCATAGGTGACGGCATCGGTGTCGCCCGGTCCCACGACCGCGGACGGGGGTACGGACACGTCAGTGCTCCTTGACCAGCTCGGCGTACGGGCCCCCGGCGGCGACCAGGTCCTCGTGCCGGCCGCGTTCGACGACCACGCCGTGGTCGAGGACGACGATCTCGTCGCTGTCGCGGACCGTGCTCAGCCGGTGGGCGATGATGACGCAGGCGCAGCCGCGCCGCCGCAGGTTGTCCATGATGATCTGTTCGGTCCGGGCGTCCAGTGCGCTGGTGACCTCGTCGAGGACCAGGATGCTGGGGCGCCGGACCAGGGCGCGGGCGATCTCCAGCCGCTGCCGCTGCCCGCCGGAGAAGTTGCGGCCGTCCTGCTCGACCCGGCTGTGGATGCCGTCGGGGCGGGGGGCGATCACCTCGTCGTAGAGCGCGGCGTCCTGGAGGGCGGCGATCACCGCGTCGTCCGGGATGGACGGGTCCCACAGCGCCACGTTGTCGCGGACCGTGCCCTCGAAGAGGAAGATGTCCTGGTCGACGAAGGAGACGGAGGCAGCCAGCGCACTGCGGGAGAGGTCCTCCAGCCGCTGTCCGTCGATGCGGATGGTGCCTTCCCAGGGGCTGTAGAGGCCGGAGATCAGCCGGGAGACGGTGGACTTGCCGCTGCCGGAGCCGCCGACGAGAGCGACCTGCCGGCCGGGGCCGACGGCCAGGGAGAAGCCGGTGAGCAGCGGTTTGTCCAGCGGGCTGTAGCCGAAGGTGATCTCCTCCAGCGTCACATGGCCCTTGAGCCGGCGGGTGTCGGCCTCCGGTTCGGGGCGCGAGTAGAGGGTGTCGACGGGGAAGCTCTCGACGTCCTTGAGGCGCGCCACGTCGGCGGCGAAGTCCTGGATCCGGCCCGCCACTCCGTTGAGCCGGGTGATGGGCGCGGTGAAGCGGGTGACCAGCGCCTGGAAGGCGACGAGCAGACCGATGGAGATATGACCCTCGACCGCCCGCAGTCCGCCGATCCACAGGATCAGCGCGCTGTTGAGCGTGGCCAGGGTGGGGGCGACCACGGCCAGCGCGGCGCTCGGCACGCCCAGCCGTTGCTGTTCCTCCAGCGTGGTGGCGTGCTGGCCGGCCCAGCGGCGGAAGTAGCCGTTCTCGCCGCCGGTGGCCTTCATCGTCTCGATGAGCTGGAGGCCGGTGTAGGAGGTGTTGGTCAGCCGCGCGGAGTCGGCGCGCAGCTTCTGGGTGTGGGTGGCCCGCAGCCGGATCACGATCCGCATGGCGACCACATTGAGCAGCGCGATGCCCACGCCGATGACGGTCAGTTGGGGGTCATAGGTCCACAGCAGGAAGGCGTAGAGGATGACGACGATGCCGTCCACGCCCGCGGCGGCGAGGTCACGGGCCAGCGTCTCGGCCACCGCGTCGTTGGACTGGAGCCGCTGGACCAGGTCGGCCGGGCTGCGCTGGGCGAAGAAGGTGACCGGGAGTCTGAGCAGATGGCGCAGGAAGCGGGCGCTGGTGAGGGTGGAGGAGATGATGCGGCCGCGCAGCAGGTTCGCCTGTTGCAGGCCGGTCAGTACGGCGGTCAGCGCGACCATGGCGGCCATCGACGCGAAGAGCGGCCCCAGCAGCGAGGTCTGGTTGCCGATCAGGAACATGTCGATATACGTCCGGCTGAGCGCGGGCACCGCCGCACCGACCGCGACCAGCAGCAGGCTGGCGAGCAGCGCGGCCAGCAGGGTGCCGGTCGTGCCGCGCATCCGGGCGGGTACGGCGCCGAGGACGCCGGGCTTGCGGCCGCCCTTGCGGAAGGATTCGCCGGGTTCGAGGACCAGGGCGACGCCGGTGAAGCTGGTGTCGAAGTCCTCCGTCGCCACGAAGCGGCGGCCCTTGTCGGGGTCGTTGATGTGGACGCCGCGGCGGCCCATGCGGCGGCCCGTGCCGTCGTAGACGACGTAGTGGTTGAACTCCCAGAACAGGATGGCGGGCGCCTGCACCTCGGCGAGCGCGGCCGGCTCCATCTGCATGCCCTTGGCCTGGAGTCCGTAGCTGCGGGCGGCCTTGAGCAGATTGCTGGCGCGCGAGCCGTCGCGGGAGACACCGCAGGCGATCCGCAGCTCTTCGAGCGGCACATGCCGTCCGTAGTGGGCCAGCACCATGGCGAGCGAGGCGGCGCCGCACTCCACGGCCTCCATCTGGAGGACGGTGGGGGTGCGGACGGTCTTCGTCTTCTTGGGCTTAGGGGCGGGCGCGGCCCGGCGGGTGCGGCGCGCGCCGGACGCGGGTTCCGCGCGGCGGCGGCCGCGGACCGGCGGCGGCAACTGCTGCTGCGGGGCGGCGGAGTCGTGCGGAGCGGTCACGGCAGCAGCCAATCGATCGGGTGCTGCGCGGCCAGGTGGACGGCGCCACTGGCCGGCGTCATGGAGTCGACGGCGTACGGCGGGCCGTCGGAGGTCGACCAGGCGTAGCCGGATTTGCTGTGCGGGGCGGCGTCGAGCTGTACCAGGACCGCGACGGGCTGGCCGTGCTGCGAGAACTCCTCGCCGAGCTGGCTGCTGCCCAGGAAAGTGCTGATCCGCTGGCGGGACTGGGCGGTCCTGCCGACCGCTTTGACCCGGCCGCGCAGCACGCCGTACTGCTGGGTCGGCACGGACTGGACGGTGAGGTCGACGGACGCGCCGACGGGGACGGTGGCGCCGCTCCCGGCCGGTACGTACAACGTCGCCATCAGGGGGTCATCGGCCCGGGCGATGCGTTCCACGGAGGCCACATCCGCTCCGGTCGTGACGACGGAGCCGATGGTGGCGACCATCGTGGTCAGCCGGCCGGCGGCGAGCGTACGGACGACGGTGGTGCCCTGGGCGGTACGCACCCTCAGGACGGGGGTGTGGGCGGCCACTCGCTTGCCCTCTTCCGCGAGGACGGCGGTGACCTGGCCCGCGACGGGACTCTGGAGGACGTAGCTGCCCTGGCCGTGGGTGAGGATGCCGGGTGCGTTCAGGGTGGACGACACGGTGCCGGTCACCGCCCATACACAGGCGGCGATCACGAAGAGGACCGTGACGGTCAGCACGAGCCAGCCCTGGGGGCGGGCGAACCGCACCGGAAGATCGATCTCTTCGGGCGATTGCAGTTTGGAAAGGGCCTGTTGGCGGAACTGCACGACACTCTTCCCTCAACTGCAACGATCTGGTTCGGACGGGTGGCGGCCGGTGCCCCGGAGGCCCGGACGAAGCCGGGCGGTTCCGGGGCACTCGGCCCGGCAGGTCGGCAAGGAGGGGGCGCCGACCTGCCGTTGTCACCGTTCAAAGCCGGCTGTGCCGCTCAGCGGCACAGAAGGGGCTCAGAGACCGGCGACCAGGCCCGTGGCGGTGCCGACGACGCCCGCGGTGTCGGTGCCGGCGACACCGTCGACCAGGCCGGTGGCGGTGCCCACGGCGCCCGAGACCGGGGCGATGGAGTCAACGGTGCTGGTGGCGGTGCCGACCACGCCGCCGACGAGGCCACCGGACACGTTGTCCAGGTCGCTGTCGGAGATTTCCTGCGTCTGAACCTGGGGGGTGGAGTTCATGATGATTCCCTTCGGATGAATATCTCGAAAAAGCTGCGCCCGAACCGTCCGGTGGGGGGCCCGGCCGCAGCAGCGGCAGTCGGGTTCCCGAAATCGGGAACCGGGGGGTGACTCCCGCAGTGCGAAGGATCAAAGCATGCAGGCGCGTTGCGCTGCTAATCGGGTAGCCGCCGATCCGGGCGATATCGCCCCGTCGAAATACCTGACGTGCACGCCCGTCCATGACTTGGTGGCAGCTTCTTCACATCTCCTCCGGTTTCTTTTCCGGGAGCTCGGCAAGCGCCCGTTCGGCGAACTGGACATTCCGTCACCAAACCGCTGAGCCGCAGGTCAGCGTAGGGATGCGAAACGGCACAGCGTGTGCCGACTGCACATTCGGTGTGCAGATTCTTTGAAGACCGACAATTTTTACGGCACCTCGGCGCGATACGGGCAGACAACTCCGGCACACGCTTGCGACGCAGCCGCGCCGAATGTTGCCAGGGCATTAATTGCGCCCGATTCGCCCGGAGTTCATGGGCCTTATTGGTGGTGCTGAACGTATGGAATGGACTCATCGACGCCATCCGTATGTCATTTCTGCGGAAACGGATCAGGAACGGATCGAGTGACCGGACAACGGACATAACCGCATAACGGAGCGCCTTCGGACCCGTCGGTAATGGGCGATTGGCACCACCGCACCGGCAGCCCGGTGGCAGCCGCCCACCGGGTGGGGCACCGTGAGAATCGACGCTGCGGGGCCGCGCCCCGGGAAGGAGCCGTACGTGGAGCCCGTGGAGGCGCTGGAGCGGATCGCCTTTCTGCTGGAGCGGCAGGGAGCGGTGACCTACCGCGTCCAGGCGTTCCGTACGGCCGCGACGGTGATCGGCGCGCTGTCCGCCGACGAGCTGCGCACCCGTGCCCGCAGCGGCTCGCTGGCGCGGCTCAAAGGGCTGGGGCCCAAGACCACCCGGGTGATCGAGGAGGCGCTCGCGGGCGCGCGGCCGGAGTATCTGACGCACCTTGAGGAGGAGACGGGCGGCCCGCTGGTCGAGGGGGACCAGGGGCAGCGGCTCCGTCAGGCGCTGCGCGGTGACTGCCATCTGCACTCGGACTGGTCGGACGGCGGCAGCCCGGTCGAGACGATGGCGCGGGCCGCCCGCGACCTCGGCCACACCTGGTGTGTACTGACCGACCACTCCCCCCGGCTCACCGTCGCCCGCGGACTGACCGCCGAGCGGCTGCGGCAGCAGTTGTCGCTGGTGGCGGAGGTGAACGAGCGGCTGGCACCGTTCCGGCTGCTGACCGGGATCGAGTGCGACATCCTCGACGACGGCTCACTCGACCAGGAGCCGGAGCTGCTGGATCAGCTCGATGTGGTGGTCGCCTCGGTGCACTCCAAGCTGCGGATGGAGAAGGGCCCGATGACCCGGCGGCTGCTGGCCGCGGTCCGCAATCCGCTGGTGGACGTGCTCGGTCACTGCACCGGGCGGCAGATCACCGGCAAGCTGCGCCCCGAGTCGCAGTTCGACGCCGAAGAGGTCTTCGCGGCCTGCGCCGAGCACCACACCGCGGTGGAGATCAACTGCCGGCCCGACCGGTTCGATCCCCCGCGCCGGCTGCTCCGCCTGGCGCTGGAGACCGGGACCCTGTTCTCCATCGACAGCGACGCCCACGCACCGGGCCAACTGGACTGGCAGATCTACGGCTGCGCCCGCGCCGAGGAGTGCGGCGTCCCGCCGGAGCGGGTCGTCAACACCTGGACGGAGCGCCAGTTGGCCACCTGGACCCGGACGGGCCGGACCCCGCACGGCTGACCGCTCTCCCGCCCCGCGGGGGCGGTACGCTCGCCTCCTCATGGACACGCGCACGGAGTACGAGATGGTCGCCGTCCCGCCGGGGCGGGTCACGCTGTCGGACCGGCGGACGCGGCGCAGTTGGCCGGTCGAGCTGACCCCCTACCGGCTCGCGCCCTGTCCGGTCACCCAGGAACGCTACGCACAGGTCACCGGCGAGCGTCCGAGCAGCGCGCGGGGCGACCGCCTCCCCGTCGAGGGCGTCTCATGGTGGGACGCGGTCCGGTTCTGCAACGCCCTGTCCGCGCAGGAGGCGTTGGCGCCCGCGTACCGCCTGGACACCGACACCGAACGGATCGAGTGGGACACCTCCGCCGACGGCTACCGGCTGCCGACCGAGGCCGAGTGGGAGCACGCCTGCCGGGCCGGCACGACGGCGGCACGGTACGGGCGGCTCGACGACATCGCCTGGCACCGCGGCAACTCGCACGAGCGGATCCACGAGGTCGGCGGCCGGCAGCCCAACGCATGGGGCCTGTCCGACATGCTGGGCAACGTGTGGGAGTGGTGCTGGGACGTCTACGACGCCGAGGTCTACGGCAGCTACCGGGTGCTGCGCGGCGGCGGATGGTTCGACGAGCGCTGGAGCTGCCGGGCCTCGGTGCGGCGCCGCAGCCACCCGACCTTCCGGATCGATGACGTGGGCTTCCGTATCGCGCGTTCCCTCTGACGGGCGGTGCTCCGGCCTCACCGTCAGGCGGGGCGGGGTGCGGTGGACGGCAGCTCCGCCGCGGTGGCCGGGGTGAGGCGCAGCGCCACCACGTACGCGACGACCACGGCGACGATCACCAGCGGCATCACCGTCAGACCGCTCTTCCCCAGCAGCAGCGTGGCCAGCAGCACCGAGGTCATCGGCAGCCGGAGCATGGCCACACACATCGCGCCGATGCCCATCGCGAAGCCCGCGGTGAGCGACAGACCGGGCAGGTGGGACAGCACGACACCGCCCGCCGCACCGAGGAACAGCGCGGGGAAGATGGGGCCGCCCCGGAAGGCGCTCAGCGACGCGCAGTACGCCAGACCCTTGCACAGGATGAGGAGCAGCAGCGCGCCCACCGTGTAGCCGGCGCTGTCCCGGAACAGCGACCCCAGCGCCGACTGGCCCGAATAGAGCATCTCGGAGGCGGGCTTGCCGGTGGCCGCGGCGAACGCCATCGCCAGTACGCCCACGACGAGGCCCATCACCACCGTGGCCGGTACCCGGTGCCGGACGACATGCCCCTTGAGGTACAGCGCCGAGCGCCGTATGCCGGTCGCGGCGAACCCGGCGGCCAGCCCGATGACCAGCGCCCAGCCGAACTCCGGGATCGTCGGCCCGGCAGCCCGGGGGATGTCGTGCAGCGCGAGCGAGTAGGTGCCGAGCCCGGTCCAGTCCCCCAGCCCGGTGAAGATCAGTGCCCCCAGGCCGGAGGCCAGCAGACCGGGCACCAGCACGATCCCCAGCATCGGGCCGCCCAGCCCCGACACCTCCATCAGCAGGAACGCGCCCAGCAGCGGGGAACCGAGCAGGGCGCTGATCGCCGCGAAGCTGCCGGCCGCGCCCACCGCGGCGGCTGCCTGGGCCGGCAGGTTCCGGTTCAGCAGCCGTACGGCGCCCACGGCCAGCCCGCCGCCGAGGGCGATGAGCGGTGCCTCGGGGCCGAGTACCACGCCGAAGCTGAGGGAGGTCAGGGCCGCGAGGAACACACCGGGGAGCGCGGAGAGCGGGGGCGCCCCCTTGAGCGCCAGCCCGTCGGCCGGCTCATGGCCCCCGCCGCCGGGGAGGTAACGGACGGTCAGCCCGACGAGGAGACCGGCGACCAGCAGCATCGGGACCGGCCACCAGAGGGGGGTGCCGGTGAAGCCGAGGGCCCGCGGCAGATCCTGGTAGATCAGCGGTTCCAGCTCGTGGACCAGCGCGAGAAAGCCGAACGCCACGGCGCAGACCGGGAAGCCGATCGCGCCCGCCACCAGCAGAAGCTTGAGATAGCCCCGGGTGCGCACCAGCGCGTAGGGATCCTGCGGCGCGGTGGTCGGTGCTCCGCCCACCGGGCCGGCCGGGCCGACCGACATGCGCCTCGCCTCCTCGGAACCGGGGCTGCCCCGGCGCCCGCCCGGGCCGCCGCGGTGCCGAGCCTGCCATGGCCGCTCCGGGCGGGCACCCCGGGCGCGGCCGGGCGGGGCACGCGGCGGGTCCGGCCCTCCGGCGGCAGTTGCCTACCCCTGCGAGGCCGCCGCCTCCCGGAGGGCGGCGAGCACCGGGCGGAACAGCGGGTGCTCCTCGGCTCCGCGGCGTACCGCGGCGAAGACCCGGCGGGTGGGGGCCACATCGTCGACGGGGCGGACCACCACCCCGGTGAGGTCCATGTCGCGCAGCGCCGAGCGGGGGACGAGGGCCACGCCCGCCGCGGCCGAGGCGAGCGCGACGACGGCGCGGAAGTCGTCGGAGGTGTGCTCCAGGCGCGGCTGGAAACCGGCGTATTCGCAGGCCAGGACCACCACGTCATGGCAGGGGTTGCCGGGGTAGGGGCCGATCCAGGGGTCGCCGGCGAGATCGGCCACCGCCAGCCGGTCCGTATCGGCGAGGCGGTGGCCGGGCGGCAGGACCGCGTCGAACGGCTCGGCGTAGAGCGGGACCCGGGTCAGCCGCGGGTCGTCGGCGCCCGGTGCGCCCCGGTATTCGACGGCCACCGCCACATCGACCTGCCGGTCGAGGACCATCAGCAGGCTGGCGTCGCCCTCGGCGTCCTGGACGTGGACCCGGATGCCGGGGGCGGTGCGGGCGAGGGCGGTGAGCGCGGGCGCGACGACCAGGCCGATGCCGGTGGCGAAGGCCGCGACGGTCACCGTGCCCGCCTCGCCCGAGCCGTAGGCGGCGAGCTCGGACTCGGCGCGCTCCAGCTGTTCCAGGACGGCGTTGGCGTGGGTGAGCAGGATGTCGCCCGCGGCGGTCAGCCGGACGCCGCGGGCGCTGCGCTCCACCAGACGGTGGCCGGTCTCCTGTTCCAGGGCGGCCAGCTGCTGGGAGACCGCCGAGGGCGTGAGATAGAGCGCGGCGGCCGCGGCGGTGACCGTGCGGTGGTCGGCCACCGCACGGAGGATGTGCAGCCGTCGTGCTTCGATCATGCTTCCAGTCTCGCAGGAGCGGCCCGCGGGCGGTGTCAGCCCCCGAGCGCGGCCCTCGCACCGATGAAGGCGTCGACCGCGCGGTTGACGTCCTCGGTGGAGTGGGCGGCGGAGAGCTGGACGCGGATCCGCGCCTGGCCCTGCGGGACCACGGGGTAGGAGAAGCCGATGACGTAGACGCCGCGCTCCAGGAGCAGCTCCGCCATCCGGGCCGCCTCGGCCGCGTCACCGATCATGACGGGGGCGATGGCGTGGTCGCCGGGGAGGATGTCGAAGCCCTCCTCGGCCATCCGCGAGCGGAACAGCGCGGTGTTGGCCCGCAGCCGCTCGCGCAGGTCACCGGCCGACTCCAGCAGGTCGAGCACCTTCAGCGAGGCGGCCGCGATCACCGGGGCGAGCGAGTTGGAGAAGAGGTACGGGCGCGAGCGCTGGCGCAGCAGGGCGACGATCTCGGCGCGGGCCGCGACATAGCCGCCGGAGGCGCCGCCGAGGGCCTTGCCGAGGGTGCCGGTGATGATGTCGACACGGTCCATGACCCCGTGCAGCTCGGGGGTGCCGCGGCCGCCGGGGCCGACGAAGCCGACCGCGTGCGAGTCGTCGACCATCACCATGGCGCCGTACTGGTCGGCCAGGTCGCAGATCTCGCGCAGCGGCGCCACATAGCCGTCCATGGAGAAGACGCCGTCGGTGACGATCAGGGTGCGGCCGGTGCCGCCCGTGGTCGCCTCCTTCAACTGGCGTTCCAGATCGGCCAGATCGCGGTTGGCGTAGCGGTAGCGGCGGGCCTTGCACAGGCGGATGCCGTCGATGATGGACGCGTGGTTGAGGGCGTCGGAGATC
This sequence comes from Streptomyces platensis, assembly GCF_008704855.1. Lineage (NCBI taxonomy): Bacteria > Bacillati > Actinomycetota > Actinomycetes > Kitasatosporales > Streptomycetaceae > Streptomyces > Streptomyces platensis. Next base: position 876,081 of record NZ_CP023691.1, read on the forward strand.
ACCGCGTCGTCCGGGCCGAGCAGGGTCTCGAAGACTCCGCCGTTGGCGTCGAAGCAGGAGGAGTAGAGGATGGTGTCCTCCTGGCCCAGGAAGCCGGAGATGCGCTGCTCCAGCTCCTTGTGGACCTCCTGGGTGCCGCAGATGAAGCGGACCGAGGCCAGGCCGTAGCCCCAGCGGTCGAGCGCTTCGTGGGCGGCCGCGACGACCTCGGGGTGGTCGGCGAGACCGAGGTAGTTGTTGGCGCAGAAGTTGAGGACCTCACCGGGGTTGCCTCCGGCGGTGACCGCGACCGTCGCGGACTGCGGGGTGCCGATGACGCGCTCGGGCTTGTGCAGACCGGCGGCGCGGATCTCCTCCAGGGTGCCGCGCAGTTCGTTGCGGACGGAGTCGAGCATGGGGGCTCCTTGAGATGCGTGAGACGAGTGAGGCTGTCGTGCCCGGGAAGCGAACCGAGCCAGGAATTCAAACAGTCCAGTCGAGGATGATCTTGCCGCTGCGGCCGCTGGCGGCGTCGTCGAAGGCGGCGTCGAAGTCCTGGTAGGAGTAGCGCCCGGTGATCACGGGCGAGAGGTCGAGACCGCCTTCGAGCAGCACGGACATCGCGTACCAGGTCTCGAACATCTCCCGGCCGTAGATGCCCTTGATCGTGATCATGGAGGTGACGATCCGGGACCAGTCCACGGGGAACTGCTCAGCGGGCAGGCCGAGCACCGCGATCCGGCCGCCGTGCGTCATGTTGGCGATCATGTCGCACATCGCCTCGGGCCGGCCGGACATCTCCAGTCCGATGTCGAAGCCCTCGCGCAGGCCCAGTTCGCGCTGGCCGTCGGCGATGGTCGCGTCGGCGACATTGAGGGCGAGGCTGACGCCGACCTTGCGGGCCAGCGCGAGGCGCTCCTCACTGACGTCCGTGATCATGACATTGCGGGCGCCGGCGTGCCGGGCGACGGCCGCGGCCATGATGCCGATCGGCCCCGCGCCGGTGATCAGCACGTCCTCGCCGACCAGCGGGAACGACAGCGCGGTGTGCACGGCGTTGCCGAACGGGTCGAAGACCGCGGCGATATCGAGGTCCACGGGGACCCGGTGCACCCAGACATTGGAGGCGGGCAGCGCCACGTACTCGGCGAAGGCACCGTCCCGGCCGACACCGAGGCCGACCGTGGCGCGGCACAGATGGCGGCGGCCGGCCAGACAGTTGCGGCACTTGCCGCAGACCAGGTGGCCCTCGCCGCTGACCAGGTCACCGGCCTTGATATCGGCCACATCGCGGCCGGTCTCCACGACCTCGCCGACGAATTCATGGCCGAGGGTCAGCGGGGCGGTCACGGCCTTCTGGGCCCAGCCGTCCCAGGCCCGGATGTGCAGATCCGTGCCGCAGATGCCGGTGCGCAGCACCTTGATCAGCACATCCCCCGGGCCGATGGCCGGCTCCGGCACGTCCATGAGCCAGAGACCCGGCTCCGTCTTTTCCTTGACCAGTGCCTTCACCGCAGCGGCTCCCGTACGTACGTGACCTGCCGGGTGGCCCGCCCCGGCCACCCGATCTTCGTCAAGGAATCTTCCGTACCTCGGCCGCGCGGTCCATCGAGGTTTTCTTAAGCGCGGTCACAGCTGCCCTTTACGCCCCGTCGGCACCGGGCTTTCGGCCCCTCTCCCCCGGGACGTGAGACGGGTCATACCGCGCCGGACAGCCGTCCGGCCGAGCCACCGGAGGCGCAGTTCAGGGCGGGTGCCGACGGGCTCCCGGACCGCCCCGTGGCTCCGGCGGGCCCGCGAGTGTAAACGTTCGCCACCGCAAGCGTGGGAATTCATCACAGCTTGAGTGGCCGTGAGACCGGGGCGCCCGGGGCTACGTAGGACTGGGTGAGCACCACACACGGCGGCCGGCGCGACGCACCGCGGCCTCCCGTGTGCCCCGTTCCTGTGCGTCCCTGGAGGTCAGTGAATTGAGCCACCGACATGTGAACAAGCGCCTGCGGACCGGCGCCATCGCCACCGCCGGTGTGGCCGCCGTCGCGGCCGCAGCGATCCTGCTCCCCAACGCCAACGCGAGCACGGACCAGCCGGCGGCCCCCAAGACCCTCAGCGCCCACTCGGCCACGCAGCTGGCGACGTCCCTGAAGGCGGACCTCGGGGACCAGAGCGCGGGCTGGTACCTGGACAGCTCCAACGGCCACCTGGTCATGAACGTCCTGTCGGAGGACGACGCCGCGAGCGTCAAGGCCAAGGGTGCCGTCGCCAAGGTCGTGCACAACAGCATGACCGCGCTGAAGTCCGGTGCGAAGACGCTGCGCGAGACCGCGGCCGTGCCGGGTACCGCCTGGGCGATCGACCCGAAGACCAACAAGATCGTGGTGACCGCCGACAGAACCGTCACCGGCGCAAAGATGGCCACCCTCAGCAAGGCCACGAACGGCATGGGCGACGGCATGGTGACCGTCAAGCGGTCGCAGGGTGAGTTCAAGCGGTACGACGGCGGGGACGCGGGAAGTGCGGCGGGCGGCGCGGGTGGCGCCGGAGACGCCGCGGGGGGTGCCGGAGATTCCGCGGGCGGCGCGGGTGACGCGGCAGGGGGTGCCGGAGACGCATCGGGCGGCGCGGGTGACGCGGCCGGTGGCGCCGGAGACGGCGGTGGCGGTGCCGGAGACGGTGGACAGGCCGCCGGGCCAATCGGCGGCAGTGCCATCTTCGGCGGCAACGCACGCTGCTCGCTGGGCTTCAACGTCACGGTCAAGGGCGCCCCGGCGTTCCTGACGGCTGGTCACTGCGGCAACGACTCCAAGACCTGGACCGCGGACCAGGGCGGCGGCCAGCCGCTGGGCACGGTGGCCGACTCCAAGTTCCCGAAGACCGACTTCGCGCTGGTCACCTACGACGACACCGCCGCGAAGCCGCAGAGCGCGGTCGACCTGGGCAACGGCAGCACCCAGGAAATCGCCAAGGCCGCGGAGGCCGCCGTCGGTATGAAGGTGCAGCGCTCCGGCAGCACCACCGGTCTGCACGACGGCACCGTCACCGGCCTGGACGCGACGGTGAACTACGGCAACGGCGACATCGTCAACGGCCTCATACAGACGGACGTCTGCGCGGAGCCCGGCGACAGCGGCGGCGCGATGTTCTCCGACGACTCGGCGGTCGGGCTGACCTCCGGCGGCAGCGGCGACTGCACCGCGGGCGGCGAGACCTTCTTCCAGCCGGTCACCGACGCCCTCAAGGCCACGGGTGCGGAGATCGGCGCCGGGGGCGGTGACGCCGGTGCGGGCGGCGGCGACAACGGCGCGGCCGGCGGCAATGGTGCGGCCGGCGGCAACGGCGCGGGCGGCGGCAACGGCGCGGCCGCGGGTGGCGGCAACGCCGGTGCGGGAAACGGTGCCGGCAACGCGGGGGCCGGAAACGGAGCCGGCAACGCCGGTGCGGGAGCGGGCGACCCGGGTGCGGGCGCCGAGGACCCCGGTACCGGCGCGCAGGACCCGGGAGCGGGTGCCCAGGACCCCGGCGCGGGCGGCGGTGACGCCCTGAACTGACGGCCGGGGAACCAACTGTGCGACCGGCCCCGCTCCCCTTCCACCACGGAGGGGGCGGGGCCGGTGTGCGTTACGGGCGGGAGTGTGGCGGAACCATAGCGACCGCCTGCGGAGCGGTGTCAGAATACCGGCCCTACTCCGACCCTTCCTCAGGGGCGTCATGGCGTCGAACGAACTCGATTCCAATATCCCCGTCTTCCGCGGAGCCGGGCATCTCCTGCGTCTGATAGCCGATCTGGTGCGCAGGCCACGGCGCCGGGAGTGTCCGGAGCCGGTGCGGCACCGCGGAGTGGCTCAGGGACGTGAAGGCCTGCCGGTGCTGTGTCTGGTGAGCGGGGAGGAGCACACCCAACTCGCCAAGGGCATCAGCTACTTCCTCAGCCACGCCGATCCCCGCCGGGTCCCGCACTGTCTGCACGACCTCCAGGACGGCTCACCGCCCCCGCCCCCGGAATCCGTCGAGGCGGTGCGCCACACGCTGGAGCGGCTGGCGCAGGGCTTCGCCCGCAGCGTCCACGGCAGCGACGGGCGGGTCCGCTTCCGCAGGTTCGGCCTGGTCAACTGGCTGACGCAGGCCGGGGCAACCGGCGCAGCGCCGTACTCGGGCGGTATGGAGGGCAACGACCACACCCTGCTTCAGGGGCTGCGCGAGCGGGAGTTCCGGCGCCGTCGGCTCTTCGGGCTGCTGCGCTCCCCGGAGACCGAGCTCGCGGTGGACGGCACCGTGCCGTGGTGGGTATGGCTGTTCGCCGTCCATGTCTTCCCGCTCGCCTGGTTCCGGGTCCGCCGCGGGCTGGGCCGCGAGTACCGCTGGCTGCTCAACCAGCCCTATCTGGCGCCGCGTGACCCGGGCACCTTCATCGGGTTCGCCGAGCGGCTGACCGCACCGCATCACCAGGTCGAAGACCCGGAACAGTTACGCAAGTTGATGGTCAACGCCTTCCTGGAGGATCTGCGGGTCGCGTTCCGCCGCCGCATCTGGCGGCCCCGTACGGCCCGGCGCACCGCGTACTGTGTGGCGCTGCTCGACGGGGCGAACGCCGGAAACTGCGGCTATCCGCTGTTGCAGACCATCATCGACGTACGCAACGAGACGGGCGCCTTCGATCCGCTGCTGGTCATCAGCTGCGGCGCCGAGCCGCCCGCCGAAGGCACCGGGATCCGTGCCGACTGGGGCCACCACTCGCTGTGGGAGCTCGCCGACCGGCTCTACGGCGGCTGGCGGGACACCTTTCTGCACCAGGGCCGGGCCCGTAACCGCGCGCCCTGGTATCTGCCGGTCACCGTTCCCCGGCTGCTGCCGCCGTCCGATGAGAGTTACGAGCTGACCCGGCGGCTGGAGGTCGCGCAGGACGCCCGGCTGCGGATTCCCGAACCGCCGCTGTGGGCCCGCCGGATGGTGTCGGTGGTCGCGGCGTGCGGTGTCCTCGTCGCCCTGCTGGGAGCGGGCGGGCTGGTGCTGCGCCGGGAGAGCAACTACCGGGACGCACACTGCGGTCTGCACCGTTTCGAGGGCGACGCGGAGACCCTGCGCACCGCGGAGACCGGCGAGTGCATCGGAGTGGCCCGGAACGGGTTCACCTTCCACTCCCCCGACCCGCTGCTCAACAAGACCCTCCGCACCATCTACGCCCAGAACGCCCGTGCCGAGGAGGCCCATCGCGCGGCGCCGGAACGCCCGTTCGTCACCCTCGTCCACCTGTCGGCGCTGCTCAGCGTCTCGGGCAAGTCCACCGGGCAGCTCGCCTACGGGCGCGAGGCGCTCCAGGGCGCGGCGAGCGCCCAGTCCCGGCAGCTGCGCAGCACCGGCGCGGCGGAGCCGATTCTGCGGATCTTCCCGGCCAACGCCGGGTCGGGGATGCGCTTCGGCACGCGGGTGGTGGGGATCCTGGCGGGGCTCCAGCAGCAGGATCCGTCGCTCGTCGGGGTCACCGGACTCGACCAGAGCCGGGAGGCCACCAACCGGACGATCCGGAAGCTGACCGCGGTGGGGCTGCCCATGGTGGCCACCACGCTGTCCGCGGACTCGCTCGTGCGGCAGTCGCCCATGTATTTCCAGGTGTCGCCGCAGAACACCCGGGAGGCGGCCGTCGCCGCGGCCTATGCCGACCATGTCGTGGGCCACGGCGCCAAGAAGCCGGCCCGGCGGGTGCGGATCATCAGCTCCGCCGATCCCAGCGACACCTACAGCAGGACCCTCAGCGACGATGTCGCCCAGCGCTTCCGGGCCCGCGGGTTCACGGTCGAGAAGACCTCCTTCACCCCTCCCCCGCCACCGGGCGCGGACCCGTCCTCGGACGCCCCCGGCCCCGGGACGGTCGGCCAACGGAGCTGCTCCTACCCCGGCATGGTGTTCTTCGCGGGGCGCTCGGAGGACTTCGAGTCGCTGCTCGGCGGCATCAACGAGTCCTGTAACTCTGATCCGCCCACACTCCTCGGCGGCGATGATGTGGCCCGGCTGGCGGCCGACGCGGAACGCCGGCAGCAGTACCCCGGGATTCCGTACGACTTCCTGGACTTCACGCTGGGTTCGGCGCGCTGCGATGACACCAGCGAGCTGTACGCGGAGCTGGGCCGGCTGTTCCCCGAGGAGTGCGCCCAGGTCGCCAGCTCCTCGCTGGACGGCCATGCGGCGCTCGGTTTCGACGCCGTCAAGCTGTACATCAACGCGGTCAAGCAACTGCGCGAGGACGCCGCGCAGATGCCGTTGACACCGCCCGCCGTCTGGCATGCGATCAGCGGAGTGCACGGGGACGAGGCGCTCGACGGGGAGAGCGGCATCATCAGCTTCGGCGGCGATGTGGACCGTCAGGTCCCGTTGGACAAGCTGCTGTCCGTGCAGCACATCGACGGTGCGGGCAAGCCCACCCAGGCGGGCTTCTGCGGCCGGGTCGGCGGGCAGAAACAGTCGTCGTGGTGTCCACCGCTGGAGGCGGAGAAGGACCGCTGACGGGGCGAGGCGGCGGAGGGGCCGGGACCGGTGCCGGGTCTGGGTCCGGCCGTCCGCCTCAGGTCGAAGTGCCCCCCGTCTCAGGTCGAGGTGACCGTGAACAGCCCGCCGTCCGGGTCACGGATGACGGCCTGGCAGCCCTCGCCGTCCGCGGTCGGGGTGACAGGGGTGACGGTGCCGCCGGCGGCCACCGCGGTGGCCGTCACCTTCTCGATCTCACGGACCGGGAAGTGGACGTGCCAGCGGGGACGCACCCGCGGGTCCGGGGCGGACTCGACGCCGCCGCCGCGCAGGCTGGCGACGGCGTGCGTACCGTCGCTGACGATCACTTGGTCGTGTTCGTAGGTCACATCGCAGCCGCCCGGCTCCCCGGACGCCCAGCCGAGGACCTCGGCGTAGAAGATGGCGGCGGCGAAGGCGTCACGGGTGCGCAGTTCGAGAGAGGCGGGAGCGTTGCCCTGCCCGACCGACCAGGCCAGGGTCTGGCCCTCCCAGAAGCCGAAGGTGGCGCCGTCGGGATCGGCGGCGAGGGCGGCGCGTCCGGGACCCAGCTTGAGCGGGCCGACGGCGACCGTCGCCCCGCGCTCACGGATCCGGTCGGCGGTCTCGTCGGCGTTCTCCACCGCGAAATAAGAGGTCCAGGCCACCGCGACCTGGAAACTCTGGGCAAGGGCCCCGATGCTGGCGACCGGCTGGCCGCCGGCCAGCGCGATGCAGAACTCCTCACCGAGGCTGGCCTGACGGAAACGCCACCCCAGGACCGCGGAGTAGAACTCCTGCGCGGCCTCCAGGTCGCGGGCCATCAAACTGACCCAGCACGGAGCGCCGCGTACCGCGGGGACGGGCCCATGGGCCGACATGACATCTGCCTCCTGTTGCTCAGCGCCCCTTCCCACTCTGCCAGCGACGGAGCGGTGCCGCACCAAGGGCGCGTCTGCCCTGCGGCAGCGCGGTTGTGCCGGTCTTGATCAGGCTCGATGCTGTAGATACCGAACCGGGCTGGGCTGATGCCATGAACGCATGGAACGCGGCGGAGAGCGCTGACTTCCGTGGTCCCCTCGACGTCGCCAGGGCGGCCACCGCGGTGCTGGACGCCCAGGACCTGATCATCGGCTGGAGCCCGGCGGCCCAGCGGCTCCTCGGCTATCTGCCGGAGGAGATCGTCGGACAGCCCCTGGAGCAGCTGGTTCCGCCCGCTGTCAGAACCGGAGACGCACCGGACGACGCGCTGGGCGGCGGCCGGGAGCTCACGGTGCGGCACCGGAACGGCCGACTGGTGCGGATGGCGGCCGCGTTCTGCCCACTCGCCAAGGTCTCCGCAGGCCCCGGCCACCGGCCGGCCCGGGTCCTGGTGGCGGCCGAACTGGAGGCCCACCGGCTGTGGGAGTCCCGCCAGGCGATGCTGCACGGGCTGGCCACCCGGTCCCCGGTGGGCCTGGGCATCTATGACACCGATCTCCGGCTGACCTGGGCGAACAGCGCCTATATCCGGGAGGTCGGGCTGCCGCTGCGGGAGTTCCTCGGGGCCCGCGCCGATGAGCTGTATCCGGGCGGCACGTTCGTGACCGAGGGGTATCCGCGCACGCTCGACGCGGTGATGCACCATGTCATCGACACCGGCGAACCGATCCTCGATCTGCACTTCGTCGGCCAGCAGCCCTCCGACCCGGGGCCCGATCACGTCTGGTCCTGCTCCTATTACCGGCTCCAGGACACCCACGGGCAGGTGCTCGGGGTGTGTGAGGACGCCTTCGACATCACCGGCCGCTACCAGGCGCAGCGCCGGCTGAACCTGCTGGTGGAGGCCGGCGCCCGGATCGGCACCACCCTCGATATGACCGTCACCGCCCGGGAGGTCAGCGAGGTGGCGGTGCCGGAGTTCGCCACCGCGGTCACCGTCGATCTGATGCGGTCCGTACTCAACGGCGACGAGCCGGAGCCGGCCGGCGGTGCGCTGCCCACGCTGGTGCGGGTCGCCACCCGCTCCGCCCATGAGGGGCCGGACAGCGCCCCGTACAGCCCGCACCGCGTCGAGTACCCGCCCGGCTCGCTCCAGTACCGCAGCCTCTCCTCGGGCGGGATGGTGCGCGAGGAGAACACCATCGTCGTGCCGCTGCGGGCCGGCGGCACCCCGATGGGACTGGTCACCTTCCGGCGCGGCGCCCCGATGACGCCCTTCGACAAGGGGGAGATCGAACTCGCCGACGAGCTGGTCACCCGGACGGCGGTGTGCCTGGACAACGCCCGCCGCTTCACCCGGGAACACACCGCCGCGCTGACCCTCCAGCGCGATCTGCTGCCCCAGCATCTGGCGTCCCCGTCGGCGGTCGATCTGGCCTACCGCTATCTGCCCAGCGATGACCGGGCCGGGGTCGGCGGCGACTGGTTCGACGTCATCGGTCTCTCGGGTACCCGGGTCGGCCTGGTCGTCGGGGACGTGGTGGGCCACGGCCTCCGGGCGGCGGCGACCATGGGGCGGCTGCGGACGACCGTGCGCGCCCTGGCCCGGCTCGACCTGGCTCCCGACGAGCTGCTGGGCCGGCTGGACGACCTGGTGGAACAGACCGCCGAGGAGCAGGCGGCGACGGTCGGCACGGATCTCGGCACGGACGATGTGGCGACCGGCGTGACCTGCCTCTACGCGGTCTACGACCCGGTGTCGCGGCGGTGCACCATGGCGCGGGCCGGGCATCTGCCGCCGGCCGTCGTCGACCCGGAGGGCGGTGTCTCCTTCCCGGATCTTCCGGCGGGCCCGCCCCTGGGGCTGGGGGGCCTGCCGTTCGAGTCCCTGGAGCTCGAACTGCCGGTCGGCAGTCTGCTGGCCCTGTTCACGAACGGGCTGGTCGAGGCCCGTGACCGGGACGTGGACGAGGGGCTGCGGATCCTCGGCGGGGTCCTGGGCGAGCACCGCCGCCCGTTGGACGAGCTGTGTGACCACGCCCTGGCCGAGCTGCTGCCGGACGGTCCGGCCACCGATGACTCGGCGCTGCTGCTGGTGCGCACCCGCGAGCTGGATAACCGGCAGGTGGCGGCCTGGGAGCTGCCCGCCGAGCCGGCCGCGGTGGCCACGGCCCGTGAGCTGGCCACCGAGCAGCTGCGGAAGTGGGGCCTGGCGGAGCTGTCCTACGCGACCGAACTCGTGGTCAGCGAGCTGTTCACCAATGCCGTACGGCATGCCGCGGGGCCGCTGCATCTGCGGCTGCTGCGCGACCGGACCCTGCTGACCGAGGTGTCCGACACCGCCCATACCTCGCCCCACCTCCGGCACAGCGCCAGCGACGACGAGGGCGGGCGGGGGCTCTTCATCGTCGCGCAGCTGGTGCCGCGCTGGGGTACCCGCTACACGCCGTACGGCAAGACGATCTGGACGGAGCAGGCGTTTCCGCCGCACTATTCCGGGGCTCCGCGGCCGGCCCACTGACCGGCCGCGGGCGCGGTGGCCGGGGCCGGCCCGGCGCACATCGTGCGGGTGTTCGGAGCGGGTCCCATGATGGAACCAAGCGAGGTCCCGGCGACTCGGCGGGCGCGGACAGAGGAGGACCCTGTGACGACCAATGGCAGGGAGCAGGCGGCCGAGCGGCGGCCGACTCAGCTGTACACCGGTAGCGAGCGGCCCTATGACCCGGAGGACCTGGTGAAGGCGTCCGGGCGCGAACCCACCCCCGCGAGCCTGGAATGGGCCAGGCGTCTGATCGCTGAGGAGGGACCCGGCGCCATCGAGCGCTATCTGCCCTGAGCACCGCCGGCTGAGCAGCGGGCGGGGCACACGGAGGACGGCCCGTTCCGCGCGGTGGTGTGCGAGGGTGCGCCCGCCGCGGACCGGGCCCTGCGCGGCCACCGCCGTCCGCCACCCGCGACCGCGGTAAAACCCCTTGCGGCGACCCGCGGCGCCCGGGAAGATCACGTGCGACCGCCGCCTCCCGGCACGCTCCGGAGGGCTTCAGGGGGCTCTCCCCCTCCACGGGCCCCGGCTCTCCTCCGGCCCTGGCGCCCGAAAGCGGCTCCCACGACCATGACGCCTCTCGGCGCCCCGCCCCACACCGGCCGAGCCCTGCCCGGGAGCTCGCCGCGGAAAGGAACCCTCCGTGACCACCGAACGCCTCTCCCCGCCCATGCGCGCCGGCGAGCGGGAGACCCTGCGCTCCTTCCTCGACTTCCACCGGGCCACGCTCGCCATGAAGACCGAGGGCCTGTCCGACGACGACCTCAGGCGTCAGTCGAGCCCGCCGTCCACGCTCTCCCTGCTCGGGCTGGTGCGGCACATGGCCGAGGTGGAACGCACCTGGTTCCGCCGGGTGATCAACGGCGAGGACATCCCGCTCGTCTGGTCGGAGGAGGGCGACTTCCAGGCGGCGTACGACGCGAGCAAGGCCGACGGCGCGGAGGCGTTCGAGGCCTGGCAGACGGAGGTGGCGCACGCCCGCCGCATCGAGGAGGCGGCCGCCTCGCTCGACGTCACGGGCTACCAGCCCCGCTGGGGCGAGCATGTCTCCCTGCGCGTGGTGATGCTGCACCTGATCCATGAGTACGCCCGCCACAACGGCCATGCGGACTTCCTCCGTGAGGCCATCGACGGCACGGTCGGCGCCTGAGCCGACCACACCGGCTCCCGCCCGGCCGTTGTCGGGCGGGAGCCGGTGACGGCCGTCGCCGCGTACGGCGGACGCGGTCCCTCAGCCGAGTTCGAGACTGGTGACGCCGAAGGTGCGCTCCTGCTCCACCGGGGGTACCGGGCCGGTGTACATCCGCACGGTGTGCGACCGCGGGGTCAGCCCGCGGGAGGTGACCAGGTCGTGCGCGGCGTGCCGGGGACCGGGGACGTCGAGGAAGATCTCGTCGGCCGGGTCGACGGACGCCGCGAGGGCGTCGAAGAGCGCTTCGGCGGCCGCGGTGGTGTCGGCGAAGAGCGGGCCGATGCGGTGCCCCGTACGGGCCGGGCGGAGCACGCCGTAGCCCGCGATCCCGCCGTCGCGCAGAATCGCGCGGGCGGTGTGGCCGGGGGCCGTCAGCCAGCGGGTGACGAAGGCACGGCGGTCAGCGGGGAAGCAGCGCCGGTCGTAGTCGGCGACGGCGTCGAGATGCGCCCGGGTGACGGGGACGACGTCCGGCGCGGGCGTGCCGGGGCCGAGAGGGCGTCCGGCGTAGCGAACGGTCTCGTAGGCGGGGGCGAATCCGGCGCGCCGGTACGTGTCCTGCTGGGCGGGGACCGCGTCGAGACCCACGGTCCGGGCACCGGCGTGCGGGAAGGCGGCCCGCCAGGTGGCGAGGCCCAGGCCCTGCCCGCGGTGGTCGGGGTGGACGAGGTAGTAGCCCAGGAACGCGTAGGCGTCCGAGTAGTTGACGACCGAGACCGCGGAGACGGTCCGTCCGGCGCGGCGTCCGAGGAAGAAGCCGGCGGGGTCGGTGGGGTGGAAGCAGACGGTGTCGCCGCGTCCGGGGTTCCACTCTTCGTCGGCGGCCCATTGGGCCACCTCGTGCCAGTCGTCCAACGAGGCGTTGCCGATGGTGAGTTCGCCGGTGACGGGCTGGGGATCCGGAGCGTTGCCGAGAGTGGGCATGCCGGGTGGTCGTCCCTTCTGGTGGGGTCAGGGGGCGAGTGAACGGGAAGCGTGTGGCGCCGGTGCCGGGTGCCGGGCGGGGCGGGCCCGCCGGAGCAACTCCTCCGGCGAGCCCGGACCCGTCCGCCTGCGCGGCCGGCGTCAGATCAGGTCCATGGCGGCGACCTCGTCGGGGCGGCCGTAGCTGACCGGCCCCTGGAAGCGCTGCCGGGCGGTGGCGAACCACCACACCGTGGCGATGATCAGCACCACTGCCAGCGCGATCGGCGCGTAGTTGAACGAGGCGGGGGTGATGGGGTACGCCTGCGGCAGCATGAACAGCACATTGCTGATCAGGATCCAGGTCACCGCGATCGCCGCGACGGGCTTGCCGTAGCGCCCGAGGTTCCACGGCCCGGCCTGGAAGTCGTTGAGCCGCAGCCGCAGGAAGATGGGCACGGCGTAGGCGAGGAACAGCCCGACGACATTGACGCTCACCACCGCGGTGAAGGCGGTGTGCGACCACCAGCCGGGCAGCACCAGCACCAGGGGGCAGGCCGCGGCGAGCCAGACGGCCTTGACGGGGGTACGGGTGCGCGCGGAGACCGAATGCCACCAACGGGAGCCGGGCATCGCGCCGTCCCGGGAGAAGGCAAAGATCTGCCGGGTATTGCTGGTCATGTTCGCAAGCCCGCAGAACAGCATGGCGCCGATAACGATCAACAGCAGGAACTTGGCGGTGCTTTGGCCGAGCGCGTCGACGAGAATCTGCACCGGCGGCGCCTCGGCACTCGCCGCATGCCCGTAGTCACGGATCGCATACACCAGTGCGAGCATGAGGATCAGTCCGGTGATCGCCGAGTAGCTGATCGCCCGCATGATGCCCTTGGGCGCGTTGACCGTCGCCTTCACGGTTTCTTCGGACATGTGGAAACTGCCGTCGAAACCGGTGAAGGTCCAGCTGGTGACGAGCAGACCCAGCATTCCGCCGTAAATCGCATGTGTGAAGCCGGTGTTGTTGACGAAGTGCAGCGCGAACGAGGGCGACTGGTGGTGGTCGGGTATCAAGGTCAGCGCGCCGACGATCACCACCATGCCGATCAGCAGCCACCACACGGAAATCCGGTTCACCACCGCGACCAGGCGCACCGTATACGTGTTGGCCAGCGCCTGGAGGAGAAGGATGGCCGCGGTGATGCCGACCGTCTGCTGCGGTGTCGCCTCGTAGGACGGCCACTGCATGGCGATGAACGCCTGGATGAAGGTGGCGGCGGCGAAGTTGGTGGCGGCGGTGCCGCCGACCTGGCCGACGAAGTTCAGCCAGCCCGTGTACCAGGACCAGGCGCCCTGGTGGCGCTTGGCCAGCTTGCCGGCCGAGAAGTAGAGCGCGCCGCTGGTCGGGTAGGCGGAGGCGATCTCGCCCATCGCGGCGCCGACGAACAGCACCATGACCGATACGCCGATCCAGCCGAAGATCAGGATCCGCGGGCCGCCGGCGTTCATCCCGAACCCGAAGGAGGAGAAGATGCCGGAAATAATGTTGATGATGGTGAAAGAAATGGCGAAGTTGTCGAACGCGCGGAATCTGCGGGTCAGTTTCCGCGGATAGCCCATGGCGTGGAGCGTGGCATCGTCGTCAAGGGTGACGGGGTCTGTCGTGTGGGGGTTTTGCGAGCGAGCTGGAGACATACGCTCGGACACAACCGAAACCTTTCTGGGGGGAAACGGGGGTGTGAATGGATTGGACTGAATCGCTCGAACGGGGGTGCAGAACGGGGCGCCTATTGCGGCAAAGAACTCACACCACACCCTGTGCACCGGTGAATCAGCCGCCGTGCGGAACGGGGAGACCGCACGAGCGCCTGGCTTTCGTCAATTGCTCCTCGGGATCGCCGAATGCACTCCAGGGCATACGCGAGGCATAGGGCCCCATGGCGGTGAAGACTTCCCGCGCCTCGAATTCATGTTTCGCCATGAACAGCGCATGCGCCAGATACGCCAGATCCAGCACCGGGGTGAAGCGGTAATCGGCCACCCGCGGGAACCACTGGTGGTAGATGCTCAACGCGGCGCTGATCCACTGGGGTTGCTCCCATGTGTGGTCCGCGAGCAGCGCGGACGGGTTGTAGTCCTCGACCAGCGCCACCAGCGGCAGCAGCCGCAGCGGTGAGTCGGCCGGGGCCCGCTGACTCAGGAACGCGGCCACGTCCCAGCTCGCGCTGGACGAACCGCCGTAGCGGGTGAAGAAGAACGACAGAAAGCGGTGGTGTGCCTCGCGGTGCCAGGGGTCGAGCCGGAGGATGTGCGCGAAGAGGTACCACGGGCCGGCCGGCGCGGTCAGCAGCCCCTGCGGGGCGGGGTCCTGGGGGCGGTCGAGGCGCGTCAGCGCCAGCTGGGCCACCCACGGGGTGGGGTCGTCGGGGAGCAGCTTGGCGGCCCGCTCGCACGCCGACTGCGCTATCCGCGCCAGGGCGCCCTGCCGCCGGTCACCGGCGTCGGCGTCGGCCATCCGCAGGGCCCGGAGCATCGCCACCCGGGCCCAGAGCAGCGCCGCATCCGGCCCCGGCTCTTCGGCCAGCCAGCGCTCGGCCAGGTCCGAATCGGCTGCCACGGACGCCAGCACCAGCGAACGGTGGGCCCGCACCTCGAAATCCTCCCGGGCTTCCCGGAGAACCTCGTGTGCGCTCAAGTACCGCCCGGCCCGGACGTCCATACACGCGCGCGCCAGGGCCCGGTCATCGGCCGCTGGACTCCACACGTACTGCCCCTCGAAAGAGCCGGCCGCCATGGTCCCCTCCCGGTCACGAAGGCGTCTTCCCCCACACGGCATTCCAGCTGCGCCGAATTCAGCTGGACCCCTGCCACCGGTCAAGTGACAGCGGCCACACCCTACTCATCCTCAACTCATTGCGAAAACAAGCCGCCTGGAATATCTGGTTCCGCACCTTTTAGTCTCGATGAAATTGAAACAGAAACAACTTCTCGGCCGAACCTTCAGAAGCCCTCCACTTTGCCGGTCCGTTCGTCACAGGCCATTTATTTGGCATATTCATAGGTTTACAAGTCCTCCACAAGTGCACATCGCTGCCGATTACCCCTCCGTATCCCCGGCTTCCCTACCCACCCCTCGCGCGAGCCGGAGGGGGTGACGACGACCGCGAAGCCCTGGAGGGCGAGCCCTCGCCCGACCCGCCCACGCTCCCCCAGGGACCGTGCACTTGTTGAACGGAGCAGCACCCCCGGCCCCAACCCCCTGGGCCGCCACCCGCGTTGGGGCCACGCATCACAAATTCGGCTCAAGAGCAACCGAATTAGCGGATGCTACTTTCCGGAAGCGCGCGATCACATGTAGCGTTCATCCGGACCGGAGGCCGTGACTTCACACCACGTCATGGCTGGGTAGGGGCATGGGCGCGAGCGTTCTTGCGGCGCGAACGGAGCGATCGACCCCGCTGGGCGGACCTGCACCACAAGTGCCTGGGTCGCCACCCGCCGCACACCGGACCGCGCCGTGAGCACTGCGGCAGCACCTCAGCGCCCCTGCACGTCGAGCACCGCCATGTCTGTCCGTACACGCCTGCTTTGCAAGAGGAATGGGCCCAGATCATGTTAATGAACTCCTCGACGACCCCGCTTGCGTTGCGACCGGACGCCGACTTCGGCCGGCCGCCCACAGCCGGGCCCGGCGAAGGGCCACCCCTGGCGGTCGACCGGCTTCCTGACGGCAAGTGGCAATTGACCCTGCACGACCTGGAACCCGTATCGGTGCACCGGCTGCCGTCGGACGAGGTCCACATCATCCTGGCGCCCCCGCGCACGGAACCGGGCGAGGAACCACCGGCCGGCCCTCCGCGTCCGGAGCCGGTCCGGATCGACACCGCGGCCCGGACCGTCTTTGTCAGGGGCCGCCAACTCGATCTGCCACGCCTGGAATTCGACCTGCTGGCCCATCTCGTGCTGCATCCCCGGCGCGCCTTCACCCGGGAGCAGCTGATGGCCGCTGTCTGGCCCAGCTGCCAGTCCAGCAACCGCACCGTCGATGTCCACATCGCCCGCCTGCGCCGGCGCCTTGGCCCCGGCCTGCGCGACTCCATCAGCACGGTGTTCGGGATCGGTTACAAGTACCAGCCCGTCTCGTAGGCCGGCAGCCGCGACGGGCGCTCGCGCGGCAGCGGGCCGGTGACCGGCCCACGCCGGTCGGTCACCGGCCCGCTGCCGCGCGTCCTCAGGTCGCGGCAGGTGCGGAGCCGAGGTGCGAGGGGGTCGCCGCCGCGGGTTCCTTGCGGACGAAGGCCCGGCGCAGGGCGTGATACGGCTGGTCCGGGTCGAAGAAGGTGCGGTGCATCTGCGCCAGTTCGAGCTCCCGATAGGCGGCGAGCGGGCGGTGGGCCTCGTCGCGTTCCCGGTCGGCCTTCTTCGCGGCGATACGGGCCTGTGTCGAGGACGCCGAGGCCAGCCGGGCGGCGAGCCCCGCGGTCTGCGCGGCGAAGTCCTGCGCGGGGCAGTCGAGGATCCGGTCCACCAGGCCGAGCCGGGCTCCGGTCGCGGCGGTGATCGGCAGGGCGCGTGCGGTGAGCTGCCCGGCCACCTCGGGGCCCGCCCGGCCCGGCAGGGTGTAGGTCCAGTATTCGGATCCGTAGAGCCCCATCAGCCGGTAGTGGGGGTTGAGCACCACGGCCGCGCGGCACCACACCTCGTCGGCGGCGAGGGCCAGCATCGCCCCGCCGGCCGCGGCATTGCCGCCGAGCGCGGCGACCACCAGCCGGTCGGTGGTGGTCAGGACGGCGTGCACCAGATCGTCCATGGCGTTGATATTGGCCCAGGACTCCTCGGCGGGGTCGGCGGCGGCCTCGATGACATGCAGATGAATGCCGTTGGAGAAGAAGTCCCGGCGGCCGCCGAGGACCAGCACGGAGGTCGGCCGGGTGCAGGCGTGGCGGTAGGCGGCGAGCAGCCTCCGGCAGTGGTCGGTGCTCATCGCACCGCCGGGGAAGGAGAACTCCAGGAAGCCGGCCGGGCCGTCCTCGCGATAGCGGATATCGCTCCAGGTCCGGAGGCCGTCGCCGGGGTCTTCAAGGGGGGCCGGGACTTCGGGGAGCGGCGGGAGGCGGTCGCCCAGCGCCAGGGTGGCGGGCAGTTTCAGGGTGCCGGGCTCCCCTGCCGCACGGGGCGGCCGCAGTTCCGGAATCCATACCGCGCCATCGGCCGTCGCCCGGCAGATCGCGCCATATCGGGTGGCGAGCAGCTCACCCGGCGGGCCGGTCAGGGTGTCCTCCGGGTGGCCACCGTGCAAATGCCAGGTGTCGCCGAGAAGTTCGTCCCGCACGCCGGGCTGGGAGTCGGCGGCGCGCAGCTTGCGGACGACGGCGTCGGTGGGGTCCGCGTGCCAGTCGATCCGGCGCAGGTCCTGACGGAACGGGGGCCGGGGGCGGCCGGGTTTCGCGGCGTCGGACAGCTCGCCCTGTGGTTGCGGGCGGTGGGTTCCGGACGCCACACGGGCGACGGCCGCCAGGACCGCTCCGACCGCGGCATCGGCGATCTCGTTGCGGTAGAGGTCGCTCTTGCCCACGCCGGGGACGGGGCAGCTCGCCGCGGCCCAGATGTCGCCGCCGTCCATCTCGTCGTTGGCCTGAAGCACCGTGACGCCCCACCGGTCCGCGCCCAGATGTACCGCCCAGTCCAGGGAGGAGGGCCCCTGGTCGCCGACGGGCCCGGGGTGCACGATCAGACAGATGTGGGCGGACCACACCTCCCGGGGGATGGCCGTCTTGAGCATCGGCGCCACGATCAGCTCCGGCGCATGGCGGCGTACGACCTCGGGGAGCGGTGTGTCCCGTGTCACCAGCTCCACGCTCACCTGGTGTCCGTGGTCACCGAGTTCGGCGTACACGCGCTGCGTCAGACTGTTGAACGCGCCGGCGATGAGCAGAATGCGCACAGCAGACTCCCCTGGAGCTGGGACCGATGGGCGGACGGCTGGATCGTCCCCCACCGGTGGCCGCCCGGCTCCGGAGCCGCGCTACGGGTCACCCGATCGACGGCCGCCGTGCGGCGCAATGCGGCGCGCCCGCACCACCGGGGCGCCGGTACGGGGCACGCCGTCAGTTGACGGAGCATCAAGTAGTCCGGTGGTGATCATCTCGTCAGGATCCCGCCAAAGTTGGCGCACCGGTCACCCAACCGCCGCCCAGAACATTGCCTTTAATTGACATCCACTTGGCCATACTTTTACTTTCATTGCGTGGCATCGGCGCAGGTCAGCGCCGTGTGCCCGTCGTCCGCCTTCCGCACTCTTTCTCGGAGGTTCCCATGGAGCAGCTCATCAAGAAGATGGCCCAGGACAACGTCTGGCAGAACTGGATCGCCGCCAACTCCGCCCAGCAGGCAGCGAAGAACGGCTGCATCAGCGCCGCCCCGAAGGCGGGCTGCATCAGTGCCGCGCCCAAGGCCGGCTGCATCTCCTGACCCTCGCGCCACCCAGAAGCCCGGGAGTGGTCCGGCGGCGGTGAACATCGTGCCGCCGCCCGCTCCCGGGCCCCGCGCCCCGAACTCCCCGTGTGCACCGCATCCCGAGCAACGACGAGGATTTCCATGGATGGTCAGCCGACCGCCGAGGTCATCGAGCAGATCCGCGACATACCGATCTACCGTGAGTCGCTGGCGAAGGGCTACTTCCCCCTACTCGACAAGCCGGAGATCGCGCGCGGCTTTCCCGACAACTGGATGACGCCCCGGCTGGCCGCGGCGCTGGAGTCCGGAGAGGCCGAGTTCGTCCTCTCCACCGGCACCCACCACGCCCGGATGCAGATCATCCGGCCCCCGTATTTCCTGCTGCGCTCCTACTACCAGCTCTGGAGCGAACACCCCGATATCGCCGAGACCTGGGAAGCCGGCTGCCGGCGGGTGTCCCTCACCACGGTGCTGGCGACGGAACATGTGGCCCGGGTCAGCGCCGCCCGGCGCGGCACCACGCCGGAGCCGGTCCCTTCCCTCGATGACCGTTGGCTCGACGAGCGGACCTGCTACGTCAATCTGCGGCTGGACCCGGCGCTGTGGGAGCGGGACGAGGTGGTGCGGATGCTCACGGAGATCCGGGCCGCCCGGCAGGCGCACCCGCGCGGCCGGTACCACCTCGACTGCTCCGGCTACCACCTGGCGCATCTGGTGCGAAAGGTCGGCGAATGGGGGCTGTGGGACGACTTCCCGCCGCCCGCGAGCATCATCCATGCCTACGAATACACCCCGGAGAACGTCCGGCGCTTTCTGCACCAGCACTTCGACTGCCCGGTCATCGACCTCTTCGGCAGCACCGAGCTCGGATACCTCTACTACAGCGACCGCCGCGGCACCTACTGGCCGCACCTCGACAAGATGAGCGTCGAGCTCCAGCCGGTCGCCACCGGGAGCACCATCTACCAGCTCATCGTGTCGAGCGTGCGCAATCCCTATATGCCGCTGATCCGCTACCGCTCGGGCGACTGCGTACGGACCCTGGACGGTTCGCCCGACCCGGGAAAAATCGCCCAATTCTGCGGCCGGGAAAAGGAATTGCTCAGCACTCCGCACGGGCCGGTCGCCCAGGGCGACCTCGACCGGTGCATCGGTGAGACATCCCCGGACATCTTCCTGTACCAGTTGCAGCTGACCGGCGATGCCGAAGCACAGCTGGTGTACACGACCTTCCACGGCGCGCCCGTCGGACTCCCCCAGGCCTCGGCCCTGGAACAGGGCGTCGGTGAACTGACCGGGCGGCGCTGCCGGCTCGCCCACCGTACGCACCTCCCCATCGGGAAGTCAGGCAAGTACGCCTGGCTCACGACCGGCAGCTGACCCACCGGACGTCCGCGTTCCCGGACGTCCGCGCCACTCGGACAGGAGAAGCATGACCAGCCAGCCGCGGATATCCGCCGATGACCTCAAGGAACTGCTCGGTGCGGCGCTGCACGCCGAAGTGGTGACGTATTTCGACGAGAAGACCACCGCGCCGCGGGAGTTCGTGGAGCGCCAGGTCACCGAGTGTCTGCGCTATCTCTATCTCGTCTCCCGCCACCACGACCGGCTCGGCGGTCTCTTCCTGCCGGTCGAGCAGGACATCGACGAGATCTGGCACTACCTCATCCTTCAGACCCGCGAATACCGGGCGCTGTGTGAGGAACGGCTGCCGGGGCAGTTCTTCATCGAGCACCGCAGCATCGCCTATGAGGACTACCAGCAGGAGCCGGGCCGCGAGCAGGCCCTCGAAGAGGCCCTGCGCTGGATTCCGCTGTACTGCCAGGAGTTCGGACCGTTCGACGAGGAGGCACTGCCGCACTGGACGATCGTGCGCTTCCTCCACGAGCAGATGGGCCTGTCACTCGCTGCCATCGCGGCACTCGAACCGATGGCGGCGACCTAGCCGCCCGCATCCGCGGGAACCGAAAGGAATCATGACGGACCGGAATGACGTCACGGTCGGCCACGAGATACCCGAACAGCGGCGGATTCTGTCCGTCCTGGTGTTCTCGCAGATCCTCAGCGGCGCGGGCCTCGCCGCCGGAATCACCGTCGGAGCGCTGCTCGCCGAGGAGATGCTCGGCTCGACCGGGCTGGCCGGGGTGCCCAGTGCGCTGTTCACCGCCGGGGCCGCGCTGGGTGCCCTCGGCATCGGCCAGATCTGCCGGCGATACGGCCGCCGCCCCGGGCTGGCACTCGGGTACGCCGTAGGGGCGCTCGGCAGCCTCGGGGTCGTCGTGGCGGCCACCGTCGGCAGTGCGCTGCTGCTGTTCACGTCCCTGCTGGTCTATGGGGCGGGCACCGCAACGAACTTGATGGCGCGCTACGCAGGGGCGGATCTGGCCGCGCCCGAGCGGCGTGGCCGGGCGGTGAGCACGGTGCTGTTCGCCACCACGCTCGGCGCGGTGGTCGGCCCCAACCTGGTGACGTTCACGGGAGAGGTCGCGCACTCCTGGGGCATCCCCCGTCTCGCCGGGCCGTTCCTGCTGGCCGTCGCCGCGTTCGGGTCGGCGTCGGTGGCCCTGGCCGCTCTGCTGCGGCCCGATCCGCTGCGACTGGCCGAGAAGTTGGCGGCGGCTCAGGCCGCGGAGGCCGGCGAGCGCTCCGCCAAGGACACCGGCGAACGGCCGGACGCGCAGCCGCGACGGCGTGAGGTGGTCATCGGCACCACGGTCATGATCCTCACTCAGCTCGTGATGATCGCGGTCATGACGATGACGCCGGTCCATATGAAGGCGCACGGCCATGACACCCAGGCGGCCGGGCTGGTCATCGCCCTGCACGTCGGGGCGATGTTCCTGCCGTCCCCGCTCACCGGGCTGCTGGTCGACCGCGTCGGCCGGCTGTGGATCGCCGGTGCCTCCGGCCTGACACTGGCCGCCGCCGGAATCCTGGCCGCCGTGGCCTCGCCGCACTCCGTTCCCGCGCTCGCCACGGCACTCGTACTGCTCGGCCTCGGCTGGAACTTCGGGCTGGTCAGCGGCACCGCCATCGTCACCGACGCGCTGCCGCCCGCCCGGCGCGCGTCGGCCCAGGGCCTGGTGGATGTCGGTATCGCGCTCGCGGGCGCGGCCGGGGGCATGTCCTCGGGGCTGGTCGTCGTCCTGGGCGGCTATCCGACCCTGACGCTGGCGGGTGCGGTGCTCGCGCTGGCGGTCGTGCCCGTGGTCGCGTGGGCGGTCCGCCGGCCTGCGCCCGCCGACTCCGTTCCGGCAACTTCCCCCGCGGAGCGGGAACTTAAATGAACGTCCGTTCGTCACACAGATGTGCCCGAATCGAGATTCGGGACATCTTGAAACTTGGCGTCATTTCTCGTTATCACGCCGGAAACCTGGATGCTGCACTGTGAGGGCAGGGTGACCGTGTGAACGAGCCACGGGGGGCAACGATGCGGAAGGACACCTGCATGCAGGGCACACCAGTGCCGCGTCTCTTCCGTACGCCGCTGGTCGCCGTCATGGTGATCCTGACCTTCCTGCTGGGCAGCACGGCGGATCCCGACATGGACCGGGCGACGTTCTCCGGAGCGCCCGCCGCGAAGTCCGCGAGCGCCCTGCCGGCCGTCAAGCCGAGCTACGACACCACTGAGGAAAAGTCCAAGCGCGCGGCCGAGCGCGGCCAGCCCCGGCGCACCGTCCGGACCGCCGCCGGCGTCCCGCACCACACCGGCCGTCCGCTGCCACCGCTCAGCGGCATCGCGGCGCCGCACACCCTCCCGGCATCGGGTGACCCCAAGGCCGGCAGCACCACCAAAGCCGCATCCAGACCGGCCGAAATCCCGCTTCTCCACTGCGTCTTCCGCTGCTGAGGGCGCCGTGGTGGCCTGCCCCACCAGCCGCACCTCATACCTTCCCACCACCGCCCCACAGTGGCACCCCTCATCAGCAGGAGACCTCCTCGTGGAGACCTTCATCCAGCATGCCCGGGGCCTGATGGCCCGTATCGCCGAGGGCCGCGACGAACAAGAGACGTACGGCCGCCTCGCGGCCGGTCAGTCGCCCCTCGCCCTGTTCATCACCTGCTCCGACTCCCGGGTCGTACCGTCCCTGATCACCGGCGCACAGCCCGGTGAACTCTTCGAACTCCGCACCGCCGGCAACGCCGTGCCCGTCTACCAGGACGGTATGGCGGCCTGCGCGGAGGCCGCGACCATCGAGTACGCGATGCGTGTGCTCCGCGTGGCCGACATCGTGGTCTGCGGTCACTCGCACTGCGGCGCGGTGGGCGCCAAGGCCCGCGGCGAGGACCTGACCGGTGCTCCGGCCGTACGGGACTGGCTGGCGCAGGCACTGTCCGACGAACTGCCCAGCGACGAGGAACCGACGGTCGCCGCCGCGGTCCAGCAGCATGTGCGCCAACAGGTCAACCGGCTGCGCGACTACCCCTGTGTACAGGAGCGGCTGGCCGCCGGAGAGGTCAATCTGCACGGCTGGTTCTACGAAGTGCACACCGGCATGGTGGCCGCGCATCACCCGGCCTCCGACCTGTTCCTCCCCCTCTGATGGCGGGGCCGGATCTCATGAAGCGATTCACCTCCTTCCGGGCGGACTTCACCGCCTCCCTCGTCGTCTTTCTCGTGGCCGTCCCGCTGTGTGTCGGGGTGGCGGTCGCCTCCGGTGTCCCGGCCGAACTGGGCCTGGTCACCGGTGTCGTCGGCGGTCTGCTCACGGGTCTGCTCCCTGGTAGCAGCCTCCAGGTCAGCGGGCCCGCCGCCGGTCTGACGGTGCTGGTCTTCGAAGCCGTCAAGGAGTACGGCCTCGGCACGCTCGGTGCGCTGGTACTGGCCGCCGGTGTGCTCCAACTGGCCATGGGTGCACTGAAGTTGGGGCGCTGGTTCCGGGCGATCTCGGTCGCCGTGGTCCAGGGCATGCTGGCCGGTATCGGCCTGGTCCTGATCGCCGGGCAGCTCTACGCCCTCACGGACGCCAAGGCGCCGGGCAGCGGACTCGCCAACATCGGCGGATTCCCCGGCCTGGTCACCTCCACCGTGGGGTCGCCGGACGCGCTGGCCGCGCTCGCCATCGGTGCCGGCACCATCGCCGTCCTGGTGCTGTGGCCGCGCTGGCGGCCCGCCGCACGGGTCCTGCCAGCGCCGCTGGCCGCGGTCGCGCTCGCCACGACCACGGTCTGGGCGCTGGACATGCCCGTCGCACGGGTCCAGGTCAGCGGGCTGCTGGACGCGATCCAGCCCCCCGGCCTCGACGACCTCGGCCGGCTCGGCAGCTTCGGTGTGCTCGGCACGGTCCTCGCCTTCGCGCTGATCGCGTCCGCCGAGTCCCTGTTCAGCGCGGCCGCGGTCGACCGGCTGCACGACGGGCCGAAGACCGACTACGACAAGGAGCTGATGGCCCAGGGTGCGGGCAACGCCGTCTGCGGTGTCCTGGGTGCCCTGCCGATGACCGCCGTCATCGTCCGTAGCGCCGCCAATGTGCAGGCGGGCGCGAAGACCAAGGCCTCGCGGGTGCTGCACGGTGTCTGGCTGCTGGTGTTCGCCGCGGCGTTCCCGGCCGCACTGGGTGTCGTGCCGGTGGCCGCACTGGCGGGCGTCCTGGTGCATGCGGGCTGCAAGCTCATCCCGGTGCGTGCGCTGGGTCCGCTGTGGCGCGAGCACCGCGGCGAGGCCGTGGTCCTCCTGGCCACCGCGATCGCGATCGTGACGGTCAATATGTTCGAGGGCGTGCTCATCGGTCTGCTGATGGCCGTCGCGAAGACCGCCTGGGAAACCTCCCATGTCCACCTGGAGATCCAGACGCCGGAGGACACGACGGAGCCGGTGCAGGTGCGGGCCGTCGGTAACGCCACGTTCCTGCGGCTGCCGAAGATCCTCGACCAGCTCGAATCGCTGCCCGCTGACCGGGACGTGGAGCTCGACCTGACCGGGCTGCGCCACCTCGACCACGCCTGCGAGGCCGCCCTCAACAACTGGACCGAGCAGCACCGCCGGAGCGCCCGCGAGGTGGAACTGGTGTCCTGACCACCGGCCTGCCCGCGCCGCCGACTGGCGGCCGGGCAGCCTTGACCACATGCGCCGCCGGCCACCGGTCCGGCTGCTCCCGTACCCGCCGATGAGGCGTCCCGGGGCAGCCGCCGGTGGCCGGCGCCGTGCCGCCACCGATGTGCCGAGCGCTCCACCGCGTTCCGCGTCCACCGTCGTCAGCCGGAGGATGTCCGCGGTGCGCGGCGGCGCACGCGCAGTTGCCACGGCGACGCCGAGACCGAAGGCCGGCGGCGCAAGACCACCGGCGCCGAGGGCTACTTTGAGACATCCGAGGACACCGATCGCGACGAAACCGGCCGTCGCCCAAGCCCCCCGGGGCACATGAACACCGGTGAGTTGGCACGGCACGGCCGGATGACCGCGCGAGAGGCGGACCGGGGGCTCGCGCGGACACGACGGCGGGGCCCGGGAAGATTGTGCCCGCCGCGGCTGTTGAGCGATCGTCAGGACCATGCCGGACGGCGCCGACGCCCCCGGCCGCGAGCGATGTCACGTTGTCTACGGAGATGGGACGGACCGCATGCCTCTTCAGGGTGAGTACGAGCCGAGCCCCGCGCAGTGGGTACGCGATCAGGTCGAGCTGTACGAGACCTCCGGCGGCAGGGAAGGCACGACGTTGCGCGGAATGCCGGTCGTCGTCCTCACCACCCGGGGCGCCAGGAGCGGCAAGCTCCGCAAGAGCCCGCTGATGCGGGTGGAGCATGAGGGGGCGTATGCGGCGGTGGCCTCCATGGGCGGTTCGCCCCGGCACCCCGTCTGGTACCACAACCTCGTGGCCGATCCGCGGGTGGAGCTCCAGGACGGCCCGGTCCGCCAGGACATGACGGCCCGTGAGGTCACCGGGCCGGAGAAGGCGCTGTGGTGGGGGCGCGCCGTCGAGGCTTTCCCCGATTACGACGACTACCAGAAGAAGACCGACCGGCAGATCCCGGTGTTCGTGCTGGAACCGGCGGCCACGGCGCACTGACCTGCCGCCTGCACGCTCACCGGGTCACAGGGGCACAGGATCACAGGGTCACCAGGGAGACCTCGGTGGCCTTGACGCTGGTCCATACGGACACACCGTCGGCCAGGCCGAGTTCCAGTGCCGCCGAGGGGGTGATCTCGGCCACCAGATCGGGCGCCTCGGGCGAGGTGATCAGTACCCGCAGCCGGCTGCCGGCTGAGGTGAGTTCGCGGACGGTGCCCGGCCAGACGTTGCGGGGGCTGCCCGTGGGCCGGTCGAGGTGTACGGACACGGCCTCGGGAGCGATGATCGCCAGCGCTCGGGCACCGTCGGGGAGCGGGTCGGCGATGACCAGCCGGCCGCCGTCGGTGAGGGCGAGGGCGTCGCCGGTGATGGTGCCCGGCCAGGCGTTACGGCCGAGCATCCGGGCCACCCAGGGCGAGCGCGGGTGCCGGGTGACCTCGGCGGGCGGGGCGTCCTGGAGGGCGCGCCCCTCGTCGAGGACGAGGACCCGGTCAGCGAGGGAGACCGCCTCGACCGGGTCGTGCGTGACGATCAGACAGACGCCGCCGAATTCCGCGAGATGACTGCGCAGAGTGTGCCGGACCCGGGCACGGGTGGTCTGGTCGAGCGCCGCGAGCGGCTCGTCGAGCAGCAGCAGCCGGGGGCGGGCTGCCAACGCCCGTGCCAGGGCGACGCGTTGGGCCTGTCCGCCGGAGAGCTGGGCGGGCTTGCGGTGCGCGAGGTGGCCGACGCCGAGCCGGTCCAGCCACTGCTGCGCCGTGCGGCGGGCGTCAGCGCGCCGGGTGCCGTGGGCGCGCAGCCCGTAGGCGGTGTTGTGCAGGGCGTTCAGATGCGGGAAGAGCGCACCGTCCTGCGGGACCCAGGCGACGCCGCGGCGGTGCGGGGGCAGCGCGGTGACGTCCGTGTCGCCGAGGCGGAGCGCGGCGCGGGCGCGCGGGGTGAGGCCGAGCAGGGCACGCAGCAGGGTGGTCTTGCCGGCGCCGTTGGGGCCGACGACGGCGATGGTGGTGCCCGGGTCGGCGTCGAGCGTCAGCCGGTTGAAACCGGTGACCTCGGCGTGCAGCGGCCAGCGCTCCCGGTGCGCCGCGGACGGTGGGACGGGGTCCTCGGCGGTCGCGGCGGGCGGGGCCGGGGTGCCGGTGTCGTCGGCGGCGCGTACCCGGCGGGCCGCGCGGTCGGTGCTGGTGGCGCCGGTCCAGCGGCCGCGCAGACAGACCAGTACGGCCATCGCGATGACCAGCAGCAGCAACGAGACCGAGGTGGCGGCTGCCGGGGAGTCCTGGAGCAGCAGATAGACCTGGAGCGGCAGGGTCTGGGTGGTGCCGGGCAGGTTCCCGGCGAAGGTGATCGTCGCGCCGAATTCGCCGAGCGCACGGGCCCAGGTCAGCGCGGCGCCGGCGGCGAGGCCGGGGGCGACCATGGGGAGGGTGACGGTGCAGAAGACCCGTACGGGAGAGGCCCCGAGGGAGGCCGCGGTCTCCTCGTAACTCGGGCGGAGTCCGGCGAGCGTGCCCTCCAGGCTGATGACGAGGAACGGCATCGCGACGAAGGTGGCCGCGACCACCGCACCGGAGGTGTGGAACGGCAGCACGATGCCGAAGGTGTCCTCCAGCCAGGGGCCGAGCAGGCCACGGCGGCCGAAGCCGAGCAGCAGCGCGACACCGCCGACGGTCGGCGGCAGCACCATCGGCAGCAGCACCAGCGAGCGGACCAGCGCCTTGCCGCGGAAGTTGACCCGTGCCAGCAGCCAGGCCAGCGGAACGCCCAGCAGCAGCGCGAGCCCGAGCGCCCAGAAGGACACCAGCAGCGACAGCCGGAGCGCTTCGAGGACTCCCGGACTGGTGAGGTGGGTGCCGAGGTCGCTCCAGTTGGTGCGGGCGAGGATGCCGAGGAGCGGCAGCAGCAGAAAGGCGACGGCGACCAGTGCGGGCACGGCCAGCACGACGGGGGTGCGGGTGCCGGGCGCGCGGAACCTGCCTGCCGGGGGCGGGGTGCGGGTGCGTCTCATCGGGGTTCCTCGGCTCGGGGCGGGCCGGACGGCGCGCGCACGGGCTGTCCACTCCCCCCAGTGGGACAGTCCCGTGCGCGCCCAGCCGGATTACGGCTTCTGGAAACCCGCCCGCTGAAGGATCTGCTGCGCCTCGGGCGTGCTCAGCCACTTCACGAACGCGGCCGCGGCCGCGGAGTGCTGGGACGCCTTCAGGGTCGCGGCCGGGTAGGAGGCGACGGCGTTCTGCGCGTCGGGGATGCCGACGGCATCGACCTTCTTCGGCGCGATGGCGGCGTCCGTCTTGTAGACCAGCCCGGCGTCGGCCTCGCCGAGCTCGACCTTGCTGAGCACCGCCCGCACGTTGGGCTCCTGGGAGACCGGCTTGACGTGCAGCTTCTGCGCGTCCAGGACCTGCTGGCCGTAGCGGCCGACCGGCACCTGGGAGGCGGCGAGGACGACCTTCAGCTTGCTGTTGCTGAGGTCCCTGAGGTTTTCGATCTTCTTGGGGTTGCCCTCACCGGTGACGATGACCAGGCGGTTCTTGGCGATGACGGTGGGCTTGCCGACGTCCACCTTGATGCCGTCCATGGTCGTGGTGTCGGCGGTGACCACGGCGTCGGCGGGGGCGCCCTCCCGGACCTGGGCGGCCAGCTCCTGGGACCCGGCGAACGAGAAGTTCACCTTGGTGCCGGCGTGCTCCTTCTCGTACACCGCACCGGCCTTCTTGAAGACATCGGTCAGCGAGGACGCGGCGAGCACGGTGAGATCCGCCTTGGGGACGGCGCTGCCGGACTTCTCGGCGTCCTTGTCCTTGGTGGTGCCGTCGTCGTTGCCACCGCAGGCGGTGAGGGGGAAGAGCAGGGCGGCGGTGACGAGCGCGGCGGTGGCGCGGCGCGCCGTGAAGAGCTGGGACATGAGGCGGGACTCCTTGGAACCCAGGACGACGGGGGTCGTCCTGGCGGATGGGAATAGCCGCGCCGTGGACGGGCGACGCCGCTGGGATGAGGCAGCCGACCGGTGGGGGACGGTGGTCGCGGATCGGCTGTGGTGCTACCGCGGTGTGTCAGGTGCGGTCGATGTGCACGCTGGTGGACTTCACGCGGGCGGTGGCCTGCATGCCGACCTCCAGGCCCAGTTCCTCCACCGCTTCCCGGGTCAGCAGGGAGACCAGGCGATGCGGACCGGCCTGGATCTCGACCTGGGCGGCGACATCGCCGAGGGTGACGGCGGTGACGATGCCCGGGAAGGCGTTGCGCGCGGAGGTGTACGAGGCGTCGTCCTCACCCGTGCCGGTCTGCGCCACCTCGATGGAGAAGGCGGCCAGATCACGGCCGTCGATGAGGCGGCGGCCGCCGTCGTCGCGGTGGGTCGCGACCTTGCCGGCGTCCGCCCAGCGGCGCGCGGTATCGGGGCTGACGCCCAGCAGCCGCGCCGCCTGGCCGATCGTATAGGACTGCATGTGCGACAAGATAGGCAACCTCGGCTCGCATCTGCAACCAATAAGGCGAAGCTCTATAGCAAATGCCAGCCACCTTGGAGGAAGGGACGAGGCCCGACAGCCGAGCCCCGCCCCCGCCCGAGGGCTCACCTTGCTCCGTTCCGGCCGACGCCTACGGACACCCGTCCGGCGCCGCAAGGCATCCCGGTGGCCACCCGCACCGTGACTACAGTGCGGAACGGAGCGGGATTTACGCCCGTATCTGCCCCGCTACGTTCACCTTCCCACTCCCCCGGTGAGGCATGTCCATGAGCCTGAGCATCCGTAACCAGATTCCCGGCACCGTCGCCTCCGTCACCCCCGGCGAGGTCATGGCGACCGTCAAGGTCAGGCTGGCGGGCGGCCAGGAGATCACCGCGGCCATCACCCGGGAGGCGGTGCGGGAACTGGGCATCGAGGCGGGTTCCGCGGTGCGCACGCTGATCAAGTCCACCGAGGTCGCGCTCGCCACCGGCGCGGTCGAGGGCCTCAGCATCCGCAACCAGATCCCCGGCACCGTCACCGAGGTGGCCACCGGCGGCGCGATGGCCGGCGTCAAGGTGGCCGTCGCGGGCGGCGAGCTGACCGCGGCCATCACCAGGGACGCGGCCGAGGAGCTCGGCCTGGACGCCGGCTCCGAGGTCATCGCACTGATCAAGTCGACCGAGATCGCACTCGCCTCCTCCTGAGCCCGGCACCTCCCGAAGCCCTGCGGTGACGGGAGATCAGGAGCTGTCCACCAGATCACCGGAGGACAGCCCGGGCACCGGCTCGGGCGGGGCGCAGGTCCCGAACCAGATGCCGGTCAGGGCGCTGATATAGCGCGCGCCACAGCGGTCGGAGGGCACCACCAGCTGGCTGCCCGCCGCGTCGAGGGCCCGCCCGTCCATGGCCGTGGCCAGCAGGACCGGCGCATCGCCGAAGTCCGCGTCGAGCTCCGCCCAGGACAGCACCGCGTGATGCCCGTCCCCGCCCGCGACGGCCAGCAGATAGCGGGAGCGGTCCTTGCGCCGCCGGGCGTCGAAGGCGGGGCCCGCCGCGTCGATGACCTCCCGCAGCAGCGGCCCCTCGAAGGTGTGGTGCTGCGGCCCGTTCGTGGCGCAGTCGAAGACCACCTCGGCCCGCCGCTGCGGCCACCGCTCCCGCAGATCCGCGACGGTCAGCGCGAGCGGACACCGCAGCTGACCGCAGATCAGAAAGCGCCGGGGCCCGGCGGGGAGGCCTTCCCCGGGGTGCGGGCGTACGGCAGTGGTGCGGGACGGCGGGCCGGGCCGGCTCATTCGAGACCTCCTTGAGGCGATCCACGCGACGGCTGCGTCCCAGTGATGCCCGACCGACGCCTCTCCGAACCACGGATGCGAGCCTGTTGTGCACTTTTGGCTTGCTGACATGAGGCAAGAGGGGGGTGAGGGGCGGCATATCCGGGGCAGGAGGGGACAGGCCGCGGGGACGGGACGGGCCGTCGGGGCGGGGCGAGCCGAGCAGGGCCGTCCCGGGCCGTGCCCGCGATGCCGTCGAGGGCCGACCGCCGCCCGCCGGAAACGCCTCACCCCACTCCGGCTCCGGGTGATCACCAACAGGACTATGACCTTGATCGTCTGGCATTTACCATGTGGGAACTCGCTTTCGCCTGGTGAATGTGAGGTGCCGGGCCCGTGCCCGGCAGCCGTCCAAGGAGCCCGCACATGCACGTCCCCGACCTCCTCCAGCTCGACTCGCTCGTGGCACTCGCCGCGGCCCACCCGGCCGATGGCGCGGCGCTCGATACCGCGTGGCGCGCCTGCGGGCTGCCCGCTTCCGGTCCGTACCGGGTCGTGGTGGCCACGACGGTCGGCGAGGAGAGCGACCACGCAGTGAGTGCGCTGGCGGAGGCGCTACGGCACTCCCCCGGTGAGCCAGGGGCGACCGGTCGGCTCACCGGCGGTGAAGCGGTCGCCATTGTCCCGGCGGAGCCCGACACCGAGCCGCGGCCGTCGCTCGCCGAGCTGTGGCCGGCGCTGCATGCCGGCCGGCCGCAGATACCGCTGCACGCCGGGGTCAGCGGCCCGGTACGCACCCCCGAGGGCCTCAACTACGCGCTGGGACAAGCGCGTTATGCGCTGGCGGTGGCGCGCGTGAAGGCCCCGGACACGGCCCGGGTGACCGCTGTCGAGGATCTCAGCACCCTGGCCGCCCTGCTCGCCGGGGTTCCCGAGGAGGTCCGTACGGCCTTCAGGAGCCGGGTGCTGGGGCCCGTGGCGCGCGACGGCTCGCACCGGATGCTGCTGGAGACGCTGGAGGTCTTCCTCGCGCATCACGGGTCCTGGTCGCGGACGGCCGCGGCGCTCCAGCTGCATGTGAACTCGGTGCACTACCGCATCCAGCGCATCGAGTCGCTCACCGGCCGCGACCTGTCCCGGCTGGAGCACAAGCTGGATCTTCAGGCAGCGCTGCTCTGCCGCTGAGCGGCGCACGGTGGGCCGGGCGGGCCCGGTCGGCGCACGGGCGGGCGGCTCAGCGCCGGTTGTCCGTCAGGTCGATATGCACATGGGTGGACTTCACCCGGGCGGTGGCGGTCACCCCGACCTCGATCCCCAGATCCTCGACCGCCTCCCGGCTGACCACGGACACCACCCGGTGCGGTCCGGACTGGATCTCGACCTGGGCGATCACATCGTCGAGGGTCACCCGGGTGACGATCCCCGCGAACGCGTTCCGCACGGAGGTCAGTACCTCACCGGGCACCGGATGCAGGCCCGCGGCGCGCTCCTTGGCGAACGACGCCAGGCTCACCCCGTCGAGCACACGGCTGCCGGCCCCGTCCCGCTCCATCCGCAGCTGACCGCCGTCGGCCCAGCGGCGGACCGTCTCCGAACTCACACCCAGCAGCCCCGCTGCCTGACCAATGCTGTACGTCGGCACCCCCGCACTCTAGGGCAGCGGCCGGGACGGTCCGTCGGTGCCCGCGCGAAGGGGGATCGGGCGCAGGGGCGGCCTCCCAAGATCGCTGCCGCCCATGGCCCGGGGCATCCCCCGCAGGACGGGGACGGGTCACCCGTGCGGAGGAAGGCGGTCTGCGTCAGACGCAGGGGAGGCGAGGGACGGACGGCTCACGTCCGGCGACCGGAGCGAGGGGGCGGGCCCGCTTCCGTCCCCCGGAGCCCGCCCCGGCGCCTTCCGCGCGGGGCCATCCGTGTCGCGTGAGGACATCCGAACAGAGCAGTGCTATCCGCCATCAGCGGGTCTTCCGCACTGTTGGCGCAAGCGCGCCATACCCCCGCCTGCCGAGCCCGATGGGGCGCCATCTGCTGTGTGGATCAAGGAAGTTGGCGAGCACGGGGCTCACTGAACACCCATCACACCAACCCGAAAGATTACGATTTGCACCATTTCTCCTCTTGCGCCCGAATTATGGCGATGTGAATCTGGTATCCCATTCGTCGAAGGAGTTGATCGCATGGTTACGGATCGCACAGCGCCGGTCGAGACGGCCGCCCTGGCCGCCGAGGTCGAGGGACTGCTTGAACCCGCCGAGGCCGACGGTGTTTTCCGCGATACCCGCGAGTGTGGAGGTGCGCTGCTGCTGGCCGCGCTGCTTCTGATCTCGCCCCCACCCCCCGGCCCAAGACTGACATTCGCTAAGGCTGAGGGGAAAGCGTTGGCTGAACAGACGCAGGGAGCAGTCCCGCTGAGCGCTGTGATTGCCGATGCCGCAACCGGGGTCGCCCTCGCCCTGCGGGGTGAGGGCGACCCTTATGCGTTGTCCGGCATTCTTCGGCAGAGCGATGCGCTGACTCCGGCCGCCATCCGGGTGCTCGGCGCCGACGCGCTCGCGCCGTACGCGATGGACCAGGTCGGCGCGCCCGTCGGCGCGGACGACGAAGCGGTGGTCCGGCAGGCGCTGGCGGCCTATCCGCCCGGAGCGGATGCCTCGGAGGTCTCGGTGTGGAGCTACCGGGGCCTGGTCGAGGCCGCGCATGCGTTTCTCCCGGGAAGCGCACAGCACTGGCCGTCGCCGCCCGAGGCCGCCGCCGGCTGGGTCGACCACGATCCTTGGCCCAAGCTTTCTCACCGGGTGTCCCAGGTTGCCGCGCTCGCACTGCCCGGGCTGGCGCCCGGTCTCACCGAGCAGCTGGCCACCCGTACCGACGATCTGGCCCGCGGCTTCGTCCGGGCGGTCCGTCGCCGGGACTGGCTTCAGGCGGCCGGCCTGGGCCGCTGGCTGGCACGGCTGCCCGAGGCCCCGCAGAGCCTGGGGCTCGACAGCGGGCTGGCGTTCGTCCGCCATATGGGTGGCGGTGATCCCCGGGTGGCGCTGCATGTCGCGGCCGCCCAGCGCTTCTACGGACGGGGTTGGTGACCGGGGGCCGGGGCGGCGACCCCGGGCTGTTGGACCGGATGGTCCGCGACAGCCTGGGGTGGCTGGACGAGGCACGCCCGTTCTTCCGCCTGCCCTCGAACGTGACCACGGACGCCGATCCCAATCTGACCCTCAAACCCCTGGGTGAACTGGCCGAACTCACTCAGCTGATCGGAGCACTGCACCCGCGGGACGACATCCGTCAGACGGCCCGCGGCCTCTTCGCGTTCGCCTGGAACGAGACCCGCGACGGCGAGCTGTTCGCCGAGCTGATCCGCGGTGAGCCGTTCGCCACCTATCCGGTGGAGCTCTACGGCGTCTTCGCCCAGGCCGGACTGCGCCATGCCGAGGCCGATGCGCTGACGGGGACCACGACGCGGCTGCGCGGCTGGCGGGTGGCCCGCGAGGACCACACCCGGACGCTCGGCGTGCTCAACGCGGAGCGGCGGATCGGGCTGCGCCAGCACGCCGACTTCGGTGCCGTGCTCGCCCTGACCGGCCTCGGCCGGCTGCCGGAGCCCTGGGCGCTGGACCGCAAGGGGGCGTACGGCATCACCCATGACGTCTTCCATCTCACCGACTGGGGGCGCAACCGGCAGCGGCTGTCCCCCGAACTCGCCGACTTTCTGCGACTGTGGGTCCCCTCCTGGCTGGAGAACTGGCTGGAGGAACAACTGTGGGACCTGGTCGGTGAGTTGCTGGCCGTGACGGCCTGTCTGCCCGCGGCTCCCTACGATGCGGCGGCCTGGCAGCGGCTGGCCGGTGCCCAGGCGGCCGACGGGAGTGTGCCCGAGCTGGGTGCCGCACCCTCCACGGGCGACCGGGCCGAGGCGTTCACGGCCTGCTACCACTCCACCCTGGTGACCGCGTTCGCCGCCACCCTCGCGCGTATCGCCTCCGACGAGGCCGAGACCGGTCCCCCGGCCGGGAACGCGGCGACGGCGGGCGGGCGGACCCCCTGCGAAAGCGAGACTGCCCCGTGACCGTGACGGCCGCATCCCCCGCCCTGCTCCACCGTGTCGGCGACCGGGCGCTGACCTGGCTCGACGACCACCGTGAGCACTTCCGGCTGACCCCTGAGGACTTCGCCAACAACGGTGCGGTCGTCGAGCGGCTCAAGCCCATCGGCGAGCTGGCACTCAATATGCAGGTGCTGTTCCGGGAGGGCGTGGCCGGCTCCCGGCAGAAGGAGCGGGCCGGGAAGCTGCTGGACTTCACCTGGCGGGAGCTGCTGGACGGCGGCAACGTACTGGCCCGGCTCCAGCACGACGAGCCGCTCTCCCCGGTGCCCCTGGAGGTCTATGCGACCTTCCACGAACTGGGCCACCGTCATCCGGGGCTGGAGTCCGCCCTGGAGGTGTGCCGGCGCACCACCACCTGGACGGCGCTGGAGATGATGCCCAACCGGCGGCTCGGCGTGCTCAACGCGGAACGCAAGCTCGGCCTGCCGCCCAGCAGCGACTTCGACCAGGCGGTGGCACGGACCTGGCTGGGACAGCTGCCGGAGCCGTGGACCGTGCAGCTGCACATCGCCTACGACCTCACCCACACCGTCTTCCACCTCACCAACTGGGGCGAGGCCCCCGAGCACATTCCGCCGGCCATCGCCGACTATCTGACGCGGTATCTGCCCGCCTGGATGGAGGACTGGGCGGACCTCGAACACTGGGATCTGCTCGGCGAACTCCTCGTCGTCGACGCCTGTCTGCCGCGGCCCACCCTGGACGCGGAGCTGTGGGAGCGCTACGCCGCCGCACAGTCCGCCACCGGCGCGATGCCCATCCAGCGCCGGATGCCGCAAGGTGACGCGGCGCGGGTCTTCGATCTGGTCCACCACCCCACCCTGGTCGCCGCGTTCGCCTCCGCGATGGCCACGTCCCGGGCCCTGTCCGCCGTCGGATGAGCCCCGAGCGCCCCGGACCCGGGCTCGCCGACCGTCTCGCGGACGCGGTCACCCTGATCGACGCCCCGGACATCGTGGTGGCCGTGACCCGGCGCGGCCGGCGGACCGTGATGACCGGCGGTTCGGCCATGGCGCCGCCCACCCCCCGGCATGCCCTGCGCTACGAGCTGGGGTCGCTGTCCAAGACCTTCACCGTGCTGCTGCTCGCCGACCTGGCCCGGTCCGGTGTGCTGTCCCTGGACGATCCGCTCGCCGCGCATCTGCCCGAGCTGCCGCTGCCGCATCCGAACTCCCGCCGGATCACTCTGCGGCATCTGGCCACCCACACCTCCGGACTGCCGCGGATCCCCGCAGATCTGATCGCCGGTGCGCTGGTGCACCCGTACGCCAACGGCTATGCCCGGTACGACACGGAGCGGCTGCTGCACACCTTCGCCCGGACCCGGACGCGGCACCGGCCGGGCACCCGCTGGCGGTACTCCAACTTCGGACTGGCCCTGCTCGGCCCGGCCATGTCCCGCGCCGCGGGCGCGGACTACCCCGCCCTGCTCACCGACCGGGTGCTGAAACCGCTGGAGCTCAAGGACACGACGCTGGCCCCCGGCACCACCGGCACCGACGCCATCGGCCACCGGACGAACGGGGTGACGCCGGTGCGCAGTGCCGACATGGGAGCCTTTATCGCCGCCGGCTCGGTCCGGGCCACCCCCGGCGATCTGCTCAGCTACCTCGAAGCGCACCTCTCCCCCGAGGACACCCCGCTGGCCGGGCCGCTGCGCGAGGTGCAGGTGCCGCTGCTGCGCCGCGGCCTGCGGAAGCGCGACACCCATACCCTGACGTGGTATCAGCATCCCGCCGCGCGCGGCCCGCTGCTCTTCCATGTCGGGGCGACCTTCGGCCAGCAGGCGTTCCTCGGCTACCACCCGGCCTCGCAGACCGGCCTGGTCGCGCTCGCCACCCGCCGCGGCCGTACCTGCCACATGATCAACACCGCCTACGAGCTGCTGTACACGCTGGCCGCCGACCCCACACCCTGAAGCCGGGAGCGCCACCGGTCAGAGGTCGCCCGCCAGAATCCGGGCGAGCGAGGTCCCGGGGCGTTCCTCGCTGGCCCGGTGGAAGAGCTCCGTATACGCCTGGTCGCCGATCGCCGCGCGGGCCCGCTGCTCGCACTCCTCGCGTACCGCGCGAAGCTCCGGGGTGCCGCGCTGCGGATGCCCGACGGTGCGCCAGATGGCCTGGCCGCTTCCGTAGACGCGGGCGGCCGCGGCACCGTCGCCCTGGGCCGCGACCGCGGCCGCGAGCAGATCCAGACCGAGCGCGATCCCGAACTTGTCGCCGATGCCCTGCTTGGCCGAGAGCATCGCGCGGGCGTGCTCCGCCGATTCCTCGGGTCGGCCCTGGAGCAGCGAGATCAGCGAGAGCTGGTAGTCGGTGTAGGAGCGGGTCCAGTATTCGCCGCGCTCCACACAGCCGCGGCGCAGTGCGGTCGCCTCGGCACGGGCCCGGGCGAGCTCCCCCAGTCCGGTGAGCGCGAAGATCTGTACGAGCTGGCAGCGCAGCCGCCCGGGAGAGTCGAACGGGTCGTAGGGCGGCGGGCCCAGCACCTGTTCCACGACGGTGTGCGCGGACATCGGGCGGCCGGCGATCAGATGGGTGAGGCCGATGAGGTAGCCGGCCGCCAGCACCGCCTCCGCGTCGTCGGACGCCCGCGCCGTGCGGGCGCACTCCAGGCCCAGGGCGTCGGCCAGCGCCAGATCGCCCTGGAGCAGTACGGCGACGCCGAGGGCCCACAGCGCCCGGGTGCGGGCCGGGCTCGGCTCCGGCTGCGCGGCGAGGGCCCGGGCCACATATTCGCGGGCCTCGTGCAGATGGCCGCAGCAGCTCCAGAAGAGACCGATCGAGGCGCTGAGCTGCTGGGCGCGGTCCGGGTCGGTGACCAGGAGGTGGTCCAGCGCGGTGCACAGGTCGACATGGGCGTCGGCGACCCGGCGGTACCAGCTGACCTGTTCGGGGCCCAGCCAGCCCAGTTCGGCGCGGCGGCCGAAGTCGGCGAAGTGCGCGGCGTGCCGGTCGGCGAGGGCGGTCACCTCGCCCAGTTCGGCCAGCCACATCCGCCCGTACTCACGCAGGGTGTCGAGCATGCGGAAGCGGGTGCCCTCGCGGGTGAGCACCGACTTGGCGGCCAGGGCGGCCAGGGTGCTGCGTACTTCCGGTCCGGTGAGGGGTCCCCCGGCGCACACGGCACTGGCGGATTCCTCGTCGAAGGTCCCACGGAAGACGGACAGCCGGGCCCACAGCAGCCGTTCCAGCGGTGCGCACAGCTCATGGCTCCAGCCGATCGCGCAGCGCAGGGTCCGGTGCCGCGGCAGCCGTACCGGGCCGTCGGCGGGGTCGAGGGTGTCGAAGCGGGAGGTGAGCCGCTCGGCGATGCGCTCGACGGAGCTGTGCGCCAGCTGGGCACCGGCCAGTTCGAGGGCCAGCGGGATGCCTTCGAGGCGGCGGCAGATGACGGCGGCGGCCTGGGCGTGGAGCGGGGTGGTGAGGCGCAGTCCGGGGGCCGCGGTGCCGGCCCGCTGGGTGAACAGGGCCAGCGCGTCGTTGTCGCCGGTGCACGGCAGCGGGCCGATCTCGGTGGTCCACTCGCCGACGATGTCCAGCGGCTGTCTGCTGGTGACCAGCACGGTCACGCCGGGGGCGGCGGTCAGCAGATCCCCGAGCAGGTCGCGGCAGGCGTCGACGAGGTGTTCGCAAGAGTCCAGGACCAGCAGCAGCCGCTTGTCAGCGAGCCATTCGCACAGCGCGGCCACCGGTGTCCGGGCCGTGTGGTCGGCCAGGCCGATGGCGTCGCAGACGCTGGCCACCAGCAGTCCGTCTCCCTGCAAGGGCCACAGATCGGCCCAGCAGACCCCGTCCGGAAACCGGGCCGCCGCCGCGCGCGCGGCCCGCATCGCGATCCGGGTCTTGCCCACACCACCGGGGCCGGTCAGGGTGATCAGCCGGTGTTCCGTCAACTCGTTGTCGATCCGCCGCAGTTCGGCCTGCCGGCCGACGAAGCTGGTCGACTCCTCGGGAATGTTGCTCGCCACCGGCCCAGTTTGCCCCAGGCACGGCGTCCTGCGGTCCCGTGGTGGCAGCAGGCCGGGGCGCGAGGTTGACGGCAGCCGGCCGGACGGCACCTTGTCCGTCAGGGCGTGACGACGGGGAAGGTGGGATGCGGCGTGCTGAGCAGGCCCAGGAACTGGTCCAGTGCGCCCGTCTCGCCGTGTTGTGCGGCCTCTCCCGGTCCTCTGCCGGTGAGCAGGCCGAGCAGCTGGGGTTTGGTGAGGGTGAGGGTGAGATCCGGGGTGCGTTCCTCGGACGGGGTGGGGACACCGGGCGCACTGACGTAGGTGAGGGCCCCGTGGGAGAGCGTCAGCTGCCAGGTGCGGTCCTCGTCGGGGAGGTAGAGGTCGAGGGCGAGGGCGGTGGACCAGGCCCGGGGGCCGTCGATGCGGATGGCGAGCGAGTCGATGAGGTGGTCCACGGGCAGGGCCATCGCGATGTCGGGGTGGACGGTGTCCGGCGCGGCCTCGGCGAGGCTGCCGCGCAGTTCCATGGCGCCGGTGAGGTAGCAGTTGCGCCAGGTGCCGTTCTCGCAGCCGTAGCCCAGCCGTTCGTAGACGAGGGCCAGTTCGCGGCGGGCGCGGAGGTTCTTCGGTGCGGCGAAGACGGCATGGTTGAGGAGGGTGGCGGCGAACCGCAGATCGCCGTCGGCGGCATAGCGCTTGCCCGCGTCCACCGTGGCCTCGACGCCGCCCATGGTGTCCACATAGCGCCGGGCCTGTTCGGCCGGCGGATGCTCCCACAGATGGGCGGGGTTGCCGTCGAACCAGCCCAGGTAACGCTGGTAGACCGCCTTGACGTTGTCGCTGACCGAGCCGTAGTAGCCGTGGTGCGCCCAGACCCCCTCCAGGCCCGGCGGCAGCCGCAGTTCCTCGGCGATCTCGGCGCCGGAGAGGCCCTCGTTCAGCAGCCGGACCGTCTGGTCGTGCAGATAGGCGTACAGATCGCGCTGGTCGGCCAGCAGGGTCCGGACCCGGTCCTTGCCCCACGTCGGCCAGTGGTGGGAGGCGAAGGCGACCTCGGCCTCGTCGCCGAAGAGGGCGAGCGCCTCGCCCAGGTGGTGGGACCAGGCCCGGGCGTCGCGGACGGCACCGCCGCGCAGCGTGAGGATGCTGTGCATGGTGTGGGTGACGTTCTCGGCCAGGCAGAGGGCCTGGTGCGCCGGGAAGCAGAAGTTCATCTCCGCGGGTGCCTCGGTGCCCGGGGTGAGCTGGAAGACGAGGCGGATGCCGTCGACGATCTCCTCCTGGCCGGTGCGGGTGATGTCGACGGTCGGCGGGATGAGGGTGGTGGTGCCGCTGGAGCGGGCGGCGCCCAGGCCGCAGCCGATCTGGCCGTCCGGCCCCTTGGGGAGCTCCGAGCCGTACATGTAGACGGCGCGCCGGGTCATCGCCGTACGGGCGTAGACGCCCTCGCTGACCGCGTGCCCCAGGAAGCCGGCCGGTGCGAGCACCGGCACGGGGTGGTGGCCGGGCGGCAGCACGCCGCGGCCGCCGCCGAAGTGCGCGCGGTGCGAGTGGGTGTAGATCAGGCCGGTGACGGGCCGGTCGCCGCGGTATTTGCGGTAGAGCTCCAGGGCCGCGGCGGCGGTCTCGGTGGAGAGCAGCGGGTCGATGACGATGACGCCGTGGTCGCCCTCCACCAGCGTCATATGGGAGAGGTCCAGACCACGCGCCTGGTAGATACCGTCGGTGACCTCGTACAGACCCTGCCGGCTCACCAGCCGGCCCTGCCGCCACAGGCCCTCGTGCGCGGTGTCGGGGCAGTTCCCGGCCAGGAAGGCATAGGCCTCGGCGTCCCAGATCACCCGGCCGTCGTCCGCGGTGACCTGGGGCGGATCGAGCGCGGCGATGAAGCCACGGTCGGCGTCGGCGAAGTCTTCGTGGTCATCCACGGGTACAGCGGTCACGGGGCGCTACCTCTCCGGGGCGGCGGGCCACAGTCGGAAGACCCATGTCATCGATTTAACCCAATGTGCCGGGTTGTCGCATGCGTGCGGGGCACCCGCCGGGTCCCGCCCGCGGGCGCCCCGCGGCCGCCTTGCCACCGGCGCGGCCTCGACTGCACCGAGGCGGCCGGGCCCGCACTCCGCCGCCCGTTCGCCCGCAATCCGCCCGCCGTCACCGGCCGGTCCGCTCAACGGCGTTACGGGCAGGGCGCGAGAGGGCACAACAACGCAGGCGGCACTGCGCCCTTGACGCCTTGGTCAGGCAGCCCTGACGTCGCGCGCTCACCGGAACGATGCCCCGGCCCTTCGCCCTGCCTCCACGGCGCGGCCGTCCGTACGACCGGGAGAGGAGGGACACCCTGTCCCCGCATGACGACCGCGCCTTCGGCGAGCTCACCGAGCTGTTCCGGCACGGTGCCGCCCGCCGCCCCCGTCACCGTCCGGCCTTACGCGGGCCGGCCCGACCCCGTCCGCACCACCGCTTCGCCTGGCTGGCACCGGCTGCCGCGGCGGTCATACTGGCCGCCGGTGTCGTACTCGCCCACGGTCTGCTGCTCGCGAGCGGGCTGGTGCTGGCCGGGCTGCTGGGGCAGCGCTGCGCATACGGCCGCGACCGGCACCGTTAGAAGCGCCGGCCCCTGAGGCGCCGGACCGGCCCGCACGCCGCGCCCACGCACACGCCCCGACAAGTGAGCCGCCGGGCACTCGCCCTCATGGGAGGCAAGCGGCCGGCGGCTTTTTCACGCCCCCGTGGGGGCGCGGTCAGGTGGCACGGCGGCTCTTCGACGCCGCGGCGACACACATGGCACCGAGCAGGAAGGTCAGGGCACCGATGACGATGTTGTTCCAGATCACGCCGGCGTCCGGGGAGCTGCCGACGATCCACGGCGAGATGATCATCCACACGCCGATCGCGCACATCGCGCCGCTCAGCCCGTACATCCGGTCAGGGGCCACGGTGAATCCGACCGCCATCAGGGCGATCGCGACACCGAGAATGAGGTTGTGCACCATCAGCGCCGACTGCGCGCCGGCGAAGTGCAGAATCCACGGTGAGACGGCGCAATACAGGCCGACCAGGAGCACCGGGCCGTCGACGAGTACGACATCCCGCCCGCCGAGCACTCGCTCATACCGTGCCTGCATCTCAGTAGCGTCGGGGTGACCTGCGAGATCTCCCCTGGGGTGTGAGACGTCGGCCATGCGACTCGCCTCCTTCGTTCGCAAGTCCGGCCGTTCCACGTGGTATCCGACCACGCATCTTTATTCTGCGCTTATGTCGCCTTTATGTGTAGATGGCGGACCAGGTGAATTTTAAAGTTTCACCGTCGCAGCGCCGTCACCTGCGCCCCAGCTCCCGCCCCAGCCCCAGATTCCAGCGCCTGCCGCGGCCGCTCAGCTCGGTCACGGTCAGCGGCGGCACATCCAGCCGCCAGAACGCGTCCGGGGCGACCCGCAGGGCGCACACCGCCGCGGCACGCACGACATCCGGCTCGACGACGGCCAGCACCCGGCCCGCGTCCTCGGCCACCCGCGCCAGCCACCCCGCGATCCGGTCGCACAGCTGCCGCAGCGACTCCCCGCCGTGCCCGGTGAAGTCCGGGTCCGAGAGCCAGGCCGACACCGCGACCGGCTCGGCGTCGGCCACCTCGGCCAGGGCCCGCCCACGCCAGCCGCCCATCCCGCAGCCCGCCAGCTCCCCCGCGGGCAGTACCGACAGCCCGAGCTCCTCGGCCGTGCGACGGCACCGGACGGAGGGCGAGGTAAAGGTCCGGTCGGCGGGCGGCAGCGCTCCGGCGGCGGCCCGGACACGGCGCAGCCCGGCCTCGCTCAGCGGACCGTCGTCATCGAAACGCACCTCGCGCTGCGCCTCACCGGCGGCCGGTGAGACCAACATCACCCGAGTTGTCATGTCCTCTTCTCTCGCTCCACAGGTGCGGCAACCCCTGGCCCGCTCAAGGGAGTTGTCCGGACGGCGCGCCCTGTCCTGCGCCTCTCCGCCCCCTCCGTGGCCTTGGCCGGGGGGTCGGTTCGCGGTACCTTCCCGATGATATTGACGACGACATGACGGAAGCCGGTGGGATCCCGGCGCGGTCGCGCCACTGTATGTCCGGTTATTTACCAGCCCCCCAGGGCCGGGACCGGGCGAGCCAGACCCGGCATGTCGTTACGCACTCCAACGAACAGGGACGCGAGTTCCCCCGCACAGGAGGTCCTGCCATGGCTCAGACCATCGCACCCCCGGCCGCCGGCGCCGTCACCCCGGCTCCGATCCCCCTCAAGGCCATCGCACCGTGGGCGCTTTTCGTCGGCGTTCTGATGCTGGTTCTGCTCTACTTCATCGGCGCCGAGCAGGGTGCCACCTCGCTGCTCTCCGGCACGGAGGTCCACGAGTGGGTCCACGACGGGCGTCACCTTCTCGGCTTCCCCTGCCACTGATCGGACCCCGCACCCATGAACTCCGTCACCATCAGAAACCTTCTGGTGCGCGGGATGCTCGCCGGTCTGGCCGCCGGTGTCCTGGCCCTCGTCGTCGCCTACCTGCTGGGCGAGCCGAAGGTGGATGCCGCCATCGCGTTCGAGGACGCACACAGCCACGAACACGGGATGGAGGTCGTCAGCCGCGGTGTGCAGTCCACGGCGGGGCTGGCGACCGGCGTACTGATCTACGGCGTGGCCCTCGGCGGGATCGCCGCACTGGTCTTCTGCTTCGCTCTGGGGCGGATCGGCCGGTTCGGTGCCCGTACCACGGCGGCGCTGCTCTCCGGCGCCGCCCTGGTGGCCGTGTACCTCGTACCGTTCCTGAAGTACCCGGCCAATCCGCCCGCCGTCGGTGACCCCGACACGATCGGTACCCGCACCGCCCTGTTCTTCCTGATGATGCTGCTCGGCATCCTGCTGGCCGTCGCCGCCACGCTCCTCGGCCGGCGGCTGGCTCCGAAGCTGGGCAACTGGAACGCCACGGTCGCGGCCGGCGCCGCGTTCGTGGTCGCCATCGGCCTCGCCTATGCGTTCCTGCCGGCCTACGACAATGTGCCCGAGGGCTTCCCCGGCACACTGCTCTGGCAGTTCCGGCTGTCGGCGCTCGCCATCCAACTGGTGCTGTGGACCGCCTTCGGGCTTCTCTTCGGCCACCTCGCGGAGCGCGTCGTACCGGCGCGGCAGGAGGCCCCCGCGGCCGAGGCGGCACCCGCCGTCTCCTGATCCGGCCGGCCGCAACCACCGAGGGAGGGTCCGCGACTTCGTGTCGCGAGCCCTCCCTCGACGCGTGGCGGGCAGGGTGTGCGCGGTCCGGCCGCGGACGGCCTCAGGACAGACCGGGGACGCTGTCCAGATGCGGCAGATCGTGGTCGAGGCGCTCCCGTTTGGCGCGGAGGTAGCGGATGTTCTCCGCACGGGGCGGCATCAGCAGCGGGACCTGTTCCTCGACGGGGATACCGTGCCGCAGCAGGGCCTCGCGCTTGCGCGGATTGTTCGACAGCAGCCGCACGGACCGGACGCCGAGGTCCTGGAGAATCTCCGCCGCGGCGCCGTAGTCACGGGCATCGACCGGCAGCCCGAGCGCGATATTCGCCTCGACGGTGTCCAGCCCGCCCTCCTGGAGCTTCATCGCGCGGAGCTTGCCCAGCAGCCCGATACCGCGGCCCTCATGGCCCTGGAGATAGACCAAAACGCCGCGGCCTTCCGCCACGATCGCGCGCAGTGCCTCGGACAATTGGTCGCCGCATTCACAATGGGTGGATGCGAAGGCATCACCGGTCAGGCATTCCGAATGCACCCGGGTCAGCACCGACTCCCCCACGACATCGCCGTGGACCAGAGCCACTTGCTCGATACCGCTACGGCGGTCCAGATAGCCCACGGCGAGAAATTCACCGTAGGTCGTGGGCAGCCTGACCGTCACCACCTGTTCCACGCCCGGCCGTTGGCCGAAGGCATCATTGATTGCGACACGGAGGTCGGGGCCGGCGGAGTCCTCGGGGTCCATCATGGCGGCGATCGTACCCGCGCGGGTAAATGATCGGCAGAACTCACTCACCATGACAACAAGTATGCTGCGACGCCGTGACAAACGATGCCGTGACAACCACGACTCCGCGAGTCGGCGACGAAAGGCCGCAGCATCCCATGACCGCTTCGGGACACCCGACTTCGGCCACCGGCCCGCTGCCGGCGGACACCACGGAGGACGTACGGGCACGGCGGCCGGCGATGGCCGTGCTGCCCATCGGCAGCTTCGAACAGCACGGCGCCTTCCTGCCGTTGACCACCGATACCGTCATCGCCTGCACCATCGCCCGGGAGGTGGCCGCCGGCCGCCCCGTTCAGGTGCTGCCGCCGCTGACGGTGTCCTGTTCGCATGAGCACGCCGACTGGCCGGGGACCGTGAGCATTTCCGCCCGCACCCTGCACGCGGTCGTCACGGACATCGCCGATTCGCTCCACCGGTCCGGTATCGACACCCTGATTCTCATCAACGGGCACGGCGGAAATTACGTCCTGCGCAATGTCGTTCAGGAATCCGCCGGGCGCGGGGTGCGGATGGCACTGTTCCCGGGCTCGGCCGACTGGGACGCGGCGCGCACCCGGGCCGGGGTGGAGACACCGTCGCACACCGATATGCATGCGGGAGAGGTCGAGACGTCCATTCTGCTGTATGCCCATCCCGAATTGGTCAAGGAAGGCTATGAATCAGCGGATTGCGTCGCCGAT
Organism: Streptomyces platensis; assembly: GCF_008704855.1. Taxonomy (NCBI): domain Bacteria; kingdom Bacillati; phylum Actinomycetota; class Actinomycetes; order Kitasatosporales; family Streptomycetaceae; genus Streptomyces; species Streptomyces platensis. Next base: position 921,030 of record NZ_CP023691.1, read on the forward strand.
GACCGGAAGCAGCTGCTGACGCTCGGCATGTCGGCCTATACCGAATCCGGTGTCATCGGGCGGCCGTCGCTGGCATCCGCCCGCAAGGGACGGGAATTGCTGGCCGGGCTCACCGAGGCATTCGGTGAATATGCCGCGCTGTTCGGCGACCGGGCGGCAGCCGATGCCTGAGCTGCTCGACGCGTCGGCCGCCTGGGACCTGCTGCGGCGGCTCCGTACGACGGACGAGGCACTCGCGGCCGGGATGGTGCCGGACGGAGACGGCGGACTGCGCTGGCGGCGGCCCGCCACACCCGAAGCGGAAGAGCTCGCCGGCCGCTATCTGCCGCTCTGCCTGGCCGGCCCGGAGGTCGCGTTCGCCCAGCTCGGGCAGAGCCTGGACGGCTTCATCGCGACCCGCACCGGCGATGCCGACTTCGTCACCGGCGAGGAGGACCGCTGCCATCTGCACCGGCTGCGCGCCCTGTCCGATGCGGTGCTCGTCGGGGCCGGCACCGCCGTGGCGGACGATCCACGGCTGACCGTACGCGCCTGTACGGGCGACAACCCGGTGCGGGTGGTGCTCGATCCGCGGGGCCGGGTGCCGCGGAGCAGCGGGGTGTTCACGGACGGCGCGGCGCCGACCCTGTGGGTGGTGGGACCGGATGCCGCCCCCGCGGACCCGGGCGCCGGAACCGAGGTGCTGGTGCTGCCGGATGCGGCCGCGTTCGCCCCGGTGCGGCTGCTCGCGACGCTGGCGCGGCGCGGGCTGGGCCGGGTGCTGATCGAAGGCGGCGGGGTCACCGTGTCGCGGTTCCTGCACGAACAGGCGCTGCACCGGCTCTATGTCACCGTCGCCCCGGTCCTGCTCGGCGACGGTGTCCCCGGCCTCCGTTTTCCCGGGACGCCGGTGATGCGGGAGGCGCTGCGCCCGCCGCTGCGGCGCGCCCTGCTCGGCGAGGACACGCTCTTCGAGTTCGCCCTGCGGCCGGCCGGTGGGCCCTCGGGCGGACCGGCGGACTGAGGCAAGTCCGCCGGTCAGGGCGGACCCGCGGACCAGGGCGTCTCACTCCGCTCGCCGTGCGTCTGCGCCTGGTACCGCGCTCCCCCGCCCACCGCCGACGGGACCTCCGCACCGCGCTGCCGGACCATCCCCGTACTCCCGGTACGGGGGTGCCCGTCCGCCGGGCGGGGCACGGCAGCGGACGGCGCCGGCTGCTTCGCGGGGAGCGGAGCGGAGCGTCGCACGGCGGGTCCCAGCAGCACGGCGGCCCCGGGGAGGCTTGCGACGAAGGCGAGTACGCCGTAGATCACCGCGGTGGTGAGTCCCTGCGTCGCGCCCAGTCCGGCGGCGCCGAAGGCCCAGGCGGCGACGCCTTCCCGGGGCCCCCAGCCGCCCACGTTCACCGGCAGCGCCATCGCGAGCAGCGCCAGCACCACCAGCGGCACCAGCTCGGTGGTCGGTGCGGTGACGCCCGCGACCCGGGCGGCCAGGACGAACATCCCGAGGTAGCCCGCCAGGACCGCCACGGACGAGAGCGCGACCCCGGGCCAGACGCCACGGGCCAGCAGGCCCTGGCGGGCTTCGGCCAATACGGTGCGCAGGGCGCGTTCCCCGCGCGAGGCGCCCCGGCGGCGCAGCCGGACGGCGACCGCGACCACCAGCAGACCCGTAACGGCGAGGGCCAGAGCCACGGCGGGCGAGGCGAGGAAGCGGGCGACCGGTGCCAGGACCGGTGACGGCCGGACGAGCAGCACCGCGGCCCCGGTGACGAGCAGCACGACCTGGCCGGCGGTCCGTTCCAGGGCTACCGCGCGGACCCCCCGGCCGAGGTTGCCGGAGGTGCGGCCGTGGTCGACGGCGCGGTGCACATCGCCCAGCACGCCACCGGGCAGCGCCGCGTTGAGGAACAGCGCCCGGTAGTAGTCGGCGACGGCCCGGCCGAGCGGCAGCCGCAGGCCGAGGCCGCGGGCCACCAGACACCAGCGCCAGGCACTGAACACCGTGGTCAGCACGCCGATGGCGAGCGCGGCCAGCAGGGTGGCGGCGTCGATCCGGCGCAGTCCGTCCAGGAAGGCCTGCGAGCCCAGATGCCACACCAGGGCCACCAGGATGCCCAGTCCCGCGAGCATCCTGAGCCATGCCGCCCAGCGGGACCGCGTCATCATGCGCTCCCGGACCGCTGCCGGGGCAGCGCCAGCAGATCGGTGTGGTGCACCGCGACGGTCAGCTCCCCCGCCGCGCACTCCTCCAGCCGGCGGCGGAGGTAGGCGACGGCCTCGGGCGCCAGCTCCGGCCGCTGGGCGTGTGCGGCACCGACCCAGCCGCGCAGCCATTCGGCGATCAGCGCGGATTCGGCACAGCCGAGCCGCCACGGGCTGGGCTGCACCAGCACCGTCGCCCCGCGCCGTTCGAAGGCCGCGACCGCCGCCGCGATGGCGTCCGGTCCGAGCAGTGCACGGCCCTGGTCCGTACGGCGCTGATGGTCGTTGAAGGCGTCGGCGATCTCGGCGTCGAACGGATCCGCCGGGGTCAGCTCGACCCGTCCGGCGACGGAGAGCGCCAGCAGTGCCGGGCTGCCCGCGCCCATACAGGCCTCGGCGAGGTCTTCCACCTCGTCGAGGGTGAGCAGATCCAGCAGTGCGGAGGCGGTGACCAGCGAGGTCCCGGCGAGGTCATCGGCGGTGAGGGCGGCCAGATCGCCGCGCGCGGTGGTGGCGGCAACGGGCGTGCCATCGGCGGCCGTTACCGGCATCCGCGCCCCGGCGAGGGCGAGCAGCGCGGGGTCCAGGTCGTGCAGGACCCACTGCTGCGGGCCGGGCAGCCGGACGCCGAGCCAGCGCCCCATGGAGCCGATACCGCAGCCGAGATCACGGATCACCAGACCACGGGGGCCGCCGGGCGGGCCCTCGGGGGCAGGCTGCGCCTCGAGCCACGCCAGCAGCGGGCGCAGCAGCTCGGGGGCCCGGGCCGCGGCATCGGCGCGCTCCCGCAACTCCAGCCACCGCGGGGCGAATCGAGGTCTCTCGGGCGCGCTCATCGCGTGCTCCGGGGTTTGTGCCGAACCCGTTCCAGCACTCCGGCCAGACTGTGCGACGTCATCTCCCACCTCTCCAGCATGGCACGCCGGGCGCGCGCCGAACCTCTGACCCCGTCCCGCAGTTGTGGATCGCCGAGCCAGCCGCGCAGCGCGTCGGCGAGCGCCGCCGGGCGGCCGGGCGGTACGAGCAGGCCGGGCACACTGCCGTCGGGGGCCTGCCCGACCGCTTCCGGTACGCCGTCCACCGCCGTCGCCAGCACCGGGATCCCGCGCGCCAGTGCCTCGGTGACGACCATGCCGTAGGTCTCCGCGTACGAGGTGAGCACCAGCAGGTCGGCGGAGGCGTAGCTCGCCTCCAGGTCCGCGCCCGCCCGGGGCCCGGTGAAGGTGATCCGGTCGTCGAGCCCGAACCCGGTCACCGCACCGCGGAGTTGGGCGACATATCCGGGGTCGCGGCCGAGCCCGCCGACACATGCGCAGCTCCACGGCAGGTCCTTGACCGTCGCCAGTGCGTCGATCAGGCGGTGCTGTCCCTTGCGCGGGGTGACCGCGGCGACGCACAGCAGCCCGGTGGCGCCGTCGGTGCCGGGTGCGAGGGGCGCGGGGTCGGCGCCGGGCCGGACGGCGTGGACCCGCTCGGGCGCCAGTCCGTGGTGGGTGACGAGCCGGACGGCGGCCCAGTCGCTGGTGCCCACGACGGCGGCCACGGCGTGCAGGGTGCGGTGTTCGCAGGCGTCCAGCTCCGCGGCCACGGCGGGGTCGAGGCCGGTCTCGTCGCCCAGCGGGAGATGGACCAGGACGACGAGGCGCAGCCGTTCCGCCTCGGGGACGAGGATTTCCGGAACTCCGCAGGCGACCAGGCCGTCGAGGAGGACCACGGCGCCGTCCGGCAGTGCCGCCAGCCGCTGCGCCAGCTCCGCGCAGGCGGTGGCGTCCGGCCGCGGCCAGCTGCCGGGCAGCGCGTACGGGCGTACCTGCCAGCCCGCGGCCGGGAGGTCGCGGCACACCCGGCGGTCGTAGGTGTTGCCGCCGCTGGGTGACGTCGGGTCGTCGATGTCACCGGGCAGGACGAAGTGCACCACCCGCTCCCCCGGGGTGGCGCCGGTTCGGGTCACAGAGTGCGCTCGTACGTCGCCCAGGCGATGTGTGACTCGTGCAAGGTGACCGATATCCCGGCCAGCTCGCGGGCGCCCTCGCCGAGGTTGCCCGCCTCGATGCGGTCGGCGAGCCGGTCGGCGATGACCTTGGCCAGGGCTTCGGTCGAGGTGTTGATGCCGGCGAAGGCGGGCTCGTCGTCGAGGTTGCGGTAGTTCAGCTCCGCGATCACACCGCCGAGTTCCTGGGTGGCCAGGCCGATGTCGACGACGATGTTGTCGGCGTCGAGCTCCGGTCGGCGGAAGGTCGCGTCCACGATGAAGGTCGCGCCGTGCAGACGCTGCGCGGGGCCGAAGACCGCGCCACGGAAGCTGTGGGCGACCATCAGGTGATCGCGGACGGTGATGCTGAACAAGGCCGTTCCTCCGGTGTGATGTCGGTCTCAGTGGCGGGGTCGCCGGGGAGGGAATACAGGGCGGTTTCGCGGGGCGGTCAGCCGTCCGCCGGCGCGTAGCGGATGCGGTGGCACAGCGCCGGAAGGTCGCCGGAGACGAGCCGGGGCAGCACCTCCGGCAGCTCCTCGAAGGCGGACTCGCCGGTGATCAGCGCATCGAAGGCGGGGTCGGCGAGCAGGTCCAGGGCGAGCGCGAGCCGGTCGGCGAAGGTACGGCGGGCGCGGCGGGCCGGGGAGACCGCGCCCACCTGACTGCTGCGGACGACCAGCCGGCGGGAGTGGAAGGCCTCCCCCAGCGGCAGGCTGACCTGCCGGTCTCCGTACCAGCTCAGCTCGATGACGGTGCCTTCCGGGGCGAGCAGTTCGAGGGAGCGGGCGAGCCCCTCCTCGGTGGCGCTGGCGTGGACGACGAGGTCGCAGTCGCCCAGCGCGTCCTGCGGCAGGGCGAAGTCCACACCCAGTGCCTTGGCGGTCGCCGCCCGCGCGGGGTCGGCGTCCACCAGCTGCACCCGGACGGCGGGGTAGCGGGCGAGGATCGCGGCGACACCGCAGCCCACCATGCCCGCGCCGATCACCGCGATCCGGTCGCCGACCAGCGGCGCGGCGTCCCACAGGGCGTTCACCGCGGTCTCCACCGTGCCCGCCAGCACGGCCCGCGGGGCGGGCACCGAGTCGGGCACCGGAGTGACCGCGCTCGCCGGGACGACATAGTGCGTCTGGTGCGGGTAGAGGCAGAAGACGGTGCGGCCCAGCAGGGCGGACGGCCCTTCCTCGACGACTCCGACATTGAGGTAGCCGTATTTGAGGGGCCCGGGGAAATCGCCTTCCTGGAAGGGCGCCCGCATCATGGAATGCTGGCTCACGGGGACGCCGCCACGGAAGACCAGGGTCTCCGTTCCGCGGCTCACTCCGGAACAGAGGGTGCGCACCAAAACCTCGTCGGGTCCGGGGTCCGGCAAGGGTACTGTCCGGATTTCACCGTGACCTGGAGCGTTTAGCCAAAACGCACAAGCAACGCGCGGCATCGGAATCCTCCTGGACGCTCCGGCGACGATTCGTCGATGCTGGGGATCATGAGAACGCCGTCACCATACGCGGCACCTCTCGACTCCGCCACAATCCCGGGAGGCATGGTGGCCGTACAAGAGCGTTACGACACAAGGCCGTTCGGACCGGACATTACGGCGGGCACGGGAGTGCAGCTGCTCATACTGGAAGCGCTCCGCCGGGCGGTCGGTCTGAGCACCGCGGGGTGGCTGACGGGCTGCGTGTTCGCCGTGGCCACCTGGGTGGTGCTCACCGTCGCGCTGCGCCGTTCATGGCCCCGGTCGTTCGGTATGGCGTCGTTCGGCATGGCCAACCGCGTCACACTGGCCCGCACGATCCTGGTCGGCGGGGTGACGGCGCTGGTCGCGGACTCCTTCGAGCGCCGGACGCCGGTCGCGGTGCTGGTCGCGCTGGCCGCCGTGGCGCTGATCCTGGACGCGGTGGACGGTCAGGTGGCCCGGCGCACCGGCACCGTGACACCGCTGGGGGCGCGCTTCGACATGGAGGTCGACGCCTTCCTCATCCTGGTGCTCTGTGTGTATCTCGTGCTGCCGCTGGGCCCGTGGGTGCTGTGCATCGGCCTGATGCGGTACGTCTTCGTCGCGGCGTCCTGGGTCTGGCCATGGCTGAGTGGCGCGCTGCCGCACAGCATGGCCCGCAAGACCGTGGCGGCGCTGCAAGGCGTCGTGCTGGTCGTGGCCGGTGCCGGGGTGCTGCCGCGCCCCGCGGCGGCGGTCGCGGTGAGCGGGGCGCTGGCGCTGCTCGTATGGTCCTTCGGACGAGATGTCGGCTGGCTGTGGCGGGTCCGGGGACTCGCGGGCGGCCCGGCTGCGGCGAGTGGCCGGGACCGGGCCGAGGAAGGCCTGCCCGCTATGTCCCGGCGTGCCGGCCCAGATAGATGACGAGCGCCAGGAAGACCAGCAGCAGATGGCTGACGACGAAGTAGAGGAACACCCGTCGCCACAGGCTGCGCCGCGGAGCCCGGTGGGGGTACAGGACCGCGCCGGGCAGCCGGGCCAGCTGGGTCCCGGGCCGGATCGCGGTCGTCCGGGGCCGCCGGACGCCGCAGCGCGCCGAGGTGTGCGGGCGGGCGGCGCCCTCCGGGCAGACCCGGCCGTGTCCGCGTTCCGTACGGATCGTCCCGCGACCGGGCGGGCGCCCCCGGCAGGGCCGTACGGTGCCCGGGCCGGAGGGGGTGGGTATGCAGGTGCGGGAGCGGACCGCCCGCCAAGGCGGCGGCCCCTTACGCCGTGGTGCGCCGGACATCCGCGATCACCCTGTTCCGGTGGGGCTCATACGGACCGTGCCCGTCCGGCCGGCGTCCATGGAGCGCGGCGAGCGGATCACGAGACCGCCCCCACCGCGCCGGTCGCCGGCACCCCGGCGGCCGCCGGCCGTGCGCCGGCTTCGGCCTGCCGGAGTTCGGTGAGCAGGGCATGCTGCCCGGCGAGCACCTCGGTGAGGGCCCGGCGGGCGACCCGCAGGAGTTCGGTGACCTCGCCGCCGGCCAGCTCGTAGACGACGGTGGAACCGCTGCGGGTGGCCGTCACCATGCCCGAGCGGCGCAGCACCGCCAGCTGCTGGGAGAGCGCGGACGGCTCCACCCCGATCGCGGCGAGCAGCCCGCTCACCGGCATCGGTCCGCTCTGGAGCAGTTCCAGCACCCGGATACGGACCGGATGGCCCAGCATCCGGAAGAAATCGGCCTTGGCCTGACAGACCGGAAGCCATGCACCGTTCATGTCCGCGCCCCGCTCCCGGGACCGGCCGCGGACCACGCCGCACACACCCGTTCCCCTGCCGATTCGGCGAAACCGCCCACGCATGTCCTCCGCGTTCAGGCCGCACGGCCGTCGCGTCATCTGTTGAATTGCGGAATTCTGCAACTGTAGACGACGCGGGCGGGCTTCTTGAATGGGTGTCGCGGACAAACCGGGGGGCGGACGCGGTACGGGGACGGTACGGGGACGGTACGCGCGTACGCCGTCGTCCGCCCGCTCACCACCCGGCCGGCCGCTTCCCGGAAGAACTCTGCCGCAGCCGCGCACAGTTGTGGGGTCGGCCGGGCGAACCCGCGTCGACGCCGTACCCGCACCGGCCGCGGGAGCCGGCCCGGCCGGTGATCCGCCCGGAACAATTCCGGTGGACAGCCCCACGCCCCAACCACATGCTGACGCCCATGACTTCACTGGTACGCCACCTCACCCTCGACTGCACCGACGCCTATCGCCTGGCGAGCTTCTGGGCGGAGGTACTGGACGGCTCGCTGGCCGAGGACGATATGCCGGGCGATCCGGAGGCCACGGTCACGGCCGCGGGCACTGCGCTGCTGTTCGTCACGGTGCCCGAGGCCAAGGCCGGGAAGAACCGGGTGCACCTGGATCTCCAGCCGCAGGACCGGGGCCGGGACGAGGAGGTCGAGCGGCTGCTGGCGCTCGGCGCGACTCCGGTGGCCGACCACCGGCGCCCGGACGGGACCGGGTGGGTGACGCTGGCCGATATCGAGGGCAATGAGTTCTGTGTGGAGCGCAGCGCGGCGGAGCGGGCGGGCTGAAGCCGCCTCAGTCCTGCGGGGACCGGGCGGCCGCCAGGCGCTCCTGGGCCTCGGCGAGGTCCTCCTCGGTCGGGGCGTCGTCCTGGGTGAGCGTCCGGCGCCAGTAGCCGCTGAAGTCGATCCGGCCCTTGTCGATACCGCGCTCGCCGACCAGATGGCGCCGGAGCGCACGGACCGCGCCCGCCTCTCCGGCCAGCCAGGCGAAGACCGGCCCGGGCGGGAAGGTGAGGGCGCGTACGGCGGCCGGGAGGGCGTCGTGGCGGCCGTCCGTGTGCACCCAGTGCACGGTGAGCTCCGCCCGGGTCGTGAAGTGCTGCTCGTCGGCTGGGCCGGCCACCTCGATGCAGGCCAGCGCGCGGGTGCCGGACGGGAGCGCCTCGACGAGCGAGCCGATGGCCGGCAGGGCGGTCGCATCACCGGCCAGCAGCAGCCAGTCGGCCCGGTCGAGCGGCAGCGACTTGGCGTACTCGGCGGCCGGACCGTACCGGGCGAGGAGGTCACCCACGGCGGCGGAGGCCGCCCACCGGGTCGCCGGGCCGGCCGTCGCCGGGGTGCCGTGCAGCACGAAATCGACGGTGATCCGGTGCCGGACGGGGTCGTAGGCGCGCACCGTATAGCTGCGCATCCACGGCCGTTCGTCTTCGGGGAGGGCGAGGAACGCCTGGTACCAGCTCATCGCGTCGCCGTCCGCGGCGGCGTCGGGCAACCGGGGCGCGCGCCGGCCCGGCTTGGGAAAGAGCAGCTTGAGCTGCTGGTCGGGCCAGGTGGGGAAGTCGTCGAGGCCGGCACCGGCAAAGGTGATCCGGACCATGTGCGGGGTGATCCGCCGGACGTCGGTGACCTCTATGAGCGCGACGGGCACGGCCGTCATCGGGTCCTCCATGGGGCAGCAGGGGCGAGGGCGGTGTCTTATGCGGTGTGCGTGGTGACGTAGCTCCGCAGGTGGCGGGCCGTCAGTGAGTCGCCGGTGGCGACGAGATCGGCGGGGGTGCCGGTGAAGACCACCCGCCCGCCGTCCTGGCCGGCGCCGGGGCCGAGGTCGACGATCCAGTCGGCGTGCGCCATCACGGCTTGGTGGTGCTCGATGACGATGACGGTGTTGCCGTCGTCGACCAGCCGGTCCAGCAGGCCCAGCAGCTGGTCCACATCGGCGAGGTGGAGTCCGGTGGTCGGCTCGTCGAGGACGTAGACGGCGCCCCGCTCCGCCATGTGGAGGGCGAGTTTGAGCCGCTGGCGTTCGCCGCCGGAGAGGGTGGTGAGCGGCTGGCCCAGGCCGAGATAGCCCAGCCCCACCTCGGCGAGGCGGTCGAGGACGGTACGGGCCTGCCCGGTGGGGAAGAACTCCCGGGCCTCGGCCACCGACATGGCGAGGACCTCGCTGATGTTCTTGCCGCGCAGGGTGTAGGTGAGGACTTCCGGGGTGAAGCGCTTGCCCTCGCACTCCTCGCACACCGAGGCCACCCCCGCCATCATCGCGAGGTCGGTGTAGACCAGGCCGATGCCCTTGCAGGTGGGGCACGCACCTTCGGAGTTCGCGCTGAACAGGGCGGCCTTGACGCCGTTGGCCTTGGCGAACGCCGTACGGATCGGGCCGAGCAGCCCCGTGTAGGTGGCCGGGTTGGACCGCCGGGAACCCCGGATCGGGGACTGGTCGGCGACGATCACGCCGTCCCGTCCGGGCAGTGACCCATGGATCAGGGAACTCTTGCCCGAGCCCGCGACGCCGGTGACGACGGTGAGCACCCCGAGCGGGATACCGACGCTGACGTCCTTGAGGTTGTGGGTGTTCGCGCCGCTGATGGACAGTTCCCCCACGGGCTGCCGGACCTGCTCGCGCAGCCTGGCGCGGTGGTCGAGGTGACGTCCGGTCAGGGTGCCGGATGCGCGGAGCCCGGCGACGTCGCCGGTGAAGCAGATCTCTCCGCCGGCGGATCCGGCGCCCGGGCCGAGGTCGACGACATGGTCGGCGATCGCGATCGTCTCGGGCTTGTGCTCGACGACCAGGACCGTGTTGCCCTTGTCCCGCAGCCGCAGCAGCAGATCGTTCATCCGCTGGATGTCATGCGGGTGCAGTCCCACGGTCGGCTCGTCGAAGACATAGGTGACATCGGTCAGGCTGGAGCCGAGGTGACGGACCATCTTCACCCGCTGGGCCTCACCGCCGGAGAGCGTGGCGGACTCCCGGTCCAGGCTCAGATAGCCCAGACCGATCTCGACGAGCGAGTCGAGGGTGTGGCAGAGGGTGGCGACCAGCGGGGCCACGGCGGGGTCGTCGATGCCCCGGACGAAGGTGACCAGGTCGCTGATCTGGAGGGCGGCGCATTCGGCGATGTTGCGGCCGGCGATCCGGGAGCCGAGCGCGGCGGGGTTGAGGCGGGCTCCGCCACAGGCACCGCAGGCGGTGAAGGTCACCGCCCGGTCGACGAAGGCCCGGATGTGCGGCTGCATGGCGGCGCGGTCCTTGGCGAGGTAGGTGCGCTGCACCCGTACCAGCAGGCCCTCGTAGTTGATGGTGGAGGTGCCCACCTTGATCTTGGTGGGGGGCTTGTGCAGGAAGTCGTCCCACTGGGCGGGGGTGAAGTCCTTGAGCTTGACGTCCGGGTCGAAGAATCCGGAGTGGGCGAGGGTCTGCCAGTACCACGAGCCGACGGTGAAGCCGGGTGCGGTGATCGCCCCCTCGTTGAGGGAGAGTTCGGTGTCCAGCAGCTCGCCGGTGTCGATCGCCGAGACCTGGCCGAGCCCCTCACATTCCTGGCACATGCCCTCGGCGCTGTTGAAGCTGAAGGCGGTGGAGGTACCGGCGTGCGGGGTGCCGAGGCGGCTGAAGATGATCCGCAGCATGGTCTGGGCGTCGGTCGCGGTACCGACCGTGGAGCGGGAGTTGGCGCCCATCCGCTCCTGGTCCACGACGATCGCCGCGCTCAGGTTGCGCAGCGCGTCGACATCTGGCCGGCCCTGGCTCGGCATGAAGGACTGGATGAAGGCCGTATAGGTCTCGTTGATGAGCCGCTGCGATTCGGCGGCGATCGTGCCGAAAACCAGGGAGGACTTCCCCGAGCCGGAAACACCGGTGAAGACGGTGAGCCGGCGCTTGGGAATGTCGAGCGAGATATCGGCGAGATTGTTCTCCCTGGCGCCGCGGACCTGGATCAGGTCGTGGCTGTCCGCGGCGGATGTTTCCCCGTTGCCCGGCCGTCGGCGGGTCTGCCGGTCCCCCATGCGTGCTGCCACCCCTCTGTTATCTTTACACCGTAAAGAGTTCGGTCGGGACGTTACTTTATGCCATAAGGAGTCGCAAGTGGTGGTTTTCGCGGGCCAGGGCGACGCCCGTCGTTCAATGGCGCTGCTGTGGCGTGCGGAAGGCACCGCCGGAGCGCGGACGCGGCGGTGGCCGGGTCCCAAACCGGCGCTGAGCGTGGCGGCGATCGTGGACGCCGGGGTGGCGGTCGCGGACGCCGACGGCATGGCGGCGCTGTCCATGCGCGCGGTCGGCGAGCGGCTGGGCCGTACCGCGATGGCGCTCTACACCTACGTCCCCGGCAAGAGCGAGCTGGTGGACCTGATGTACGACCAAGTGCTGGCCGAGCTGCCCACCGACTACGACCTGACGCCGGGCTGGCGCGCCGCGGTGACCTCCTGGGCCGAGGACACCTGGGAGTTCTACCTCCGTCACCCCTGGGTGCTCCAGGTCTCCCAGGCACGTCCGGTGCTCGGCCCCCACGAATACCGCGCACTGGAGACCCTGCTCCGCCTGCTGTACGCGACGGAGCTGAGCTCAGCGGTGCTGCGGCGGGTGGTCGGGGCGCTGTTCCACTTCATCCGGGGCGCCGCGCAGACCGTGACGGAATCGCGGCAGGCCGCGGCCTCGACAGGGGTGTCCGACGAGGAGTGGTGGCAGGCCCGTTCCGGCCTGCTGACCGAGATGGTCCCCGACTTCGCGGAGCGCTTTCCGCTGCTGGTCCGGCTGGAGACCGAGGGTGCCGCCCCGGACCCGGGCGACGCGGTCCCCTATCTGGAACGCGAGGCACGGAGCACCTTCGACATCGGACTCGCCGTCATCCTGGACGGCATCGACGCGGCGATCCAGCAGGGCCGCTGAGGGGGCGCCACCCCGGCGGCCCGTTCCGCGCGGCCGTTGGGGTGATCAAGGGGCCTCGCTGCGCCCGGGCCGGTGTCGTCGGCCGGGCTTGGCGCGTTGGTCTTCCGTGACCGTTTTCCGCGCTCGTCCGTGGTTTCTGCCGACCAGCCTCGCGGCCTTCCTGACCGAGGCGTGGCCGGACGGGCCGGCTGACGACCCGTCGGATGCCGGGCCCGGCACCGGACCCGACGGACCGTCGGATGCGCCGTTCGACACTCCGTCCGCCGACCGGCCCGATACCCGGTCAGCTGATTCCGGGTCAACCGATTGCCCCTCGCACCCGGACACCCCCGACACTCCCGACAGGGACCCGGACAAGCCCGCTGACCGGCCCTGATGGCGGGCCCGGCGGCAGGCCGGGCCATGGAGCTGACGGCGTGTCGAAAGCTGGCGGCTGCACACACCGTGACGATCGGCTCACCATGTGTGGCGAGCCGGAGTGATCACCCATAGCTTCGCCTCATGGTGCTACGACAGATGAAATACATGGGCTGCGTCGCCGCGATGATGATCGGCGGTCTGGGTGCCGCGTCACCGTGCGACGCTTCCGGACGCCATGTCGTCCACGCAGGCGAATCGATCCAGCGCGCGGTGGACAGGGCGCGGCCGGGCGACACCATCGTCCTCCGGCCCGGCGTCTACCGGGAGAGCGTGCTGATCAACAAGTCACGGCTGCGCCTGGTCGGCGCGGGCCGCAAGACGGTGATCGCCCCGTCGGGCAGACGGGCCGCGAACGCCTGCGGGAAGGACGGCAACGGTATCTGTGTCGTCGGGAAGGGCAGGACGCTGCGGGACGTCACGATCCGCTCGCTGACCGTCCGGGGCTTCAAGAAGAACGGGATCTTCGCCTCCGGGACCGACCGGCTCTCGGTGGTCCACGTGACCGTGCGGAAGAACGGCGTGTGGGGCATCGCGCAGGAGAAGTCCATCCGCGGTGTGTTCCGCGACAACTCCGCCATCGACAACGGCGACGCGGGCATCTTCCTCGCGAACAAGACCAAGGAAGAGGGCGGCGGCGCCGACACCCGGGGCGCCCTGATCAGCGACAACTACCTCGCGGGGAACCGCATCGGCGTCACGATCCGGCGGGTCAGGAACCTGACGGTCGGCTACAACACCATCACCAGGAACTGCGGTGGGGTGTTCGTCGTCGGTGACGAGTCCCGTCCCCAGGCCGGCGCGCTGACGGTACGGAACAACTCCATCTACAAGAACAACAAGTTCTGCCGCGGCAACAGCCGGCTGCCGGACATCCAGGGCTCCGGCATCGTGCTCACCGGCGCCGAGCACGTGCTGGTACGGCGCAACGTGATCCGGGACCACCACGGCAAGTCCCCGCTCTCCGGTGGTGTCGTGCTCTTCCACAGCTTCGTGAAGGTGCTCAACCACCACAACGTCATCAGCCACAACATCGTGCTGCACAACAGGCCGGTGGACCTGGCCAACCGGGACCTCCCCGGCAAGGGCAACCGGTTCATCCGCAACGTCTGCCGGACCTCGGAGCCGGCTGGGCTGTGCCGGCGGCTGCACCGGGACGGGCTGACCCCGTCGGCATCGGGAGAATAGAGGCGCAATGACCACCGTAAGCTCCACTCCCCCACCCGCGATGCGGCTCCGGGAGCTGATCTTCGGAGCCGCTTGTGCGGCGGCCGTACGGGCGGCGGCGCGCCTCGGCGTCGCCGACGCGCTGGGCGACCGGCCCACCACCGCGGAGGAACTGGCCGCCGCGGTGCAGACCGAGCCGCGGCCGCTGGACCGGCTGCTGCGCGCGCTGTCCTGCTACGGGATCTTCGCCGAGACCGACGACGGGAAGTACGTCCACACGGAGATGTCCCGGCTGCTGCGGGAGGACACCCCGAACAGCCTGCGCTACATCTCCCTGTGGTGCACGGAGCCGTGGACCTGGGAGGCCTGGCCGCGGCTGGACGACGCGGTGCGCTCCGGCCACAGCGTCTTCGACGAGCTGTACGGCAAGGGGTTCTTCGACTACCTGCACGAGGACGCACGGGAGTCCGCCGAGGTCTTCAACCGGGCGATGACCACGTCCAGCAAGCAGTCGGCACAGGACATCGCGGGGCTGCTCGATCTGACCGGGGCGACCTCGGTGGCGGACATCGGCGGTGGCCAGGGCCATGTCCTCGCCAGCCTGCTGGAGAAGCACCCCAGGCTCGAAGGCACGCTGCTCGATCTGCCCAAGGTCGTGGCGAACCCGGACCCGCGGCTGTCGGACGGCGGCGCGCTGGCCGCACGGGTACGGATCGTGCCCGGCGACTGCCGCGACGACATCCCGGTCCAGGCCGATGTCTACATCATCAAGAACATCCTGGAGTGGGACGACGAGAGCACCCGCAGAACCCTGCGGAACGTCGTCAGGGCCGCCCGTCCCGGCGCCCGGGTCGTCATCATCGAGAACCTCGTCGATGACAGTCCCTCCATGAAGTTCACCACCGCCATGGATCTGCTGCTGCTGCTCAATGTCGGTGGCGCCAAGCACACCAAAGCGAGCCTGGTCAGCCGGATGGCCGAAGCCGGCCTGAAGGTCGGCGAGATCCTGGTCGTCAACCCGTATCTGCACGCCTTCGAGTGCACCGTCCCTGAATGAGCGGTCCGGGCACGGCAGGTCGCCCGGTGAGGAGACTGCTCCTCGCCGGGCGACCTTGCCCCGGTCCGGGGATGCGCGAGAGCCGGGGGATCGCCTCGGCTCCGCGTGCGCGTCAGCTGCTGCCGTCGCGCTGCCAGCTGTAGAACTGCTGGGCCATCGCGTCCTTGGGGCTTCGCCAGGTCTCCGGGTCGTAAGCGCTGACGAAGGCGGACAGCTGGTCGCTGACGGCGCGGAATTCGGGGTGTTCCGTCACCTTGGCGATCTCCGGGCCGGGCGGCCGGTCGGATTCGATGAGGTGCAGATACACGTCACCGAACTGGAAGAGGGTCCGCCGCGAGACGCCGACCAGGTGGGGCAGTTCCGTACGGTCGGAGGCCTTGAAGACCTCGGCGATGTCCGGAGCCGAACCGGGTTTCATCCGCGCGACGATCAGAGCGTGATGCATCAGGGGTCCCTTCGTTGCCGCCGGCAGGCGGTCCGAACGCGGCCTGGTGGGCCGTCAGCTGACGGTGGCGGACCGGAGCTCGCGGTCCCGCTGCTCGATCCGGTCCCGGATGAGCTCCAGCTGGATCCGGGAGTTGCGGTTGATGAGCTCGGTCATGCCCTTGTCGTCGACCGGCGCGTCGGGCTTCATCGCGAAGTCCTGGGTCCAGTGCATCGAGGTGCCGCCCGGGATCTCGGCGTACTTCCAGTGGATGTCCATGTGCGCGAACGGGCCGGTCTCGACGCGGCGGGCGCGGACCGAGCGGTTCTTGCGGTCGACGACCCGCTCGGAGACCCAGCTCCAGACCGTGCCGTTGTCGTCCGGGTGCATCGTCAGCCGGAAGGTGGTCTTGTCGCCTTCCCTGGACAGCACCTCGACCGAGGCGTACTCGCTGAACAGCTGCGGCCAGTTCTCGATGTCGTTGGTGATGTCCCAGACGAGGTCGAGGGGCGCCGCGATGGTGATGTCGTTCTCGGTGTGGCCGGGCATGTCATGCTCCTGTCGTAGGCACGGTGTCATTGGCGGTGTTGACGAGGGCGAGGAAGTCGCGCGGCGTCTTGCAGCGCTCCGCGTCGGTCGGCATCGGCCGGCCCTGACGGTTCTCCAGCTCGCCCACGATGCCGAGGAGGCCGAGCGAGTCGAGGCCGAAGTCCGCGAAGGTCGCGTCCTGCCGGTTCGCCAGCTCCTTGGGGTCGACGGTGAGGCCGGCCGCGGACTTCATCAGCGCGGCCAGCTCATTGAGCGTCAGTTGAGCGGTCATCTGAGGTTCTCCTTCTCATGAGGGGGACCCGGAGCCCTTCCGCAGCACCATCGCCGCGTTCGAGCCCATCAGTCCCCGGCTCAGCACCAGCGCCGTCCGCAACTCGGCCGGGCGGGCCCGGCCGGTCACCACGTCAAGGTCGTGGCATACGTCGACGACGTTGGGGGTGGGCGGCACGACGCCGTACTCCATCGCGAGCACCGCGGCCGCGGTGTCCAGGACGGGGGCGCCGCAATACGCCCGGCCGGTGCCCGTCTTGGGTGCGGTCACCGGGACCTGCGAGGCGTGCCGGCCCAGGGCGTCCGCCAGCGCCAGCGCCTCGGCCCGGTCGGCCGCAGGAACGCCGAGCGCGTCCGCGAACACCACATCGATCTCCTCCGGGGCGCACCGCGCATCCTCCAGCGCGCGACGGATCGCATGGGCGAGCCCGGCCCGGGACTCCTCCCACAGGGAGGCCCCGGTGAAGGTCGCGGCATGCCCGGCCAGCACGGCCCGGACACTCGCCCCGCGGCTCTCGGCCGCCGCCTCCTCCTCGACGATCAGCATCGCGCCGCCCTCGGCGGGCACGAAGCCGCACGCGCCGCTGGTGAACGGGCGGTAGGCGCGGGCCGGATCGTCGAGCTTGCTCAGATCGTCGTAGCCGAGCTGGCAGACGACCGAGTAGGGGGCCAGTGGTGCCTCGGCGGCACCCACGACGACGGCGTCGGTGCCGCGCCGGATGGTGCGGGCGGCGTGCGCCAGGGCGTCCAGCCCGCCCGCCTCGTCGCTGGCCACGACTCCGCACGGCCCCTTGAAGCCGCCGCGGATGGAGATCTGGCCGGTGCTCGCCGCGTAGAACCAGGCGATGGACTGGTACGGGCCGACATGGCGGGAGCCCTGGCCCCAGAGCCGTTGCAGCTCCCGCTGGCCGAACTCGCCACCGCCCGATCCGGCGGCCGTGACGACTCCCACCGCGAACGGTGAGTCGTTGTAGTCGGCACGGCCGAGCCGGGCGTCGTCCAGCGCGAGGTTGGCCGCCGCCATGGCGAAGTGGGTGAACCGGTCGGTCTGGACGAGGTAGCGCTCCTCGATCAGATCCGCCGGATCGAAGCCCCGCACCTCACCGGCGACCTTGAGGGGCAGATGCTCACACCCCTCACGGGTGACGCGGTCGAGGACGCTGATGCCCTCCACCGTCGCCTTCCAGAAGGTCTCGGTGCTCACCCCGTTGGGGGCGATGACACCGATGCCGGTGACGACGGAACGACGTTCTTCCGGGGAGCTCATGATGCCCTCCCACCCTGTCGGGTCAGTACCACCGCTGACTGGAATCCACCGAAGCCGCTGCCGACCGAGAGCACCGAACGCAGCGGCAGCTCCCGGGCCGTCTTGGGCACATAGTCGAGGTCGCACTCCGGGTCCGGAGTCTCGTAGTTGGCCGTGGGCGGCACCACCTGGTGGGTGAGTGCCAGCACACAGGCCACGATCTCGATGGCGCCGATCGCGCCGAGCGAGTGGCCCACCATGGATTTGATGGAACTCATCGGCACCTTGTGGGCGTGGGCGCCCAACGACCGCTTGACCGCGGCCGTTTCGTGCCGGTCGTTCTGCTGAGTGCCCGAACCGTGCGCGTTGACGTAGTCCACCTGGGTGGCGTCAACCCTGGCGTGGCCGAGTGCGCGGTTGATCGCCTCGGCCATCTCCAGGCCCTCCTGGGTGAGGCCGGTCATGTGGTACGCGTTACCGAAGGTGGCATAGCCACGTATCTCACAATGGATGGTCGCCCCGCGGGCGCGGGCGTGTTCCAGCTCCTCCAGGACGAGCACGGCGCCGCCCTCACCCATCACGAACCCGTCGCGGTGGGCGTCGAACGGGCGGGAGGCGTGCGCGGGATCGTCGTTGTTCGCCGAGGTCGCCTTGATCGCGTCGAAGCAGGCCACGGTGATCGGGGAGATCGGTGAGTCCGAGGCTCCGGCGATACACACATCGACCCGGCCCTCCTCGATGGACTGGAAGGCGTACCCGATGGCGTCGAGGCCGGAGGTGCAGCCCGTCGAGACGGTCTGCACCGGGCCGTGGGCGCCGATCTGTTCCGCCACCGCGGAGGCGAGCGAACTCGGGGAGAAGGCCCGCTCCAGGTGCCGGCCGGCCGGCCGGTGGTCGACATCCCAGCGGGCACCGTGACCGCTGACGGCGACATAGTCGTGCTCCAGCCGCGTGGTGCCGCCGACCGCGGTGCCCAGCGACACCCCGACCCGCCAGGGGTCCTCCGCCTCGGTGTCCAGGCCGGCGCTGCGCAGCGCCTCGTCCGCGGCGACCATCGCGAACTGGATGTACCGGTCCGAGCGGGCCACCTGCTCCTCGCTCAGACCGTGCGCCGCGGGATCGAAGTCGCACTCGGCGGCGATACGTGAACGGAAACCCTCAGGGTTGAAGAGGGTGATGCCACGCGTCGCCGTACGACCGGAGGACAGCAGGTCCCAGAAGGCGGGCACGCCCACGCCGCCCGGAGCGACGATACCGACGCCGGTGACCGCCACGCGGCGGGTCATGACACCGGCTCCGTGCGTTCCGGTGGCGCGACCGGTGTGCTCTCCTCCGCGCCCTCGGTGTCGACGTGGCCGAGCTCGGGGCGCGGAGCCAGCGGACCGAGGTGGAAGACCATCCGGGCCTCTTCGTCCCCGACATTGCGGAAGCGGTGCCGCATGTACGGGGGGATCAGCAGCCCCTGGTCCGGGCGCAGCGGGTGCGGCTCCCCGTCGAGGTCGACTTCGAGCAGGCCTTGCACGACGTACACGAACTCCTCGGAGTACGGGTGGTAGTGCTCGCCGATGCGCTCGCCGGGCTGCACGAGTGCCATGCCCATGAAGCCGCTCGTGGCGCCCACCGCGCTGGGTGTCAGCATGGCGCGCAGATCACCTCCGCGCCGGCGGTTGGGCTGGGTCTCGCTGAGGTCCACGATGCGTGGGCGGTGCGTGGTCATGGCTGTTCCTCCAGGGGCGTGGTGCCGGCGGTTGGATGGGGTGAGCGGCCTGCCTACGGCCGGGGGCGTCAGGCGCCCGGTGCCCGGCGGTCGGTGATGAGGGCCATGTCGGCGCGCTCCAGGAAGTGCGCGATCTCACGGTCGTTCGACAGACCGCCGGCCACCTCGGTGTCGATGAGGCGCCGCAGCACAGCCGTCTTGCGGGGGCCGCGCACACCGAGCGACAGCATGGGGTCGCTGTCGACGGGGATACGGAGATCGACCATCCGGACCACGACGTCGTCACGCTGGAAGATGGTGCTGCCGGCGACGGGGCAGGACGGGTCGTCGGCGGCCAGTTCGTCCTGGCGGGCCAGCATCCGGGCCAGCGCCATGCCGCAGCCCTCTTTGGCGGGGTAGTACAGCGCATGCCGTTTGATGCCGTCGGGCTGCTGTCCGCCGGCCGCGACGTGGTGCACCGCGGGCAGGGCGGCACGGGTGAAGAACACCCGGGCGGAGTTCGGGTCGCTGAGGTCGCGGTCCTGCTCCAGATACGGGTTGATGGCCTCCTCGACGGCCCGGACCTCGGGCTGCTGGGAGATGTGCCGCAGCGCCGCGACCAGGTCGCCCTGCACCTCGACCGCGCGCACGACGCGGTTGCCGTGCATGAAGAGGGAGGTGCGGCGGAGCCTGGTGGTGTCGTCGACCCTGGCCTCCGGGGAGGTGTACCCGGCGAGGATCTCGGCGACCATCGATTCGCTGCCCGGCTTCACGGTGAAGGTCAGCGCGTGCCGGACCACTCCGTCGCCGACGCGGGGGTTGGCCTGGAGCCGTCCCTTGGGCGGCTCGGGCGCGAGGCTGGCGATGTTCGAGGTCTCGCGCAGCACGCTGAAGCGCAGCGACCGGGTGTCACGGACACAGCCGTGCAGCGGCTGCACCATCTTGACGTGTTCCTCGCTGTTGACCCAGGCCAGGAACGGCGGCGCACTCTCCCATTCGCTGGTGATGAGCCACTGTGAGGGGTTCTCGATGGACTGGCACAGCTGGTCGGTGATGTGCCCGGGGACGGACGCGACCTGGTTGCGCAGGTGCTCGTAGGCTTCCAGGAAGTCCTGCTGGGCTCCTTCGTGGAGATCCAGGAGCAGCACGACCCGAAGCCGTGAGCCGTCGAAGGCTGACTGGGATATTCGTTCCGACAGCGTTGTCATCGTCTACGCATCTCCTTCGGGGCCCGACGGCCCCAGTGGTGCGTCGTCAGTTCCGGTGCGATCCGGTGACTGAGCCGGATGGTGGGGGCGGCCCGCCCGGTGTCCGGGGGCGTCCCGGATTCGATCGTGGCCGGGACCCACGGGTGGCGCGAGATCTGTGAGCCATGCAGGTGAACCGTGATCGAACACGGCCGCAGCCGGGCATTCGTGCTCCATCTGCCGTACACGCCCCTGGAGCTGGAGCACGCAATGAATCCCACCGCCGAAGACCGGGTTCCGGTAATCATCGTGGGCGGGTCCCTGGTCGGCCTGTCCGCGTCGCTGTTCCTGGGACGTCTGGGCATCCGACATCTGCTGGTCGAGAAGCACTCGGGCACCTCCCGCCACCCGCGCGGGCGGGGGAACAACGTCCGCACGATGGAGCTGTACCGGGTGGCCGGCGCGGAGCAGCGGATCCGCGAGGCCGCGTCCACGCTCGCCGACAACCACGGCATTCTCCAGGCCCGTTCGCTCACCGGTGACGAACAGGAGTGGCTGTTCAAGGAGATCGACCCGGGCGGCGGACTGGCCAAGTTCAGCCCCTCCGCCTGGTGCCTGTGCAGCCAGAACGACCTGGAGCCGGAGCTGGTGCACTGCGCCCGTGAGAACGGCGGTGACCTGCGGTTCTCCACCGAGCTGAGCTCCTTCGAACAGGATGCGCAGGGCGTGACCGCGGTCCTGAAGAACCGGGAGACCGGTGAGCAGCGCACCGTCCGCGCGGACTACCTGATCGCGGCCGACGGCCCGCGCAGCCCGGTACGGGAGCACCTGGGCATCGGCCAGACGGGGCCCGGCGACCTGTTCCACAACGTGAGCATCACCTTCCGCGCACCGGCCCTCGCGGACGCCGTGGGCGAGCGCCGCTTCATCGCCTGCTACTTGACCAACCCGGAGGCGGACGGCGCCCTGCTGCCGGTGGACAACCGGGCCGAGTGGGTCTTCCACGCCCCGTGGCACCCGGACCGGGGCGAGACCCTGGAGGACTTCACCGACGAGCGGTGCATCGACCACATCCGCCGGGCAACGGGCGTACCGGACATGCCGGTTGAGATCACCGGCAAGGCGCCGTGGCACGCCGCGGAGCGGGTCGCCGAACGGTACGCGGCCGGCCGGGTCTTCCTCGCCGGCGACTCGGCCCACGAGATGTCCCCCACCGGGGCGTTCGGCTCCAACACCGGCATCCAGGACGCACACAACCTCGCCTGGAAGCTCGCCGCCGTACTGAACGGCTGGGCGGGCCCCGAGCTGCTGGCGTCGTACGAGGCGGAGCGGCAGCCGGTGGCGCGCGAGACCAGTGCGCGCGCCTCGGCCCGCTCCGCCGAGCACAGCCACCCGGGGTACGTCCCGGCACCCGGTGCGGGCGGCGGGCGGCAGCGCGGGGTGCTCACCGTGGCCCTGGGGTACTGCTATCCGCAGGGCGCGGTCGTCGGCGCCGATCCCGAGCTGCCGGTGGTCCCCGACCAGATGCGGCTGACCGGCGAACCGGGCACCCGCGCCCCGCACATGTGGCTGCACGCCGCCGGTGAGCGCCGCTCGACCCTCGATCTGTACGAGAAGTCCTTCGTGCTGCTGACCGGCACCGACGGCGAGATGTGGCGTACCGCGGCCAAGGGCGCCAACGAGGAGTTCGCCCTGGGGCTGAAGTGCTACATGATCGGCACCGGGCCGAACGACGACATGGCCCCCGAAGAGGGCGCCGACTGGGCCGAGAAGCACGGGACGACGCCGGAGGGCGCGGTGCTGGTGCGCCCCGACGGCTTTGTCGCCTGGCGGGCCGAGGGCCGGGTGGCCGACCCCGAGGCGGCGCTCCGGGAGGTCCTCGCCTCGCTGCTGTGCCGGAGCTGACCGACCCGGCCCGCCTTCGCCCGGTCCGACGGGCAGGGGCCGGGTCGCGAGGCACACGAGGCTGCTGAGAGTGGAGGGGCCGACGGGATACCCGCCGGCCCCTCCGCCCGTTGTCCCGCCGCCCGTTGTCCCGCCGCCGCGCGAACGTATCTTCTGCCCGTCACCACCGCAGGGGCATCTCAGGGCCGTCCCGGCCGCGTCCCGCAACCCGGGGAACCTATTTCCGGTTGAGTCCGGGCATGGACGCCAAGAAGCCCGCCGCACACCCCTTTCAGCGCATCGCGCTCCCCCGCCAGCCGCCGCCCCTGCCGCCCCCCGCTCCGCAGGCGCGCCGCCCGGTCGAGGAGGGGACGCCGATCTTCGATCAGCTGCTCAAGGAGTGGCGCTCCGGGGAACTGCGGCCGGTGGTGTCCTGGCCGGTGGACGATCCGGGGAAGATCAGAGCGGGCTCCGCTGTTGGGACGGATGATGGCCGTCCCTATCCGCGGAACCGCGACGAGGAGCATGACCGTGAGCCTGTACGACATCCCCCTGCGCACCCTGACCGGTGAGCCCGCTTCACTCGCCGACTACCGGGGCAAGGCCCTGCTGGTGGTGAATGTGGCGTCCAAGTGCGGGCTGACCCCGCAGTATTCGGGCCTGGAGCGGCTCCAGCAGCGCTACGGGGACCGTGGCTTCAGTGTGCTGGGCTTCCCCAGCAACCAGTTCGCGGGCCAGGAGCCCGGCACCGCCGAGGAGATCGCCACCTTCTGCTCCGCGACGTACGGCGTGAGCTTCCCGCTGTTCGAGAAGACCGAGGTCAACGGCGCGGACCGGCATCCGCTGTATGCGGAGCTGACGGGCACCGAGGACACCGAGGGGACGGCCGGCGACGTCCAGTGGAACTTCGAGAAGTTTCTGATCGATGCCGACGGCAAGGTCGCGGGCCGCTTCCGGCCGCGGACCGAGCCGGAGGCCGCGGAGCTGGTCACCGCCATCGAGGCGGTCCTGCCGGGCTGATCCGATGACCGCGCCGCCGGTCCGCGGGGGCGGGCGGCGGCGTACCGGAGGGCGCCGGTCAGGCAACGGCCGTACCGGCACCGTCCGTGACCTCGGCTGATCCGGCGGGAGCGGCCGGTTCCCCGGCGGCGTCCCCGTCGGACACGATCTCGAAGGTGCCGTCCAGCCCGGTCATGCGCAGCAGCCGCGCGACGCTTCCGCCGTGGGTGACCCCGGTCAGCCGCAGCCGGCCGCCGCGCTGCCGGGTGCGGTAGCGGGCGCGGCTGAGCAGCGACAGACCGGCGCAGTCGATGAACGTCACCGCGCGCACATCGAGCAGGAGATCGCTGCCCTGGACACCGGTGAGGTCGTCCAGCTGGTCGGACAGCACCGACACGGCGAGGATGTCCAGCTCACCGCGGAGTTCCAGGACGGTCGTGCCGCCCGCCGCGCAGCTGGGTCCCACAAGTCTCGGGTAGTACTGACCTTCATCCATCGGCCCGGCCCACTTTCGTGCCGAGGCGCGGGATATGGCCACGCGTCTGCGGCGGAGACGTTCGGTAGGTGTGGGGGGCGCCCGGCGCATTCCGGGCGGGTCGGCCCGTTTCCGGGTCTCGGGTGGTGTAGTGGTGTGTCGGCTGTGTTCCTGCGTTTCTGCTGCTGTCGGTAGTTGTCTACGGCTTACCCGCAGGCCGCGGCCTCCAAGTCCCAGCGACCGGGACATCTGCAGGTTGTCTCAAAGTCGACCCTCGCGGGTGTGGCCGAGACAGGTGCCCCAGGGCTGGGCCCCGGGGGCGAGGCACGGCCGACCGCGGTTCCGCGCACGTCGGCGGTGATGCGCCCGGGCGGCGCGCCGCGTACACCCGCGAGGGGCCGTGGACACCGGGCGGCCGGAAATCGCAGCTTCCGGCGTCGGCGGGCCGCGCACATCGGCCCGGCGGCCGGACCGTGGACCGGGCCGCCCCGGTGCCCCCGCGACCGGCCTCCTGATCGCCCCCGGGCGCCCCGCTCGGACGCCTCGCTCGGGGCCTCGCCGGACGCCTCGCCCGTACGGCCCCAATGGCACACTTTCGGGCGAATTAGACTGGCCGGATCGCCGCAAAGTGTGAGGTGTGCCCTGAAGCCGTCGGATCCCGCTGGAGATCTCCCCGACCGGACCGCGCAGAGCCCGCCTGCGCCGGCCGAGGGGCCGTTCTCCCGGCTTCCGCACCTGTGGGAAGAGGGGGGCGCGGTCGGCTTCGACCATGATCTGGGCCGCGCGCTGGACCGTATCGCCGAGGCCGCCGTCTCCCTCACGGGTGCGCCTCATGCCGCCGTCGCCCTCCGTGACGCGGACGGCGCCGGGCCGGGTGAGCTGATCAGCCACGGCGTCTCCCCCGGGGCCGCGCCGCCCGCCGGAGCCTCGCTGGAGGTGCCCATCCAGGTGGAGGGGGAGGTGTGCGGCACCCTGTACGTCGCGGGGAAGGGCGACGGCGGGGAATTCGGCGACGGGGATCGGCGTCTGGTGCGGGTGCTGGCCGCCGAGGCCGGGCTGGCCCTGAGCAACGCCCGGATGCACGCGGCCGCCCGGCAGCGACGACGCTGGATCGAGGGCGCGGCCTCCGTGACCACGGCGCTGCTGGCCGGGCCCGAGACCCGCTCCACGGCCACCCACGCCCTCACCGTCGTCGCGGAACAGGGCCGGGAGCTGGCCGAGGCGGCCACCGGAGCGGTGCTGCTGCCGCACGCCGAGGGCGGTATGGAGGTGGTGACGATCTCCACGGTGCTGTCGGAGGACGTGCGGACCGAGGCATTTCACGGCTGGATACCGCCCGCGAGCCCGGTGCTCCACCAGCTGCACGCCGGGCTGGCGGTCTTCTCCGACGACTTCGCCGCCGACCCCCGCTCGATCTCCCCGCTGTCGCGCCACTACGGCCCGACGATGCTGCTGCCGCTGCGCAGCAACGGGCGGACGCTGGGCGCCCTGGCACTGTGCCGGAGGTCCGGCGACCGCCGCTTCAGCCACCCCGAACGCACGCTGGGGACCCAGTTCGCCGCGCAGGCCGCGGTGGCGCTGATGCTCGTCGGCCGGCACCGGGACCGGGAGCGGCTGGCCGTCTTCGAGGACCGCGACCGGATCGCCCGCGATCTGCACGACCTGGTCATCCAGCGGCTGTTCGCCACCGGAATGCTGCTGGAGACCGCCCGGCGCAAGGCGCTGCTGCCGGAGGTGCAGAAGGGCCTAGGCGAAGCGATCGATGAGCTGGACGCGACGATCCAGGAGATCAGGACGGCGATCATCGCGCTCCAGCAGGGGCCGTCGGAGGCGCCGCCCGGCCTCCGCACCCGGGTGCTGCGGGCGGCCGGCGCGGCGCTCGGCGGCCGCCCGTCGGTGCAGTTCGTCGGCCCGGTCGACGCGCGGGTGGACGAGCGGACCGGCCGGGAGCTGCTGGCCGCGCTGGACCAGGCGCTGATGTCGGTGGGGGCGCCGTCGCCGCCCCGCGTGTCGGTCGTCGTGGACACCACCGCCACCCTGCCCGACGGACGGCCGGGCGTACGGCTGACGGTGCGGTCCCCGGACGGCTCGCACCCGCCCGTGACATGGGAACGTCCGCTCGACGGCCGCTCCGGCTCCTGAATCCGACGGGTGAGCGCACCGGAATCACTTGACCTCAAGATTGGTTGAGGTTCTAGGTTCCTTTATGTCGCCGGTCACGCACGGCGATCCCGTGACGCGACCCCGGCACCTGGAGGCCACGATGGACATGGAAGTCACCGCCTGGCACGCCCTGCACAGTTCGATGACCGCGCAGCAAGGACGGCGCCGCTTCTCCCGCGGCACCCTGCGCCGCATCACGGCCTTCGCCCGCCCGCACCGCCGCCGCCTGGTGTGGTTCCTCGTCCTGAGCACGGCGACCGCGATGCTCGCGGTGGCCACCCCGCTGCTCGCGGGCCGGGTCGTGGACGCCATCGTCGGCGGCGACGCACCGTCCCTCGTCCTCCGCCTGTCCGGGCTGATCGCCGTCATCGCGGTCGCCGAGGCGGGCCTGGGGCTGGTGACCCGCTGGCTGTCGGCGAGCATCGGCGAAGGCCTGATCCTGGATCTGCGCACCGCGGTGTACGACCACGTCCAGCGGATGCCGATCGCCTTCTTCACCCGTACCCGCACCGGAGCACTGGTCAGCCGGCTCAACAACGATGTGATCGGTGCGCAGCGGGCGTTCAGCGACACCCTGTCCGGGGTCGTCAGCAACATCGTGACGCTGCTGCTCACTCTTGTCGTGATGCTCGGGCTGTCCTGGCAGATCACCCTGATCGCGCTGGTGCTGCTGCCGGTGTTCGTGCTGCCCGCCCGCCGGGTCGGCCGGCGGCTGGCGGATCTGCGCCGGGAGGGCGCCGACCACAACGCGGCGATGGGCACCCAGATGACCGAGCGGTTCTCCGCGCCGGGTGCCACCCTCGTCAAGCTGATGGGCCGTCCGGCCCGCGAGTCCGCCGAGTTCGCCACCCGGGCCCGCCGGGTGCGTGACATCGGAGTCCGTTCGGCCATGGTCCAGACGTACTTCGTCACCGCCCTCACCCTGGTCTCCGCCCTGGCGCTGGCCGTCGTCTACGGCCTGGGCGGCTTCCTCGCACTGCGCGGACAGCTGGAGCCCGGCGCGATCGTCTCGCTGGCCCTGCTGCTCACCCGGCTCTACGCCCCGCTGACCGCGCTGTCCGGCGCCCACATCGAGGTGATGAGTGCGCTGGTCAGCTTCGAGCGGGTCTTCGAGGTGCTCGACCTCAAGCCACTGATCACCGAGAAGCCGGACGCCCGGGCGGTCCCCGAGGGCCCGGTGTCCGTCGAGTTCGACTCCGTACGCTTCGGCTATCCGTCCGCCGACAAGGTCTCGCTGGCCTCCCTGGAGGAGGTCGCCACCCTCGACACCCGCGGCGGCGAAGAGGTACTGCACGGCATCTCCTTCCGCGCCGAACCGGGCCAGATGGTCGCCCTGGTCGGCTCCTCGGGCGCCGGGAAGTCGACGGTGGCCCAGCTGCTGCCGCGGCTCTACGACACCGACACCGGGGCGGTCCGGCTCTCCGGGGTGGACGTCCGCGATCTGACCGCCGCCTCGCTGCGCGACGTCCTCGGCATGGTCACCCAGGACGGGCATCTCTTCCATGACTCGATCCGCGAGAACCTGCTGCTGGCCAAGCCGGAGGCGACCGAGGCGGAGCTGTGGGACGCGCTGCGCCGCTCCCGTCTGGAGGAGCTGATCGCCGGGCTCCCCGACGGTCTGGACACCGTCGTCGGCGAGCGCGGCTACCGGCTCTCCGGGGGCGAACGGCAGCGGCTGACCATCGCCCGGCTGCTGCTCGCCCACCCCCGGGTGGTGATCCTGGACGAGGCCACCGCCCACCTGGACAACACCTCCGAGGCGGCGGTGCAGGAGGCGCTCACCGAGGCGCTGGAGGGCCGTACCGCCCTGGTCATCGCCCACCGGCTGTCGACCGTACGAGCCGCGGACCTGATCCTGGTGGTCGAAGGCGGGCGGATCGTCGAGCGCGGGACGCACGAGACGCTGCTGGCGGCCGAAGGGCGCTACGCGGAGCTGTACCGGACCCAGTTCGCCGACTCGGAGGACCGGCGGGCCGCCGCGGCCGAAGCCGGGCGCACGGACTCCGGCCCGGATCTGCTGCCGGAGTCGGCCCTGATGAACTGACGCCGCGCCGGTGAGCCCCCGCCTCTTGGCGGGGGCGCCGGTATGCCGAAAACTGAGGCGATGACGCAGCGCGCGGAACACTCCACGCTCATGGACCGCCTCGCCATCGACGATCTGATCACCGGGTACGCCATCGCCGTGGACGACGGCGACTGGCCCGGCTATCTGGCCCTGTTCACCCCGGACGGCCGCGCCGACTACCGCTCAGCGGGCGGCGTCGAGGGCGGCGCCGAGGAGATGGCCGCCTGGCTCGCCGAGATGCTGCGGCACTTCGCGATACGGCAGCATCTGATCGTCAACCGCCGGGTCACCCTCGCCCGGCGGGACGGCACCCCCGGCGACACCGCCACCGTCCAGGCCGACTACCTCAACCCGATGCGGCTCGCCGGCCCCGCGTCGGACGCCGGGGGCGGGCCGACCGCCCCCAACTACACCTGCGCCGGCCGCTATGAATTCGCCGCCCGCCGCACCACCGAAGGCTGGCGGCTGACCGGGGTCGTCGTCCACGAGAAGTGGCGGCAGGTGCAGCCGGTGGAGGACTGAGGGCTCCGCTGTCGGTCGCGATCCGGTATCGGCTGTTGCGGCGACACCCCCTTTCCTTGATCGGCGCACCCGCGCACACTGGCCGTCCGACCGGCGAGAACCGGCACCAGGGAGCCCGGCATGGACAGACCGCTCAGCCGGCAGCCGCGGTGGCTCGGCTCCCCCTGGTCACGGGGCCTGGCCGCCGCGCTCGCCGGAGCGGTACCGGCCCTGACCTTTCCGGCCCCGTCCTGGTGGTGGCTGGCGTACGCCGCCCTGGTGCCCTGGCTGCTGCTGGTGCGGACGGCCCCGACGTACGGGCGGGCGGCGCTGGACGGCTGGCTGGGCGGCACCGGCTTCATACTCGCCGTTCACCAGTGGCTGCTGCCGAGCCTGCATGTCTTCATCCTCGTGCTGGCCCTGCTGCTCGGTGCGCTGTGGGCGCCCTGGGGGCTGCTGGTGCGGGCGCTGCTGGGCGGTGCGCCCGGCGCGGGACGGTGCGCCGCCGCGCTGGTGCTGGTGCCGTCCGGCTGGCTGATGGTCGAACTGGTCCGGTCCTGGGAGTACTTGGGTGGACCGTGGGGGCTGATGGGCGCCAGCCAGTGGCAGGTGCCGCCCGCCCTGCGGCTGGCCTCGACCGGCGGGGTGTGGCTGGTCAGTCTGCTGATCGTGGCAGTGAACACCGCCCTGGCCGAGCTGATCGCCCGCCCGGCGGCACGGCTGCCCGCCGTGGCCGGACTGCTGGTGTGCGCGCTGGCGGTCACCGCGGCCTGGTTCCGGTCACCGGCTCCCCGCACCGCCGGCACGGTACGGATCGCCGTCGTCCAGCCCAACCTGACCGGCACCCCGACGGAACGGCTGGCCCGGAGCGAAGCGCTCACCCGGTCGCTGGCGGGCCGTGGGGTGCGGCTGGTCGTCTGGGGTGAGAGCAGCCTCACCCAGGACCCGGCGGACCGCCCGGCGCTCGCCGAGCGCCTCGCCGCCCTCTCCCGGCAGACCGGCGCCGAGCTGCTGATCAACGCCGACTCCGCGCACGCCGAACGGCCGGGCATCTCCAAGAGCGCGGTCCTGATCGGGCCGGACGGACCGACCGGGGACCGCTACGCCAAGATGCGGCTGGTGCCCTTCGGCGAGTACATCCCGTTCCGGTCCGCGCTCGGCTGGGCGACCCGGGTCGGCAAGGCCGCCCCGACCGACCGGCTGCGCGGCACCGCCACGGTGGTGATGCCGGTCGCCTCCGCGGGCGGACTGCGCGTCGGGCCGCTGGTGTGCTTCGAGAGCGCCTTCCCCGATATGAGCCGCCATCTGGTGCGCGACGGGGCGCAGGTGTTGGTGGCCCAGTCCTCCACCTCGACCTTCCAGGAGAGCTGGGCGCCCGCACAGCACGCCTCACTGGCCGCGCTGCGCGCCGCGGAGAACGGGCGGCCGATGGTGCACGCCACCCTCACCGGCATCAGTGCCGTCTACGGCCCGCGGGGCGAGCAGATCGGCGAGCGGCTCGGCACCGACCGCAGCGCGGCCGCCGTCTACGACCTGCCGCTGGCCGAAGGCACCACCCCGTACACCCGGTACGGCGACTGGGCGGTGTACGGGGCGATGGGCGCGCTGGTGCTCGCCGGCGGGTATGCGGGGCTTCGCGTGCTCAGCAGGCGGTCTGCGCGAGCGCCTCGGTGACGACCCGTTCGCACAGTTCGTGGGTGCGCAACGCGTCCTGGGCGGACGGCTGCCGGCCGGCCCGTACGTCGTCCAGGAACGCCAGCACGATCTGCTCGATACCGCGCTGACGGGCGACCGACACCCAGTCGCCGCGGCGCCGGACACTCGGCTGCCCCTTGTGGTCGATGACCTCGGCGAGATTGACGACCTGACGCTTGGTGTCCTGCCCGGAGACGTCGAGGATCTCCTCCGCGGAGCCGCTGAGACGGTTCATGGTGCCGAGGGCGGTGAAGCCGTCGCCGGACAGCTGAAGCACCACATGCTGCATCAGCCCCTCCCGGATCCTGGCCCGCACATCGATGTGGTCGACCTCCCCGGGGACGAGGAAGCGCAGGGTGTCGACGACATGGATGAAGTCGTCGAGCACCAGGGTGCGCGGGTCCTCGGGCAGGCCGATGCGGTTCTTCTGCATCAGGATCAGATCGCGGGCGTGCTCACGGCACTGGGCGTAGGCGGGCGCGAAGCGGCGGTTGAAGCCGACGGTGAGGCCCACCCCCCGCTCCTCGGCGAGCGTGACGATGCGCCGGGACTCGGCCAGCTCGTAGGCGATCGGCTTGTCGACATAAGTCGGCACGCCGGCCTCGATCAGCCGGGTCACGATCTCGGGGTGGGCGGAGGTGGCGGCGTGCACAAAGGCGGCGTCCAGGCCCGCTGCGAGCAGCGAGTCCAGGTCCGGGTGGAGCTGGGCCGCGGGCAGCCGGTGGGTGGCGCCGGCACGTTGCAGGGTGGCCGGGGTGCGGGTGTGCAGATGCAGTTCGAGCCCCGGTTGTGTGCCCAGGACGGGGAGGTACGCCTTCTGGGCGATGTCGCCGAGTCCGATGCAGCCGACCTTCACTCATGCTCCTTGGGTTGTGCCGCGCTGGTGGTGCCCCGCGTGCCGGAAGCATACGTGCCGGTCGGCGGCCGCCAGTCGGCGATCCCGTCCATGGCACGCAGCGCACGGGCCGGCCGGGAGCGCCAGGTGGTCAGCCGGCCGATCCGCCCGGCCCGGCGGACCACGTCCATGGTGCGCGGCAGCCGCTGCCGGGTGTACACGGTGAGCGCGGCGGCGAGGTCGGCCTCGGGTGCGGCCAGGTGGGCGAGCACGACGGCGTCCTCGATGGCCTGGCAGCCGCCCTGGCCGAGGTTGGGGGTCATCGGATGGACGGCGTCGCCGAGCAGGGCGACCCGGCCCCGGTGGAAGGCGGGCGGTGCGGCGGCCGCGGTGTACACGTCGTTGCGGAGCACCGCTGCGGGGTCGACGGCGGCGAGGAGGTCAGGGATGGGGTGGTGCCAGGAGCCGAAGCGGCGCAGCAGTTCGGCCCGTTCGCCGTCGGGGGCCCGGCCGCCGGGCGGGACGGCCGCGGTGGCGTAGGCGTAGACCCGTCCGTCGTGCAGCGGCTGGGTGCCCCATACGCCGCCGGGGCCCCAGGTCTCGTGCGCGGCGAAGGGACGGTCGGGCGCCGGAGCGACGAGGCGCCAGGCGGTGAAGCCGGCGTAACGGGGTGCGGGGTGCTGGGGGAAGAGGGCGCGGCGGACGGCAGAGTGGATGCCGTCGGCGGCGACGACGAGGTCCGCGGTGAACTCCTCGTCACCGGCCGCCCCCTGAACCCGCACCCGCGCCGGACGGCCGTCCGGCCGGGCGTCGCCCGGGTCGGCCAGGGTGGCCGCGGCGGCGGTGCGTACCGCGCCCTGGGGCAGCCGGCCGGCGAGCAGTGCGACCACTTCGGCGCGGTGGGCGACCACCACCGGGCCGCCGTACCGCCGGACGGCTGCGGCCTGGTCCAAACGGGCCAGCCGGCGACCACCGGGCAGCCGGAGTTCCGCCGCGGTCTGCGCGGGGGCCAGGGCACGGAGGCCGTCGCCCGCGCCCAGGGTGTCCAGGGCGCGCTGGGCGTTGGGGGCGAGGCCGACACCCGCGCCTACGGGTTCCAGGGCGGCGGCGCGCTCCAGGACGGTGACCGACCAGCCGCGGCGGTCCAGGGCCAGCGCGGCGGTGAGTCCGCCGATTCCGCCGCCGATGACGAGCGCGGTGTGCTGCCGCATGCTGCCTCCCGCATCCCGGGTCAACTACATGCGTAGTTACCCCTGGCGTCAAGACTACACCTGTAGTTGGCGGCTAGGCTCCCGGTATGAACGCCCGCAGCGACCGCACCCCGGCACCCGCCGCCGCACCCCGCCATGAGCTGATCGCCGACGCGGCGCTGACGCTGCTCGCCGAGCGCGGGATGCGCGGGCTGACCCACCGGGCCGTGGACGAGCAGGCCGGGCTGCCGCAGGGCTCCACCTCCAATGTCGCGCGCACCCGGGCGGCCCTGCTGGAGGCCGCGGTGCGGCGGCTGGCGGAGCGGGAAGCGGCCGTACTGACGGCGCAGGAGCGATCCGCGGCGGGGCGGGCCGGGGCGGCGCGGGCCGGGGCGGACGCCGGGGCCGAGGCGGGGCGGGTCGAAGCGGGTGCCGGGGCCGAGGACGCCGAGACCGAGGACGCCGGGGCGGTGGTCGCCGAGGCGCTCTCGCTGGCGCTGCACCGCTACCTCTCCCGGCACCGGCAGCTGCTCCTCGCCCGGTACGAACTGGCCCTGGAGGCCACCCGCCGGCCCGAGCTGCGGACGGTCTACGACCGGGCCGGCCGGGCCTTCCGGGAGCCGATGGCGGCGATGCTGGCGGCGGCGGGGTCCGCCGATCCCGAGCGGCATGCGATGAGCATGGTGGCCTGGTGCGACGGGATCCTGTTCTCCTGCATCGCGGGCCAGTTCCACGCGGCCGCCCCCACCCGCGCCGCCCTGCGCACGTCCTGCGCGGAACTGCTCGACGGGATGCTGCGTGGGTGAGGTGCTCCGAGGTGGCCCGGGGCGGGTCCCCCTATGGCGTGTGCCCCGCCGCCCGGTCGATCCGCAGCTGGAGCCGTTCGATCGCGTCCCGGAGGCCCTGGCGGTATTCGCCGTCGGCGAGGGCGTTGACCGAGACCCGTGCGCGCCGCAGCTGGGCGCGGGCATCAGCCGGCCGGTCCAGCGCGGCGTAGTCGGCGGCGATATTGAGATGCAGGGAGGGGAAGAACGCGCGGAGCGCGACGAGGGGGTGGCGGGGGCCGGGGCCGTCGGCCACCCGGGACTCCCCCGGCGTGGCGGCGGAGCCCGCGGGCCGCTCCGTGACGAAGCCCTCGGCCGCCTCCAGGGCCCGCAGGTCCCAGTCGAGCTCGTCCCGGGGGTCGTCCTGGGTGTCGGCCATGTAGTGGGCGAGGGTGCAGCGGTGGAAGGCGTCTCCGTGCGGCCCGATCTCCTGCCACAGCGCCGAGAGGCGGTTACGTGCCTCTTCCCGGTCGCCGCCGCGATGCAGCATGATCGCCTGGCCGATCCGGGTCAGCACCCCGTCCTCGGGCGCCGCCTCCCGCCGCGTTTCCACCACTGCACTCCCATATCCGCTCACACCATCGGTGGCTCGTTCCCTCGACGCTAACCGCCGGACGGGAGCTGCGCGCGGTGTGTGCGACGCACCGGGTGGTCCGGCCCGCCGCCCGGGCCCGCCGACTCAGCCCAGGTCAGGGATGCGCCAGTCGATCGGGGCGTGGCCCTGCGCGGCGACCGCGGCGTTGATCTGGGTGAAGGGGCGGGAGCCGAAGAACTTCTTCGCCGACAGCGGGGAGGGGTGCGCGCCCTGCACCACGGCATGCCGCTCCTCGTCGATCAGCGGCAGCTTCTTCTTGGCGTAATTGCCCCACAGCACGAAGACCGCAGGGTCGGGCCGGGAGGCCACCGCACGGATCACCGCGTCGGTGACCTTCTCCCATCCCTTGCCCTTGTGGGAATTGGCCTCGGCCTCGCGGACCGTCAGGACGGCGTTCAGCAACAGCACGCCCTGCTGGGCCCAGGGCATCAGATAGCCGTTGTCCGGGACCGGGTGGCCCAGCTCCTCCTTCATCTCCTTGTAGATGTTCCGCAGCGACGGCGGCGTCTTCACACCGGGCTGCACGGAGAAGCACAGGCCATGGCCCTGCCCCGCACCGTGGTACGGGTCCTGGCCCAGGATGAGCACCTTCACCTGGTCGTAGGGCGTCGCCTCCAGCGCCGCGAAGACCTGCTCGCGGGGCGGATAGACCGGGCCATTGGCCCGCTCCTGCTCGACGAAGTCGGTCAGCTCCTTGAAATAGGGCTTCTCCAACTCCTCGCCGAGGACCCCGCGCCAGGATTCGGGCAGCATGTCGGTCACCACGTCAACAACCTCCGGTGTGCGTTGCGTTCTCAGTCCCCGAACCTACCGGCGACCACTGACAACGCCGTCCGCGGGCCGACCGGGCCGGCCCGGAAGCCGCGGTCCGCCCCCTCAGGCGGTGTCGAGACGGGGGCGCTGGACGGCGTCCAGCCGCAGAGCGAGTGCCGCCAGGCATTCGCCAGCTGCGCCACCGAGCTCACGCCGACCACCGGCACCACGGGAACGGCGCCGCCCATCAGCCACGCCGGACCACCTGGTTCACGGTGGCCCCGCACTCCGCGGCGACCTCCGCCGGCACCCGCAGCCGTGCCACCGAGCCGGGATGGTCGTAGCGCTCCGGCAGCGTTCCGTCCGTGCGGGAGCAGGCGCCCGCCATCAGCGTCCCACAGCCGGTCAGCGTCAGGCAGGCGGTGTGCCGCCGCGCAGTCGAGGAGCTCCTCGTCGGCCTCCCCCTGCATCTCGGGCGGCAGGCCACGGATGGCCGCCCCTCCCAGGCCCTCGGCATGGGAGGGCCATGCGCTGCCGCGGGCCGGGTCCGGCCGGGTCCGGCCGGGCGCCGACCTTGGTGGCCACGACCGTACGGCGTGCGGTCGTGCATGGCAGGTCTCCCTGACAGGTCCGCTGACGCGCGTGGTGCCGGTCCTGATGAGGACCGGCACCACTGACTCTGCCTTGTGGAGCGCACACCAAGGCAAGCCGCGCGGGCCCGCCCGGCGCCGTCAGACCCCGGCGTTGAGGAACAGACCGCCGTCGACGACCAGCGTCTGACCGGTGATCCAGCCCGAGGCGTCGGACAGCAGGAAGGCCGCGGCCCCGCCGATGTCCTCCGGGACGCCGAGCCGCGCCAAGGGGTAGCCGGCCGCCGCCTCCTCCTCCCGGTTCTCGTAGAGCGCCGCCGCGAACTTGGTCTTGACCACCGCGGGCGCGATGGAGTTGACCCGCACGCCCGGCGCGAACTCGTGGGCGAGCTGAAGCGTCAGATTCACCATCGCGGCCTTGCTCATCCCGTACGCACCGATGAACGGCGAGGGCGCGAGACCGGCGATCGAGGCGATGTTGACGATCGCGCCGCCGTTGTCCTTCTGCCAGGCGTGCCAGGTGCGCTGCGCGAAACCGAGCGCCGAGACGACATTGGTCTCGAACACCTTGCGCGCCACACCCAGGTCGAGGTCCGCGATGGGGCCGAACACCGGGTTCGTTCCGGCGTTGTTGACGAGGTAGTCGACGCGGCCGAAGGTCTCCATCGCGCGCTCGACGGCGATGGCCTGGTGTGCCTCGTCATGCGCCTTGCCGGCGACACCGAGCACCCGGTCGGCGCCCAGCTTCTCGGCGGCCTCCTTGAGAGCGTCCTCGTTGCGGCCGGTGATGACGACCCGGTCGCCGCGGGCCACCAGGGCCTCGGCGATGCCGTAGCCGATACCGCGGCTGGCGCCGGTGACCAGCGCCACCTTGCCGGAGGGCTCGGGGAGCCCGCTGTCCTGCTCGGTCATGTCCAGACTCCTGAGGTCGGTGGGGCGGTCAGTTGAGCGGGCCGCCGGCGACGTACATGACCTGGCCGGAGACGAAGCCGGCCGCGTCGCCGGTGAAGAAGGCGATCGCGTTGGCGATGTCGTCCGGCCGGCCCACGCGCTGGACCGGGATCTGGGTGGCGGCAGCGGCCTGGAACTCCTCGAAGCCCATCCCGACGCGCTCGGCGGTGGCCGCCGTCATGTCGGTGACGATGAAGCCGGGGGCGACGGCGTTGGCGGTGACGCCGAACTTGCCGAGTTCGAAGGCGAGAGTCTTGGTGAAGCCCTGGAGACCCGCCTTGGCCGCCGAGTAGTTGACCTGTCCGCGGTTGCCGAGCGCCGAACTGGAGGAGAGGTTGACGATCCGCCCGAACTTGGCGTCCACCATGTGCTTCTGGCAGGCGCGGGACATCAGGAACGCGCCGCGCAGATGCACGTTCATGACCGTGTCCCAGTCGCTCTCGCTCATCTTGAACAGCAGGTTGTCGCGGAGCACACCGGCGTTGTTGACGAGGACGGTCGGCGCACCGAGCTCGGAGACGACCCGGGCGACCGCCGTCTCGACCTGCTCCGCGTCCGAGACGTCACAGCCGACCGCGATGGCCTTGCCTCCGGCCTTGGTGATCTTCTCGACGGTGTCCTTGCAGGCCGCCTCGTCGAGGTCGAGTACGGCGACGGCACGGCCTTCGGCGGCCAGACGTACGGCGGTGGCCGCGCCGATACCGCGGGCCGCGCCCGTGACGATGGCGACGCGCTGCTCGGTGGTGGACATGCGGGTTCTCCTCACCCTCGAAACCTCGACAAGCGGTCCGCCGCACCGATCCCGTGGGTGAGCAACCGCTTAGTAGCCTGAGCAGGGCTGACGCTAGAAGCCCGGCCACCCGCTGTCAACGCCCCACCACCGCGCCGTTGCCCACCTCACCTGTGAGACCGGACGGGGCCCGGCGCGCGCCACGACGAAGCGCCCGGCCCCGCCCGAAGGCGGCGCCGGGCGCCCGAACAGCGATCCGGTGCTCCTCAGCGCACCAGCAGCTCCACCAGCCGCTCGGCCTCGGCGGTGGGGTCGGCGGTCAGACCGGTGTGCACCGGGCCCGGCTGCACGATGGTGCTGCGCGGTGCGATCAGCCAGCGGAAGCGGCGTCCCGCGTCGTCCCCCGCCGCCTGGCCGGCCCGCTCGCCGCCCTCGCAGATCCCCTCGACGGCGCCGAGCGCGGCCCGTACACCGGCCACATCGACCGTGGGGTCAAGGGCCAGCAGCCGGGCCTCGTCCAGATAGGTCCGAGCCTCGACGAAGCCCCGGGCGCGGCAGTACACGACCACCCCGGCATTGATCATCTCGCCGCGCTCCACCCGGGGCACGACCTTCAGCAGGGCATATTCGAAGACATCCCGGCCGTTGTGCAGTCCGGTCACTTCACTGCCCTCCGCGGCAGCTTCGCCGCCAGCCATTCCGGTGCTTGCGAGGGCTTGTCCCCGGAGGGCTCCCCGAGGGTGATCTGCTCACTGATCGTCCGGGCCCGGGCCAGCAGCGTGCGCACATACGCCTGGCGCAGCACGTCCGGGGAGTCGAAGCCCGGCTCGCCGGCCAGCCATTCGTCCGGCACATCCGCCGCGATCTCGGTCAGCAGCTCTTCGGTGATCTGCGGCGCGAACTCCTCGGCCGCCGCGGCGACGTCCGGCGCGAAGGTGGCGAGCACATGATCCGAGGCGTTGTACGGGCGGGCCGAAGCCTTCTCCGCGGTGGGCCAGTTGTGGTGCCAGATCATCGCCGCACCATGGTCAATCAGCCACAACTCGCCGTGCCACACCAGCAGATTGGGATTGCGCCAGGACCGGTCGACATTGTTGATCAGCGCGTCGAACCACACCACACGCCCCGCCTCGCGGGCACTCACCTCGAAGGCCAGCGGGTCGAACCCCAGCGATCCGGGAAGGTAATCCATCCCCAGGTTGAGCCCGCCGCTGCTCTTCAGCAGCTCCTGAACCTCCTGATCGGGCTCACTCAGCCCGATGACGGGATCGAGCTGCATCTGCACCAGCTCCGGCACCCGCAGCCCGAGCCGCCGCCCCAGCTGCCCGCACACAATCTCGGCCACGAGCGTCTTACGCCCCTGCCCGGCACCGGTGAACTTCATGATGTAGGTACCGAGATCGTCACCCTCGACGATTCCCGGGAGCGAGCCGCCCTCACGCAGGGGTGTGACGTAGCGAGTCGCTGTGACTTCTGTCAGCATTTTCCCAGGCTATCCGACCCACCGGCCTTACAATCCACAATTAAATGCAGACCCACACCAGCCGGGGAACCCGCCGCGATCAGCCCTGGGGAGAATCCGGGGAGTTTCTACCGGCACGGTGGGTCCCCCTTCCTCTCGAGCAGTCCGTCAATGGCGGTGCGCCCCTTGCTTCCGGCCTCCGGCATGAAGTGAGCACAGTAACCGAGCGTGACAGCCCGCGAGGAGTGCCGAGCCACCGCGCCACAGTCACCACCGACTCCCCCGCCTCCAGCATCATCGAGGCGTAGGTGTGCCGCAGCACATGGAATCCGTCCTTCGGCGCCGCCTCCCACTGCCACGGCTTCGCCCCCTTTGGGCGCGGAGGGATGATGCCGGCCTTGGCCAGTGCGGGTTTCCAGCTGTAGGTGTTCCACGTGCTCACGGCCACGGCGTTGCCGAATCGCGTAGTGAGACCCAGGGACAACTTCTTTCGCGGTCTGTCTGCCCCGGGCTTCTCCCACGGAAGCTCCACCTCTACCGGCGGGAACGCCTTGACGTGGCGCTTCCGTTCCTGGGCCACCGAGGGGGGCATGTCGACGGTACGTGTCTTGGCTCCCTTCGGAAGGGCGAAGTACAACTTCCCGTCAATCGCCTGGACTTGACGACGGACGTGCAGCACGCCCCTCGCATAGTCGATGTCCTCGGGACTCAATCCGAACACTTCACCCTGACGAAGTCCGCATCCCAGGCCGAGTACGACAGTCACCCGGTTTCGCGGACTGATCACGTCTCGGACTTGGAGCGCCCTCTCCAACAACCACGCCTCTCGACGCTCCCGCGGCGCCTTGGGCCACTTCACGGACTTCGCATGCACAGGGTTCCGGGCGAGGCGCTTGTCATCAACGGCAGCATCCAGGACGCTGGACAACTCGGACAGGACGCCGCGCCGGTAATCGACCGAGGAGACGGTGGACTCCAACTTCGCTATGTATGCGCGAAGTTCCGCCGTCGAAATGCGCCTGAGCGGCAGCGGCAGCTGGTCCAGATGCGGCACGATGTGAAGTCGCGCCCTCCGCTCCTGGTTCTGCTGGGTTTCCGGAACTCCTCCCCTGCCCGGGGCCCAGCGCATCGTGATGTAGTCGGCCAGTGTGATGGATCCGTCGCGGAGCGCGGAGCTGCGCTCAGCGGGCTCAGAGTCGTGTTGGAGCGGGAATCGGCCTGTTCTTGTTCACGGATCCAGGCATCCAGAGCATTTCTCCGGTACATGACGCGGCCTCGTGGCCCCATGCGGAAGCTCGGCGGCCCCTGCCGCCGGTGCCGCCACACGTAGAGCTTGTGGGGTGAGAGGCCGAGGTACTCAGCGGCCTCTTTAACGGTCAGGAGAGCTGTGCGTGCCGCACGGGGAGGCTCAGACGGGGATACAGGTGGGCCAGGCGGGTCAGGCTGAATGAGGGCATGAGGTATCGCGGATCGGCACATAAATGGGGAGTTCCTTGCTCAGAGAAGGGGAGCGACAGGCGGGATCGACAGCACGTACACCGTGCGCGGCACGTGCAGGGAATGCCATCTGTCACCAGACGGGTGCTGTCCATGCCAGAGGCACAAGCCAGGGCCGCGCGATGCCTCCTAGCGACACGCAGCGCTGCCCTGAGTCCGCTACGACTCCACCGCCAAGCACAGTCGAATGCGGCAATCGAGGCGGCATCCCACTGCATCACCAAGTTCTCTCCGATAGGGCTAGCCGCACAGACACATACACAGACGGCCGCGGAGAGGAAGTCCCCGTAGGTAAATTGGGCGTGCGCAGCCCACGCGCTAAGTACGCCCAATGTGAAAGGAACTGGTGCGGTCAGTTGAACAAGCCGGAGCACATACATCGGCAGAAGAGACTCCTCATCAGGTCACCGAGTAGGCCGCACACCAGCCTTGCGTTTCCATGGTGTTGTACGTTGACATAGCCCCGGAAAGGGTTCCAGTCTTTCGAGATTCTTTCTCGTCTGCCGTAGGCGAATGCCGGAACGAGAACTGCTTGCGGACGGGTATCCACCATGGCGGAGCCGTGCACCGGACTGGCGGAACACTTTTCAGATATGACGGATTTTCGCTGGTTCCCTGGACCGGTGGTCAGCGGAGCCTCGCCCACGCAGCCTGAGGCCGGGGGGACGTTGTTGGCCCTGCCCGCCGGCGGGCAGAGAGGCAGCACAACAAGACCCAGCGCCTCCGGCGAGTTGGCGAAAATCACGAGCATCTCGGACGCGAAGGTGTGTACCCCGACGCGGCACAGTGGCCAAGGACGATCCGGCCAATGCGTAGCCGGCCCATGCACACGTGTCCCCTGCCCGAAGCCGGGCAGGGGACACGCGAACTTCTGTCAGATCAGTCAGACGTGATTCCGATGAAGTTCCGAAGCAGATTCCCCGAGGGGAAAAGCGTCACTGAACGGAGCACGCCTGAATCTCCGTCGTACTTCAACGTGGCAACGGTCGAGGACGACGATTCGGCTCTCACTGAAACCTCGTACTCACCGCCCCCGGCAGCGGTGTCAACGAGATCGAAGCGGACCGCTCCTTGCTCCGCTGATGCTGTCATCCATACTTCGACTACACCGCGGCAGTAGTCCCGCACGCCCGACGGTGGCGTGCGCAGCTTCGGCATGAACTGAGGGACTACTTGCTTCGCACCCAAAAGTTCCAGGTGGTCAAATTCCCCCTCATCGCCGAGCCGAACCAGACCTGCCAATCCCGTCTCGTCATCAAACTCCAGAGCTGGCCCTCCAGAACTGGACGATGATTTCACGAAGGACAAGAGCGCCACATCAACTTCTGGATCGTAACGAAGGTGGCAATCTACGCGGCTTGTCATATGGATTCCCTCAGGCTCCGAAGTGGTGATGCTAGCGTCGCCAGGCCGTAACGCAGTAGCCGCTGTTGTTGAGCACAACAACAACCTTGGATCCAGTGTACTTCCAGGTCTTCTTGGCCCTGTCGTACCTGGCTGACGAATACTTGGTCGCCACTACACGGTCAGCCTCGGGACCGGTGATGCTGTCCTTGGCCATCTCCTCAGCGCAGTGGAGGCTGTAGCCCGAGATGAACCGCGGCGCCGACTGCAGCACCATGAGCTCGTCGGACGTCTGGAACGAACCGCTCTGAGCATCACCTGCGGCGTAAGATGCGCCTCCGGCGGTCAGGACCGCCGCCAGCGCCAGTCCGGCCGAAGCGCCGGCCTTGAGCACCTTGCCGCGGAGGAGGTTACTGAATTCAGGCATTTGACTTGACCGACCTCTCTGCATTCGAGTAGATGTGATACGCGCCAATGAGCCCGCAATGCGCCACTCAAGAGGGCGCATTGCGGTGGTTATCTCAGAACTCGTACAGGTAGACGTCGGCTATCGACCCGGGGCGGGTCCACTTGAAGCTCTTCTTGGAGCCCCACCCGTCGCACGTCTCGCTCCGCTTCGTCGAGCCATCAGCGAAGTGAGCCTTCACGCCGACACAGTCCCCGTCGAGCTCATCGTCCTGGTACCAGCCCTTGACGGTGATCTGCCCCCCACTGCAGTCCAGGGTCCAGTGTGCCGTTGCACCGTCAGTAGTCGGGTCGAAGGTCTGGCCGCAGTGTCCGTTGGGCCTCGCGCTGGCAGTGCCCGCCAGAGTTCCGAACGTCATCGTCCCCACAGCGACGCTCACCATTGCACCGATCGAAATCTTGCGCAGAATAGGACGCACTCTGTCACTCCTTGGTCGTCGCACAAATACCTTCATGCGAATAGGGGTAACAGGGAATTGGTGCATGCCGGATCGGGACTCAGAGCCCCCCGACTCCCCCTGTTGGCGCCACCCCCGGCGGCGCCGCATATAGAACCTAACCCACTTCCCCGCGAAAGTCGACGGCAAATTTCCCAGTGATCACGAATGGGCTGAGGGGATCTATAAGCGGAATCTAGGCCGTGTATTTTCCCGCGCGTGTAGGGGCTTCGCCGGTTAGTCCGAGGGCAGTCGGCGAGCCGGTGCCGCGGCAAGGTCCCGGGCGACTTCGGCGTCCTCCCCGCCCTGGGCGGAGAGCAGTTGGAACAGCTCCATTCTCGAGTTGGGTGAAGCCGAGGGAAAGCCAGCAATGCGGGCACCATCCGCTGGGACGCTGCGAGCTGGGTATCTCCTGACGGGCGCAGGTCACGTTCCACGCGCTCAGTCCAGATCGGCGGTCGCCAAGGCCACCGCGAGCGCCAGGTAGGGCACAGCTCCCACGCAAAGCTCCGCCGCAGCACTTGGGTCGGATGCGCTCCCCGCCGCTTGCAGCGCCAGCAGACCGGTCAGCACGGTGGCGTCGACCGCCGCATCGAGGACCTCGTCCACCGAGAACTCGCCACCGGCCACCAGCTCGTTCACCAGGACAACAGCCTGCTGCGGATCACGCTGCCACGGCTCCGCCACCGCGTCGCCGGCACCCGCCAGGTCCATCACGGCGGCCTGCTCCACCGTCGGCAACGGCACGCCAGGCGGCCCGGCCTCCTCCACGAACTCCTGGGCGCGCGCCACGAGGCACCGCGCGCCATATCCGCACGGCCTCCTGCTGCTGCCGCGCGACGACAGCCAGCCACCGGGCATCATCCTCATCGCGGGCAAAGTCCAGCAGGGCG
Source organism: Streptomyces platensis (assembly GCF_008704855.1). Classification (NCBI taxonomy): domain Bacteria; kingdom Bacillati; phylum Actinomycetota; class Actinomycetes; order Kitasatosporales; family Streptomycetaceae; genus Streptomyces; species Streptomyces platensis. The sequence continues at coordinate 963,660 of NZ_CP023691.1, forward strand.
GCGGAGAGAGCGACCTTTCTGACCGGCATGAGGTCCACCGTCACCTCGTCCTGGCCCGGCGGGGCGGCGGCGATCGGCCAGTACACCGCGCCCGCGGCTTCGGCACACGCACCGATCAGCTGATTCAAAGCAGCGATCAGCCGCGCGTGGCGACGGCGCCGGGCAGGCAGGTCCAGACGGTCCGAGGTAGCAGTCACCCCGCACCATGCCGCTCGCCGGCCACCCGGCGAGCCCGTGTCAGCCCACCGGCCGCCCCTCAACCTGTTCGAACCCTGCCCCCAGCGCCACCAACGCCGCCCGCCTTCGAGACCGACGTGGGGGTGCCGACTGTCGAGCGCGGCGGCGGGCGCGATGCGGCTGGTGCGGACGGCGATCAGCTCCGAGGAGACGGCGGACGAGGAACACTGGAACGAAATCCGGCGCCTGCGGGAGGAGTCCACGCTCCAGCAGGCAGGTACGACACAGAAGGGGCTGTGAGCGTTACAGATCCGACTCTGCGGGTGGGAGCTCGGTCTCGCTGCGGTTGTGCAGCCAGTTGAGCAGCCGGAAGCCGCGCTCGCTCTGTTCAGCGTTTCCCCACAGCGCGGCCGAGAACGCCGCGACGGTGAGCGCCACAACGGTGCCGAGCACGACCGTCTGCGGGCCGGTGAGTGGCTGGGGCTGGCTTGGGGTTTCCATCGGCGTCCTCCGTGTCGGGTGGGTGCAGGTGATCCAGCGTAGGAGCCGCTCAGGGCGGTCGGTGCAGATATTCGGTGGAACTCCCCTTGTCGGGTGGGGCGTTGCGGGTCAGGGCACGAGGAAAACCGAGACGGCGAGAGTGCGAGGAATATCAAGGCACCAGATATCTTGGCGCGCGAGAATTTCCATGGTTTATTGTGCGTGACCTGATCGCTACCAAAGGGGCACGTGGCACGCATCGCCACGCCGGCGACCGTTCCGGCGCAGTCCGGACCGACCAAGGGCGTCCGAAAGTCCTACGCGGAGATCCGCGTGGGAGACCTACATGTCGATCAGAGTCTGACCTCTGCCCGCCTCTTCGGCACCAACACTGGCGAGGGTGCCGGCCCAGCCGCGCAGCGGAAGAAGGATATCGCCTGGACGGCCCGGCTCACGAAAATGTGGGATCCCTTCGCGCTGCTCCCGGCGATCGTCTCCCTCCGAGAGGACGGCCTGCACTATCTTCTCGACGGCCAGCACTCCACGGAGGTGGCGGTCGACAAGGAGGGCCCGGATTTCCTTCGGGATTGCATGGTCTACGAGGGCCTGTCCGCCGAACAGGAGGCGAAGTTGTTTCTCCCGGCCAACCGCGACCGCAAGGCCGTGAAGCCGTTCGACATCTTCCGCGTCTCGATCACGGCCGGTGACCCTCGCAACACCCGGACCCTGGCGGAGGTCGAGAGCCTCGATCTCGGCATCTCGGGTAGCACCTCGGCGAACAAGATCGGCGCGGTGCAAGCGCTCACCTCCCTCGCGGTGATGGACGAGAAGCCCGCCGCCCGCCGATGTCCGTGCTGGGAGCCGGAACGCTGCTGGCCGTGTGGGCGGCGCCGCAGATCACCAGCCTCTATCAGAGCGACTCACCGGCCAACCACGAAGCGTTTCAGCTGACGGTGGTCTTCGCGCGGTTCCTGCTCCCGCAAATCTTTTTCTACGGCCTGTTCAGCATCCTGGGCCAAGTGCTCAGCGCCCGGGACAAGTTCGGCGCGATGATGTGGACCCCGGTCCTCAACAACGTCGTCCTGATCTCCATGTTCGGCGTATACCTCGGCATGATGACCGTCCCGGACTCAGTCCAGGACATCACGCAAACCCAGGTCACGCTGCTCGGCGCGGGCACCACACTCGCCCTGGCGATCCAGGCCCTTGCCCTGATCCCCTTCGCCAGGGCCGCCGGCTTCCGCTTCCGCCCACGTTTCGACTGGCGCGGCACAGGCCTGGGCAAGAGCATCAGCGCGGCCCGCTGGACCCTGCTGTTCGTCCTCACCAACCTCGTAGCCAGCACGGTGGTGACCCGCTACGCCTCCGCCGCAGACACGGCACTGCCCAAGGGCGGCGTGGGCTTTTCCGCCCACACCTACGCGCAGACCATCTGGTCGCTGCCACAGTCGGTCATCGCTGTCTCGCTGGTCACCGCCCTGCTGCCGCGAATGAGCCGGGCCGTCGCCGAACACCGCCTGGACGACATGCGCGATGACCTCTCCCGAGCCCTGCGGATCAGCGGCGTCGTCATCGTTCCCGCCGCCTTCTTCTTCGTGGCCCTCGGCCCGGAAATGGCGCAGGTGATCTTCGCTCACGGGGCAGCCGATTCAGCGTCCATCGTGCCGCTGGGCCAGATGCTCCAGGCTTTCGGACTCGGCCTGATCCCCTTCTCGGCGCAGTACATGCTGCTGCGCGGCTTCTACGCCTTCGAGGACACCCGGACCCCGTTCTGGATGGCCGTGTGGATCAGTACCGCAAACATTGCCCTGGCCACCGCCTGCCATCTGCTGATGCCCCCACGATGGGCAGTCACCGGCCTGGCCGGCGCCTACGCCGCCTCGTACGCCATCGGCCTGCTCGTTACCGCGCTGCTGTTGCGACGACGACTCGAAGGCCGGCTGGACGGCAAGCGACTGTGCCGCACCTACGGCAAGCTGACGGCCTCAGCCCTCGCGGCGGGAACGCTGGGCTGGTTCGTGGCCCGCTCATGCTCCAATACCGTCACCTCGACGACCTGGGCAGCCGCTCTGGGCCTCGCTGCGGGCGGCCTCACCGTGTTCCTGGTGTTCGTGCTGCTCGCACGAATCTTGAAGATCAGTGAGCTGCGGAGCCTGCCGGGCCTGCGGTGAGCGCCCGGTCTGGCTGAGCACCCGCGGCAAGGGTGCTGGATAGTCCGTAGTGCGGATCTACCCAGGCCGGGCCCGCGCCGGCGCCTGGCCTGACAGTCAGACAGCGCGCAGTCGAGGGGGGTCAGGCTGCTCCGGCTCGACCTCCGCAACGACCGTGAGGGGAAGGGGGGCCTCGGCGTCGCCAGTCTTCTCCGCCCGGCGGCGCAGCTTCGACTTAAGGCTGATCAGCCCACTCTTGACGTGCGGCGCGACAACGACCCCCAGCGCGAAGCACGTGCCAGCGATCGCCAGGGCAGTCTTGGTGCCGTCGAACAGCACGGCGTGCGTGTTGAGCGTGTTGTCGTCGTCCCGCGCCAGCGGGCTCTTTCCGCCCGGAGTACTCGACTGCGAGAAGTGTGTGTCGGAGGGACGCTTCGTCAGCATCAGTTCCCAGATCGAGTCACCCCAGTTGAACTCCATGACGCAACTGTAGAGGCGACCAGGTACGCAGCGGCCCGGAATGCAATGTTCTCCGCACCTCGGTCAGCGGACGGGGAACCTGAAGTCCTTGACACCCTTTCAGTCAAGGTCTTCGGGTCCCCAAGGGGTAACCTGCCGACCGCCGAAGCGTCAGCGATCTGTGTCTGTTGGCTACCGTCGTGTCCTCGGCTCTACTCCTGAACGAGGTCGTAGACAGCCCGTTGAGGGTCGCTTTTGACGATGAGCCCGTCCACGCACAGGTCGCGCAGGATCTGCCGGACCCGTTTCTCCGCTGCCCGTTGGTCTTCCCACGTGTGACCGTGTTCGCCGAGAGCCTTGATGGCACGCTGCGGATCTCAGGTGCCGCCGAGGGCGCGAATCGCCTGGGCGAGGGCATGCCGGTCGGGATGATCCTTCTTGCGGTGGTTGGCGATGCTGGCAGGGGCGCCGCTGTAGTTGCAGTCGGCGCACTTCTCCCACGAGCAGTCCGGATCGGTGACGGCGGCGTGGCGGACGGAATGGTGCGAGCCGAAGCCGTGGGCGTGGAGCAGTTGAGCGACGGACCCGTCGTACTTGAGTGCCATGAGCGCTGCTTCGGCGATCTTGTCGTGGCCGGCGGCGAAGAACTTACCCAGGCCGACGTCCTTCCCGCAGCCGCACCAGCACTTGCCGGTCGGGATGAGGCGAGGCTTCTCATTGCTTGGCATGAACCCAAGGTATTAATCCTTGGGATGAAGTCAAGAAATAAATCCAAGGATCCCATTCAAGGGTTGCATCGACGTAAGCAGGCATACAGCCGCAAGCCGACTTCATGCACAGCAGGGTCAGCGGCGCGCGTCGCCGGGGGCGAGCACTCAGAGCGCCATTCACCTGATCTGCCCAGAAGCCTGCCCGACCAGAGCGTTGAGGCTCCCCCGCGCTTCTACCGTCAGCACTCGCAGTTCCTCGCGATCCGTCGCCCGGTGAAGGGCATGAATCATTTCGGTGGTGTGCTCTGCTCGTGAGCGCAGGCTGTCATCCGGCACGAGAAGGTGTAGTTGGTGAACGGCCTGGAAGACCAGGCCGCGTAGCCTGAAGGCTTCCGTTCTGGCTGCGACGTGCGCCGGGCCACCATGATCCTCATGCTTTCGCCACCACCAGTCGTGTTGGCTACGTAAGAACTCGTTAGCGGCGCCAGTGAACGCAAGAACGGCGCTGCGACGTTCACTGCGGTCTGCGACTCGCTTTTGGAACTGGTACCCCAGCAGTGACCCGATGAGAGTTCCTGCCACTGCGATGAGTGTCGTAAGTACCTGATTCACCCTAGTAGTTGACCATCCTCAACCTGGTTAAGGCGAGACAGTTGCAGGCCCTCGCGCTCACTCGCGGTGACGGGTTCGGCCCGTTGCTCATGGAATAGGCGACACCTCAACATGCGAGCCCAACAGTCTCCCCCCGCTCTGCATCGCACATGACGGTCTCTCACCTGACACCTGGGCCGTGCAAGGAGCGCGGCGGACAGGTGAAGGTCTCCGGGCCCATGTGCAGACCCACGGTGGCCGACGGCCAGGAGCGGGGACGCCTCGGGTAAGGCATGGTGCGGCAGCGGCTTAGACCACGTCCTACGTGGTGAGGCGGACGTGGTCTAAGGACCGGCGGAACCATGGTCTTCGCATCGATCTCCCCCCGGTGTCACATGACGGGAGCGCGCTGCTCACCGCCAGTCGGGCAAGATCTATCGAACTGCTGACCGCCATATTGGCGAACACGCTCCGCCGGGCAAGGCCCGAGCGGCATAGCTGAGACCAGGATGCCGTCGTCTGCTGAACGGCGCGGCTCGAGCCAGGAGCACCGCAGACACGAGTCCCCGGCTGGACAGGGGCGAGCAACCGGAGACTGCGGTGCGCGGTCTTCTCGCCGTCGGTGGTGGTGAGTTTGAAGACGGACTTCATGTGGGTGTAGTCCTCGGCGTAGGTGCACCAGAAGGCGTGGTTGGTCGGCTTCCAGTCAGCCGGGCGCTGTCGCTCGTGAGCTGTTGCAGGACAGCGGCGTCGGCTTTCGTGGTGGGGACAAGGGAATACAGGCACTCGCGGCTGTGGTGGCAGGGGTGTGGGCGCGCTGCATGCGATGGGTGAGGGCTTCCCAGGGGATGGCGGTGGTCGGCCAGGGGCTGGGTCCAGGAGGCCGTCAGATCCTCCAGGGCGCGCTGGACGGCATCGGCCGCGCTGCCGTGGTTGGTGAGAAGGTGCTGGGTGGAGTGCTGGTAGATCTCGTGGTCAGCTGGCAGAACGCCGCGAAGTCGGCGGGCAGGATCACGGTGATGGCCTGCTCGCCGAGCGGGGGACGCACGGGGGTGTGCCCCGTCAGGTACCCAGTGACCCTGCCCAGCGTCCGAGGGCCGGGATGGGCTGGGGCATGGGGCGTTGCCGGAGCGCCCCGGCGGCCTGGCCTGCGGGCGCGATGGTGTCGGGGGTGGAGGGCAGGAGCTGCCCGCTGCCCAGGGTCCGGCTGAAGGCATGGAGCATGTCCTCCAGGTGCGCTCCGCGTGCCGGAGCGGCGGTGGTGCGGGTGGGTGGTGGGGTGGGGGTGTGGTCGCTGGCGGTCTCCCACAGGGGGGAGGAAGTAGGTGGGTTCGCCGTCGCGGACGAGGACCAGGTCGACGAGGTCCTGGTCGAGGATGCCGCCGGAGGCAGCGGGCAGAGACGAGGCGCCCACGGGTGAGGACGAGCCCGTCGTTGACTTGTACGTAGCGACCAACGCAGGGGCCAGGTCCGACTGCCGAACTCTGCTCCCCAACCGAGGTATCGTCGGGCTCTTGGCCGCGTATCAGGTGCTCAGGTTCCGCTGTCGCGGTCCTGCCTCAGAGTGGCTGATGACCGAACCAAGCACGGCTTTCCGGCTGGTTGGGGCGGACGATTGCCAGGATGGCCGGCACGAGCCAGATCACTCCCAGAATGGGCACCACCTCGAAGAACGCCAGGGTGAAGGGCAGCGCCGTCCAACCGTAGGCGAAGGCGGAGACGCGCAGATTGGGGTGGCGCGTGGGGAACTTCAGGGCGGTAGTGATGCCCCATGCGGCAACCGCAAGCACGAGCACTCCGGCGAATACGATGATCCCGGAGTGAGCCTCGCCTGGCGTGGTGCAGCACGGGGTCGAGACGTCGCCCTCGCCCCAGATGGCTGTGGCAAAAGCCACACTGTTGGTCAGCAGAGCAAGTCCGAGGACGGCCTGCATACCGCCCAAGACCATCATCAGCACGCGAAGGCGCTTTACCGGCTGTGGCATCTGCGCCCCTGAGGGGATCGGCCCCCGGCTCAATCCCCCCGGCCCACTGGGGCCTCCAGGCCCAGCCGCCCCTGAGTTACCACTCGCGCGCGACCTATGCCACGGCCGCTGTCCGCCTGGCTCTGCTCCATCATTCACGGTCATGCCGACGGTCTCCCCCTTGAACGGCCTCGCGCCTGCGCGCCATGCTCCGGCGGTCCGCATCGACTGTCCAGCCACAATCCGGCCAGGGCAGCCGCCAGGGTCGTCATCGATATGCGGTGAACACGACACGCTGGCGCCATGCTCGCCGTCAGCGTCTGCTCGGCCACTCGCAGCGCAGCATTCACGATCCGGTCGCAGCGCCCCGGCGTCGGCGGCTCGATGCTCCCCGTCCGGCAGCGGGCCAGCAGTTCCACCCGTACCTGCTCCGGCCTCCGCTCCTTGCACGCGACGTGCTCGGCGAGCCAGCCGGTCACGCCCCGAGGAGACCCCCTGATCCATGCGGCATCTCGGCGAACGCAGACTCAGCAGTACACGGAGCCGACTAGGCAGGAGCTACCTGCGGCAGGCGATGGTGATGATTTCCCGGCTGTCATCGGTGATCGGACCTCGATCCCAGTCGCCATACTGGCCCTCGATCTCGAAGCCTGCCTCGACCAGAAGCGCGTTCAGGGCCGCTACGTCGAGGAACCGCAAGCTCTCGCTCAGGACGCGAAGCACCGTGCCGTCCGGCTTCGCCACCGTCCCGCGGATCGTGACGATGTCGCCGACGACGGAGTCGACGTCGTGCCAGTAACGCAGGGCACGGCCGGCATCATCGACGAGGTCGACCACGTCGTCCGGGTTCGAAGGCGTCCACCCCTCCCAGGCCCTTGCCTGGGGGTGCCGCGTCTCGAAGGCGAAACGACCACCGCGCCGCAGCACTCCGTACATGGCACTGAGCGAAGCCCGCAGTTGGTCATCGGTCAGCAGGTTCTGGAACGCGTGGCCGGTCATCGTGGCGAGTTCGAAGCCCGCCCCACTCCTGGCGTCCGCTGCGGTGCCTTCGATCCACTCCACGTCAGCCCGCAACCGTGCCCGATCCAGCGCGGCGCAGTCGGGGTCCAAGCCGACAAGCCGACCGCGATGACCCCGCTCACGGGCGAGCTTCAACATGGAGCCCGTGCCACAACCGACGTCGAGAACTGACCCCGCGTCCATGACCAACGGGAAGAAAAACCGGTCGTCAGATCGCCGGTCCGGGTTCCACGGGTTCAGCAAGTCGTACAGCGCAGCGGCATCAGCATCGGAGTACACCGGCGGCAGTGTCCGCCAACCCTCGCACTCCATCAACCGATTAACACACGCTCCACTCAAGGCCCTCTCGCGGAACTTGCCGCCCACGAGCGCCGAGGCATCGATAGCGCACCCGTGATCATCTACGGGCCCGCCGCCACTCGATCTGGTGAAGTGCAGAGAAGGGGCCTGCTGTGCAACGGCGTCCTGCTCTTCGAAGTTATGTCGATCTCCCCATCGCAGGTTCTGGTGTGACGTGCTGCTTCGCGAGATGGACAGGTTGTTTCAGCAGTTCTGGGCGAGGGGCAGTACGAACTCAGACGGCGGCGGCCGCCAGCAGTTCTGGCAGGTTGCGCATGTCGTCGAACACGACAGTGCCTGCTCCCTCCAGCCGCGAGGCCGGGGTGAGGCCGCCGCAGTAACCGTAGGCCCGCATGCCGGCGGCCCGAGCTGCCTGCACTCCGTATGCGCTGTCCTCGATCACCGCGCACCGCTCGGGTCGTACCCCCATGGAACGTGCGGCGTGCTGGAAGAGGTCAGGTGCAGGCTTGCCTCGACGGACGTCGGCCGCGCTGAAGATGTGGTCCTCGAAGTGGCCCGTCAGGCCGGCGATCTCCAGGCTTCGGCGAATGCCGGCGTGATCACCGTTCGAGGCGACGCAGACGGCTGTGGTGAGGCGCCCCAGAACCTCTGCGATGCCCTCGACAGCGGTCAGTTCGGCCTCAAAGGCCGCATCGTAGAGATGCTCGTATCGCTGCTGCCAGCCCTTCTCCAGGCGTCGTCCGAGTCGTTCCTCGACAGCTGCGGTGTAGACCTCGGTGGACGAGCCCACGAACCGCTCGATGATTTCAGCTTCAGTGAACGTGCACCCCAGGTCAGCCATGATCATTGCGTCTACTTTGATGCATATCCTCTCGCTGTCCACCAGCACGCCGTCACAGTCGAAGATCACCAGTTCAACAGGGCTCTGCGTCATGATCGGCAGCGTAGAGGGCAGTCGGTGCAGGCGCTGCGGTGCGTCGGGCTGTCGTCGGTTTTGCCAGCGGTTCACCGCGAGCTGCTCGCACCACCCACCGGCGTGCTCGACAGCGCGCGGAGGCGACGGATGCTCCGCAGTAGCCGTTGGGGAGGCAGACCTTGGCTCGGACCAGGGACAACCGCATCCAGGCCGCATCGGCAAGCGGATGGTCCACGGGCAGCGCGACGGCTTCGCCTTCGGCGTTGACCTTGGGGGACTTCTCCCAGTGCTCACGCAGGGTCCGGGCTTGGCAGGCGGCGGAGGCGGAGCGTCGTTGTAGATGATGGCGTCTCGCGGCAGGACCGGTTGCCAGTCGTGGGCGCGGGCATCTGCGAGGAAACGACCGAGCGCGTTGATTGTGGCCCGGCGGCACGAACCTGCAGCACGGCCTGGTGGATAGCGTCGGCGATGTTCACTCCGACGGAATACGACAGCCACCGGCCGCTGCGGAGAGCCCGTCGAGGGAGGCGTGGGTGCCACGAGCAAGGTGGCCGAGTCCCTCGCGACAAAGGCGAACGCTCCGAAGGTGACCCGTATCCGACGCCATGCGCGAGATGGGCATAGCCATAGCCCGCATCGACTACCACCGACTCACCCAAATCAAACGACGTCTTGCTCACGTCCAGCCTTGAGCCTGTCGAGTCAAACAGCAGCACCTTAAATCCCCATGAAGGGGAAGTGGATTCGATTGATTCCATCCTCAAGGCTTGAAATCGCGGCAGCGATACGAGAAACATTGCAGCAAATTTCGCAATTCGGACGCCATCTCGCCCGGTGCGTAACTCGAAGTAACCCGCACCGCCACCAGATCGCAAGCCCTGTCGCCGACAGGGGGTGCTCGCAACCCAATAAATCAGATCAAGACAATCGATGCCATGTGCACCGATCTCGCTGGAAGTTGCTGGCGCGAGATCATTCCGTAAGCAAGGATGGTCACTGAAAGGATTCATTCAGCCACGCGCCGATTTATGGAGTCTTGATGCGAGAAGACGAAATGCTGGTCACTTCGATGAAGAGAGGCGTGGACCTGCCGTACGCAGCCCTGGCATTAGAGGCGGCGAAGGAGGGCGCCAGGGCCATTGATGAGCACGCGGCGGAATTTCTCCAGTCGGTTGCCAGCAAGGGAGCCCGCTACGACCTTGTGACTCGCGCTGACAGAGAAGCAGAGCGCGCGATCATCAGCCACCTCTCGGACCAAAGCCCGAGCGACGGAATCCTCGCCGAAGAGACCGGCGCGCGGGAAGGGACCTCTGGGCTGCGTTGGGTGATCGACCCCATCGACGGGACCACGAACTTCGTGCACGGGCGACGCGACTTCGCCGTCTCGGTCGGCCTTGAGTCACGCGACGGGATATTCGCGGGTGCCGTGGTTCGTCCTGCTCACGGAGACTGGGCAGCCGCCGAAGGAGGCCTGATCTACTCCAGCCTCGAACGCCCGATGACCGTCTCCTCGGTCAAGGTGAACGAAGCCCTGGTCGCAGTCGGCCTGTGCCACGATGCCACCGCCCGGGCATTCACCTTGCAGCAGATCGTGCCGGCCCTGGTCTCTCACGTACAGGACTGGCGCTGGGTGGGATCCGCCGCCTGCGACCTCTTCTCGGTAGCCGACGGCTCGCTGGACGGCTATGTCGGAATCAATCTCAGCATCTGGGATATCGCGGCCGGTATCGCTCTTGTGAAGGCCGCGGGCGGCCATTGCGAAACCGTTCGGGCCGGGCAGGTCGACGCCTTTCTCGCGGGTTCTCCCGAAGTCGTCACCGGGCTGAAGCGCGCCCTCGCCACCCTGTGACCTCCAGAAAAACGATGCAGAGAGGAAATCCCATGGCGCAGCTGCTCAGCGAGATCAGCTCCCCGAAAGACCTAGACAATCTGTCCGAAGGGGAGTTAGAACGCCTCGCCTCAGAGGTACGCACGTTCCTCATCGAGCACGTCTCACAGACTGGTGGTCACCTCGGCCCCAACCTCGGCGTGGTGGAACTCACCCTGGCGCTGCACCGGGTCTTCGATTCCCCCAAGGACTCCATCGTCTGGGACACGGGACACCAGTCCTACGTCCACAAAATTGTCACAGGCCGCCGGGACAGGTTTTCCACCCTCCGTAAGAAGGGCGGCTTGTCGGGCTACCCCTCGCAGGCCGAGTCCGCACACGATCTGGTCGAGAACTCCCACGCCTCCACGGCCCTTGCCTACGCCGACGGGTTGTCCAAGGCGTACGCGCTGCGCGGCGAGGTCGACCGGTGCACGGTGGCAGTCATCGGAGACGGTGCCTTGACGGGTGGAATGGCGTGGGAGGCTTTCAACAACATCGCAGCGGCAGGCAACTCCAGGCCCCTAGTGATCGTCGTCAACGACAACGGCCGCTCCTACTCGCCCACGGTCGGAGGGCTGGCCCGGCACCTCTCGTCGCTGCGGACCCTGCCGGCGTACGAACGCTTCCTGGCGGCCGGTAAGGAGATCCTCGAAAATACGCCCGTCGTCGGCTCCCCGGTCTACGAGACCCTCCACGGCGTCAAGCAGGGGCTCAAGGACATCGTGGCACCGCAGGCACTCTTTGAGGACCTCGGCATCAAGTACGTCGGGCCGATAGACGGACACAACATCGCCGAGCTGGAGAACTCCCTGCGTCTTGCCAAGGGATTCGGAAGTCCCGTCATCGTCCACTGCATCACGGAGAAGGGACGCGGAGCCCCGCCGAACGAGACGAAGCCGAACGTTTCCACGCAGTGGGAAGGATCGACTCCCGCACCGGCGAAGCGTCGTCGGACGGTTCCCAGTCCTGGACCTCCGTATTTTCTGCGGAAATCGCCGAAATCGGCGCGGAGAACCCCAACGTCACCGCCATCACTGCGGCCATGCAAGGGCCAGTCGGACTGAGTGAGTTCGGCAATCGCCACCCTGACCGGTTCTTCGACGTCGGCATCGCAGAACAGCACGCAGTCACCTCGGCGGCCGGCATGGCGATGGCCGGCCTGCATCCCGTCGTCGCCCTCTACTCGACCTTCCTGAACCGGGCCTTCGACCAACTCCTCATGGACGTCGCCCTGCACCAGTGCGGTGTGACGTTCGTACTGGACCGGGCCGGAATCACAGGCAGTGACGGTGCGAGCCACAACGGCATGTGGGACCTGTCCCTGCTCAACATGGTTCCCGGCCTGCGCGTGGCCGTTCCCCGGGACGCCGACACGCTCCGCGAGGAACTCCGCGAGGCCGTCGACGTCACCGACGCGCCGACAGCCCTACGCTTCCCCAAGGGAGCCGTCGAGCCCGCCGTACCCGCGCTCGAACGCAGGCACGGCGTCGACGTACTGTACGAATCCGGACACCAGGACGTACTGATTGTCGGCGTGGGCGCTATGGCAGGCCCCTGCGTGCGGGTGGCGCACCGGCTCTCCGACGACGGAGTCAACGCCACGGTGATCGACCCCAGGTGGGTCAAGCCGGTTCCGGAGGGGCTCATTCGCCTGGCTCGCGGATACCGTCACATCGTCACCGTGGAGGACAGCGGACGCATGGGAGGCGTGGGCGCAGCCGTAACACAGGCACTGCGTGATGCCGGTTTCGCTGCTCCGGTCCACGTGATCGGCATTCCTCAACAGTTCCTCGACCACGGCTCACGCAGTGAGCTTCTCGCGGAACTGGAACTCACCGAGGATGCCCTGCACAAGGCGATCCATGACCGCGTCGACTTCGCCCTGGGCGAAAACGGATCCTTTCACCAAGGGGTGGGAACTCCGAGCACCGCATTGCCAATTACTGAAAATGCCTAACAAACTATGCCATTCGATGCCTTCGATAGCCTGCCGGTGTAGGGACCGTTGAGCGGCTGGTGCCGGATCAAGGCCATGTAGTGCTACGTAAAGCGTGTTGCAGAACTGCGCAACGGGCATTTCCCCCGTATGTGCGGGGAGTTGAGGGCTGAGCCGCTGTGGGTGGAGAAGTTCACGGTCTGCGGATGCGGCAGCTCGCGCCACCATTCGGCTGTTCACCGGCAACCGTGTGTCGAGTCATACAGCGGCTGAGTCCACTCCTCGCCCTTGAGCCGGCAATCGTCCTGCGCTCTGAATTCCGCCAGCTCCTGGCCCAGCTGGTCGTCACGGTGCACGATGCCGGAGGCGCCGGCAGCACGTGGGTCAGTCGTCTTGCAGTGAGCGCAGAAGGCGTGCTCGTGTGTCAGACCTTCTGTCTCCTTCGGCTGTGTCGTCCTGCTCCGGGGTGGCGTGAGTAATGGTCTCTTCGGATGTGGTGTCGGCGTTGGCCAGCAGTGCCTCGTCGATCATCTTGCTGGAGCGGATGACGACGGACTGCGCCGGCTCTTGGGGCCAGACGGTAATGAGGTAGTCCTCGACCGGCTCGTCACTGACTCCGTCCGGGTTGATCGAGCGCCCCGATGCGTGGACGCGCATTCGGTACCAGCCGGGTCCGTGAGGGTTGAGCACGGGGAGGGCGTCGGGCGTGATGTCGTAACCGGAGTTGATGCGCAGGTCGCCCGCGGTCGATCGCACGCTGATCTCTACGACCTCTTCCCACTCGGTCGCCTCAACGGGCGGTGCGGCATCAAGGCAGTGGGCCTCTACTCGCACGGGGCCGGTGTTGATGCCGGTGAGGATCCATGCTCCGTGGTCCATCGGAGCGGCGAGGCCGTTCGACCATCGCACCGTTTCCATGGGCACTTCGGCGTCGTCCGAGACGCCGAAGATGCCTTCGTTGACGAACATGACAGACGATGTGGTCACGTGTACGACGCTACCCGGGGAACAAGCCTGGAGCGGGCGCAGCTGGCAGGCAGGCGGCGATGTTGTACGGAAGATCCGCACCTCAGGCGGGCGTGAAGCCGCCGCAGTGGTGTTTGAACGCCCGGTGACGCAGTGGTGTGCCGCAGGCACGGGCGCGCGGCGCACCATGGATGGTACGAGGTTTCGGAAGACCGGGAAGGTTAGGGGCATGGCTTCTCACCACTAAACTATCCCTGGTGATCGGGTACCGGGCCGTGGCCACGGCCCGGGAGGGCAGCTCGGGGAGGACCCACGGATGGCCAGGAAGACGGCGGCGCAGCCGGACGCGGTGGCGTCGATCATCGAGGACTGGCGGCGGGAGCGGCCCGAGCTGGACACCTCACCGCTGGAGGTGCTGGCGCGGCTGCACCGTACGTTCCTGCGCTACAGCGCGCGGCTCACGGCATCGGTGGAGGCGCACGGGCTGTCGGTGGCCGGGTTCGATGTGCTGACGGCGCTGCGCAGGGCGGGCAGCCCGTTCCGCCGTACGGCGGGGCAGTTGGCGGACTCGGGGCTGATCTCGTCGGCAGGGGTGACGCTGCGCATCGACCGGCTGGAGAAGGACGGGCTGATCGTGCGGGAGCGGGACGCGGAGGACCGCCGGGTGGTGCGGTCGCGGCTGACGGAGGAGGGGCGGGCGAAGATCGACGCGCTGTTCGCGGAGCATCTGGAGAACGAGCGGCGGATGCTGGCCGGTCTCTCCCCCGCCGAGTGCCGTCAGCTGGCGCGCTTGCTGTCGAAGCTGGAGCGGTCGATCACGGAGGCGGAGGCCGGGGGCGACGGCTGACCGGCGGGCGACGGGCCGGAACCCGTCGCCCGCCGCCGGTCAGCTCGTCACGGACTGGGACTCGGCACCCGCGCGGAACAGGCGCCGCAGCCGCACCACCCCCAGGTCGTGCTGGTAGAGGTTCTCCTGCTGGTCGGCGTCGGCCGGGAGGGCCTCCAGCATGGCCCGGTCCTGCTCCAGGACGTCCCAGTGCCGTTGCTCGATCAGCGTCCGGTAGAGGAAGCGCCACGTGTCGCGCTGCCAGCCCCGAACGCGGCGGTAGCGCCAGAAGAAGACCCCGCAGCGTCGCTCGTCCACGGGGCAGACCATGCCGACGATCCCGAACGGGCCGCCGGGCCCGGCCGACAGGGGATACGGGATCTCCAGGTCCACCCAGTCGACGCCGGTGCGGCACAGTTCCACCCAGTCGAAGTTCACGCCCCGCTGGTCGGTCTTCTCGAAGAAGTAGCCGCGGTCGGTCTCGCGGATCCGGAACTTGGCGGTGGTGTCCCCGTCGTACATGGAGTGCGACTCGTGGTGCAGGAACGCTCCGTGCATCGGGTCGAGGAGGTTCTCGACGGCGTAGCGCCAGGGCACGTTCCACTCGGCGTAGCACAGGAACGCGTCGGTTCCGGGGTCGGTGAGCGGCTCGGGAAGGGTCAGCTCGGCCGGTTCGGGGTGCTGCTCGTCACCGAAGTACGCCAGGATCGCGCCGCCCACCTCCCGTACGGGCAGAGAGGTGACGAGTTTCCTGCCTTCCAGGTTGCAGCCCGGCAGCCCGGGGACGGCGCTCACGGTGCCGTCGGTGGCGACCTCGACGCCGTGGTACCAGCAGGCCACCCGGTCGCCGAGGTGGATGCCGAGGGAGAGCGGTGCACTGCGGTGCGGGCAGCGGTCGGCGAGCATGGCGAGGGTGCCGTCGGAGCGGCGGAACAGCAGCCACGGCTCACCGAGCGCGGTGACCTTGCGCATCGCGCCGGGCGCGACGAAGGAGGAGGGGACGACAGGGTGCCACTGGTTACGCAGGCCGGTGGCGTAGATGTGCTCGACGGTGGCTTGACGGGACAGGGGCATGTCAGGCTCCCAGGCGGTGTATCTCGGTGCGGAAGGATTCCTCGGTCCACGGGGTGCCGTCGGGGGCGTGGACCTGACGGGAGTTCAGCCCCCGTACGACGTCGGTGAGTTCATGGCCGTCCTTGGTGAAGACCTCTTCGAGGGTGGCGGCCAGCTTGTACTCGTAAGGGGTGGGGTCGTGCGTACGGGACTGGTGGACGTCCAGGTACGGCCAGGTGGTGTCGGTCATGGGTGCCTCCAGGGGTCACAGGTCGAGGACGAGGCGGCCGGAGGCACAGCGCGAGACGCAGATCATCATGGTGGCGTTCGCGGTGTGCTCGGCCTCACTGAGCAGGAAGTCGCGGTGGTCGGGGGTGCCGTCGAGTACGCGGGTCTCGCAGGAGCCGCAGATCCCGTCGCGGCAGGAGCTGTCGACGCTCAGCCCCGCGTCCTCGGCGGCCTGGAGGATCGAGGTGTCGGCGCCGACGGTGAGAGTGCGGCCGGAGCGGCGGCATTCGACCTCGAAGGCGGTCCGGTCGCCGGTGCGGGCGACGGCGGGGGCGGCGAAGCGTTCCAGGCGCAGCTGTCCGGCGGGGCAGCTTTCCTCGACGGCGGTGAGCAGGGGTTCGGGGCCGCAGCAGTAGACGAGGGTGCCCGCGGGCAGGCCGGCGAGGGCCTTGTCGAGGTCGATCGGGCCGTCCTCGTCCTGCGGGATGGTCGTCACGTCGCCGGCGAGGGCCGCCAGTTCTCCGGTGAACGCCATCGAGGTGCGGGTGCGGCCCCCGTAGACCATGCGCCAGGGGGTGCCGCGCCGGGTGGCCGCCCGGGCCATGGCGAGGAGCGGGGTGATGCCGATGCCGCCGGCGAGGAAGAGGTAGCCGGTGGCCTCCTCCAGCGCGAAGTGGTTGCGCGGGCCGGTGACGGTGAGCGTCTGACCGGGGCGGAGCCGGGTGTGGATGTGGCGCGAACCGCCGCGGGAGGCGGGCGCGTCGAGGACGGCGATGCGGTAGGTGTCCGTGGCGTCCGGGTCGCCGCAGAGGCTGTACTGGCGGATCTGCCCGCCCACGTGGACGTCGAGGTGCGCGCCGGGTTCCCAGGCGGGCAGGGGTTTGCCGTCGGGCCGGGTGAGCTCGACCGAGAGGACGTGGTCGGCCTCCCAGGTCATGCGGTGCACCCGTAGGTCGAGGCGGGATTCTGGAGCGGTCATGGTGGCGGCCTCCCTACGGGGTGGGGATCTTCACGGGTGGGGTGAACGGGGTCTTCATCGGCCCGAGCGCCGCCAGGTCGACTTCGACGAGGGTCGGCCCGTCGGCGGCGATGGCCTCGGTGATCACCGGCTCGGCGTGCTCGGCGGCGGCGATCCGCAGGTACGGCAGCCCGCAGGCGCGGGCCAGCAGCGCGAAGTCGGGCGTGGTCAGGTCGACGCCGGAGCGCCGGTCGCGGTGGGCGTCCTGCATGTTGCGCAGTACGCCGTAGCCGCCGTCGTTGAAGACGAGCAGGGTGAGGCGGGGGCGTTCCTGGGCAAGGGTGAGGAGTTCGCCGAGGTGCACGGCGAGACCGCCGTCGCCGGCGAGTACGACGGTGGGGGTGTGCGGGCGGGCGAGTGCGGCGCCGATGCCCATGGCGAGGCCCTGGCCGATGCCGCCGCCGCGTGGGAAGACGTTGTCGCGCGGGTCGTAGATCTCCAGCAGCCGGTTGCCCCAGCTGCTGGCGGGGATGGTGACGTCCCGGGCGATGACCGCCTGCCGGGGCAGGGCGGCGCGGAGCGCGTCGCAGAGCGCGGCCTGAGGGCCGATGGCGTCGTGCAGGGCTGCGCGGACCTCTTCACGGGTGGCGGTGATGCGCCCGGTCCAGCCGGGTTCGGCGGGCCGTGCGTGCGGCAGCAGCCGCTCCAGTACGGCGGTGGCGTCGCCGTGCAGGGTGTGCCGGGCCGGGTAGCTGCGGCCGAGGGCGGCGGCGTCGAGGTCGATCTGCAGGTGGGTGTCGGGGAGGCCGAGGTCGTAGTCGGCGGTCTCGTTGGAGCGGAAGTGGGTGCCGATGCTGAGGAGGAGGTCCGCGTCGGCGAGCAGGGCGCGCGCGGCCGGAGTGGTGGCGAAGTTGCCCAGGACCTGGGGGTGGTCCTCGGGAACCGCGCCGCGGCCGGAGTTGGAGGTGAGCAGGCCCGCGCCGGTGGCGGCGAGCAGCTCGGTGAGGGGGCCGCGGGCCCGGGTGGCGCCGCCGCCCGCCCAGATCAGCGGGCGCCGCGCGGCGGCCAGCAGCGCGCCGGCGGCCGCGAGTTCGCCCTCGTCGGGAGCGGGGGGCGGCGGCGTGGCACAGGGCTCGGCGGGGTCGTCATGGGCCGCGTACTGGAGGTCGATCGGCCATTCCACGCTCGCCGGACCGCCGGGCGTGGTGCGCGCGGCGCGGGCGGCCGTGCGCAGGATGCGGCCGGCCGCCCCGGCGGACGGCACCGTGGCCGCGTAGGCGGACACCGCCGTCAGCATGCCCAGTTGGTCCTTGGTCTCGTGGATGAAGCCGCGTCCGCTGCCCAGGAACCGTGACTCCACCTGTCCGGTGACGTGCAGGACGGCCGTACCGGACGACAGGGCCTCGATGAGCGAGCCGGCGGCGTTGCCGGCGCCGGTGCCGGTTGAGGTGAGGGCGCAGCCGAGGGTGCCGCGGGCCCGTCCATAGGCGTCGGCGGCGTTCACCGCGGATGCCTCGTGGCGGACGGGGACGAAGCGGAGCTCCCGGTCGACGGCCTCGACCAGCGGCAGGTTGTGCACGCTGACGATGCCGAAGACGGTGTCGATACCGAGCTCACGCAGGACGGCGACGAGGAGATCGCCTCCGGTGTCGTGACGCATGGATGCGCTCCTCAGAGAATGCCGCGGCCGACTCCGCCGCAGACGTCGATGCTGGTGCCGGTGATGTAGGAGGCGCGCGGTGAGAGCAGCGCGACGATCGGGTAGGCGACCTCCTCGGCGCGGCCGAGCCGGCCGAGAGCGATGCCCCGGTCGGCGGCCAGCTCCGCCTGCCAGTCCTCGTAGGTCATGCCGGAGTCCGCGGCCGCGTGGCGGCGGGCCCACTGGCCGGTGTCGATCAGGCCGAGGCAGACGGAGTTGACGCGGATGCCGTCCGGGGCGAGGACGGCCGCCAGGGACGTGGCGAGGTTGAGGAGGCCGGCGCGGGCGGCGCTGGTGGTGATCAGGCGCGGTTCGGGCTGTTTGGCGAGGACCGCGTTGACGGTGACGATGCTCGCCGCGTCCGAGGCCTTCAGGTACGGGCGGGCCGCGTCGAGGGGGTGGAGGACGCCGGAGAACTTCAGCTCCAGCTCGTCGCGCCAGTCCTCGGCGGTCGCCTCGTCGAGGCCCTTCATACGGGACTGCCCGGCGTTGTTGACGAGCCCGTCGAGGCCGCCGAAGGTCTCGGCGGTGCGCCGGGCGAAGGCGTGGACGGCGCCCGCGTCGCGGATGTCGCACACGCCGGTCAGCAGCCGGTCGCTGTCGAGGTCGGCGGCCGCCCTGGCGAGCCGGCCGGCGTCCCTCCCGCAGGTGGCGACGCGGGCGCCCTCGGCGAGCAGGGCGCGGACCGTGGCCAGGCCGACACCCGAGCTGCCGCCGGTGACCCAGATGGTGCGGTCGGCGAGGCCCAGATCCATAACTCGTTGCTCCAGTCGCTCAGTTCATGGTGAAGCCGCCGTTGACGGCGATGGTCTGTCCAGTGAGGTAGCGGGAAGCGTCGCTCAGCAAAAAGGAGACGAGGCCGGTGAGGTCGTCGGGCTGCTGGGGTCGGGAGATCGCCCGGTTCAGCCGGTAGAGGTCGTGCCGCCCGGCGGGCACGGTCTCGGTCGCCTCGCATTCGGTGAGGCCGGGCGCCACCGCGTTCACGGTGATGCCGCGCTCGCCCAGCTCCCGGGCCATGGCCCGGGTGAGCGCGATGACCGCGCCCTTGGAGGCGATGTAGTGGGCGAGCCGCGGGGAGCCGTACAAGGCGGCGTCCGAGGCGATGTTGATGATCCGGCCGGGGGTGGTGAACAGCGGGTGGAGGGTCTTCGACACGAGCCAGGGGCCGCGGGCGTTGACGGTCATCAGCCGGTCCCAGGCCTCGATTCCAAGGTCCCAGAACTCCTTGCCGCCGACGCCGTTGGCGAGTGCGGCGTTGTTGACCAGGCCGTACAGCCGGCCACCGGTCCGTACCGCATCGGCCAGGCGGTCGACGGACCGCGGGTCGGCGACATCGCACGGTACGAAGCGGGCGTCGAGGCCGTCGGCGCGCAGCTCCGCCGTCGCCCGCTCGCCCCGCTCGGCGTCCAGTTCGGCGACCACGACCCGGAAGCCGTCCGCGCCGGCCCGGCGGGCCATGGCCAGTCCCAGGCCACGGCCTGCGCCGGTGACGACGACGGTGCGGGCGCCACCGGGGGCGTCAGTCACGGGTGACACCGTGCATCGGGGAGTACGCGGGGTAGGACGGCACCTGCGGCTTGCGGGTGCCGATGACGACGCAGAACAAGGCGTCGGTGTCGCCCTCGTTCTTCAGTGAGCGGGTGACACCGGCCGGCACGACGATCATGTCGCGGTAGCCGAGCGTGCGGTACTCGGCCTCGTCAGGGCCGCGGTGGATGCCGACCCGGACCCGGCCCTCCAGGACGAAGAAGGCCTCTTCGACGTCGTGGTGGGTATGGGCCGGCCCCTCGGCGCCGGGCGGCAGCAGCATGTTGGAGAAGGTGAAGCCGCCGGAGGGGAGGATGCGGCGGTCGCCGTCGTGGTTGCCGGTGGCGCCGGAGCCGACGTAGCGGATCTGGCCGCGCCGGTACTGCGGGCCCGCCTTCTCCTGGAAGGAGAGCGTGTCGAAGTCGGCGACGCGGGAGTCCTTGGTGGCGATGAGGGAGTCGGTGTACGCGGCGAGGTCGTCGCCGTTGTCGTAGGCGGTCGTGGTCAGAGGCATGACGGGCCTTTCGGTTGCTCGGTGACGATGTCGAGGTGGGCGCGGACCCACGCGTTGAAGTGCGCGGGCTGTTCCTGATTGGCCAGGTGGCCGGCGTCCTTGACGATCACGTAGGCGGCTTTGTGCAGGGCCCCGGCGAGAGCCTGGGAGGCCTCGATGCCGGTGACCCGGTCCTGGTCGCCGCAGAGGACGAGGGCGGGGACGGTGAGGTCCGCCAGCTCGCCGCGGAGGTCCGCCGAGGCCATGGATGCGGCGGCGTAGGCGTAGCCGGGCAGACGGACGGCGGTGGCCATGGTGTCGATGACGTGCCGGACGAGGGCGGGCGGCGCGTGCGGTGAGACGAGCCGGGGGCCGCGCCGCTCGGCGAAGGCGGTGGGGCCCAGCCCGGCCAGCTCCTCGGCCCGGGCCCGCATGGCGTCGGCCTTCGCCGGGTCCGTCCCCGACCCCGGGCCGGAGTCGGCGACGATCAGCGAGTCGACGAGACCGGGGTGGCGGGCGGCGAGCCGCAGCGCGATCACACCGCCCCAGGACACGCCTAGGACGTGCGCGGAAGCGCCGTGGGAGCGGATCAGCGCGGCGGCGGTGTCCGCATATCCGTCGAGGTCCAACGGCCCCGGCGGGTCGGGCGACATGGCGTATCCGGGCGCGTCCCAGGCCACCACCCGGGCGTGTGCGGAGAGCTCGGCGAGCTGCGGGGCGAAGGCCGCCGACGAGGAGCCGATGCCGTGCAGGCACAGCAGCAGCGGCCCGCGGTCGCCGGCCTGCACCGTGTGGACCGGGGCGCTCACAGGATCTGTCCCGTCCGTCCGGCGAGCACGCTCAGCGAGCGCAGCACCGCGTGCGGCACGACCTGGCTGGTGGCGGGGTTGCCCGGGTCCGGAAGGTGGGAGACCTCGAAGCGGTAGGAGCCGTGTGCGCCGGATGCCTCGATGACGTGGCGGGTGTGGTGCGCGGCGGGGTCGGCGACGACCCGGACCCGGACCGCGTCCAGGTCACCGACGGCGAGTGCGACCGAGGCGGCCACGTTCGTGGAGCGGGGGAACCGCGCCGGGACCTCGCGGGCGGTGCCGGACAGCACCTCGACCGGGCCGGTGGCGGTCCGCATCCGGGTGAGCAACGCGTCGCCCATCCAGGGCTGTTCGAGGGTGGCAGGCAGCTTGGTGGTGGTCAGCAGGACGTGGTCCAGGGGCCCGAGGGAGCGTACGGCCTGGAGGAGGTCCAGACCGCCGACCGCGCCGCCGGTGAAGTAGACCCGGCCCGGCCCGGTGGTGCGCAGCCGCTGCGACAGTTCCTCGTCGGTGAGGGCGCCGGTCGAGGCGATCAGCAGGTCCGCCCCGGAGGCAAGGACCCGCTCGCCCCAAGCCCGGACCACGCCCTGTCCCGCGGCCTCCACGATCAGATCGCAGCGCTCCAGGGCCTCCTCGAAGGAGACCTGCGGTGCGGGCGCGGCCTCGCCCAGCGGACGGTTGTCGACCAGGCACAGCAGCTCGGCGCCGGGCACCTGCTGCCGGACGAGGGCGGTGCCGACGACGCGGCCGATGGCACCCCAGCCGATGAGTCCTACCTTCCGGGCCGTCATGCGCGCACTCCTTCGGGGGAGCCCGCCATGTGGCGGCGGATCTCGGCGGACGGCGGGCCCGCCGTGCCCCACAGGTCGGACAGTTCAGGGGTCCGCCGCCACACCTTGGCGATCCAGCGGTCCTCCACGACCTGTGCGACCTCGGAGGTGTACTCGCACACGAGCCCGGTCGGGTCGGTGAAGTAGGAGAAGGTGTTGTTGCCGGGGCCGTGCCGGCCGGGCCCCCACCGCGGGGTGATGCCGTGGTGCCTGAGGCGCCCCAGTCCCCGCATGAAGTGGTCGACCGAACTCATCTCGTACGCCACGTGGTTGAGGGAGACCCATTCGGCCTGGTTGAAGGCGATGCAGTGGTGGTCGGCGTTGCAGCGCAGGAACGCCATCTGATGCTCGGACCAGTCGGAGACGCGCAGGCCGAGCACGTCACGGTAGAAGGCGACGGAGGCGTCGATGTCGGTGGTGTTGAGGACCGCATGGGTGACGCCGACGGGGACGGCGGCGTCACGGCCGCGCGGGGCGACCGCCCAGGTTTCGGCGGACAGCTCGACCAGGCGTCCTTCGTGGTCGTGGAAGCGCAGGCCGTAGCCGCCGCCGGCCTGGTCGAGCGGGCCGGGCCCGGACACCGGCCGGATGCCGCGCGCGGCGAGCCGGCGGGCGGCCTCGTCGGCCTCCGCGGGGGTGTCGAGGGCGAACGAGAGCCGGCCGAGGCCGGTCCGGTCGGAGCGGGTGAGCTGAAGTGCGTGATGTTCGTCGCCGGTGCCGCGCAGCCAGCTCGCGCCGCCGTCGGCCTCGACGGTCTCCAGGCCCCAGGCCTCCTGGTAGAAGTCGGTGGCCTCGGCGAAGTGCGGGGTGAGCAGTTCGACGGAGCGCAGGGCGCGCAGTCGGGCGATCGGGGGGTGGGGCATCAAATCCTCCGGAGGTGTCACTGGGCCCAGGGCAGCGGAGCGTCCGAGAGGCCCCAGTACAGGGACTTCTGGCGCTGGTAGGCGCGAATGCCGTCGCGGCCCTTCTCCCTGCCGAGACCGCTGTCCTTCATGCCGCCGAACGGCGTGGAGGCGCTGAACTGCTTGTAGGTGTTGATCCAGACGGTGCCGGCGTCGATGCGGCGCGCGAGGCGCCAGGCGGCGCGGTGGTCGCGGGTCCAGATCCCGCAGGCCAGGCCGTAAACCGAGTCGTTGGCCTGGCGTACGAGGTCGTCCTCGTCGTCGAAGGGCAGGGCGACCAGGACCGGGCCGAAGATCTCTTCCTGGCAGGTACGGGCGGAGTTGGGCAGGCCGTCGAGGACGGTGGGCAGGTAGTAGGCACCGTCGCGGTAGGCGTCGCCGTCGGGGACGGTCCCGCCGCAGAGCACCCGGGCGCCTTCCGCGCGGGCCAGGTCGACGTAGGCGGCGACCGAGTCCCGGTGCGCATGGTGCACGAGCGGCGCGACCTGGGTGCCGGGGTCCGTTCCCGGCCCGATACGCAGCTTCCGTGCCCGGCCGACGAGGGCGGTGACGAACTCCTGATAGCGCTCGCGGGCCACGAACAGCCGCGAGCCGGCGACGCAGGACTGGCCGGTGGACGAGAAGATCCCGAACAGCACGCCGGCCAGGGCCTGTTCGAGGTCGGCGTCGGCGAGCACGACGGTCGGCGACTTGCCGCCCAGCTCCAGTGAGACCGGCATCAGCTTCTCAGCCGCCGCATGGGCGATGGCCCGGCCGGTGCGCGTGCCGCCGGTGAAGCTGATCCTGCCGACCTGCGGGTGGCGTACGAGGGCGTCACCGACGACCCGGCCGGGCCCCGGCAGGACGGACAACAGGCCTTCCGGGAGCCGGAGTTCGGTGAGCGTCCGGGCGATGAGACGCCCCAGGGCGAGTGAGCCGAGCGGGGTCCACGCGGCAGGCTTGAGCAGGACCGCGTTGCCGGCGGCGAGCGCCGGGGCAAGTTTCTGCGCGTCACTGGCAAGCGGTGAATTCCACGGGTTGATCGCACCGACCACGCCGATCGGCTCGTACCTGCTCATCGTGAGGCAGTCCCCGCGGGCGGGGGTGAGGGCCTCCTCCGCGGTTTCGACGGCGGCCGCGGTGTAGCGGAAGGTGGCGGCGGCGCTGGCCACGAGGGCGCGGGTCTCGGTGAGCGTCTTGCCGGTTTCGGCGGTCTGGAGCGTGGCGAGCCGTTCGGCTCCGGTGTCGAGCGCCTCGGCGATGCGGTGCAGCAGCCGGGCCCGTCCGTGGGCCGGCAGTGCGCGCCAGGCGGGCTCGGCGGCCGCGCGGGCAGCGTGCCGGGCGGCCTCGTCGACGTCGCCGGCGTCGGCATTGGCCAGAACGGCGAGGGTGCGGCCGGTGGCGGGATCGGTGATCTCGACCGGATCGCCGCTGCCGCGCCGCCACTCCCCCGCGACGAGGATCTCGTCCGGGGTGGACTCCGGTGCCGGCACCCGTTGCTGCGCCGGCTCTTCGACGGTCATCCGCGGCCTCCTGACGGTGACTTGAGAGGGGCGGCCGAGCCGCCCGGCGCACCGGGCAGAGCTGGCCACTTCCCCACGATTACTTCAGCGCCAGAAATCTAAGCCCTTAACTATTCCCTCACAAGGGTCTGCGACGAAAAAACTTCCTTTGGTCAAACCCTTGACGACTCCACCCCCCAGGTCGATAGAACTTAAGCGCTTAGAAACTTTGCGCTTACGTACGGGAAAGCCCGAGCGAGCTCCAGACGGGCCCGCACCCCCGACGCCCTCCCCTCCCCTCGTCCCTCACCCGCCGCACCGGCGGGTCTGGAGGAATCCCGGATGAGCCTCGACACCTCCCCGGGCCGCGATGGCGGCGCCACCCGCGCTGCCATCGCGGCCCGCTTCGAACGCCTCCCGCTGTCGCGCTGGCATGTCACCGTCCGCATCGTGATCGGCGTGGTGACCTTCTTCGAAGCCTTCGACCAACTACTGATCGCCTATGCGATGCCCCAGCTGCGACAGGAGTGGAGCCTGTCGACGGCGGAGTCCACCCTGGTCCTGACCGTCGGCTCGGCCGGAATGCTGTGCGGCGCACTACTCTCCGGGCGCATGGCGGACCGCATCGGCCGGGTCAAGGTCATCGTGCTGTGCATCGCCGTCTCCGGCACGGCCTCGCTCGCTCTGGCCGCCAGCCCCGGGCCGGGCCTCTTCACCCTTCTGCGGTTCGTCCAGGGCCTCGCCATCGGCGGCGAGGTACCGGTGGCGGCCGCCTTCATCAGCGAGATCATCCGCAGCCACGGGCGCGGCCGCTTCGTCCTCCTCTACGAGCTGGTGTTCCCCGCCGGGCTCACCCTTGGCGCGCTCTGCGCCGCCTGGATCGTGCCGGTGCTCGGCTGGCGCTGGATGTATGCGCTGGCCGCCGCGCCCGGACTGCTGTGCGTACTGGTCTCGCGCACGGTGCCGGAGTCGCCGCGGTGGCTCGCCGAGCACGGACGGCAGGCCGAGGCGGAGGCGACGATGGAACTCATCGAGGCGAAGGTGGCACACGCGACGGGCCGGCCGTTGCCGCCGGCAGCACCCGCCGCACCTGCCACCACGGAGGCCGGCGGCACCGGCGGCCTGTTCAGCGGCCGCTACCGCCGCCGCACCCTCGTCGTCGGCACCCTCTGGTTCACCGGCTACTTCGTCAACTACGGCATCACCTCCTGGCTGCCCACCCTCTACGGGGCCCGCTTCGGGCTCTCGCTCCCCGACGCGCTGCTCTACTCGACCGTCACCTCGGTCTCCGGGCTGCTGGGCTGCCTGCTGGCCGCGCTCACCATCGACCGGATCGGCCGCCGCCGGATCTTCGCCCTCTTCCTGGGCGGCGCGGCTGCCCTCCTCCTCGTCCTGGCCGCACTGGGCGCCCGTACACCGGTCCAGGTGCTGCTGTGGACGTCACTGGCCGCGGTCTGCTTCTTCGGCTCCAACATCAGCCTCTACCTCTACACACCGGAGCTGTATCCGACTCGGATGCGGGCGCTGGGCTGCAGCGTCGGGGGCGCGCTCAACCGCGTCGGCGTGATCCTGGGCCCTGTGCTGGTCGGCGCGGTCTACGCCGGAAGCACCGGACTGACCGGGGTCTTCGCGATGCTGGGCGGGGTCGCACTGCTGGGGGCGCTGGTGGCGGCCGCGTGCTGCGAGGAGACAGCGGGGCGGACGCTGGAGGAAATCTCACCCTGAGGTCCAGGGCCGCGGCCCCCGTTCACCCGCCCCACCCGCGTACCAGCGGCGGATCATCCGAGTACGGTACCCGCGTGGACCAGCCGCCGGGCACGTTGTGGGCCTGGCGGTCGCGGCAGCGGATGGGGCTTCGCCTCCCCGCCTCCCCAGCAGTCCGTCAATGGCCGTGCGGCCCCTGCTTCCTGCCGCCGGCATGAAGTGAACCCAGGCAGTACGCCCTACTTCGGTGCCTGGAAGCCGCCGATCTTCTGCTCAAGCAATTCGGCCAGCCGCAGCGGGGTGCGGTCCTCGAACATCGGACCGATGAGCTGCACTCCCACCGGCAGACCCTCGGGCGACCGGCCCGCTGGTACAGCGGTGGCGGGCAGACCGGGCATCGTGGCCAGACCGGCCCAGACCAGCTGGTCGAAGTACGGATACTCGACGCCGTCGATGTCGA
The DNA here is from genome assembly GCF_008704855.1 of Streptomyces platensis. NCBI lineage: Bacteria > Bacillati > Actinomycetota > Actinomycetes > Kitasatosporales > Streptomycetaceae > Streptomyces > Streptomyces platensis. The sequence goes on from NZ_CP023691.1 coordinate 990,169, forward strand.
TCCGGCGTTCCCTCGGATCGGGGTTGTGGTCGTGCGGGAACGCGGGAGTGGGCGTGATGGGACACACCACCGCGTCGAACTCGGCGAAGAGCTGCCGCCAGCCGTGACGGTGGAGCTCGCGACGGCTGTTCGCCTCGATCCAGTCGCGATGGCTGCACACCATGCCGCGCAGCATTGCCGCATCGAGACTCTGGTCGTTGGCGCTCAGTTGGGCGGCACGGGTCCGCAGCTGCTCGTATGCTTCGACGGGAAAACGTGCAACGGAGCCCGAAAACAGCAACTGCCTGTAGAGCATCGCGGCTTCGGTCAGATCGGGCAGCAGCGGACTGTCCCGCTCGACGCGGGCACCGCCGTCGACAAGCGCGTCGGCCACCCGGCCCACGCCCGCCCGCACGGCGGATCCGGTCGGAATGAGCGGATGCTCGTCGAGGACCAGGACCCGGAAGTCGCGGAGCCGTTCGTGGCGCGCGGGCGGCAGCGTCAGGTGGTACGCCACACCGAACGTCAGCGGGTCCGGTCCGGCCATGACGTCGAGCAGGAGCGTGAGGTCGCGAGCGGTGCGCGCCATCGGACCGACGACGGCGAGGTCCTGCTCGACCGGCAGGGCCGGACCGGGCGGCGGGACCATGCCGCGGCTCGCCGCCAGCCCGAGTGTCGGCTTGTGCGCGTAAATGCCGCAGAAATGCGCGGGGGTGCGCAACGAACCGGCGATGTCGGAGCCGATGGACAGCGCGCCGAATCCGCACGCCAGGGCCGCCGCCGAGCCGCCGGAGGATCCGCCCGACGTGCGGCTGTGATCCCACGGGTTGTTGGTGGTGCCGTAGATCTCGTTGAAGCTCTGTATGTCTTGCAGCCCCAAGGGCACATTGGTCTTCCCGAGCACCACCGCGCCCGCGGCCTTGAGCCGCGACACCTGCACCGCGTCCTCGGCCGGCATGTAGTCCCGGTGCGGCGGCATACCCCAGGTCGTGGGCAGCCCCGCAATGTCGTACGAGTCCTTGACCGTCACCGGAATGCCCAGCAACGGCCGGTCCTCACCGCGGGCACGCGCCCGGTCGGCATCGCGCGCGGCGGCCCGTGCACGGTCGAAGTCCGGCACACAGATCGCGTTGATCGCATCGTTGTCCCGTTCAATACGGGCGATCGCCTCGTCGGTCAGTTCCGCCGAGGTCACTTCACCGGCACGCAAGGCAGCCGCAAGTTGTTCGGCCGTCGGAAAATTCCACTTCATGAATCCGACCGTATGGGCATGGGGAAGAGGGCACGAAATGCCGCTTCGCACAACGGGGTTGATGTCCCCATACTCATCTGCTTGGCGGTCCTCGACCCGATGGCCGTAGTGCCGGCGGGACTCGTTCGGTCCGCGGGTGTCCGGCGGGCCAGCGGTGTGATGGCGCTGGACGCCATCGCGAACTGGATCGTCAACTGGCCGCAGCTGCACCGAGGGCCCCAGTCCGGCAAGGAGGGCAGCACCCGCGAAGGGACATTGCCCGCTTGAGCGCATATACCGCGCTTGCATTAGTCGCAGTTTCAATTATTGTAGTTTCAAGAGACGCCGTGATCGTCTTCCGCCCCGCACCCCCTCGCTCGCGGGCCCTTCCAAGCGGAGCACAGGGCCCGTGGGGACACGAAAGGATCTTCGCCATGACTGCCGCCGTACCCGCCGTCACCCTGAACAACGGCGTCACCATGCCGCAGCTGGGCTTCGGGGCCTTCCAGGTGGGCGAGAAAGAGATCGCCACGGCCCTGGAGAACGGCTACCGCAGCATCGACACCGCATCGGCCTACGGCAACGAGAGCGACGTCGGCCGGGCCCTGCGCTCGTCCGGCATCGCACGAGACGAGGTCTTCGTCACCACCAAGGTGTGGAACACCGACCAGGGCTACGGCAGCACCCTCGCCGCCTTCGACGCCTCGCTCGCCAGGCTTCGGCTGGACTACGTGGACCTCTACCTCGTCCATTGGCCGGCCCCGGCCCGCAACACCTACCTCGACACCTGGCGCGCCCTGGAGAAGATCCACGCCGACGGCCGGGCGCGCGCCATCGGCGTCTCCAACTTCCGGCCCGCGGATCTGCTGCACCTCCTCGACGCCGGCGGCACCGTCCCTGCGGTCAATCAGATCGAACTGCACCCTCATCTTCAGCAGGCCGAGCTGCGGGCCTTCCACGCACGTCACGGCATCGTGACCGAGGCGTGGGGCCCGCTCGCCCGCGGCGGCCTCCTGAGGCACCCGGCCATCGTCCCCCTCGCCGGCCGACTCGGCAGGACCCCGGCCCAGGTCGTTCTGCGCTGGCACCTCCAGCTCGGCAACGTCGCGATCCCCAAGTCGGCCACGCCCGAGCGCATTCGCCAGAACCTCGACGTCTTCGACTTCGAGCTCACCGACGCTGACATGGCCGCCATCGCTGCACTCGACAACGGCACCCGTACCGGCCCCGACCCCGACTTCTTCAACTGACGTCAGCCGACCAGTTGCCCCTCACGGCCCGGACCAGGGATCACGTACCGCATTCGGGTCCAGGGTGCGGTCGGTGGCCGGCGTGGGTGCACTCGCGTACTTCGTTCCCCGGAAGGGAAACGCACAGCGGGGCGGCGAGCAGCGAGCAGTATGTAGCAGCCGTGAATGGAGCCCGCTAGCTGCCCTGCCTCGGAACCGCCGACAGGCTCCTTCCGTCTGGTGGTGAGACGAAGGGGGTGAAAGGTGTTTGCATGGTTGTTTCTGTGGCTGGTGTTGGGCATCTGGTTAATCGTCGGGGCGTTCGCCTACGTGGTCTGGAAGCGCCGGCGTCAGCCCGCACGGCACCGGCGCTGGTGGGTCTTGGGGATGTGTACGGGCGCCGTGGGGTATGTCCACACACTCGCCTACGGCTTCGCTCTGACGCGACCGACAGAGGTGTGCGGGCAGCGAACCTTCGACGACGACTTTCCGCTGTCCTACGTCCGCGTCGACATGTTCCCCCCACGTCTGGCGTGCTACTGGACGGATTCGGCGGCGTACGGGCCCAGCCACCCCACGGCCGCGGGCACATGGCTGCTGTGGTGCGCGGCAGCCCTCCTGGTGGCAGGCACGGTCAGCAGGGCGATAACTCTCAGCTCGCGCACACCGCGCTGGGCCAGGGCGGGCACGGTCCTCGCGCCCGCGGTCGCCGCCGCCATCTGGGCGACTGGAATCGCCCCGCTCATGCGCCTGTCGGCCGTCGATCTCCACAATGAGTGCTTCCGCTGGCAAGTGGCTCATCTGCACTCCGCGCCCTCCGGCGAAATCGTGCATACCGAGCGCGGCTTTCTGCCGCCGGCTGTCGACTGCGTATTCACCGACGGCACCGCCAGCCTCATCCGTGTTGAAACTCTGGGACTCTCGTGCTGCCTCAGCGTGTTCCTCATCTGCTGTGCCGCGCTCAGGCTGCTGAAAGCGCCAATGCCCCTGTGAAGCCACGAACCACAGTGAATAACCTGCGTGCACTTCACCGCCTGGTGCGCCGGCCGGAGGTGTTACTCCTCGTTGAGCAGGCCGGCGCGTAGCTGGGTGAGGGCGCGGGTCAGCAGGCGGGAGATGTGCATCTGTGAGACGCCCAGTTCCTTGCCGATCTGCGCCTGGGTCATCTCCTGGCCGAAGCGCATTTCGAGGAGGTGCCTGTCCCGCTCTTCGAGCTGATTCAGGAGGGGCGCGAGAGCGTGCAGATCCTCGACGAGGTCCATCTCGGGGTCACGTTCGCCGATGAGGTCGGCGAGCGCCGTGTCGTTGCCGTCGTCGTGGAAGGTGGCATCGATGGAGGAGGCGTTGTAGCCATTGGCGGCCACCTGACCTTCGACGACCTCGTCCTCGCTGATGCCCAATTCAGCCGCGAGTTCACTGACCTTGGGGTCCCGGCCGAGCCGGCCGGAGAGCTTCTCGTTGGCCCGGGCGAGGTCGACGCGTAGTTCCTGGAGGCGGCGCGGCACCCGTACGTCCCAGGTGGTGTCGCGGAAGAAACGCCTCATCTCCCCGGTGATGTAGGGGATGGCGAGGGTGGTGAACTCGACGTCACGGGAGACGTCGTAGCGGTCGATGGCCTTGATCAGGCCGATCGTGCCGACCTGGAGGATGTCGTCCATGTCGTCACCGCGATTGCGGAAGCGGCGGGCCGCGTAGCGGACCAGGGAGAGGTTCATCTCGATGAGGGTGTTGCGCGCGTACTGATACGCGTGAGTGCCCTCTTCGAGCGTCTCCAGTCGCCGGAAGAACACCTGTGTCAGCTCCCGGGCGTCCCGGGGCGCGATGTTCTGCGGGTCTTCGATGTGCGGCAGGTCTTCCGGCGGCGAAGCCGGAGCCGGAGCCGTGCGCATGTCAGCAGCGGAATCCTGGGCGTGGACTGCGGATGTCGCAAGGCCGGCACGCATAGTTGTGCTCCCTCCTGTGTCTTCCCCGGTCGCGAGGTCCGGTACCCGCGCCCCAGTCAGGTATGCACACCGTTTGAAGCCTGGCCCCCGCGCCTTCAGCGGTCGGCATGGTGGCGGAGTCCGTCGCAGGTGCACGTCCCGCCCCCCCCGGAGATACACAGGGAGGCGGTGAATTCGGCGCAGGAGAAGCCGTTACGGATGCCCCGCCCGCCGTGGGAGAAACACATGAATGCAGGGGTGTGGTGGAAGGGCGTGAGGGCACACGGTGGTCGGAGGTTGATAACTATGGTTCCCCTGCTTCTCGTTCTTCTTCTCGCCCTGGTCCTTTTCGGTGCCGGATTCGCACTCAAGGCGCTGTGGATCGTAGCGGTGATCGTACTTGCCGCATGGCTGCTGGGTTTCGTGCTGCGTTCGGCCGGCCCCAGCGGCAAGCGAGGCCGCTGGTACCGCTGGTGACCGTAGAAACCACCGGGCCTGAAAGGGTGGATGAGACGTGGTGTTGAATCAATTATCGGCGACAGGCGGCACATCGGTGCCGCGTTCCCCGGGAGAGGACGTACCGTGCTGAAGCCCCATCCGGTGATACTGCGGGACCTTGTGAAGCAGTACGAGGTATTCCGTGACCGGGAGTCGGAGCGGAGTTCCCACGAGATCCGGCGGCAGTTGGCGGACCTCTCCTACACGCTCTGCGTCTCCACCGGCACCCGGACCGTCGAAGCGGCCCTGGCCTTCGCGGCTCGGCAGCTCGACGCGGATCTGGCAGAGGCGGCCCACGGACAGCCCCTCCCGGCGCCCCTCCAGCTCGCGAGCTGACCGGCCACAGCGGATTCCTTCTCCATAAGGCCGGTTTCCCCTCCCCATCCCTTCATGAATCGACCTTTCATGAATCGACGAAAGGATTCACCATGAGCGCCAACGAAAAGGCAAAGGCCAAGACCGAGCAGATCACCGGTAAGGCGGAGAAGTCGGTGGGCCGCGCCGTGGGCAACGAACGTATGGAGGCTGAAGGGTCGTCCAAGGAGGCCAAGGGCGATCTGCGCGACGCCAAGGAAAAGGCCAAAGACGCCGTCAAGGAGTGACGGCGTGGCATGAGGCGCGGGCGGCGGAGCCGGGAATTCGGGCTCCGCTCAGCCCAAGGGCGCAAGTGTCACTGCGGTGAGTGCGTCAACCACCGGCACGTCGGCCCCGATGCAGGAATGATCGGGGCCGGCGTGCTTTCGCTTTCCGATCCCATCGGTACAGGAACGCCGCAGCCGCCAGGTCGCGGGCCCCGTCACCTGTTGAAGCGCTCAGTGGCTAAGGCAGGGGGCCGAAGTCGCCTTCGAGGACGGTCTGGATGATCTGGGGGCGATCCCAGAGGGCCAGGAGTTCGTTGGCGATGGCCACGATGGGCAGCGGGTCCTGGTTGCCATGCACCGTGATGGCGGCAGCCGACAGGCTGCGCGGGACGGCTCCGGCGTCGAGGAGTACGCGCCACTCCTGCGGCCCGAGCCCCAGGAACTCCAGGCCGGTCAGCTTCGTGATCTCGAGCGGGTCGGCGAGCGTACCGGGGTAGGCGGTGAGGGTCCGCAGGCGCGGCAGCCCGGTAACGGGGGCGAGGCTGAAGGGCTCGTCGTCCCATACGCCGAGGGACAGCACCTCCAGACCGGGGTGGGCGGCGGCCTCGACGCTTCTCAGGCTTCTGATGTTGACATGGGCCACGGCCGGCGGCTGGTCGTCGCCACCGCCGCCGTGGTGTTTGCCGGGCCGGTCCAGCACCAGGTCGGTGAGGCAGTCGGCGAGCAGTTCAGCGCCGGTGTTCTCCTCGTGGGAGAGCATGATGATCTGGCCGACGTGGCCGCGCGGGCCCGGCGTGAGGTCGACCGCGAGCCGGTCCCCGCCTCCGTTGTCTCCGAAGGCGATCCAGCCGGGTGAGCCGACCAGGCCCTGCACGGCAGCGTGGGGCGGGGTGATGACCGCCTCGCGTGCCGCGAACTCCCAGCGGCAGTGGCGGGACGACGCGTCGGCGATGTACAGGTCGTCCAGCGCGAAGAGCTCGCAGCCGACCGCCCTGCACGCGCGTTCCGCTGCCTCGTGGTCCTCGCACCGGTCCTGCCAGCGTGACCGCGTCACCCGGTAGAGCGCCTTGAGCTCCTCGGGCAGGGTGACGCCGAGGCGCGCTTCCGCGGTGGCGATCTCCGCCTCCGTCGCGCCGGTGGCATCGGGCAGCCGCTCACGGAGCGTCCGCTCCAGCAGTGCCGGATCCGCCGAAGGGGCCGGCGCCGCCCCGGGTGCCGGCTCGGGAAGACAGCGCCAGGGGTGCGGAACGGCGCCCTCGACCAGGAGGAGCGCCCCCGGGTGCGGGGTGCCGATGCCGGGCTCCACGGCGGGGCTGGGCCCGAGCAGGCGGAGCGTGGTCTTCCCGGTCGGCACTATCTCCGCTGTGAAGGAGATGTCGTCGACACCTGCGTCCGCGAGCGCGTGACGCACTCGCTCCACCGCCTCCGCCTCGTCCCGCATGTCCACGGCCTGCGCGGCCCGCCCGGACGGGGCCAGTCGCCGCCGCAGGGGCAGACTCCAGCCCCCTCGTCCGATGCGTCCCGCCACACGGAGGGACGGGCCGGTCTGCTCCCCCGCCCCGTTGTTCCGCAGAAGCCGCAGAACGGGCTCCCAGGTCGCGAGGTCGTGCAGCGAGGGCGAGGGGGAGTTCTGATCAGTCATGCGGAGACCGTACGCGGGGCCACTGACAACGGAGCGCGCGAGCTTCGCGCCGGGTGGCAGCCTCGATCTCCCTGCGGATCGGGCACGGTCCGGTCATCTGGATCGCGGCACTGGTCACTTGTCTGCCGGCCGTCCTCATGTGGATCGCTGCACTGGCCACTTGTCTGCCGGCCGTCCTCATGCCGTATGACCTTGAGCGTCCTCCCCTGCCTCCTGTCACCGCTTCGCACCATGCGCACACTGCCCGCAGAACGAGCACGGCTCGATGGGCCCCTACGGAGCCAGGACGCGGGTGAGGGCGAGTGCGGAGGCCAGGCCGCCGCCGAGCACCACGGCCGAGGCGCCGATGACGGGGGCTCGTAGGGTCCATGCGCGCAGTTTCGGGGAGTTGGTGGCGCGGGTCAGTAGCGCGTCGCGTCCCCGGAGCACGACGAGGCCGACGCCGGTCAGGGTCAGGGCCATTCCGAGTCCGAACGCCGCCACCATCAGCACCGCGGCGCCCACCTGGCCCGTGAGCAGTCCGCTGAGGAGGACGAGGAACGCCGAGGGGGAAGGGAGCAGTCCGCCGGACGTGCCGAGGAGTGCGATGCCGCGCCAGGTGAGCAGGGAGGTGCCGGGGAGGAGGTGGGGATGGGCGTGGCAGTGGCCGTGCCCATGGTGATGCCCGTGCCCGTGCCCGTGCCCGGGACTGTGGCTGTGCCCGTGACCGTCGTGCCCCTGCTCGTGCCCGTCGTGGTCGTGCGTATGAGTCCGGTTGCTCAGATGCCGTCGTAGCAGTCCGAGTCCGACCGCGACCACGACCAGGGCGGCGATCAGTTGGAGCCAGCCGGTCAGTTCTGCGATGTCGGGGGCGTTGTCCGCGGCGAGCCACCACGCGAGGGCGAGTGCGGCGACGGATGCGGTGTGCATCACGGCGACAATGACGCCCAGCCATACCGCGTCCCGTGCTCTCCCCCGGCCGCCGACGAGGAAGCCGGCTGCGAGCGTTTTCCCGTGTCCGGGGGCGCAGGCGTGGAAGGCTCCTACGGCCGCCGCGACGAGGAGTGCCACGGGCAGTACGACGCGGTGTGCGAGCAGTCCGGACAGGTCTGTCGTCCAGACGCTGAACGGCCCCTGGGGCCCGGCCGCCGCACCGGAGGCGCCGCTGCCGGATGGGACGAGCGTCAGTGGATGGGTCGGCTCTTGGGCCGTGTGCAGGCCGCCGCTGCCCGACGGGGTGACGGAGATGGTGCGGTACTTCGGGTCGACGTCGTTGAGGGCGGTGATGGTCACGGCGAGCGTGGTCACCTGTCGGGGGCAGAGGTAGCGGAGGCGGGCACCGTCTTGGACGAGGTGCGCCGTGTCCGCGTGGTGCAGCGAACAGGGCCGGGCGTTTTGGCTCAGCCGGATGTGCGAGCCGAGGTAGTGCGCTTCGGACTCGTCGGCGGCGTGGGCTTCCTTGCGGAGTACGGCCAGATCGTCCTTCGCGGCCGACCAGATGACCTCGGCCGTCTTGCCGTGGGCCGTGACCCGGGCGGCGGGAGGCGCGCCGAAGGGGTGTGCGTCCGCCGTGCCCGCGAGACCGAGCAGCGCCAGCGTCGTGAGTATGCCGACGAGGAGAGGGCGGGCGGCCTTGGCGCCGGCGTGTCTGAGGGATTGCACAGTGGTGTTCCGATCACGAGTGCCCTGCGGGTGCCTCCCTTGTCCTGGGAGGCACCCGCAGGGCGGGAGAGAGGTACCGGCCGGTCGTCGATCAGTGCCTGGCGGCCAGTGCGTGGATCGTCCCGTCGTCGGTCAGGGCGATGACCCAGTCGCCGCTGATGGACAGTGCCGAGGCCACACCGCCGCCGAGGTTGTACTCGGTCAGCTGCTTGCCGGTGGCGCGGTCCAGGACGAGCAGGCGGCCGTCCCATGTGCCCGCGTACAGACGGTCCTTGGTCACCACGGCGTGCATCGTCGGGGAGCCCTTCCCCGCGCTGGTGCACCCCATGGCCACCCGCCACTTGTCGTCCAGGGGGCTCTCCCCTGGCAGATGTCCGGCGGGGGTCTCCCACAGCGGCTTGCCCGGCTCGGCCGCGCTGGTGTCGTAGGCGCGGATGACACCGTCACGGCCGGCGATATACGCGCGGTCGCCCCAGATGGCGGGACTGGTCAGCGGAGCCTGCCCGGGTTCGCAGGTGCTGCTGCCGCCCACCGGGGACTGCCACTGGACCGCACCGGTCTTGAGGTCGTGACCGCGCGCGCCGCTCTGGGTCATGGTGACCAGCTTCGGGTCACCCTGGGCCGGATCGGTGAGCGCGGGCGAGGAGTGGCTGTCGATGCCGCCCTGGGTGTCCTTGGCCCATAGCTGGGCGCAGTTGGCCAGGTCCATGGCGACCAGTGTGTTGCTGGAGTCCGTGTGCAGGTAGGCGGTGTTGGAGCCGGGCCGGCGCACGGCCGTGCTGTGGAACTGGCCCCAGTTGGTCGCTCCGTTGAAGCCGCCCAGCAGGTCACCGCTCTTGGCATCGCGGCACTGGATCTTGTTCCAGTCCTGGTATACGGCGACGGTACGGTCCTCGCCCTGGATGTCGAAGACGCTGACCGGACCGCCGGCCCGGCCGTAGCGGCGCACGGTGTCGCCGTGCCGCTCCTCGTTCTCGATCGTCTGCCAGACGACATGGCCGTCCCCGGCGTCGAGAGCGTAGATCCGGCCGACGGCGGTGGTCAGATAGACCTTCCCGTTGTGGAGGGTGGGTGCCGATTCGGCGTCGCCGTCCAGGTAGGTGCGCCAGATCTCGCGGCCGGAGGCGAGGTCGTAGGCGAGCATCGTGCTGTACGGGGAGTCGAACGCCCGGGAGGAGACGATCACCTTGCCGTTGGCGATCACCGAACCGTTGAGATTGAACTGCTCACCGGTGCTCGCGGCCCAGCGCAGATCGAGAGCGGTGCCCGGGTTGTCCGCACTCGCGCCGCGCCCCGCTTCGTCGCGGCCCTGACGGGTCCAGTCCTGACCGCTCTCCGGCTTCGCCAGCTCCTTGTCGGGGACCACCTTGAAGGGGTTCTTGAGGGTGGGCCATGCCTTGCCCTTGGTGTCGACGGCGGTCATCTGCGCCGTGTACGTTCCCGGCCGCAGTCCGCCTATCCGGTCGCTGACCCGGGTCCAGGAGATCCGGGCGTCGGGACAGGGCTCGGGTTTGCCGCCGGGCGGCGTGTAGCAGTTCTCCTTCCCCGTCCGGTCGTTACCGGCGCCGAACTTCAGGTCGCTCTCGCGCCGTACCGTACGGCCGTGACTGTCCCGGATGGTGAGGGTCGCGGTGGCCGGTGTGCGGCCGTCGTCCTCGGCGTACAGCTCGATGGGGAGGGCGGCGCCGGTTCTGTGGACACTGCCTGGCGCGGGGCTGACCAGGGCCGCATCGTCATCGATGTCGAACTGCCGGTGCGTACCTCGCACATAGCCGGTGTCTTCATTGCGGCGGGTGTGCGGGTTGTCGGTGATGTCCTTGAAGCTCAGGATCTTGTAGTCCGGGTGGGAGCCGTCGATGCCGTAGGTGCCCTGGTTGTTGATCTCGACGGAACGGTCGAAGACGCCACGGCGGTACTCGGCCTGCTGGTTGTGGCCGGCCGCGAACATCCGCACGTCATACTTCGCGAGTTCATCGATGGTCGGCTGCATACCGGCGCCCGGTCCCCACCGGGTGAACAGTGACCGGTGAGCGAAGAGGAGCACCTGCTTGCCGGCCGCGTGGCGCCTGAGGTCCTCTCGGAGCCACTCCAGCTGCGGCTTGAGGCCGCTCGCGTCGTAGTTGTCCTCGAGGACGACGATGTGCCGGCCGTTGCGGTCGAAGCTGTACCACTCGGGACCCATATTCCGGCGGTAGTACTCCATGCTGCCGCCGTATCCCTGGGAAGTGGCGGTACCGCCGACGTCGTGGTTGCCGACCGTCGGGTAGAAGGGCATCCCGAGTTTTCCGTCGGTCAGGCCCTTGCGCAGGATGTCGTAACCGGTCTGACGGCGCGGCTCCTGGGCGTAGTCGGTGACGGTCAGATCGCCGGTCGCGATGGCCATCGTCGCGCCGTCGACCTCGGACATCGCCTCGACCTGGCCGGTCCACTGCGGCAGCGTTCTGCGCGCCGCCTCGTCCGAGGTGTTGGACACCTCGACGTCGGAGTCCATCACCCACTTCTCGGTGGGATCGGCGGCATTCTTGTCCGGCACCAGGGCGAAGTCGATGCCGTTGTGCGGACCGTCGCCGTCAGGCACCTTGTGGAAGAACTGCGGGACGTAGTCCTTGCGCAGGGCGGGGGTATAGCCGTTGGGGGAAACCACGCTGACGAGATCGGTCTCCCGGCGGCTCGGGTCCATCCGCAGGGTGTACGACCCGTCCGCGCCGGTCGTCGTCCAGACGGCACCGTCGGTGACATCGACGCCGGACATGGGCGCCTCGCCCCCGTCCCGTACGCCATTGCGGTTGACGTCCTTGAAGACCGTGCCCTGGACGGACACCGGGTCACCGTTCGCCGCCGCCGCGGGCGTCTCGTCCGCGGCAAATGACGTCCCGGCGGTGACGGACGGCACCAGACCCGCCACCACAGCGGCACCGGCCGCGATCAGCTGCTTACGGCGCCGAGCGGTGCGACGCACCGACTGCCACGGGTGCGGGTGTGCGGACCGGTGCTGCCGCTGCGGTGAACGGCGCCGGAGTGCCCAGCGGATGGCCTGGAGCGCCATGAGGACAAGGGCCGCGCCGAGCACCACGGTGCGCCACGGGAAGGCACTGCTCGCGGGGCCCTCATGGGCGCCCCATGCATCGACGACCGGGGCCGCCATGGTCGCATTGACCGTGTTGCCGTCGAACTCGACGACGGCCTGGGTCAGTCCGCCCTTCTTCAGCATCGCGGTCAGGTCGAGTTCGTCGACATGGCAGCTCCACGCCAGCTCGACCACCACACCCCCGGGGACTCCGCCGCTGTCGCCGGCGACACCGGAGCCGCCGGCCGGACAGGAGGCGGTCAGCAGACGCGACGCCCAAGCGCCCGCCTTATCGGGCGAGACCACGTCACGGTGGACGATCAGCCTGCCGCTGGTGACGTTCTTCTTGGTGGAGACGACGAGTTCGGCATGGTGCGGCAACACATGCGCCGACGCGGGCTGCGCACCAAAACCCAGGACGAAGAACAGCAGCACAAGAGCGGCTCTGGCTGCTGCGCGAATTGGTTTCATGCGCTGGAACGCTGTCGGCGTCACAAGGCCGACAGTGAAACGATCAGTGAAGGTTTCACCTCACTACACCTAACAGGCTCTTCACCGGCACACACAGGGCAAGCAGCGCAAACGGCCTCGATGCCGAGCATTACCGGGCGGACGCCTCCCCTCCAAGACGCCGGGGCGTCTCCCTCCGGAGGCGCCGGGGAGCCCCTAACGGAGGCGCCGGGGAGCCCTCCGGAGATGCCGAGGCATCAGCCCTTGCCGATGACCAGCAGGACGAATGCCGTGACGATGACGCCGACGCGCACGAAGACAGCGCCGCCCTTCTCCCGGGCCTCGCGCCGGAGCCGCCCCGCGTCGCCATCGTCGTCGCCGATTGGCTGGGTGCCCGTCTCACGCTCGCGCCGACGTCGCTGCTATCGGGGCGGCCGGAAAGCGAATCCGTAACCGCGGCCTTGATGTGACTGATGGTGGGCGGCGGCGAGCCTCTTTGGGGATTTCGGAGGTATCGATACCGTCAGCCGGCGAGGGGGCGACCACGTGCGATGAGGAGTTCGGACCGTGACAGCCGTTCAGCAGACGGAATCGCTGCAACCAGTCAAGCGGCGACGGCATGCCGGACGGGTGGTGGTGGATTGGCTGACGACTACCGACCACAAGACCATCGGCACGCTTTATCTGAGCACATCGTTCGGGTTCTTCATGGTAGGCGGAATTCTGGCGCTCGCCATTCGGGCGGAGCTTGCCCGTCCGGGGGTGCAGATCCTCTCGCACGAGCAGTTCAATCAGGCGTTCACGATGCACGGCACCATCATGCTGCTGATCTTCGCGACGCCCTTGTTCGCCGGTTTCGCGAACTGGATCATGCCGTTGCAGATCGGCGCACCCGATGTGGCATTCCCGCGGCTCAACATGTTCGCCTACTGGCTCTATCTCTTCGGCTCCCTGATCGCCCTCTCCGCCTTCATCACACCGGACGGGGCCGCCGACTTTGGCTGGACCGCCTACACCCCGCTGTCGGGTCCCCTCCGTACCCCCGGCATCGGCGGCGACCTGTGGGTGATGGGCCTGGCCTTTTCCGGCTTCGGAACCATCCTGGGGTCGGTCAACTTCATCACGACGATCATCTGTATGCGGGCGCCCGGCATGACGATGTTCCGGATGCCGATCTTCACCTGGAACATCCTGCTGACGGCCGTGCTCGTACTGCTCGCCTTTCCCGTGCTGGCGGCCGCGCTGCTGGTACTGGAGGCGGACCGGAAATTCGGTGCGCATGTCTTCGATCCTGCGTACGGGGGCTCGTTGTTGTGGCAGCACCTCTTCTGGTTCTTCGGCCACCCCGAGGTGTACATCATCGCGCTGCCCTTCTTCGGCATCGTCACGGAAATCTTCCCCGTCTTCAGCCGTAAGCCCATCTTCGGCTACATCGGACTCATCGCGGCGACGATCTCCATCGCGGGGCTCTCGGCAACGGTCTGGGCGCACCATATGTTCGTGACCGGCGCGGTGCTTCTGCCGTTCTTCTCCTTCATGTCCTTCCTCATCGCGGTCCCCACGGGCGTGAAGTTCTTCAACTGGGTCGGCACGATGTGGCACGGTTCACTGTCCTTCGAAACCCCCATGCTCTGGTCGATCGGGTTCCTGGTGACCTTCCTCTTCGGCGGCCTGACCGGCGTTCTGCTGGCCTCGCCCCCGATGGATTTCCATGTCTCCGACTCGTACTTCGTCGTCGCCCATTTCCACTACACCGTCTTCGGCACCGTGGTCTTCGCGATGTTCGCCGGCTTCTACTTCTGGTGGCCCAAGTTCACCGGCAGAATGCTCGACGAGCGTCTCGGCAAAATCCACTTCTGGACCCTGTTCATCGGATTCCATCTCACCTTCCTCATCCAGCACTGGCTCGGAGTCGAAGGCATGCCCCGCCGCTACGCGGACTATTTGGCATCCGATGGCTTCACTACGCTGAACACTGTCTCCAGCATCGGCTCGTTCCTGCTGGGCCTCTCGGTGCTGCCGTTCCTCTACAACGTCTGGAGAACGGCCAAGTACGCCCCGAAGGAAGCCGTCAACGACCCGTGGGGCTTTGGACGTTCTCTGGAGTGGACCACCTCGTGCCCGCCACCGCGGCACAACTTCACGACGCTGCCTCGTATCCGCTCCGAGTCGCCCGCCTTCGACCTGCATCACCCCGACGTCGCCGCACTGGAACTCGCCAGGAAGAGAGCGCGGCGCGATGCGGTCGAACCCGAAGAGCCAGGCCGCACCGACCGCCCTTCGGGGGACCAGCCGGGCTGAGTGGGTGGAACCATGACCGACAGCCGAACGCCGAGCAGGCGATGGCCGGCCCGCCGAAGGCCGGGCAGTCGAACGCCGAGCAGCGGAATGCCGAGAAGCGGAATGCCGGACAGCCGCACCGTCCAGGCGGGTATCGCCAGAATGGAGGGATATCTGCTGTGGCAGGCGGAAATCGCCTGTGCCCGCGCGGACGCCGAAGCCGCCGTCGACGCCCTCGACTGGCCGACGGCCGCCCAACGCGAAGAGCTGGTGGACCTCTTGGCCCGCAGGCAGCTCGACGTCTCGCAGATGGCCATCACCCGTATCGCCGCCCGCGCCCACCAGCTCCGCGGGGAGTACCAGCACCGGTATAACGTCCTCAAACGCCGTGCCCTGGCAACGGTGTTGGCCCTTATGACGGTCCTGGTGCTGCTGAACGCGTTGCTGTTGGCCTCCTGAGTAGCGCATTGCCGAGGTCTGAGCCGTGACGGGCCGTGACGGGTATCCGGTTACGCCTGGTGTGCCCAACTGTCGGGCCGGGAGCCGTCGATGTCGGTGAAGCCGTATTCACGGGCGAGCTCGGCGGAGGTGAGTGAGTGCTGGTTCCAGCGGGCCCGGGCAGGGTCTGCGGCCAGCGCCGCGATGGCGCGGCCGAGGTAGCGGGGTGACTCGGAGTGCGCGAATCCGGCGGGGGCGGCGGGGTACCCCTCGACCGTGCCGTGGAGGGCGTCCCGCCAGTTGGCCTCGGTGACCCCGAAATTGTCGAGCATCATTTCCGAGCGCAGCCATCCTGGGGTGAGGGCCACTGCGGTCGCGCCGTGGGGTTCGAGTTCGTGGCCCTGGGAGTAGGCCAGGCGGTTCACGGCGGTCTTCGCCAAGTCGTAGTACACCGAGATCCGGTAGTGGTCCGCGTTGAAGGCCGTGGTGCCGTCGGTGACCTCGATGAGCAGACCGCCGGGTCGGTTGATCAACAGGGGCAGGAGATGGTGCGAGGTGACCAGGTGGGTCTCGACCGCCAGACGCAGGATGCGCAGGCCCTTGTCCAGATCGTGTTGCCAGACCGGCGTGTTCCACTCCGGTGGCGGGCCCTTGAGGATCTCACCGCCCCAGATGTCGTTCACCAGCACATCGAGGTGACCGTGTTCGTCGCGGACGCGCTCCGCCAGGCGTGCGACCTGCGCGGAATCCAGGTGATCCACCTGGACCGCGATCCCCACCCCGCCCAGGCCGTTCACCAGCCCGGCCGTCTGCTCGATGGTTTCGGTGCGGGCGTAATCCGACTGGATTGCGGCGGTGCCCGTACTGCTGCTGCGGCCCGTGCAGATCACGGTGGCGCCGGCTTCCCCCAGTGCGGCAGCGATGCCGCGGCCGGCTCCCCGCGTCGCTCCGGCGACCAGCGCGACACGGCCACGCAGGGCGTCGCGCTGAGGGGACCACATCACCGTCACCAGCTACCTCCTCGGTCACGGCCAGGGCATTCACACGGGCACGGCCGGGCCAGGATCACGGCCACCAGTCGTAGCCATAGTCACAGTCGTAGCCATAGCCATAGCCACCGTACGACAGCATCGCTCGGGGCGGTGAGTACGACCCCGACGCGGTGCTGAAGGTGTCGCCGCGGTGCGGTTCCCCGCCTAGCGGCCCCGAAGTAGGGGCCGTGGGGTTGGATGCGGCGGAGGTGGTGCACGTAGTCCGCGGCCTGCTCCGAGAGGGTGTGGGCCAGTCCGGCCCGTAGCGGTCTCGGGAGCGGCACCGCCGGTGACGTAGCCGACGAGCCGCCCGTCCCGCCTGTCCACGGCAGGAGCCTCGGCACGACGGCCCCGACGGACCCCGGCACCCACCCGGCCCTCACCCCGCCGGACAGTGCGGTGCTGCGCGCCGGCCCCCTGTCCTGGCTCTTCCCGCGCCGCAGCGCCCTCGTCGCCGCGTTCCTCGTACCGCTGCTGCTGTGCCTCATCGCCCTTGCGGTCGCGGCGAGTTCGACCGGTATGCCGCTTTCGCAGACCCTCGCCGGGCTGCTCGGTACCGGCGATCCCGGGACGGTCATGATCGTGCGGGACTTCCGGCTCAGCCGGCGCAACTGCCCTGCGAACTCGTCTGTTTCCGTCCCCACCCAGATCCTCTGCTCGTTCCACCCTTCCGGAACGGCCGCGCAGGGGTCTTCGTTTTCCCAGGTCAGCACCTGTTTCAGCGTCCGGATCTCGCTCATTGTCCCGGATTGCCCAGCCCACGAGCGCGCGCCACGCACGCTGTGAGCAGCACCACTGAGCGACGCAGCGTCACGCCAAACCCTCGGCACAGCAACGGTGTTGGCGCCGCAAACCCCCCAACCCCGCAGTCCCTTGCATTCGCGCCGAGTTCCGGCCGTGCGGGGGCTCATGGTTTCGATCGCGCGAACGGAGGATCTGCGGCGAAGGGTGGCCGAGATCGCGGAACATCCGGTTCCGCGGCGAGCCTCGCCGGGGCATGAAGACGATCGGCGCCGTTGAATCCTGCACCGCTGTCCAGGTGTTGTCTCGTTCCTTGCCTCACTCACCAGGACAACTTGATGATCCGTTCGTCCCTGCCAGCATGTGGCGGCACGGACCGATCATCGGCCCGCCGGCTCGAAGAACCTCCTCGGCGGGCCCGCCCCGGAGGAGGAGCCGAGACGAACAGAGGAGTGGAACATGTCGCGTCCCACCCGACGCCAGGTGCTGTACGGCAGCGCCGCGGCCGTGACCGGTGCGGTGCTGGCCGCACCGGCCGCCTTCGCCGACACCGCCGCCGCCCGCCCCGCCGCGGGCCACGGAGACTCAGCCGGTCACGGGCACCCGGCCGGTCACGGGCCGTCCGGCGGGCACCAGATGGCGGAGCCGTTCGACGAGGTGTACCAGGGCCGCCACATCGAGGGCTGGCCGACCGACGACGGAGGCCACGGGGGTCACCACGCCGGCCGGGCCGCCGGTCCCCACGAGGGGATGGACTTCGTCGTCCGTATCGACAACGACGACCTCCATGTGATGCGGAATGCCGACGGCACCTGGATAAGCCTGGTGAACCACTACGAGACCTTCACCACGCCACGCGCGTTGGCGCGCGCCGCCGTCCGCGAACTCCAGGGCGCCGACCTGGTCCCCGTCGTCACCGGCTGAGACCCGACCCTGCCCGTCCCCCCACCGAGGAGTCCTCGACATGGCAGTCAGGAAGAACCAGGCGGACCTCACCGCCACTGAGAAGCGGAACTTCGTCGATGCGGTGCTGGAGCTCAAGCGCAGCGGCCGCTACGACGAGTTCATCAGCACCCACAACGCCTTCATCATCGGGGACACCGACGACGGAGAGCGGACCGGCCACCGGTCACCGTCGTTCCTGCCCTGGCACCGCAGGTTCCTGCTCCAGTTCGAACAAGCCCTACAGAGCATCACGCCGTCGGTCATGCTCCCCTACTGGGACTGGACCGTCGATCGCACACCCCGTAGCTCCCTGTGGGCCGACGACTTCCTCGGCGGTGACGGGCGGAGCGGCGACGGCCGGGTGACCTCGGGGCCGTTCGCCTTCACCAGCGGTAAGTGGCCGATGAACATCCGGGTGGACGGCCGGACGTTCCTGCGCCGCTCGCTCGGCACCGGGGTCCGCGAACTGCCGACCCGGGCCGAGGTCGACCGGGTGCTCGCCATGACGGTCTATGACGCCGCCCCCTGGAACAGCTCGTCCGACAGCTTCCGCAACAACATCGAGGGCTGGCGCGGCCCGAATCTGCACAACCGGGTGCACGTCTGGGTAGGCGGGCAGATGACCACCGGCGCCTCGCCCAACGACCCCGTCTTCTGGCTGCACCACTGCTTCATCGACAAGCTCTGGGCCGACTGGCAGCGGATGCACCCCAAGTCGGGGTATCTGCCGACGGGCAACACACCCGACGTCGTCGACCTCCACGACACCATGAAGCCATGGAACGACGTCACTCCGGCGGACCTGCTGGACCACACGAAGTTTTATACGTATGGATGACAGGTACCTGACATCTGCCATGGCTTCCTGAGCACCTCAGCCGATGCGCACGCCCCGACAACGGGAGCGTGCGCATCGGCGCGCTTTGTGCGTGCAGCGGCTACGGCTACGCCCACCAGTGCCTCGACCGCACTGAGGCGGTGGCTGGCGGGGACGCAAGGGCAGCCCGCTCGTGAGGAACCCGACGGCGGGGTCCGGGAGGCTTGCTCAGGTGCCCAGGCCGGCGTCTCGTGCCAGGAGTGCGGCCTGTACCCGGTTTTCACAGCCCAGCTTGGCGAGGATGCGGCTCACATACGTCTTGACTGTGGCCTCGCTCATATGGATCCGCTGGCCGGCGTCCGCATTGGACAGGCCCTCGCCCAGCAGCGCCAGGACCTCCAGCTCGCGGTCCGACAGGGTCTCCAGCCGACGGCGGGCCTGCGCGGCGCGGCGCACGCTCTGGCCGGACGCCAGCGAGTCCACGACATGGCGGGTGGCTCCCGGGGACAGATACGCGTCCCCGGCCGCGGCGGCCCGTACCGCGCGCATCAGCTCCGCGGGCGCCGAGTCCTTGAGCAGAAAGCCCGCGCTGCCCTCCGCCAGCGCGCGCAGCACGTTCTGCTGCTCCCCGAAGGTGGTGAGGATCAGCACCCGCGCATCGGGGGCGGCGCGGCGGAGTTCGGTGAGGGCCGTCAGCCCGTCCATGACCGGCATCTGGATGTCGAGCAGCACGACGTCCACCCGCTGGGCGCGGGCCAGTTCGATCGCCTCGCGGCCGTTCGCCGCCTCCGCGACGACGTCGATGTCGTCGGCCGAGGTGAGAATCATCCTGATACCCGCCCGAATGAGCGGCTCGTCATCCGTGACGAGAACCTTGATCACGAGTCTCCTGCGCCCTCTTGAACGGTCATCACTGCGGCCGCTCACCATCATCCCCGATCACGCCGCCCGCCCGGACCTCACGGCGAGCGTTCCGCCCTTACGTCTTGACCTCGAAGGACTTCTTCTCGATCAACTTGCCGTCCTTGAAGCAGAACCGGAAAACCGGCTCCTTTTCCCAGCTGCTGCCGACCTCCGAGGAATTCAGGCTGAGGCACTTCGCGCCCTCGGGCACCGGCGGCGCACCCTTGTCCAGGCCTTCGGTCAGGACGGAGGAGCCCTCGGGCAACTGCTTGCGCACCGTGGTCTCGGACTGGCCCACCTTCACCGCCTGGTACTCCTTCGGCTCGATCATGGCCTTGTCCATCTCCGTCATGAGGAAGGCCCCACCGATGAGGAGGCCGGCCACCAGCAACAGGGCGAGCAGTGCCGCCAGTCCGCAACCGATGGCTATACCGCTGCTTCT
Source organism: Streptomyces platensis (assembly GCF_008704855.1). Classification (NCBI taxonomy): domain Bacteria; kingdom Bacillati; phylum Actinomycetota; class Actinomycetes; order Kitasatosporales; family Streptomycetaceae; genus Streptomyces; species Streptomyces platensis. The sequence goes on from NZ_CP023691.1 coordinate 1,010,006, forward strand.
CTTCTGTGTGCTCATGGCCTTGGCCAGCTCCTTCGGCGATCCGTTCCAGTCAATGACCGGATCAGCTTCGCCGGGCGGACCCGCCGCGATCTGCTGCCGAAAGTCGCCTGTGGGGTCAACGAACGTCGCCGTCCCGTCGCCGGGCGAGGAGCTGGTGGCACCGCGCTCCGGCGCGGTGTACGGCAGCACACCCGCCAGCCGGAAGCCGCCGTCCGCCGTGGAACCCACATGCACCATGCCGCCGACGAGCCGGGCCCGCTCCCGGAGCCCGGTCAGCCCCTGGCCGCCGCTCACCACACTCCGGCCGTCATCCGCGGTCTCGGGCACGGGGCCGTTCGCGACCTCCACGATCAACGAGTCCGGCTCATAGCGCAGTTCAATGGTGATCGGAGCGCTCGGGGCGTGCTTATGGGCGTTGGTCAGGCCCTCCTGAGCTATTCGGTACGCCGCGTGATCTGCGGTCGGGGCGAGCGGGCGCACCTCGCCCGAGCGCCGCAGCTCCACGGCCGTACCGGCGCTTCGGGACACCTCCACCAAGCGCTCGATGCCTGCCACCCCGCGCGACGGCGCCTTGGCGTCTTCCTCCCCCATCGCCTCAAGGGCAGGGGTGGGCATGCCCTCTGCGACAACGGAGGGAAGGGCCCCGTCACCAGGTGCATGGGTGCCGTCCCGCAGCAGCCCCACCACCTCGCGCAGTTCGTGCATCGCGCCGACCGACGCCTCCCGCAGCACTCCCACGGCTTCCCGCTGTCGTCCGGTCAGCTCGCGGTCGACCTCCAAGGCACCGGTGTGTACCGAGATGAGGGCGAGCTGATGGCCGAGGCTGTCGTGCATGTCCTGCGCGATGCGCTGGCGTTCGCGCATCCGGGCCTGTCCGGCGATCATCGCGCGCTCGCGCAGCAGTTGGGCGTTGTACTCGCGCAGAGTGTCCAGCAGCGTGCGGCGCTGCGACCAGTAGCGGCCGGCGAGGCCGGGCACGATGGTTCCGACCAGGGTCGCCATGGCGCCTATGACCAGGACCGCCGGCGAGAGGCGGGGCAACTCCCGCGAGAGGGCCAGGCCGAAGTCGAGGACGTACGCGAGGGCGAAGATGCCGGTCGCCCTGCCCACCCCGTCGATCCGGCGCCCGGCGGACCAGCTGGCGACCGGGACCAGCAGCGCGAACCCGCTGAAGGGGAACGAGGCCGCGATGGCCACCAGCAGGACGGTTGCGGGCAGCACCCGGCGCAGCGGCGACACCAGTCCGGCAGCCAGCGCGACGGCAACGATCTGTACCGCGCCCTCGTCGCCCACGGCTCCGGTTCCCGCCACCAGCGTCGCCAGCACGACACTCAGCAGCGATTCCAGCACAATGCGCTTCGGCGGCCACATCCCGGGACCGAAGAGAGTCCTGCCCGGTTCGGCCAGCCGCCGCAGCCCCGCACGCACCCTTGTCGTGGGCACCTGCCGAACGCGCTGTGCACGCTCCATACCTTCCACACCTGTCACGCAGCCACGCTAAGCAACTCCTCGCGTCGCCGGCACCCATCTTTCGTCGCGAGGTGCAGCAACCAAAGTCCCACGACGGTGGCGACGAGGCCGGCCGCTCGCTCCGTCAGTCGGGCGGGACGGGTGCGGCAAGGGCGGCTTGGACGAGTTGATCCGCGTAGGAGGCGGTGAGCCGGCCCGGCTGGAACAGGATGCGGTACATCATCGGGGCCACGACATGGTCCATGACCGCTTCGACATCGGGAGCTGCTTCGCCGCGTCCCGTCGCGCGACCGAGGATGACCTCGATCTGGTCGGCCGCGTAGGCCGAGCACTGGCCGGCATTGCTGCCGTCCGGGTCGCCGAGGAGCGCGTCGCGTATATAGGCGCGGCCCGACGGAGAGGCCATCTCGTCGAGGAACTGCCTGGCCCAGGCCTCCAGATCGGTGTGGAGGCTGCCGTGATCAGCGGGCGGCTCCTCGGGACGCAGGCGTTCGACCGCCACGTCGGACAGCAGCTCGTGGAGGTCGCCCCAGCGGCGGTAGATCGTCGACGGGGTGACACCCGCGCGGGCCGCGACGGCCGGCACGGTCAGCGAGGCACGGCCCGCTTCGGCTTCGAGTTCCCGCACCGCGGCGTGCACTGCCTCCTGGACGCGGGCGCTGCGCCCCCCGGGGCGAGCCATGGCCTTGGGACTCATGCGACCACCTTAAAGCAAAATCGTTGCATCTGGAGTGGGTCCTTCCTCTCTGACGTCCGTCGCTCAAGCAGCCCTCGTCTCTCACGGGGAGCCGGCTGCCACCGGCGAGGGCAACCGGCACCTACGGCTGAACCGGCTGCCGCACACCTGCCTGAGCTGCGTTCTTCAGGCCGCCACCGGCGCCAGTCCACCGTGCCCGTCCTGGACCGCTTCGTAAGCCCGGCCGGCACGCAGCACGAGGGCCTCCCCCATGGGCGGCCCCATCAGCTGCATCCCGATGGGCAGGCCCGCGTGATCGCGGCCGACCGGCAGGGTCAGCGCCGGGATCCCGGTGATGTTCGCGGGGGCGGACAGGCGGACGTAGGCGTCGGAGACACTCTCCGTCGTACCGTCCGGCCACTCCACGGTGTCCTGGCCCACCTCGGCGGCCGTCATCGGCACCGTGGGCGCAGCGATCACATCGACCTGTTCGAGCACTCGCCCCCACGCCTGGCGCATGAGCGTACGGGCCCGCTGGGCCCGCAGGTAGTCACCGGCCGAAAGGAGTTCGCCGGCCTCCAGCAGCACCCGGACATCCGGCGCGTACAGCTCGGGGACCGACCGCAGTGCCCGTTCGTGGTAGGCGGTCGCCTCCGGGACCATCAGGCCCCATTGGGTCGCCTGGACGTAGCGGGCCATCGGAATCTCGACCTCGACGAGCTCGGCCCCGAGGTCCGACAGCTGGGCAAGGGCGCCTCGTACGGCGGTCTCGACCGCGGGGCTGACCCGGTCGAAGTAGTAGTTGACCGGCACTCCGATCCGCAGGCCCGTCAAGCTCCCCTCCCCAGGGGGCGGGCAGCCGGGCCGGGCCGCACCAGGGCCGACCGGGTCCTTGGAACCGTGGCCCGTCAGCGCGGAGAGCACGAGCGCCGCGTCCCGCACCGTACGGGTGAGGGGGCCGACATGGTCCAGGGACCAGGACAGTGACGTCACTCCGTGCCGGGAGAGGAGGTCATAGGTCGGCTTCAGCCCGACGACTCCGTTCAGCGCCGCGGGCACGCGGATGGAACCTCCGGTGTCCGTACCCAGGGCGAAGGTGGCTGCCCCGGCGGCCACGGCAACCGCGGAACCACCGCTCGATCCGCCCGCGATGCGGCCCTGGTCCCAGGCATTGCGGGTCTGGGGCGTCGTCAGCCCGTAAGCGAATTCATGGGTGTGCGTCTTTCCCAGGAGGACCGCGCCGGCGTCGAACAGGCGCCGGGCCACCGCGCTGTCGGCCGGTGCGACATGCCCCGCCCGCACCCGGGAGCTGGCCGTGGTCGGCAGACCGGCGACATCGATGAGGTCCTTCAGCCCGAACGGGATGCCGTGCAGCGGGCCCCGATACCGGCCGGCCGCGATCTCGCGCTCCGCCAGCGCGGCGGACTCTCGCGCCGCTTCACTCGCCACGGCGACGTACGCCCCGAGCCGCTCTTCGACGGCGTCGAGTCGTTCGAGCACGGAACCGGTCAGCTCCACCGGGGACAGCTCCCCTTGCGCCACGGCGTCGGCCGCCTCGGCGAGGGTCAATTCAAAGAGAGCCATCCGTGGCCTCCGCTTCGACGGTGTGGGTGGCGGGCGGCGTCTCCCCGAAGTCCAGTTCGCGCAAGGTGCGCACCACGGCGTGGATGTGGTTCGCGGTGGCGGCCACCTCGGCGTGGCGCTCGCTCTCCAGCGGAAGCCCGGCGCGAAGCGCCCATCGGGCGGCCTCCGTGGCGGTGAGTTCGACGTCGCTCATGGATTCCCTTCCTGTGCGTGCAGGGGGCGTTGCGGAGCCGTCGTCCAGCGACCATCCCAGCCGTCCCCGGCAAAAGCAAAAGATTTGCCTTAGTCGACGGTAGGGGCTAACGTCATCTAAAGCAAATAAATAGCGTTTGTGGCTGATGGGCCGTCACGATCGGTGTCAGCTCCCGCATCTCTCCGACAGCAGGAGCCCGCCGCCCGCGCCGAACCCCTCCGCCACCTGTCCGACCGGGCGCCCGCCGGGCCTCACCGCCTCACCCCGCCCCTCTCCGAAACACGAGCGAAGGAACGGAAAAGAACGCCGATGCACCACCACTCGACCCCCTCCGCCAGCAGCACGCCCGCGACCTGGGATCTGGGCGACCTCACCGTCCACCGCATCGACGAGGTGGCCCTGCCCCCGCAGACCGGCCCCTGGCTGCTCCCGGCGGCCACCCCTGACGTGGTGGCCCAAGCGCCCTGGCTACGGCCCGACTTCGCCGATGAGGCCGGCATCCTGCGGCTGAGCAGCCACAGCTTCGCGTTCTCCGTGGACGGCCTGCGCGTCCTCGTCGATACGGGTATCGGCAACGGCAAACCGCGCGCCAACCCCGCCTGGAACAACCTCGACAGTGACTACCTCGCGCACCTCGACGCCGCCGGCTTCCCGCCCCAGAGCATCGACCTCGTGATCCTCACGCACCTCCACACCGACCATGTCGGATGGAACACGTCTGCCGACGGCGCCACTTGGAAGCCCACCTTCCCCCACGCCCGTTACCTGACGGCCCGCACGGAGTGGAACCACTGGGCGGCGGTCGACATGGACGAAGCACGGAAACAGATGTTCCGGGACTCCGTCCACCCCATCAAGGACGCCGGCCTTCTCGACCTCATCGACATCCCGGCAGAGGGCACGGACATCGCGCCGAGCATCCGTCTGGTCCCCACCCCCGGCCACACCCCCGGCCACCTCGCCGTCGAACTGCGCGGCCGCACCTCCACCGCCCTGATCACCGGCGACTGCCTCCACCACCCCGTCCAACTGCTCGACCCCACCATGGGAAGCTGCGTGGACACCGACCCCGACCAGGCCACCGCCACCCGCCGTCACCTGCTCGCCGCCCTCGCCGACACCGACACCCTGCTACTCGGCACCCACTTCCCCGCCCCCACCGGCGGCCTGGTGCGCTCACACGGCGACTCCTACCGGCTCCTCCCGTTGACCAGGGAGTGAGCGAGGCCGGGGGCACCGTCCGCACGCGGTGGTCGGCATGTTTCAGGCATCACGATGGCTGGTCTCCGGGCCTTTCCTTCCTCGCAGCCGAGTCCATCCGGGATCATGAAGCATGCGCCCGGATGACTGGCACCTCACCGAAGACGTCCATGACTTCCACGCCCGAGCCGGAGAATTCCTGCGCTCGCGCCCCGCCCTGCACACCACACCGCTGACAACGATCGAGAAACTGCGGACACACGGAGTGAACGCATTCGGCGGCCCGGCCCCCGTCTTGGGCCGACTGGAGCGAGCGGGCAAGGTCCACGCCACCTTCTCTCTCATCCGCGGCCTGGGCCTCACCCACCTCACCCCCGAGCAGGCCGACACCCTCGCCGCCCACCTGGCTGCCCTCGGGTACTCCCTCCCCTTCGTCAGCGCGGACCACGACACCGCCACTGCGTTCGCCGAGGCGTGGCAGCGGCGCACAGGCGCAACGCCCACCCTGCGCGACCGGATCCGCCTGTACCGCCTCGGCACCCTCACCCCACCAACGCCGGCCCCCGAGGGCCGGGCCCGCCCCGTACGCGAACAGGACCATGAGCAACTCATGCTCTTTCTCCGCGAGTTCACCACGGACGTCAGAGAAGCCGTCACCATCGACACCGCTTCCTGGGCCGGCACACGCTTCGCCGACAAGCACTTCACCTTCTGGGAGACCCCGGACGGCACTCCGGTCTCCATGGCAGGTGCGACGTCGATGGTCGGCGGCATGGTCCGGGTGGACCCCGTCTACACCCCGGCTCACCTCCGGGGCCGCGGCTACGCGGGGGCCGTGACGGCCGAGGTGAGCCAGGCCGCACTGACCGCAGGCGCCACCGACGTCGTGCTGTACGCCGACCCGGCCAACCCCACCAGCAACGCCCTCTACCAGCGCCTCGGGTATCGCCCGATCGCCGAGTGGGCTGTGTACGACTTCGCGTCGGCCGAAGCAGAAGCCGGCTAAGACCCTGGGGCCGGTCGGCCGGCGCCGGTCCAGGAAGCCGCGGACATCGGCGCGCGCTCTCCCCAGGGTCTGTCGTCGATCTCCCGGCGTCCGCCCTGTGGGCGGTCCCCGCGGCGGATGCCGGACCGCCGACCGGGCCGGCTGGGCGCGCGACCGAGGCAGACAGTGGCGGGGATCCATTACGGGGCAACCCCGGCGAGCCCCTGACCGCGGCGGGCGCGTGCTTCGTCCGGGTGGACGAGGATCTGGCGGCGGGTGGGCCGGATCCTGGACACGGCCGTCGAGAGGGGCGGTACACGGCAGCGGAAGGGACATCATGAACACCCGCAGGTCACACCCCGCCGGGGTTTCCGAGGACAGGCTGAGCCGGCCAGGCATACAGCAGGCGTTCCGCAGTGCCAAGGTGCTCGTCGGCTGCTATGTCGGCCTCAGTGCGCTGACGCTCCTCGCCATCATCCTGCTGCGCGACCACCCTGACCTCGTGACCGATGCCGTCTGGGTCCGCGCGAGCATCGTCGTGGCCACTTCCCTGCTCATGGCCTCTTTCGCCGCTCGGGCGGCCCGCGGCCATCGTCGCTCCTGCCTCCGGCTGCGATGGGCCTCCGGCATCATGCTCGTGGCCATCGCGGTCATCATCGTGGTGCCGGGCGCTTTTCCGCTGTGGCTGAAGGTGGAGCAGGGCGTGTGCGGTCTTCTGCTGGCCGGGGTCGTCGTGAACGTGAACGGCAAGGAATTGCGCGCTGCGTTCGCCGATAAGTAGGGCTGGCTGACGGATCTGCGCGGACGAGGCCGACTCGCGCAGATCCGTCGGTGGGAGAACCGTCGAGGTCAGTCGAGATCGTCCGAGTAGTCGGTTGTGGCGCAGCCGTCGATTTCGCCGTCGTCCGCCGAACTTCCGGAGGGGGCCTTGAAGTCCGGGGTGCAGTTGAGGAACAGCAGCCCGGACTTGAGGAGTTGGCGGCGCTGGTCGTCGCTGCTCGGGTCGACGGCGAAGTCGTCGCCGATCATGAGGTCGTCCTGTTCGTCCTTGTCCCCCCTGACGGCGGTCTGGAACGCCTCCATGTCCTCGATGGTGAGGAAGTCGACGTCACCGCCGCCGTCCGCCGGGTCCTCGCACTCGCCGCCGCCGTTGATGCCCGTCATCCCCATGGCTTCCACCCGCTGCACCTCGGGAGGCGAGGCGATGTCGATGCTCTCGCAGTGGAGCGACGACCGGAGGAAGTCCCCGGCTTCCTGGGGCGAGCCCGCGGAGGGCAGGCCGCAGGCGGAGACCGACGCCAAGGCGCAGACGGTTCCGACAGTGGCAAGTATTCGGTGGAAACGCATGACGTCCCTTTGCAGTTGTGGCTTTGGGCCGAGCACGCGCCTACCGGCTACGGCGGGCAGCGCCTCGGCTGCGAAGGAGAAGAGAGCCCGCGGCTCTCTCCCCCGCTCCCCCGCCGTGATCAGTTGACCGGGACATGGTATGCGGAGGCCCAGGTCAAGGACGCACCGTCACTCGCCCCGTCGGTTGCCGAGGGGGAGGGTGGGCCGTCGGCGGTAGCCGTCGAGCGGTGCGGCGGACTCCCCCGAGTTGAGCGGAGTCGGCGGCCGATGCCCGACGTCCGATAGCCGATGGCCGTTTTTCTGCGCAACCGAGCTCCGGATAGACATTCTTCTTCTCCTCTCCCGAGTCTTGCGCCGCCCCCTCGATAGTGGCGCGCACGCACACCGCCGACACGCTTCGGGACGAGAGGCAGGCAGCCATGAAGGCACTGGAACGGAACGCGCTTTTGCGGGACGGATTGCTGGGACGAGTGGAGCGATGGGTCAACCGGCTGCCGAACCCGTTTGTGCTGTTTGCCGGCATCTTCGGCGTGGCCGCTGTGATGTCGACGGTGATCGCCGCCTTCGATGTGGCCGTTCAGGTGCCGGGGGAGAAAGGCTCAACTCCGGTGCTCGGCGCGCTGACGCCGGAGGGCCTCAGTCACCTTCTCGCCACGGCCATCGATTCCTTCATGGCCTTCCCCGCACTCGGGCCGGTGCTGGTCATCGCCATGGGGATAGGGGTCGCGCAGGGTACCGGCGCCCTGGAGTGTCTGATGCGGATCGCGTTCCTGCGGGTGTCGCGGCGCTGGGTTCCCTACCTGGTCGCCTTTGTCGCGTGCCAGGGGCACGTACTGGCCGATTCCGCCTACATCCTGCTGCCGTCACTGGCCGCGATCGTCTTCAAGGCGGTGGGGCGGAACCCGGTGGCGGGTCTGCTCGGTGCCTTTGTGTGCGTGGGGAGCGGCTATGACGGCGGGATTCTGCTCGGCACTCTCGATGTGACCACGACCGGGATCACGAAGAGCGCGGCGGATCTGCTGCCGGGCATCGACGGCTACCAGGTCCATATCGCCATGAACTGGTTCTTCACCGCGGCGACCGGACTTCTGCTGCCCCTGGTCGGCGGTTTCCTCATCGACCGGGTCCTCGAACCCCGGCTGGCGCCCTGGAACCCGAAGTACGACCCGGCGCATACCGTTGCGGAGGACGGTGCGGCCACGGAGGTGCTGGCGACCCCGGCGCAGCGCCGGGCGCTGCTGATCAGCGGTGGGGTGACGCTGGCGGCCGCCGCGGCGATGGTCACCGCGTGGCTGCTGCCGGGCAGCCCGCTGCGCGGGGAGGACGGGGTGCTGGCCCCCTCCCCCTTCGTCGACAGCCTCGCCCTCGTGCTGTCCGGGCTGTTCTTCCTCTTCGGCATCGTCTACGCCCGCTGCGGTGGGGTCGACAAGGAGGCGCGCGCCGTCTACCCGCACCTCATCGGCGCGGTGCGGGACATGTCCGGGTTCGTGGTGCTCGTTTTCGCGATCGCGCAGACCATCAATCTGCTGACGTGGAGCAACTTGGGCAAGCTGTTCGCCATCGGTCTCGCGGACGGGGCGAAGTCCGTCGGACTCGGCGGATTCGGGATTCTGCTCGCGGTCGTCCTGGTGACCTCGCTGCTGAATCTGTTGATCACCTCGGGCTCCGCCCTGTGGTCGATCCTGGGCACCGTCATGGTGCCGGCCGGGATGCTGCTGGGCCTGTCGCCCGCCGCCATGCATGCGGCCTTCCGGATCGGCGACTCGGTGACCGGGGCGATCACGCCCATGCAGGTCTTCCTGTACTTCGCGCTGGTCTCGGCGCAGAAGTACCAGCCCGAGCTGAGACTCGGCACGGTCATCTCCCGGCTGGTGCCGTTCGCGCTGTCCTTCGCGGCGGTCTGGACCGTCATCCTCACCGGGTTCTACTTCCTCGACCTGCCGCTGGGCCCCGGCGCCCCCATCCACCTTCCGTAAGCACCTCCCCGACAACCGAGACAAGGACTGCTGATCTTTGTGACCGAGAACGATCTCCTGTGGCTGCCGGCCCGGGAACTGGTGGAACTCCAGCGGCGCCGCGAGGTCTCGGCGCGCGAGATCCTCGATGCGCACCTCGCCCAGATCGACGCGGTGAACCCGAAGGTCAACGCGATCATCACGCTCGCCGAGGACCGCGCCCGGGAGCTCGCCGCCCGCGCCGATGCCGCCGCCGCACGGGGCGAACTGCTGGGTCCGCTGCACGGCCTCCCGGTCGCGCACAAGGACCTCGCCCCGACCAAGGGCATCCGGACGACCTACGGTTCTCCGCTCTACGCCGACCATGTGCCAGACCATGACGCGCTGGTCGTGGAGCAGTTGGTGCACGCGGGTGCCGTGACGGTGGGCAAGACCAATGTGCCCGAGTTCGGTGCGGGCATCCAGAGCACCAACGAGCTGTTCGGGCCGACCCGCAACCCGTACGACCTGAGTCTGACGGCCGGTGGCAGCAGTGGGGGTGCGGCGGCCGCCGTCGCGACGGGCATGGTGGCCCTCGCCGATGGCGGTGACACCGGCGGCTCGCTGCGCAATCCGGCGACCTTCTGCAATGTGGTGGGGCTGCGGCCCTCGGTGGGGTCGGTTCCGATGTGGCCGGCCAAGGATCCGTTCGCACCGCTGAGCATCCAGGGCCCGCTCGGCCGCACCGTCGATGATGTCGCGCTCCAGATGGCGGTGTTGACCCGGGCCGATCCCAGGTCTCCCTGGGCCCTGGGCGATCCGTCCCGGTTCCATGCCGGTCTGGAGGATGACTTCTCGGACGTACCGGTGGCGTGGAGTCCGGACCTCGGCGGTCAACTGGCGGTCGACGACGCCGTACGCACCGCGATGGCCCCGGTGCCCGAGGCCCTGGCCGGGATCACCCGCAGGGCCGGTGTCGCGGCCCCGGACATGAGCGGCGCCGACGAGGCCTTCCGCACACTGCGCGGCTGGTACCGGGCGCTCAACTACGGTGACCGGTACGCCGCACACCCGGAGGCGTTCGGCATCAGGGTCCGCCAGGACATCGAGAACGGACTGGCGACGACCTCGGCCGGTCTGATGCGCGCCCACAAGCTGCGCGGGCTGCTCTTCCAGCGGTTCGCGGAATTCACCCGCGAGTACCGCTATCTGGTGACGGTCACGACCCAGGTGCTGCCGTGGAGCGCGGAGCAGCTGTGGCCGGAGCGCATCGGGCACACCAGGAGCGAGAACTATCTCGACTGCATGCGCTCCATGTACTGGTTCACGGTGCTCGGTGTGCCCGCCCTGTCGGTGCCGGCCGGCTTCACGGCGGACGGGCTGCCGGTCGGGGTGCAGATCATTGGGCGCAGCGGCGACGACCTCGGCGTATTGCGGCTGGCCCGGCAGATCGAGCGGACCCTCGGTGCGGGGCGGCGGCGGCCGGCCGTCGCACTCCCGGTCATGGGCAGCGGTACGGACGATGCCCGCGTCACCGGCGGCGGTACGGGCAGCGCCCCCGTCACCGGCTGAGGCCGCTCGGCCGCCAGATGTCGAGGGGGACGACGCCACGGCTTCGTCCCCACACATCGAGCAGATGACCGCACAGCTTGTCCTGGCGCAGCACCACGGAGCGGTCCGCGATGGCCGCGTACGGCAGCGCCCGGCGCAGCTGCACCGCCCAGTCGTGGAGCGCGTCCACCGAGTGCAGGGTGACGGTGACCAGCAGGTTGTTCGCGCCGGACAGTGCCGCGCAGCTGCGGGTCTCCGGGAAGGCGCCGAGCGTCCGGCCGGCCTCCTCCAGCCGCTCGTCCGGGACGTTGAGCCACAGCAGGGCGCCGGTCGGCCAGCCCGCCAGGGGCCGGGCGACATCGCAGCGCAGGAGCAGGTCGCGGTTGCCCAGCAGCCGGTTCAGCCGGCGCTGCACGGTCCGAGGGGTGACCCCCAGTTCCGTGGCGATATCGGTGTAGCGGAGCCGGCCGTCCTTGCTCAGCGCGACGATCAGTTCGCGCTCCCAGGTGCTGTACGCGGTGGCCTCGGCGCCCGGCGGTTCCGGCCCGGTACGGAGCAGAGTCCGCTCCTGGCGCTGGTTCAGCACGCCCAGGCGCCACTGTGATCCGGTGCGGAAGTTGCGGGTCACCAGGTGGGAGCGGACCCGGACGACGCCCTCCTGCTGGGGCAGACTCGTGAGGAGGTAGTCGGACATCGAGGCGAAGTCCGGGGTGAAGGCGATGGCGAAGAGGTCGTAGGTGCCGGCGACATGTTGGAGGGTGAGCACGTGGGGCTGGCGGGACAGCTCGGCCGATACCTGAGCGGCGCTGCCCGGCTCGCAGTGGATTTCGACGAAGGCCCGGCACGTCCGGTAGAGGAGACCGGGGCCCAGCGCGGGGGTGACCCAGGCCAGGCCCTTGCTGCTGAGGCGCTCCCATCGGCGGGCCAGTGTCACCGCGTCCTGGCCGAGCACCTTTTCCAGCTCGCTCCAGGTCGCGCGGGGTGCGGTCTGGAGGGCGTTGGCCAGCAGCAGATCGTCCTCGTCCAGCTGCTCCGGACGCGGCACCTCGGTTTCGCTGCTCACCTGGCGAGTCTATAGAGGGGGCGCTTCCCTCTCCAGGATGTCGCCTCGTATGGCCGCCGGACCGTAATCCTGGGGCCGGGGAGCCGGGCCCGCCCGCAGCGAAACAGGGAGGCCGGCGGAGAGGAATTCCGGCAGGTGGAGTTCCTGGCCCGGCGGCCGCCGAGGGCGGGGCAAAATACGCTCCGGGCTCGCGCGACAGATACCCCTGAATCACCTTCAGGGGGTGCGCGCGGATCTGCGGGTTCCGGCTTTGCGAAGCCGGGGTCGGTAGGGGTTGCCGGGCGTTATGCACGGAAATTAGGTTCCCACCGGGGAATACCGGTGGCCCACGGGGAACTTCGTACGGCGCGTGCCGGCACTCCGCTCTGCGGGAACGCCGACCCGAGTGGTATCGGGCTCCGCTCCGACCGCGACCGATCGAGAGGTTGCCTCATGAGCTTGGCCAGTTCGGAACGAGTGACCATGTTCGTACCGGATTTCCCTTTCGCCTATGACGACTGGCTGCGACATCCGGCCGGGCTCGGCACCGTACCCCGGCATCGGCACGGCACCCCGGTGGCAGTGATCGGCGGCGGGATGTCCGGGATGACCGCGGCCTATGAGCTGATGCGGCTCGGGCTGCGGCCGGTGGTGTACGAGGCCGAGCAACTGGGCGGGCGGATGCGTTCGGTGCCGTTCCCGGAATATCCCGCGTTACAGGCCGAGATGGGCGCGATGCGCTTTCCGCTGTCGGCGACCACGCTGTTCCATTACATCGACGCGCTCGGGCTGCGTACCTCGCCGTTCCCCAATCCGCTGGCGTCCTGCACCCCGGCCACTCTGGTGAATCTGGAGGGACGCTCGCACCGGGCGCGGTCGGCGGCCGACCTGCCCGCGGAGTTCCAGGAAGTGGCGGATGCCTGGGCCAAGGTGTTGCAGGACCGCGCCGAACTCTCCAGCTTGCAGGACGCGATCCGCCGCCGCGATATACCCGTACTGAAGGCGATTTGGAATCAGCTGGTCAAGGAGTACGACGACCAGTCTTTTTATGGCTTTCTCGCCACCAGTCCGGCCTTTGCGTCCTTCCGGCACCGGGAGATCTTCGGTCAGGTCGGTTTCGGCACCGGCGGCTGGGACACGGACTTTCCGAATTCCATCATCGAGATCCTCCGTGTCGTGTGCACCGCGGCGGACGACGACCAGATGACGATCGCGGGCGGCGCTCAGCAAGTGCCCCGTGGGCTGTGGACGCTGCGGCCCGACCGGCTCGCGCACTGGCCGGCCGGGACCTCGCTGGCCGGTCTGCACGAGGGCGCGCCGCGGCCCGCGGCCGTGGGCATCCGGCGCGATGCCCAGGGCTATACGGTGACGGACGCCGACGGGCGCCGGGACCGGTATCCGGCCGTGGTGTTCAGCCCGCATGTCTGGGCCCTGCTCAATCATGTGGACAGCGATCCGGAGCTGCTCCCGGCCGACCTGTGGAGCGCCGTCGAACGCACCCACTACATGGGTTCCTCGAAGGTGTTCGTGCTGACGGACCGGCCTTTCTGGCTGGACACCGACCCGGACACCGGCCGGATGGCGATGGGTATGACGCTCACGGACCGGATGCCGCGCAGTGTCTACCTCTTCGACTCGGGCCCGGACCAACCAGGTGTGATGTGCCTGTCCTACACCTGGAACGACGACTCGCTGAAGTTCGCCACCTTGTCGGCGGAGCAGCGGCTCGAACTTCTGCTGACCAAACTGAGCGAGATCTATCCCGGGGTGGACATCCGCTCGCACCTCATCAGCGCACCGCTGACGATCACCTGGGAGACCGAGCCGCGCTTCATGGGGGCCTTCAAGGCCAATCTGCCGGGTCACTATCGCTATCAGCGCCGTCTGTTCAGCCACTTCATGCAGCACGATCTCGCCCCGCGGCATCGCGGCTTCTTCCTGTGCGGTGACGACATCTCGTGGACCGGCGGGTTCGCCGAGGGCGCCGTGACCACGGCGCTGAACGCGGTCTGGGGCGTGGTCAACCACCTCGGCGGCAGCACGGATCCGGCGAACCCCGGCCCCGGTGATGTCTTCCACGAGATCGCGCCGGTCCGGCTCCCGGAGTAGGCGTGCGGGGTCTTCGGACCACGTGCGGAGGGCCTGCACCAGGCGGTGCAGGCCCTCGTCGTCTCTCCGCCGTCAGACGGTTCCGGAAGTCGCCGACACCGCTTGGGAGATGGCGGCAATGATGCGGGGCGCCTGGGCGTTCAGGTAGAAGTGCCCGCCGGGGTAGGTCTGCAACTCGAAGCTGCCCATGGTGTGGTCGACCCAGGAGCGGGCCTCGTCGATGCTGACCTTCGGGTCGCTTTCCCCGATCATGGCGTAGACGGGGCAGTTGAGCGGCGGTCCCGGCTGATAGCGGTAGGTCTCCGCGGCCCGGTAGTCGCTGCGGATCGCGGGCAGCACCGCGCGGAGCATCTCCTCGTCGTCCAGCGTCTGGGACTCGGTGCCGTTGAGCGCCTTGATCTCCCGGACCAGTGCGGCGTCGTCGTACAGATGCGCCGTCTCCTCACGGTGCCGGGACGGTGCCCGGCGGCCGGAGGCGAACAGGGCCTGGAGGGTGATGTCGCGCTGTTCGAGACGGAGCGCCACCTCGAAGGCGAGGGTGGCGCCCATGCTGTGGCCGAAGATCGCCAGCGGCCGGTCGGTCCAGGGCAGCAGCCGCTCGGTCACCTCGTCGGCGAGGTCAGCGATGTTGTCCAGGCAGGGCTCGGTGCGGCGGTCCTGACGGCCGGGGTACTGAACCGCCAGTACATCGATCGCCGGGGCGAGCGCCCTGGAGACCGGGAAGTAGAAGCTGGCCGAGCCGCCGGCGTGGGGCAGGCAGACCAGCCTGGTCGCCGCCTCCGGCGCGGGATGGAACCGTCGGATCCACAGATCCTCATCGGCGTGCGCGTTCACGTGTGCGTCCCCTCAGATTTCCGTACGGGTGAAACCCCTCGCACGACAGTGCTTGCCGGCCGTGCCGTCGGCAACCCCTAACCCTGGGCGGACGCCCCTACGGTAAGGGCGCGGAAACCACGATTTCCGGTCCGCAGCAACGGACCGGAAATCGTGGGCGGTGTCATACCCCTGGCAGCGACGTTCGCGAACCGTCACCGACACGGGGGAGGGGCATTCACCGGAGGGTCGCCTCACCCACCGTATTGCGTGGGCTCGGCGTCGCTATTCTCCGCGGCTTCTGACGGACTCCACATCCGCCGGGCCGCTCTCCTCGGATTCCGCCTGCTGCTGGGGATCCTTGTAATTCGGGTCGTGCAGTTTGCGCCGCCCGTCCACCTTACGGACCGCCCAAATACTGGTCATGACGGCGAAGAAGGTCAGCGGCCAGCCCATGACGAGCCGCGCGATGCCGAGCCAGGTGGTCTCGTCCATGTTGTAGAGCCACCGCTCCACCGCGAACCGGGAGAAGCTCAGGAACGACCAGAGCAGCGTCGCCACGTCGTAGTAGAACAGCGACTTGCGGTCCTTGCGCCAGAACGTGCCCTGGAGGTTGGCCGCCGACCAGACCTGGCCGATCAGGGGCCGGCGCACCAGGACGGACAGCAGCAGAATGCTCCCGATACCGACGGTGATCCAGTTGCCCAGCAGGTAGTAGCCCTTGGCCTCGCCGACGAACACGGCGACGCCGGAGGTGATGAGGACGGTGCCGAGCCCGACGAAGGCGGCGGCCAGCTTCTCCTTGCGCAGCAGCTGGAAGATGCCCACCAGGACCGCGGTGCCGATGGAGGCCCAGATCGCCGGCCACATGCTGGTCAGTGCGTTGACCACGATGTAGGTGATGACCGGCAGGATGGTCAGGATCGTGCCGTAGACCCCGCCGATGTACTCCCAGGCGTAGGCCAGCTGGTCCTGGAAGTTCTCCGGGACCTTCTTCGGCTCGTCCTTGGCGTCCTTGGCATCCTTGTCCGGTGCGTCGGTCACGGACGAGGAATGCGACTCGGCCGAGTGCTTCACGTCTCCCCCAGTTGAGAGTCGAAGGGCTGTGCGGGACCCGGGCCCCGCAGGAAGAGCAGCGGAGAAGTCACCATCAGGCAGCACCGGCCCGGAGCTGCCGGCTGCCCTGTCGGGGGTGGTCGGCACAGGGGTGCGGCGGCCGGCCGGTGAGTGTTCCGGCCTCGGCCCGGTGGCGCGTATGCGGCCTGGTCACATCGGTGTCGTGCATGGTTCGTTCTCCCCACGAGGCTCTTCAACATGTCCCATGGTGGCCGGAGACGATCCCTCGGACATCCCAGCTAGGTCCCAAGAAAGGGTGGAGGTAGCTCTACCCCCCGTCCGCCTGACGGGCCGCCGGAGGTGCCCGGGACGGTCGCTTCACCCACCGCCGGGGCACGGCCGCGTACGCACGGACGATTCACCGCATAGCGCCGGACCATTTCACCCGGGTCCGGCGAGTTGAGCAGGGGTTTTCCGCTGCACGGCGAACAATTCTCGGATTATTCATCCGCCGTCGAATTGGCGTCCGAAATGGGCAATGCGAGGGCATTTCTTCGCCCGCTCCGCCGCGCCACGGGCCGCCTGTCACGCAATAGCGAACACCTACCTAAATGCCTGGCAAAAACATTTGGATCTTGACGCCGCTACTCCTCGCTAATAAGTTCCTGGCCTGTCGCTTGGCAATTACCTTGAGGGGAGCATTCCATGACGGAGATTGACAGCAACGGGTCGGTGCGGGAATTGAGCTTCCCCATGGCCCGGCGCTGCCCCTTCGCCCCGCCACCGGAGTACGAAAGGCTGCGCGCGGACTCCCCGCTGGTGCGGGTGCAGCTACCGCACGGCGGTACCGCGTGGGTGGTGACCCGGCATGCGGAGGCCCAGCAGCTGCTGACCGACCCACGGGTCAGTTCGGATGCGAACCGGCCGGGCTTCCCCAGTGTCCGGCCGCCCCAGGAGCCGCCGGCCGACGAGGGCACGAGCAGCGCGGAGCCGCTCACCGCCGAGCAGCTCACCGAGCTGGCGGAGATCGCCCAGTTCCACGAGGGCCAGTTCATCAACCTGGATCCGCCCCGGCACGGTCACTACCGGCGCATGCTCATCTCCGAGTTCGGTGCGCGGCAGATGAACGAGCTGCGGCCGGAGGTCCAGCGCATCACCGACCGGCTGGTCGACGACATGCTGGCGAAGGGCTCCCCGGCGGACCTCGTGGAGGATCTGGGGCTGCCGCTCTCCTCGCTGGTCATCTGCCGGTTACTCGGCGTCCCGTACGAGGATCACGAGTACTTCCAGTCCGCGACCAGGACCCTGGTCCAGCTGGACGCCGAGCCCGAGCAGCTCAAGGCGGCGATGGAGGGGCTCATCGACTTCCTCGACGAACTGGTCAAGGCGGCCGTGCGGGAACCCGGCGACAACCTCATCGGGCGGCTGATCAACGAACAGGTCGGCAGCGGTGAGCTGACCCGTGCGGCGCTGGTGGGCATGGCCTTCCTGCTGCTGACCGCCGGACACGAGGCGACCGCGAACATGCTTCCGCTGGGCATGCTGACCCTGCTGGAGCATCCGCGGCAGCTGGCCGAACTCCGCGAGAACCCCGCGCTGCTGCCCGGGGCCGTCGATGAGCTGCTGCGGTTTCACTCCGTATCGGACTGGGCCGCCTTCGACCGGGTAGCCACCGAGGACATCGAGATCGACGGCCGGAAAATCATGGCCGGTGAGGGCATTTTCGTGCTGAGCGCGTCGGCCAACCGGGACGAGCGGGCCTTCGAACGCCCCGATACGTTCGACATCCACCGCAAGGCCCGGCACCACATCGCGTTCGGATACGGGGTGCACCAGTGCATCGGGCAGAATCTGGCCCGCGCCGAGCTGGAGATCGGTCTGGGCACGCTGCTGCGGCGGATTCCCGCTCTGCGGCTCGACAAGCCGATGGATGAACTGCCGTTCAAATACCAGAACTTCGTCTTCGGACTGCACGCGATGCCGGTCCGCTGGTAGCGGGTCCGCCGGTAGCCGCTCCCCCGGTGTCACCGGCCCCTGAGGGCCGGGGGCCGGTGACCCGCCGTGGGGGGCGGTCCTTATCTGCCGGCCTCCAGTTCGCTGTCGAGGATGTCGAAGAGTTCCTCGGCGGTGGCGGCCCCCAGGGCGGACTCCTCCGGCCGCTCTTCGGGGCGATGCGTTTCGGCCCATGTGGTGAGCAGTCCGCGCAGCCGGGCCGCGACCCCGGCGTACTCCTCGTCGTCCGGGGCGACGGCCGCCAGCTCCGCCTCCAGCCGGCGGATTCCGGCGAACACCGAGGCGGTCCGGTCCGCTTCGCTCTCGATGAGGCGACCGGCCAGGTGCTCCGCGACCGCCTCGGGCGTGGGGTGGTCGAAGACCAGCGTGGACGACAGGGTGACCCCGGTGGCGGCGGTCAGCCGGTTGCGCAGTTCGACCGCGGCGAGCGAATCCAGGCCGAGTTCGAGGAAGCCCCGGCCGCTGACCACCGCATCCGGGCGGTCGTAGCCGAGGACCTCGGCGACCTGCCCGCGGACGAGGCCCAGCAGGGTGCGCCGCTGCTCCTCGGCGGAGAGTGCCGCCAGCCGGGTGGCCAGGGATTCCGCGGCCGGAGCCGGTGCCTGGGCGTCGGCGGCGGGCCGGGACGGTGCCCGGACCACCCCGGCCAGCAGCGCGGGAACGCCGCCGGTGCGGGCCCGCAGCACGGCCTGGTCGATCCGCAGCGGGACCAGGGTGGTCTCCGCGGTGGCGAGCGCGGCGTCGAAGAGTGCCAGGCCCTCGGCCGGGGCGAGCGGCGGGAAACCGGACCGGGCGGCCCGGCGCAGACCGGCCTCGCCGAGCCGGCCGGCCATCCCGTCGGCCTCGTCCCACAGCGTCCAGGTCAGCGCGGTCGCCGGGCGGCCGCCGGCTCGACGGTGCCGGGCGAGCGCTTCGAGGAACAGGTTGGCGGCCGCGTAGTTCGCCTGCCCCGCCCCGTCGAGCACGGTGGCGGTGGAGGAGAACAGGACGAACCGGGTGAGTTCCAGATCCGAGGTCAGTTCGTGCAGCAGCCAGGCCGCGTCCGCCTTGGGCCGGAAGACGCCGTCGAAGCGTTCCGGGGTCAGCGAGGTGAGGACCCCGTCGTCGAGCACCCCGGCGGCGTGCACCACGGCGCGCAGCGGATGCGCGGCGGGGACCCCGGCGAGCAGCCCGGCCAGCGCCGCACGGTCGGAGACATCGCAGGCGACCACGGTCACCGTGGCGCCGAGCGAGGTCAGCTCGGTGCGCAGGTCCGCCGCCCCCGGTGCGTCCGGCCCCCGGCGGCTGACCAGCAGCAGATGCCGCAGCCCGTGCGCGCTGACGAGGTGCCGCGCGACCAGCGCGCCGAGCCCGCCGGTGCCGCCGGTGATCAGCACAGTCCCTTCCGGGTCCCAGTCCGCACCGGCGTCGGGTGGGGTGACCCGCGCCAGCCGCGGAAGGTGCAACTTGCCGCCCTGTAGCGCCAGTTCGGGCTCACCGGTGGCCAGCGCACCGGCCACGGACGGGCCGGAGGCCGTCCAGGAATCCACGTCGAGCAGGGTGATCCGGTCCGGGTGCTCGGCCTGCGCCGAGCGCACCAGGCCCCGGACCACGGAGGCGGCGAAGTCGTCGCCCTCGGTCACCAGGGCGAGCCGGGAGCCGGCGAACCGCTCGTCGGTGAGCCAGGACCGCAGCAGCGCGAGGACGCGGTGCGCGGTACGGCGGGCGGCCTCGGGCGGCGCGCCCTCGGTGGGAACGGAGGGCACCACCAGGAGGTCCGGTACGTCCATGGTGGTGAGCTCGGTGTGGCACCGCGGGCGGACCCCGCCGGATCGCAGCGCGCGGCCGAGGGGACCGTCCCCGTCGCCCAGCAGCGCCCAGTCGCCGGCCGGTGTGCCCGGGGGGGCCACCGCGCTCCAGTCCGGCCGGAACAGCGACTTCGCCACCACGCCCTTCCGGGCCGCCGCGGTCTGTTCGGCGGCGACCGGCCGGGAGACCAGGGAGCGCACCGCGGCGACCGGGGCGCCCGTGGAGTCGGCGAGGTCCAGGGCGACCGCGTGGTCCCCCGCTGTGGTCAGCCGCACCCGCAGCGCCTTCGCGCCGACGGCCCGCAGGGTCACCCCGGCCCAGGCGAACGGCACCCAGGGCCGTCCGTCCCGTGGGACGAACTCCCCCAGGTCCAGGGCGTGCAGGGCCGCGTCTAGGAGCGCCGGGGACAGCGCGAAGTCCGCGCTGTCGGCCCCCTCGGGCAGGGCGACCTCGGCGAACACCTCCGCGCCACGGCGCCAGGCGGCGCGCAGGCCCTGGAACTCCGGCCCGTAGTCGTAACCGCGCTGCGCCATACCGTCGTACAGCCCGCCGAGATCGACCGGTTCCGCCTCGGCCGGCGGCCAGCTGCGCAGGTCGGGGCCGTCGTGGTCCGGGGTGGTGGCGGTGAGCCGGCCGGTGGCGTGCCGGGTCCAGGGCACCTCGGCCGGATCGTCCTCGGTCCGGGACGACACCAGGACCTCCCGGTCGCCCTGTGCGTCCGGTGCGGCCACCTCGACCTGGAGCCGTAGCGCACCGGTCTCCGGCAGCACCAGCGGGCTTTCCAGGGTCAGTTCGGCCAGGACGGGGCAGCCCGTGCGGTCGCCGGCGTGCAGTGCCAGGTCGACGAAGGCGGTGCCCGGCAGGAGGACGGCGCCGTTGATGGCGTGGTCGGCCAGCCAGGGGTGGGAGCGCAGTGAGAGGCGGCCGGTGTACGTGCGGGTGTCCGCCTGTGCGGACTCGATCGCCGCGCCGAGCAGCGGATGTCCGGCGTCGGCCTGGCCGAGTGCGGCCGCGTCCCGTTCCTGGTCCCCGGCGTCCAGCCAGAATCGCCGCCGCTGGAAGGCATAGGTGGGCAGGTCCACCGGGTGGCCGGGGCCGCCGTGGAACGCGGCCCAGTTCACCTCGGCGCCGTGCGCCCAGGCAGCGGCCAGGGCACCGGTGACCTCGCGGGTCTCCGCGCGGTCGCGGCGGAGTGCGGGCAGGAACACGGTCTGGTCCTCGCCGGGCACACAGTCCGGTGCCATCGCGGACAGCACGGCGTCCGGACCCACTTCCAGGAAGGTGCGCACCCCGTTGTCCGCCAGCGCGCGGATACCGTCGGCGAACCGGACGGCGCCGCGGACATGGTCCACCCAGTAGTCCGGTGTGCACAGTTCCTCGCCGGTGGCGATCCGGCCGGTGAGGTTGGAGACCACCGGAATCTTCGGCGGCTCGTAGGACATCACCCGGGTCACCCAGCGGAAGCTGTCCAGCATCGGCTGCATCCGCGGGGAGTGGAAGGCGTGGCTCACCCGCAGCCGCTGGGTCTTGTGGCCGCCCGCGGCGAGGGTGGCGGCGATCTCGGTGACGGCGTCCTCGTCTCCGGAGAGCACCACCGAGGCGGGCCCGTTGACCGCGGCGAGGCCCACCCGGCCCTCGAATCGGCCGAGTTCGGCGGTGACCTCCTCCTCGGTGGCCCGTACGGACACCATCGCGCCGCCGGACGGGAGTTCCTGCATCAGCCGGCCACGGGCGGCGACCAGGGCGGCCGCGTCGGGCAGTGACCACACCCCGGCCACATAGGCGGCGGTGACCTCGCCGAGGGAGTGGCCCAGCAGGAAGTCCGGCCGCAGCCCCCAGGACTCCAGCAGCCGGAACAGCGCGGCCTCCAGGGCGAACAGCGCCGACTGGGCGTACAGCGTCTCGTTGAGCAGGGCGGCCTCGGGGCTGTCCGGTTCCGCCCACACCACGGCGCGCAGCGGGCCGGGGAGATGGACGTCCAGCTCGGCGCAGATCTCGTCCCAGGTACGGGCGAACACCGGGTGGGCGGCGTACAGTTCGCGGCCCATGCCGAGCCGCTGGGCGCCCTGGCCGGTGAACAGCACGGCGACCGCGCCGGGTCCGGCCTGGCCTTGGCGGATCCCCGGCCCCGGCGCACCGGCGATCAGGGCGTCGAGGTCGCGGGTGAGCTCCTCCCGGTCGGCGGCGACCAGTACCGCGCGGTGTTCCAGCTGTGCCCGGGTGGTGCCCAGTGCGCGGCCGACATCGGTGAGGGCCGGCTCGGGGTGCGCGTCGAGGAAGGACTTCAGCCGGGCGGCCTGCGCCCGCAGGGCGTCGGGAGTGCGCGCGGAGACCGGCAGTGCGAGGAGCGGGGGGTGTGCGGTGGCGGGCGGCGGCGCGGGGGCGGGCGGGGCCTGTTCCAGGATGAGGTGCGCGTTGGTGCCGCTGAAGCCGAACGAGGAGATGCCGGCCCGGCGCGGACGGTCCGTGCGCGGCCAGGGCCGTGCCTCGGTGAGCAGTGCGGCCTTGCCCTGCGCCCAGTCGACATGCGGGGTGGGCTCGGTGACATGCAGGGTGCGCGGCAGCAGTTCCTGCCGCATCGCCATGATCATTTTGATGATTCCGGCGGCACCGGCGGCGGCCTGGGTATGGCCCAGGTTGGATTTGACCGAGCCCAGCCACAGGGGTTCGGTCCGTCCGGTGCCATAGGCGGCGATCAGGGAGCCGGCCTCGATCGGGTCGCCGAGCTTGGTGCCGGTGCCGTGCGCCTCCACCGCGTCGACCTGGTGCGGGTCCAGTCCGGCGGCGTCCAGGGCCTGGCGGATCACCCGCTGCTGGGAGGGGCCGTTGGGCGCCGTGAGGCCGTTGGAGGCGCCGTCGGAGTTGACCGCCGAGCCACGGACCAGGGCGAGTACGGGGTGCCCGGCGCGGCGGGCGTCGGAGAGCCGCTCCACGACCAGCACGCCGACGCCCTCGGACCAGCCGGTGCCGTCCGCGTCGGCCGAGAAGGCCTTGCACCGGCCGTCCGGGGCGAGGCCGCGCTGCCGGGAGAAGGACAGGAAGGTGCCGGGCGCGGCCATGACGGCCACGCCGCCGGCCAGCGCCACCGAGCACTCTCCCTGCCGCAGCGCCTGGCAGGCCAGATGCAGCGCGACCAGCGAACCCGAACAGGCGGTGTCCACCGTCATCGTGGGGCCTTCCAGGCCCAGGGCGTAGGCGACCCGGCCGGCGATGACGCTGGTGGTGTTGCCGGTGGAGAGATGGCCCTCCAGCCCGCCGGCCCGGGTCAGCCGGGGCCCGTACTCCTGTGGCTCGGCGCCGAGGAAGACCCCGGCGCGGCTGCCGCGCAGTGCGGTCGGGTCGATACCGGCCCGCTCCAGCGCCTCCCACGAGGTTTCCAGGACAAGCCGCTGCTGCGGGTCCATCGCCTGGGCCTCACGCGGGCCGATCCCGAAGAACTCCGCGTCGAACTCCGCCGCGTCGTGCAGGAATCCGCCGCGGCGGACGTAGGTCTTGCCCGGGGCGTCCGGGTCCGGGTCGTAGAGGGTCTCCGGATCCCAGCCGCGGTCCTCGGGCAGTCCGGTGATGACCTCGCCGCCCTCGGCGACCAGCCGCCACAGCTGTTCCGGGCTGCCGATCCCGCCGGGGTAGCGGCAGCCGATCCCGACGATGGCGATCGGGTCCGCGTCGTCGGCCCCGCCCGGCTGCCCCCCGGCCTCGGAGGTGGTCTCCGTGTCGTCCCCGCCGTCCGCACCGAACAGTCCGGCGCGCAGCTGGCGGGCCAGCCGTACCGGGGTCGGATAGTCGAAGGCCACGGTGACCGGGAGTGGCAGTCCGGTGGCCGCCACCAGCCGGACATGCAGATCGGCCGCGGTGAGCGAGTCGAATCCGAGGTCGGTGAAGGGGCGGTCCGGGGCCAGCGCCGGCGGTGCGTCGTCGGGCCGGACCCGGCGCAGCGCGCCGAGGGCGTGGTGGCACACCAGATCCAGCAGCGCCCGGTCCTGCTCGGGCCGGGACAGCCCGGGCAACTTCTGGATCAGGGAGGGGTTTTCGTCGAGGGCATTCATACGCGGACTCCGACCGAGGGCCTGTGGATCAGGTGAGCGTGTGGTACTCCGCGCAGTCCTGGAGGACGGCGACCGGGGGGTGGAAGGTGTTCATCGGCTTCTTCCGGTCGAACGTGCCGGAGTGCGCGTACGCCACCAGGACGCCGTCCCGCTGCCGGACGAGCAGATCGGGCTTGCCGTCCAGGTCGATATCGGTCACCGCGAGCGCGTCCTCCAGCGGGTTCCAGTCCGCGCCGAGGTTGCCGACGGTGTACCAGGTGCCCTGACCGGCTCCGTCGCCGAGGAAGCCGTCCGGTCCGGGCGGGAATTCGTAGACGCACAGATCGCCGTTGTCACGCAGGATCAGCAGGTCGAGTCGGCCGGTGCCGGTCACATCGGCCATGCCGAAGGGGAAGTCGGTGGGCTCGGTGACGGTCAGCCGCTGGGGCGTCTTGTCGAAGGTGTCGTTCTCCACCACGTTGCCGGTGTTGCGGAACCAGTCCACATGGCCGAGTTCGCTCTCCCGGCCGAAGGTGTCGTCCTTGCCGTCCCCGCTGACGTCGGCGACGCCGATGCTCTCCCAGATCCGGTCGTCGTCGCGGCGGCCGGACATCCGGATCGGCTCGCTGAGGGTGTTCAGGCCGTTGAGGCCGCCCTTGTTCTCGTAGAGGTAGACCCCGTGCGGATGG
This sequence comes from Streptomyces platensis, assembly GCF_008704855.1. Taxonomy (NCBI): domain Bacteria; kingdom Bacillati; phylum Actinomycetota; class Actinomycetes; order Kitasatosporales; family Streptomycetaceae; genus Streptomyces; species Streptomyces platensis. The sequence goes on from NZ_CP023691.1 coordinate 1,034,481, forward strand.
TCGGTGTTGACCGATTCCTCGCTGCCGGCGAGCACGCTGGCCAGACCGTTGCCGCGGATGTCGATGGTCCGGATGATCAGGTGCTTCTCCCAGCTGAAGTCCGTACCGATCGTCACCGGGTCGAGAAAGGTGCGGGTGCCGTCGAACTTTCCGCTGTGCGGGAAGACCAGCAGTTCACCGTTGGTGTCGTGGCGAACGAGCAGATCCCGCTTTCCGTCGCCGTTGAAGGATTTGCAATGGCCGTTCATGATCATCGCCGGCATGTGTCCACTCTCCTCGGTCAGCCGTTCTTGTGCCTGGTGGCGCGGGTACCTGGGCGTCAGTCGGTACCGGGATCCACCCCGCGGGACCGCAGGAACGCGGCGAGCCCCAGGGGGGTGGGCAGTGCGAAGAACTCGGCGAGGCGGATCTCCGCTCCGAAGGACTCCTGGATCCGCTGCACCAGCAGGGCGGCGAGCAGGGAATGTCCGCCCAGGACGAAGAAGTTCGCCTCGGCGGTGACGTCCTCCCGGCCGAGCAGCTCGCGGAACAGCGAGAGCAGCGCGTCGACCAGGGCATCCTCATGGTGTTCCGCGGCCGCGCCGTGGCCGGCCGCGGCACGGCGGGCGGTGGCCAGCCGGGTGAGGTGCGGGTAGTCCACCTTCTCGTTGGCGTTGGCGGGGAGTTCATCGGTGAGGACGAAATCGTGCGGCACCGCGGACGAGGGCAGCTTCGCCCTGGCGTGTTCCCACAGCCGCTCGGCGAGGCCCTCGGTGGGGTGGGCCACCACGAAGGCCACCAGCACGGCGTCCGCACTGAGATCGCCGACGGTGACCACGGCGGCGTCGGTCACCTCGGGGTGCTCCCGCAACACCGCCTCGATTTCCGCGAGTTCCAGGCGGTTGCCGCGGAGTTTGATCTGTCGGTCCACCCGGCCGAGCACCTCCAGTGTTCCGTTGTCCTGCCAGCGGGCCAGGTCCCCGGTGCGGTAGAAGCGCCCGTATGCGGGGTGCTCGCCGAACCGTTCGGCGGTGAGTTCCGGGCGGTTGTGGTAGCCGATCGCGACTCCGGCGCCCGCGAGGCACAGTTCGCCGTGCACACCGAGCGGGAGTTCCCGGCCGTCCGGGTCGAGGACGAAGGCGGTGGTGTTCCGCAGCGGGGTGCCGGCGTGCACCGCCCCGTCACCGGCGTCGAGCCTGCCCGCGGTGGACCAGATGGTGGTCTCGGTGGGTCCGTAGACGTTGCGGACCTCACCGGCGGTCGCCAGCAGCCGCGCCGCCAGGTCGGCGGGGAGCGCCTCGCCGCCGCACAGCACCCGCCGGCCGGCCAGGTGGTCGCCGACCTGATCGAGCACGGTCCGCCAGGTGGTGGGGGTGGCCTGCACGATGCCCACGTCGTGCCGGATCAGCAGGTCCCGCAGCACGGTGCCGTTCACCCGGGCCTCGTCGGGGGCGACGGCCAGCCGTCCGCCGGAGGCCAGCGGGAGGAACAGCTCCAGCGCGGAGATGTCGAAGGCGAAGGTGGTCATCCACAGCGTGGCATCGCCGGGGCCGGGCGTGAGCTCGTCGAGGAAGTGCCGGACGAGGTTGGCCAGGTTGCCGTGCGAGACCTTGGTGCCCTTGGGGCGGCCGGTGGAACCGGAGGTGTAGATGAGATACGCGCAGGCGGCGGGGTCGGGGTCCGCCGGGAGATCGGCGGTCCCGCCCTCCGTGGCGCGGAGACCGACCATGTCCAGGCGGGGGGTGCCGTCGGGCAGGGTGACCGTGTCACCGGCCAGTACGGCACGGGCGCCGGAATCCGAGAGCTGGTAGGCGATCCGGTCCGCGGGATGGTCGGGGTCGACCGGGAGGTAGGCGCCGCCGGCCAGCCACACGCCCAGGGCCGCGGCGGCGAGTTCGGGCCCGCGGCGGGCGGCCACCGCGACCACATCGCCCGCGGTCACCCCCGAGGCGCTCAGCAGCGCCCGGGTGTCCGCGGCCGCCTGCCACAGCTCGGCATAGGTCACGTTCCGGTCGCCGTGCGCGACGGCGACCGTGTCCGGGGCGGCGGCCGCCCGTTCGGCGACGGTGCGCAGCACGGAGGGGGTCGGTGCGTCGGTGGCGGTGCGGTTGGCCGCGGCGATGACCGTACGGTCCCGCTCCGACCACGCGGACAGTTCGCCGACGGGCCGGTCCGGTTCGGCGCCGGCCGCGACCAGCAGCGCGTCATAGCGCTGGAGCAGGAGCGCGACATCGGCCCGGCGGTGGGACTCCACCCCGTACAGCGCCTCGACGGTGATGCGGTCCGGCTCCGAGAGGATGTCGAATTCGAGGTTCATCCGGCTGTAGCCGTTGCGGACCATCAGGGCCCGCGCCGGGAGCCCGCCGATGGTCGTCGCGTCGGAGAGCCCGCCCGGCAGGTAGTTGAACATATGCCGGAACAGCGTGGTGCTCCATGCGGAGTTGACCCGCGGGATCTCCGGCAGCAGCAGGTCCACATGCACATCGACATGGGAGACCGCCTCCAGGAACACGTCCCGGGCCTGCCGCACCAGGGCGCGGAAGCTCTGTGCCGGGTCGGTCCGGACGCGCAGCGCCAGGATGTTCACGTAGTAGCCGATGGCACCGGCGGCCTGCTGCCCGCGGATGTCGGCGGGTGAGCCGATCACGATGTCCGGACCGGCGCCGTGCCGGGCGAGCAGCAGATAGTAGGCGGCGAGCAGGATGACGGGTTCGGAGGCCCGCAGTTCCCTGCGCAGCCGGCGGACGACGTCCCGGGCCTCGTCGGAGAGGTCGTGCGCGACGGTGGCCCCCTTCAGGGTGGTCTCCGCACTCCCCTGCCGGTCCATCCACAGATCCAGCGCACCGGCGTCGAAGCCGCTCAGATGGTCGCGCCAGAACTGGAAGCTCTCCGGGCGCGGTTCGTCGGCGGCGACTGCCGCGACCGGGACGACCGCCTCGCCGGAGAGATCCGCCCCGGCGAGGACCGCGTCGTAGAGCCGGGTGAGTTCACCCATCACGATCTGCGCGGACGCCACATCGAACACCAGGTGGTGGGCCACGACGCAGAGCACATCGCCCTCGGGCGCCTCCACCTGGCAGATCCGCAGCATGGGACGGCCGTTGAACTTGAACGGGCGGGCGGCGAGCGCGGTGAGATCGTCCGCCAGCCCGTCCGCGGTGGACCGGCTCACCTCGATGTCGATCGGGGCGTCCTGCGGGGGCAGGATCGCCTTGCGCAGCCCGGCGCCCTCGTCATGGAAGACGGTGCGCAGCACCTCGTGCTTGCGCAGGAGCCGGGTGGCGGCCTCGCGCAGGGCCGTGGTCCGCAGCCGGCCGGCCACCTGGATGGCGGCGGGGATGTTGTTCACCCCACTGTCCGGGACCAGCTTGTCGAGCAGCCACAGCGCCTCCTCTTTCTGACTGGCCCGGGAGAGCGGCGTGCTCCTTGGCTGCATGCGCGAGTTCCTTTCGACTGCTGGGGTGAGGTCCGTCAGCTCAGCAGGCCGGTGACCGTGGTGGCGACGTCGGGCGTGCGCAGCAGATCGGCGTGCTCGACGGGGAAGCGGATCTCCTTGGCCACCCGGGCGGCCCGGTCGGCTTCGGACAGCGGGTTGAGTCCGCTGGTGGGGGTCGCGGAGGTCATCGCGGTCAGCGACTTCCAGCCGGCCGTCGGGTCGAGGTCGCTGCCCCGTACGAAGAAGTGCAGGAACAGGCCGAAGGTGGCGACGAATTCCTCGCTGCGCTTGGCGTCCAGGCCCACCCGTGCGAAGGCCGCGCCGCCGACCTCCCGGAAGATCTCCAGCAGCCGCTCACCGAACTTCTTGATGTCGCCCTCGTCGGTCAGTGCCTGGCCGGCGGCCTGCTGGGCGTGTGCGATCTCCTCCGGCTTGAGCAGCCCGGACATCCCCTCCATGGTGGTCAGGAAGTGGTGGCAGACCACATCCCGCCGGGGCAGCTCGGGGTCGAAGCCGATGAGGACGGGCGTCTCGCCCTGGCTGCGTCCGATGCGCTCGGCCAGCGCCGCCGCGTACACCGCTCCGACGCAGTAGCCCATGACGGCCCGGACCGGCCGGCCGTCCCGGAGCACGTCCTGCGCCCAGCGCTCGACGTAGTCGGCGCCGGTCATTCCGGCGTCCTCCTCCGGGGCGGGCGGCAGTGTCTCCCAGAGCGAGAATTGCGGATGGGCGAGCGCGACGAATTCCGGAAAACCTGCCTGCGGTCTTCCGGTCACCGCGAAATCGACCGCGAGTACCAGATCCTTTCCGTCCGAAGTCAAAGATTTCCACGAGCCGGGAACTGCCATGTGGATTCACTCTCCGAGCTGAGCGTGTCGGTGCACGCAGCGTATGGGCCGCCCCAGGAGCCGGAACACCCCTAAGGAACCCCTTAGTACCCCGAACCGGCCCAGGGGGAAGGCCGGTTCGCCGGACGGGACGGGCCCGTCCGGCGAGGACCTGAACAACACCCGGGCGGTGTCAGGCGAGTTCGGATTCCAGGAACTCGACGACCGCGTTGGGGGTCGGATAATCGTAGACAAGCGCGGCGGGCAGCGACAGTCCGGTGATGCGGTTCAGCGCATTACGGAATTCGACCGCGGACAGCGAATTGAATCCGGCATCGAGGAAATCGAGGTCGGGTTCGACCGCCGCGGCACTTTCGTGACCCAGTGCCCGGGCCGCCACGCCACGGGCGATTTCCAGCAGGGTTTCCTGCCGGCCCGCCGCGTCGAGCTCCTTCAGATAGGCCCGCAGTGCCTCCGGGTCCACCTCGTCCCCGGTGTCCGCCGCGGGCTCCTGGGCGGGCCGGCGCACCTCGGGCAGGGCGCGCAGCAGCGAACCGGTCCGGGTGACGGCGAGTTCCGCCCAGTCCGCCTCGGCGACCGTGACGGACTGCTCGCCGCACTCGACCGCCCGGGCGAACACGCTCTCCGGGGAGGACGCGCCGTCCCAGCAGAGCACCGTCCCGCTGAGCCCCTCGGCCCGGCGCCGGCGCACCAGCTCCTCGCGGTACGCGCCCGCCGCGGTGACCGCGGCCTGCGACGGATCGCCCCAGGTGCTCGCCGCCGGGGCGAGCAGCACGAACGCGGCGGCGTCGCGGGCGAGTTCGTGCAGATTCTCGGACTCGCGCACGGCTCGCTCCAGCACCTGGCCGAACTGCGCGACAGTGGCGGAGCCGACCGGCTGGTCCTCGGCGCCGCCGAGGCCGTGCACGACGGTGCTCAGCGGATGCGCCGCGGGGACGCGGTCCAGCAGCCGGGCCAGTGCCTGGCGGTCCGTCAGTGCCTCGTCGATGACGGTCACCGGGACGCCGGGGGACTCCCCCGCGAGGGCCGGGGGCACCAGCAGATGCGCGGCGCCGTTGCGGGCCAGCCAGCGGGCGACCGGCGGGCCGGCGGCGCCCAGTTCACCGGCGAGCAGCACGGTGCCGGTGGGCCGCCAGGGCCGGTGGGCGGCGCCCCGGCCGGCGTGACCGAGCCGGCGGGCGAACACCCCGGAGGGGCGCAGGGCCAGCTCGTCCTCGCCGTCGGCGTCGGCCAGCAGCTGGGCCAGCCAGGCTCCTTGACGTGCGTCCAAGGTGTCCGGGAGATCGATCAGGCCGCCCCGGTGACCGGGCCGGGCCGCGGCGACCGCCCGGCCGAGGCCCCACACCAGCGCCGCTGCCGTTCCGGCCGTACGGCCCGTACGGGTCAGCGAGACCGCGCCCCGGGTCAGGCACCACAGCGGTGCTCCCGGCGCCGCGTCGTCGAGCGCCTGGGTCAGGGCCATGGTCCCGGCCACACCGGACGGCACCGACGGGTGCTCCGGATGCGGCTGCTCGTCCAGCGCCCACAGGGAGACCACTCCGGCGATTCCCGCCGGGAGTCCGGCGAGCAGCCCGGCCAGCCGTTCCCGGTCGGCGTCCGCGCCGGTCACGGTGAGCTGCCGCACCTCGGCGCCGTGCGCCCGCAGCGTCTCGGCGACCGACCGTGCGCAGTCCCCCTCCAGGTGCTGCTCCGGGACGAGCAGCGCCCAGGTGCCGGACAGTTCGGCCGTGGACAGTTCGCTGACCACGTGCCAGTCGGCCCGGTAGCGCGTGCCGTCCGCCGCGGACTCCCCGCGGCGGAGAGCCGACAGGGCCGGCAGCAGCGCGCCGATCGGCTGGTTCTCGTCGAGGTCCAGGGTGCGCAGCAGGGCGCCGAGGTCCTCCTGTTCCACCAGCTCCCAGAAGCGGGCCTCGACCGGGTCCGATGCGTCCGGGCGGCTTTCACCGGCCGGGCCGTCGGCCTCGGGCCAGTACCGCTGCCGCTGGAAGGCGTAGGTCGGCAGGGCGACCCGGCGGCCACCGTCGCACAGCGGGAGCCAGTCCACGGCCGCGCCGCGGACATGGGCACCGGCCAGGGCCTGGAGCAGCGCCTCGTCCTCCGCCCGGTCCTTGCGCAGCGCGGGCAGGAACTCCCCGCCGGGCAGGCTCTCCTGGCCCATGGCGCTGAGCACACCGCCGGGGCCGAGTTCGAGGAAGGTGTCCAGCCCCTCGGTGTGCAGCGCCTGCATGCCGTCGTGGAAGCGCACGGCTTCCCGGATGTGCCGGACCCAGTAGCCGGGGTCGCGCAGCTGGTCCGGCTCGGCGAGCCGGCCGGTCAGGTTGGACACCACGGGGAGACGCGGTGCGGCGTAGGTCAGGCCTTCGGCGACGGTGCGGAACTCGTCCAGGACGGGGTCCATCAGCGGCGAGTGGAACGCATGGCTGACCCGGAGCTGTTTGGTGCGGTACCCCTTGTCCGCCAGGGTCGCGGCGAGTGCGGTCACCGGGGCCTCGGCACCGGAGAGCACCACGGCCTCCGGCCCGTTCACCGCGGCGATGCTCACCTGGCCGGAGAGCAGCGGCAGGACCACGTCCTCAGGGGCCCGTACGGCCACCATCACGCCGCCGGCGGGCAGGCTCTGCATGAGCCGGCCGCGGGCCGCGACCAGCTTCGCCGCGTCCGCGAGCGACCAGACACCCGCGAGGTGGGCCGCGGTGACCTCGCCGATGGAGTGGCCCAGCAGGGCGTCGGGGACCACGCCGAGGGATTCCACCAGCCGGAACAGCGCGACCTCGACGGCGAACAGCGCGGCCTGGGCGTACTGGGTCTGATCCAGCAGGGCCGCCTCGAGAGTGTCCGGTGCGGCCCACACCACCTCGCGCAACGGCCGGGGCAGCAGAGCGTCGAAGGCCGCGCACACCTCGTCCCAGGCGCGGGCGAACACCGAGTGGGCCGCGTGGAGTTCCCGGCCCATTCCGAGCCGCTGGGCGCCCTGGCCGGTGAAGAGCACCCCGATCCGGCCCTCCCCGGCGACCCCGGAGACCACACCCGCCGGGTGCGTCCCCGCGGCCAGCGCCCGGGCGCCGGTCAGCAGTGCCGCCCGGTCCCCGACCAGCACGGCGCGGTGCCGCAGCGCGGACCGGGTCGACACCAGGGAGAAGCCCACGTCCACCGGGTCCGGGTCGCCCTCGGCGAGGGCGGCCAGCCGTCCGGCCTGGGCCCGCAGGGCCTGGGCCGAGTGCGCGGAGAGCACCCACGGCAGCACCGCGGGAGCCGGCCCGGTGCCGGGGGCGGCCGGGGTACGGGCCGCCGAGGGCTGTTCCAGGATCAGATGCGCGTTGGTGCCGCTGATCCCGAACGAGGAGACCGCGGCCCGCCTGGGCTGTCCGGTCTCGGGCCACTCGCGTGCCTCGGTGAGCAGCTCGACCGCGCCGGACTCCCAGTCCACGTGGGTGGAGGGCCGGTCCACGTGCAGTGTCCGGGGCAGTACGCCGTGCTGCATGGCGAGGACCATCTTCATCACCCCGGCCACACCGGCCGCGGCCTGGGTGTGCCCGATGTTGGACTTGATCGAGCCGAGCCACATCGGGTGGTCCTCGGGCCGGTCCTGCCCGTAGGTCGCCAGCAGGGCCTGTGCCTCGATGGGGTCACCGAGGGTGGTGCCCGTGCCGTGCGCCTCCACCGCGTCGATCTGGTCGGCGTTCAGCCGGGCGTTGGCCAGGGCCTGGCGGATCAGCCGCTGCTGGGACGGGCCGTTCGGCGCGGTCATCCCGTTGGAGGCGCCGTCCTGGTTCACCGCCGACCCCCGCACCACGGCGAGGACCGGGTGGCCGTTGCGCACCGCGTCGGAGAGCCGCTCGACGAGCAGGACGCCCGCGCCCTCGGCCCAGCCGGCGCCGTCGGCCGCGTCCGCGAAGGACTTGCACCGGCCGTCCGGGGCGAGCCCGCGCTGCCGGGAGAAGTCGATGAAGGTGCCCGGCGTCGCCATCACCGACACCCCGCCGGCCAGGGCGAGGGAGCACTCCCCCTGCCGCAGGGCCTGTACCGCGAGATGCAGGGCGACCAGCGAGGACGAACAGGCCGTGTCCACGGTGACCGCGGGGCCCTCCAGGCCGAAGGTGTAGGAGATCCGGCCGGAGACGGCGCCACCGGCGACGCCGACGCCCACATAGCCGTCGAGCTGTTCGGACGCGGCGGTCAGCATGCCGTAGTCGTTGTACATCACCCCGGCGAACACACCGGTGCCGCTGCCCTTCAGCGCCGCCGGGTCGATCCCGGCGCGCTCGAAGGTCTCCCAGGAGGTCTCCAGCAGCAGCCGCTGCTGCGGGTCCATCGCCAGGGCCTCCTTGGGGCTGATCCCGAAGAAGCCGGCGTCGAACCGCGCCGCGTCGTAGAGGAATCCGCCCTCGGTGCAGTAGCTGGTGCCCGGGTGGTCCGGGTCCGGGTCGAAGAGGCGCTCCATGTCCCAGCCCCGGTCCGCGGGGAAGGCGGACACCGCGTCCGTGCCGCTGGTCAGCAGCTGCCACAGCTTCTCCGGCGAGTCGACGCCACCGGGGTAGCGACAGCCCATCCCGATGATGGCGATCGGCTCATCGGCGCGGACGGCGGCGGGTGCACCGGCCGGGGTGCCGGCGGCCGCGCCCAGCAGTTCGTCCCGGACGAACCCGGCGAGCTCCAGCGGGGTCGGATAGTCGAACACCAGGGTCGCGGGCAGCCGGAGGCCGACCGCCGCGCCGAGCCGGTTGCGGAGCTCGACCGCGGTCAGCGAGTCGAAGCCGATCTCCTTGAACGGCCGGGCGGATTCCACGGATTGCGGACCGGCGTAGCCGAGCACGGCCGCGACCTGGGCGCGGACCAGATCGAGCAGGGTGCGGTCCCGTTCCGCGGCGGACATCCCGGTCAGGCGCTCGCGCAGTTCGGAGGTGGCGGCGGCGCCGCTGTCCACTTGCCGCCGGCCGGGCATCCGGACCAGGCCGCGCAGCAGTTCGGGCACCATCCCGGAACCGGCCTGCTGCCGCAGTGCGGCGAGGTCGAGGCGGGCGGGGACCAGCAGTGCGTCCCCCGCGGCGCGTGCCGCGTCGAACAGTGCGACGCCCTGCGCCGTGGACAGTCCGGTCATGCCGGAGAGGGACATCCGGGCGAGCGCGGCCTCGTCCAGTGCCTCGGTCAGACCGCTCGCCTCCGTCCAGCGTCCCCATGCCAGGGAGAGCGCGGGCAGCCCGACGGCGCGCCGGTGTGCGGCGAGGGCGTCGACGAAGGCGTTGGCGGCGGCGTAGTTGGCCTGCCCGGAGCCGCCGAGGACACCGGCGGCGGAGGAGAACACCACGAAGGCCGCCAGGTCGAGGTCCCGGGTCAGCTCGTGCAGATGCCAGGCGGCGTCCACCTTGGGCCGCATCACCGCGTCCAGGCGCTCCTGGTTCAGCGACTCCAGCACTCCGTCGTCCAGTGTGCCGGCGGCGCTGATCACGCCGGTCAGCGGACGGTCGGCGGGGATGTCGGCGAGCAGTGCGCGCAGCGCCGTACGGTCGGCCGCGTCGCAGGCGGCGATCTCCACTTCGGCGCCGAGTTCCCGCAGTTCGGCCGTCAGCCCGGCCGCGCCCTTGGCCCTGCTGCCGCTGCGGCTGGTGAGCAGCAGGTGCCGGACGCCGTGCTCGGTCACCAGATGACGGGCGAACAGCGCGCCCAGGGTTCCGGTGCCGCCGGTGATCAGTACGGTGCCGCCGGGGGTGAACTCGGGTGCGGGGGCGGCGGATACGGCCATTCTGGCCAGCCGCGGCAGCCGGATCTCACCGGCCCGCAGGGCGAGCTGGTCCGCGCCGAGGGCCAGCGCGGCGGGCAGCGCACGGGCGGAGGTCTCCAGCCCGTCGGAGTCCAGGAGGACGAACCGGCCCGGGTGTTCGGACTGGGCGGTGCGCAGCAGGCCCCAGACCGGGGCGTGCACCAGATCCGTCAGGTCCGCCCCGGGCTCGGTGGCCACCGCGCCCTGGGTGGCGATCACCAGCCGGGCGTCGGCGAACCGCTCCTCGGCCAGCCAGTCCTGGGCGAGCGTGAGCAGCCGGCCGGTCGCCTCCCGGACCGCCGCGGTGATCTCGGGCGCCTCCGGCGGGGCGCAGGAGACGAGCACGGCGTCGGGCACCGGCGCACCGGCGTCCATGGCGCGGAGCAGCGCGGCCAGTTCCGGGTACTCGTCGACCCGGGCTCCGGCCGCTTCGAGCGCCGCGCGGTGGTCCGGCCCGGCCGCGCCGAGCAGGGCGACCGTGCCGCCGGCGGTCTCCGTCGGGACCGGCGCCGGGGTCCAGTCGACGCGGAAGAGCGCGTCGTGGAAGGTGGGGCCGGTGGCGTCGAGCGTGTCGGAGGTCAGCTGACGCAGCATCAGGGAGGCCACCGAGGCGACCGGGGCTCCGGTGGCGTCCGCGACGGTCACCGCGAGGGCGTTCGGGCCCGTCGGGGACAGCCGCACCCGCACGGTGCCGGCGCCCGCGGCGTGCAGGCGCACCCCGGACCAGGAGAACGGCAGCCACGGCCGGTCCCCGCTCCCGTCCTCGACGAACCCGCCGAGGGCGAGCGGGTGCAGGGCCGCGTCCAGCAGCGCGGGATGCAGTCCGAACGCGGCGGCCTCGTCCTCGGCCGCCTCGGGCAGCGCGACCTCGGCGAACAGCTCACCGCCACGTCGCCACAGCGCGCGCAGGCCCCGGAACACCGGGCCGTAGGACAGACCGGTGCCCTCGAACCGTTCGTAGAGCCCGTCGCACTCGACGGGTTCGGCCCCCTCCGGCGGCCAGGACTCCGCGCGCGGGACTGCGGCGCCCGCGCCGGTGGCGAGGGTGCCGGTGGCGTGCGTGGTCCAGGGCTCCTCGTCGGGTGCGTCCTCCGGCCGGGAGCGCACGCTCAGCTCACGGCGGCCGGAGCCGTCGGGCCCGCCGACGGCGAGCTGGAGCCGGATGCCGCCCCGGTCGGGCAGTACCAGCGGGGCCGCGAGGGTGAGTTCCTCCAGGACCTCGCAGCCGACCTCGTCACCGGCGCGCACGGCCAGTTCCACGAACGCGGTGCCGGGCAGGACCGCCCGCCCGGCGACCACATGGCCGGCCAGCCAGGCGTGGGTGGACAGCGACAGCCGCCCGGTGAACAGCACGCCTTCGTCGTCGGCGAGGGTCACCACGGCGCCGAGCAGCGGGTGGCGGGCGGCGCTCAGCCCGAAGCCGGCGGCGTCACCGGCCGCGGTCATCGTGCCCTTCGGCCAGTACCGCTGCCGTTCGAAGGCGTAGGTCGGCAAGGCGGCCGTCCCGTGCGCGGCCCCGGCGAACACGGCGGCCCAGTCCGGGCTCTGCCCGTGGGCATGCACCTGGCCGAGCGAGGTGAGGAACCGGGCCACCCCGCCCTCGTCGCGCCGCAGCGAACCGGTGACCAGCGCGGACCGGCCGGTGGCCTCGATGGTGTCCTGCACACCGAGCGCGAGGACGGGGTGCGCACTGACCTCGATCAGGGTGCCGTAGCCGGCGTCCAGCAGACCGCGGACGGCCGGCTCGAACAGTACGGTCTGCCGCAGACTGCGGTACCAGTAGTCCGCGTCCATGGTCGTGGTGTCCAGCCAGTCCCCGGTGAGCGTGGAGTACACCGGGATGTCGGCGGCGCGCGGGCGGACCGGGGCGAGCACCTCCAGCAGCCGTTCGCGGATCTGCGCCACCTGCGCCGAGTGCGAGGCGTAGTCCACATCGATTCGGCGGGCGCGCACCCCGTCGGCCGCGCAGCCGTCCAGCAGCTCTTGCAGGGCCTGCGGTTCACCGGAGACGACCACCGAGCCCGGCCCGTTGACCGCGGCGACGGACAGCCGCTCGCCCCAGGCCCGCAGCCGCTCCTCGACCTGGTCCAGCGGCAGCGGCACGGACACCATGCCGCCGTGTCCGGCCAGTTCGATGAGGGTCTTGCTGCGCAGGGCGACCACCCGGGCCGCGTCCTCCAGGGACAAGGCACCGGCCACACAGGCGGCGGCGATCTCGCCCTGGCTGTGCCCGACCACGGCGGAGGGGGTGACGCCGCAGGACTGCCACAGCGCGGCCAGCGAGACCATCACGGCCCACAGCGCGGGCTGCACCACGTCCACCCGGTCGAAGCCCGGTGCGCCCTCCGCGCCCCGCAGGACGTCGGTCAGCGACCAGTCGGTGAACGCCGACAGCGCGGTCTCGCACTCCCGTATCCGGGCGGCGAACACCGGGGCGGAGTCGAGCAGTTCCACGGCCATACCGGCCCACTGCGCTCCCTGGCCGGGGAAGAGGAAGGCGGCCTTGCCCCGGCTGCCGGCGATGCCTTCCACCAGGTTTCCGGCGGGCTCACCGTGTTCCAGTGCGGTCAGCCCGCCGAGCAGCTCCGCGCGGTCCGCGCCGACCACGACCGCCCGGTGTTCCAGGGCGGCCCGGGTGGTGGCCAGGGAGTAGCCGACGGTGGCCGGGTCCAGCTCCGGCCGGTCCGCCACGAAGGCCCTCAGCTGTGCGGCCTGGGCCCGCAGTGCCCCGGCGGTCGCACCGGACAGGATCCAGGGCACGGTGCCGGTCGCGGCGAGGCCCGGGGTCCGGGCCGGCGGCTCCTCGGCGGCCGGGGCGGCGGCCTCGGCGTCGGGCGCCTCCTCCAGGATGAGGTGCACATTGGTGCCGCTGATGCCGAACGAGGACACCCCGGCGCGCCGCGGATGGTCGGCGCTCTCCCAGGGCTTGGCCTCGGTGAGCAGTTCCACCGCGCCGGACTCCCAGTCCACATGCGGGGTGGGCGCGTCCACGTGCAGGGTCTTCGGCAGTACCCGGTGGCGCAGCGCCATGACCATCTTGATCACACCGGCGATACCGGCGGCCTGCTGGGCGTGCCCGATGTTGGACTTGACCGAGCCGAGCCACAGCGGCCGTTCGGTGGACCGTGCCTTGCCGTACGTGGCGAGCAGCGCCTGTGCCTCGATGGGGTCACCGAGGGTGGTGCCGGTGCCGTGCGCCTCGACCGCGTCGACCTGGGCCGCGGTGATACCCGCGTTCTCCAGGGCCCGGCGGATGACCCGTATCTGGGAAGGGCCGTTGGGCGCGGTCAGGCCGTTCGAGGCGCCGTCCTGGTTCACCGCGGAACCGCGCAGCACCGCGAGCACCGGATGCCCGTTGCGCAGCGCGTCGGAGAGCCGCTCGACGAGCACCACCCCGACGCCCTCCGCCCAGCCGGTGCCGTCGGCGCCGGCCGCGAAGGCCTTGCAGCGGCCGTCCGGGGACAGTCCGCGCTGCCGGGAGAAGCTGGTGAACACCCCGGGGGTGCCCATCACGGTGACCCCGCCGGCCAGCGCCAGGGAGCACTCCCCCTGCCGCAGCGCCTGGGCCGCCATGTGCAGGGCGACCAGCGACGACGAGCAGGCGGTGTCCACGGTCACCGCGGGGCCCTCGAAGCCGAAGGAGTACGAGACCCGGCCGGACAGCACGCTGCTGGCCACGCCGGTCATCGTGTAGCCCTCGGACGCGTCCGGGAGCTGCTGGATCACCGGGACGTACTCGGCACCGCTGGCACCGAAGAAGACCCCGGTGTCGCTGCCCCGCACACTCGACGGGTCGATCCGCGCGTCTTCGAAGGCCGCCCAGGCGGCTTCCAGGACCACCCGCTGCTGGGGGTCCATCGCGAGCGCCTCGCGCGGGCTGATGCCGAAGAACGCGGCGTCGAAGTCGATCGCGTCGTAGACGAATCCGCCCTGTTTGACATAGCTCTTGCCGGATTTCTCCGGGTCGGCGTCGTACAGCTCGTCGGTGTCCCAGCCGCGGTCGGCGGGGAAGTCGGAGATCGGGTCGCCACCGGCGGCGACCAGGTCCCAGAGCTGCTCCGGGGTAGCGGCCCCCGGGTAGCGGCAGTTCATGCCGATGATCGCGAGCGGCTGCCGGCCCTTCTCCTCGGCCTCGCGCAGGCGCTGCCGGGTGTCGTGCAGATCAGCCGCGACCCGCTTGAGATAGTCGACCAGCTTCTCTTCATCCGCCATCAGGCGCGCCTTCCTTGTCGGTCTCCGGCTTGTGCATCAGGAGAGTCCGAGTTCGTCGTTGATGAACGCGAAGACCTCGTCGGTGCTCGCCGCTTGGAGCCTGTCCTTGACATCGGTCGGGCCGGCCGTGGACCGCCGGTCCTCCCACGCTTTGGTGAGGGCCTGCAACCGGCTGGTGATGGAGGCTCCGGCCCCCTCGTCCGGGGAGAGCCCGGCGAGGGCGCTCTCCAGCCGTTCGAGTTCGCCGAGCACCACGGCGGCCGGATCGGCGGCCTCGGGGGCCAGCGTCTCCTTGAGGTGCGCCGCCAGCGCGTCCGCGTTGGGGTAGTCGAAGACCAGCGTGGCGGGCAGCCGGAGCCCGGCGGCCCCGTTCAGCCGGTTGCGGAACTCGACCGCGGTCAGCGAGTCGAAGCCCATCTCGTTGAACGCCCGGCCCGGTTCCACCGAAGCCGGTGAGCCGTGGCCGAGGACGGCCGCGGCCTGTTCCCGGACGAAGTCCAGCAGCACGCCGTCGATCTCCTCGGCGGTCAGGCCGGTCAGCCGCTGGGCGAAGTCGTCCGCCGAGCGGGTGGCCGCCGCCACCGTCCGCCGGGCCGGCGTCCGCACCAGCCCGCGCAGCAGCGGGGGTACGGCCTCGGCGGGGGCGCCGCGGAACACCGAGACGTCCAGCCGGGCCGGCAGCATCGCCGGTTCGTCGGCCCGCAGTGCCGCGTCGAAGAGCGTCATGCCCTCTTCCGTGGACAGCGGGGGCATGCCGGCCCGGCTCATCCGCCGGACATCGGCCTCGCCGAGGTGCCGGGTGATACCGCTGGTCTCCGTCCACAGGCCCCAGGCCAGCGCGGTGCCGGGCAGACCGTTGGCCCGCCGGTAGGCGGCCAGCGCGTCCAGGAACACATTCGCCGCCGCGTAGTTGCCCTGCCCGGCGCCGCCGAAGGTGCCGGCTGCGGCGGAGTAGAGAACGAAGGCGGCGAGGTCCTGGCCGGCGGTGAGCTCGTGCAGGTTCACCGCGGCGTCCACCTTGGGCCGCAGTACCGTGTCGAGCCGTTCCGGGGTCAGCGAGCCGATCACCCCGTCGTCCAGGACTCCGGCGGTGTGCACCACCGCGGTCAGCGGACGGTCGGCGGGGATGCCGTCGAGCAGTTCGCGCAGCGCCGTGCGGTCGGCCGCGTCGCAGGCGGCGATCTCCACCTCGGCGCCGAGTGCGCGCAGCTCGCTCTCCAGCTCCGGTGCGCCGTCCGCCGCCCGGCCGGTGCGGCTGGTCAGCAGGAGGTGCCGGACGCCGTGTTCGCGCACCAGGCGCCGGGCGGCCAGTCCGCCGAGGGTGCCGGTGCCGCCGGTGACGAGGACCGTGCCGCCTTCGGCGAGGGTTTCCGGCATGGTCAGCACGATCTTGCCGGTGTGCCGGGCCTTGGCGAGGTACCGGAAGGCGTCCGGGGCCCGTCGGACATCCCAGGTGGTGACCGGGACCGGCCGCAGCGCACCGGAGTCGAGCAGGCGCACCACCTCCCGCAGGACCTCGCCGACCCGCTGCGGACCGGCGCCCATCAGGTCGAACGCCTGGTACTCCACCCCGGGGTAGGCGGCCGCGACGTCCTCAGGGGTGCGCACATCGGTCTTGCCCATTTCCAGGAACCGGCCGCCGTTCGGCAGCAGGCGCAGCGAGGCGTCCACGAACTCGCGGGCCAGCGCGTCCAGGACGACGTCCATGCCGCGGCCGCCGGTGGTGCGGCGGAACTTCTCCTCGAAGTCCAGGTCACGGGAGGAGGCGAGGTGCTCCTCGTCGAGACCGCTCGCGCGCAGGGTGTCCCACTTTCCGGCGCTGGCCGTACCGAAGACCTCCGCGCCGAGGTGCCGGGCCAGCTGTACGGCGGCCATGCCGACACCGCCGGCCGCGTTGTGCACCAGTACCGACTCCCCGGCCTGGAGTCCGCCGAGTTCCACCAGGCCGTAGTAGGCGGTGGAGAAGACGATCGGCACCGAGGCGGCCCGGACGTAGGACCAGTCGTCGGGGATCCGCGCCAGCATGCGGCTGTCGGTGATGGCCACCGGCCCGAACGCACCGGCGAACATGCCGATCACCCGGTCGCCGGGGGCGAAGGCGGTGACGTCGGGGCCGGTTTCGAGTACGACACCGGCGGCCTCGATGCCCATGGCCGCCTTCTCCGGGTACATCCCGAGCGCGATCATGACGTCACGGAAGTTCAGCCCGGCCGCGCGCACCCCGATCCGCACCTCGCCGGGGACCAGTGCGCGGTCCGCGTCCGAGGGCACCAGCGCGAGGTTGTCGAACGTACCGGCGCTGGTGACATCCAGCTTCCAGGCCGGGCCCCGGGCCGGTGGCACCAGGGTGCCGCCGGAGGCGAGCGACGCCAGCCGGGGCATCTGCAACTCACCTGCCCGCACGGCGAGTTGGGGTTCACCGGAGCCGAGCGCCGCGGCGAGCGCGTCCGGGCCGCCCGAACCGTCGGAGTCGATCAGGACGATCCGCTCCGGGTTCTCCGACTGCGCGGACCGCAGCAGGCCCCAGACCGGGGCGGCGGCGAGATCCGCGATGCCCTCGTCGGCGTGCACCGCGACCGCGCCCCGGGTGACCACGGCCAGCGTCGTGTGCTCCAGCCGGTCGTCGGCCAGCCAGTCCCGTGTCAGCTCCAGCATCCGGCCGGTCAACTCACGTATGGCAACGGGAAGTTCATCGGCACGGGTGTCGCCCACGCACGGGACGAGTACCACCTCCGGCGCCGGGGTGCCGGTGTCGAGAGCAGCGGTCAGCGCGGCCAGGTCGGCGTAGCGAACGGCCGTCTCCGGTGCCTCGTCGAGCGTTCCGAGGGTCGCCCAGGCCGTGGTGCCGTCGGGTTCGGCGGCGACCGCCGGCCAGTCGATCCGGTACAGCGAGTCGGGCAGCGGCGGTGCCGCGACCGTGGCGGCCGGGTCCTGTCGGCGCAGCACCAGGGACTCCACGGTGGCGACCGGGGTGTTCGTCTCGTCCGCGGCGGCCACCGAGACGGCGTCCGTACCGGCCGGTGCGATCCGCACCCGCAGGGTGGCGGCACCGCCCGCGTGCAGTGTCAGGCCGCTCCATGCGAACGGGAGCCGTGCGCCCCCTTCGTCGGTGAAGAAGGCGCCCAGCCCGGCCGCGTGCAGCGCGGCGTCCAGCAGGGCGGGGTGCAGCCCGAAGGAAGCGGCGTCCTCGGCGGCCGCCTCGGGCAGTGCGACCTCGGCGAAGACCTCCTCGCCGCGCCGCCAGGCCGCCCGCAGGCCCTGGAAGACCGGGCCGTAGTGCATCCCGGCCTCGGCCAGCTGCGGGTAGTAGTCCGCGGTGTCGACGGGCTCGGCGCCGGCCGGGGGCCAGACGGTTTCGGCGTAGCCGCCGGGGGCGCCGGCGGGGGCCAGGACGCCGGTGGCGTGCTGGGTCCAGTCCTGCCCGGCCGCGTCCGACTCCGGCTGGGAGTGCACGCTCAGCGAGCGGCGGCCGTCCTCGTCCGCGGCGCCGACCACGACCTGGAGCCGGACCGCGCCCCGTGCGGGCAGCGCCAGGGGCGCCGCCAGCGTCAGTTCCTCCAGCAGGCCGCAGCCGACCTCGTCACCGGCGCGTACCGCCATTTCGACGAACGCGGTGCCGGGCAGCAGAACCAGGTCGCCGATGGCGTGGTCGGCGAGCCAGGGGTGGCTGTGGGTGCCGATCCGCCCGGTGAACAGGACCTCGTCGGAGCCGGCCACCGCGACGGCGGCGCCGAGCAGCGGATGGCCGGCGGCGCCCAGTCCGGCGGCGGTGACATCACCGGCCGTGCCGGACGGCCGCGGCCAGTAGCGCTCGCCCTGGAAGGCGTAGGTGGGCAGATCCACCCGCCGCACACCGCGTCCGGAGAAGAAGGCCGTCCAGTCGGCCGGGACGCCGCGCAGCCGCAGCCGGGCCAGCGCGGTCACCGCGGCCCCGTCCTCGGCACGGTCCCGGCGCAGCGTCGGCACCAGCACGGTGTCGTCGCCGGTCACACACTCCTGGCCCATTCCGGACAGCACGCCGTCCGGGCCGACTTCGAGGAAGGTCCGCACCCCGGCGGCCTCCAGGGCGCGTACGCCGTCGCAGAACCGCACCGCGCCGCGGACATGGCCGACCCAGTAGTCCGGCGAGCACGCCTCCTCCGCGGTGAGCGGCCGGCCGGTCACGTTGGACACGATCTCCATGCGCGGCGGCCGGAAGGCCAGCCCGGCCACGGTCTGCCGGAAGGCGTCCAGCATCGGTTCCATCAGCGGGGAGTGGAAGGCGTGGCTGACCGCCAGCCGCTTGGTGGTGACGCCCGCGGCGGCGAGGGTTTCCGCGACCTCCAGTACGGCCTTCTCCGCTCCCGAGATGACCACCGAGGCGGGGCCGTTCACGGCTGCGATACCGACCTCGTGCTCGCGTCCGGCGAGCAGTGCGGTGACCTCGTCCTCGGTGGTGCGGACCGACACCATCGCGCCCTCGGCGGGCAGTTCCTGCATCAGCCGGCCGCGCGCGGCGACCAGGGCGCAGGCGTCCGGCAGGGACCACACCCCGGCCACATGAGCCGCGACCACTTCACCGATGGAGTGGCCGACCAGCCGGTCGGGGCGGACGCCCCAGGACTCCAGCAGCCGGTAGAGGGCGACCTCGACCGCGAACAGGGCGGCCTGGGTGTATTGGGTGCGGTCCAGTAACGCGGCGTCCGGGGAGCCGGGTTCGGCCCAGACGATGTCCCGGAGCGGCCGGGGCAGCCACCGGTCCAGTTCGGCGGCGGCCTCGTCGAAGGCCTGCGCGAAGACCGGATAGCGGCGGTGGAGTCCGGCGCCCATGCCGACCCGCTGGGCGCCCTGGCCGGTGAACATCACCGCGAGCGCACCGGTGGTGGCCGTGCCGGTCACCACCTCGGCCCCGGTCGCACCGGAGGCGAGCGCCGCCAGTCCGCGGCGGAGGTCGTCGAGGTCCGTGCCGATCACCGCGGCCCGGTGCTCGAACGCCGACCGGGAGGTGAGCAGCGACCAGGCGAGGTCGCCGGGCGCGGTGTCCGGGGTGGCCGTGAGGTGCTCCGCGAGCCGGGCGGCCTGGGCGGCCAGTGCCTGCGGGGTCTTGCCGGAGAGCACCCACGGCAGCGGCCCGTCCGCCACCACGTCGTCCACGGGAGGCGCCGGAAGGTCCGGGGCCTGCTCCAGGATCAGGTGGGCGTTGGTGCCGCTGAAACCGAAGGAGGACACCCCGGCCCGGCGGGGCCGGTCCAGTTCGGGCCAGGTCCGGGGCGCGGTCACCAGTTCCACCGCGCCGCTGGACCAGTCCACATGGGTCGAGGGCGCGTCCACATGCAGGGTCTGCGGCAGCAGCCCGTGCCGCATGGCGAGCACCATCTTGATCACGCCGGCGACCCCGGCGGCGGCCTGGGTGTGCCCGATGTTCGACTTCACCGAACCGAGCCACAGCGGCCGGTCCGCGTCGCGCTCCGCCCCGTACGTGCTGAGCAGGGCCTGTGCCTCGATGGGGTCGCCGAGGCGGGTGCCGGTGCCGTGCGCCTCCACGGCGTCCACCTCGGACGCCTGGAGACCGGCGGCGGTGAGGGCCTGCCGGATCACCCGGGCCTGGGAGGGCCCGTTGGGCGCGGTCAGGCCGTTCGAGGCACCGTCCTGGTTGATCGCGGAACCCCGGACCACGGCGAGCACCGGATGGCCGTTGCGCACCGCGTCGGAGAGCCGCTCGACGAGCAGAACACCGACGCCCTCACCCCAGTTGGTGCCGTCGGCGCCTTCGGCGAAGGCCTTGCACCGGCCGTCGGGGGCCAGTCCGCGCAGCCGGCTGAACTCGATGAAGGAACCGGGGGTGGTCATCAGCGTCACCC
Source organism: Streptomyces platensis (assembly GCF_008704855.1). Classification (NCBI taxonomy): domain Bacteria; kingdom Bacillati; phylum Actinomycetota; class Actinomycetes; order Kitasatosporales; family Streptomycetaceae; genus Streptomyces; species Streptomyces platensis. Next base: position 1,054,554 of record NZ_CP023691.1, read on the forward strand.
CGCCGGCCAGGGCCAGCGAGCACTCCCCCGACCGCAGGGCGGCGGCCGCGAGATGCAGCGCCACCAGCGAGGAGGAGCAGGCGCTGTCGATGGTCATCGTGGGGCCCTCGAGGCCGAGGGCGTAGGCGACCCGGCCGGACATCACGCTGTAGCTGGTGCCGGTGCCCAGGAATCCGTCGGGTCCCTGTCCGGCGCCGGCCAGGACGCTCATGTAGTCGTTGCCGTTGGCGCCGACGAACACGCCGGTGTCGGTGCCGTGCACGGTCGCCGGGTCGATCCCGGCGGCCTCGATGGCCTCCCAGGCCACTTCGAGCAGCAGCCGCTGCTGCGGGTCCATCGAGATCGCCTCACGCGGGCTGATCTCGAAGAAGCCGGCGTCGAATTCGGCCAGGCCGTCGATGAAACCGCCGTGCCGCACATAGCTGGCACCGGCCTGGTCGGGGTCGCTGTCGTACATCCCCTCGGTGTCCCAGCCCCGGTCGGCGGGGAACGGGGTGATCCCGTCCCGCCCCTCGGCCAGGAGCTGCCACAGCTGCTCCGGGGTGCGGACCCCGCCGGGCAGCCGGCAGCCCATGCCGACGATGGCGATGGGTTCGTCGGACGCCGCGACGGCGCTCGGGGTGGCCGACGGGGTGGCGGCGGAGTCCGTGATCTCGTCCCGCAGATGGCGGACGAGGACCGCCGGGGTCGGATAGTCGAAGATCATCGTGGCGGGCAGGGTCAGCCCCGACGCGGTGGTGAGCCGGTTGCGGAACTCCACCGCGCTCAGCGAGTCGAAGCCCAGATCCTTGAACGCCCGTGCCGGATCGACGAGTTCGGGACTGTCGTAGCCGAGGACGTCCGCTATCTGGATGCGGACGAAGTCCAGCAGCGCCTTGTCCCGGTCGGCGTCGGTCAGCCCGGCGAGTTCCCGGCGCAGCGCCGAATCGGCGACCGCCGGGCCGTCACCCCCGCTCAGCAGACCGCGTGCCTCGGGCACCCCGGCGAACAGCGGGGTCGGCCGGACGAAGGTGAAGCCGGGGATGAACCGGTCCCAGTCGACATCGGCGACGGTCAGACAGGTCTCGTCCTGGCCGAGCGCCGCGGCCAGCGCGCTGATGGCCAGTTCCGGTGCCATCGCGGGCAGTCCGCGCTGCCGGAGCTGGTCCTGTACGGCGGCGTCCTCCGCGAGGCCGCCGCCGCCCCAGGGGGCCCAGGCCACCGAGGTGGCGGTGAGTCCGCGGGCCCGGCGCTGTTCGGCGAGGGCGTCGAGGTAGGCGTTTGCGGCGCCGTAACCGGCCTGGCCGCCGCTGCCCCAGATCCCGGCGACGGAGGAGAACAGCACAAAGGCGTCCAGCTGCCGGTCCCCGAGGAGCGCGTCGAGGTTCGCCGCACCGGCGACCTTGGAGGCGAGGACCCCGTCGAGGTCCGCCCCGCCGAGCTCGGTGACCGGCACCACCGGCCCGCCGGTACCGGCGATGTGCAGCACCGCCGAGGGGGCTTCGGGCAGGCCGTCGAGCAGCCGGGCGAGGCTTTCCCGGTCGGCCACGTCGCAGGCGGCGAGGGTGACCTCGGCGCCCAGTGCGGTGAGTTCGGCGGCGAGTTCGGTGCTGCCGGGGGCGTCCGGGCCGCGACGGCTGGTGAGCACGAGGTGCCCGGCCCCGTTGGCGGCGAGCCAGCGGGCACACGCGGCGCCCAGCGCGCCGGTGCCGCCGGTGATCAGCACGGTGCCGCGGGGCTTCCAGGGCGCGGCGTCCCGGTCGAGGCGGGCGCGGACCAGCCGGCGGGCGAACACTCCGGCCGGCCTGATCGCGAGCTGGTCCTCGTCCCCGGTGCCGCTGAGGACGGCGCAGAGCCGGGCCGCCGCGGTCCGGTCCAGTTCGGCGGGCAGGTCGATGAGCCCGCCCCAGCGGTCGGACTGTTCCAGGGCGACGGTCCGGCCGAGCCCCCACACCTGGGCGAGTGCCGGCTCCCGCAGCGGGTCCGCCGCGCCGGTCGACACCGCCCCGCTGGTGACACACCACAGGGGCGCGCCGATACCCGCGTCGCCCAGCGCCTGTACCAGGGCCAGCGCGTCGGTGACCGTGGGCCGGGCCAGCACTCCGGCGATCTCGCCGTCGAGTGCCGCCAGTGCGGTGGCGAGTTCCTCGCGGCTGCCGCCGAGGGCGAGACGTACCACGTGGGCGCCGTGCGCGGTGAGTGCCTCCGCGACCCGGTCGTCCTCGTCCGGTCCGGCGAGGAGCCAGGTGCCGGTGAGCGCGGCGGCTCCGGTCGGCACCGGCTTCCAGGAGATCCGGTAGGCCCACTTGTCCACCGTGGACTCGTGCTCCTGACGCCGGCGCCAGGCGGACAGCGCCGGCAGGATCGCGCCGAGCGGCTGGTCCTCGTCCAGCTCCAGGGTGTGCAGCAGTTCGGGGAGGTTCTCGCGGGCGACCAGGTCCCAGAACCGGGCGTCGTCCGCGGCGGCCGCACGGTCCGGCTCGCCGGTGATGTCCGCCTCGTCCAGCCAGTACCGCCGCCGCTGGAAGGGATAGGTGGGCAGCTCGACCCGCCGGGCTCCGGTGAGCAGCGGGTTCCAGTCCACCGTGGCGCCACGGGCGTACGCCCCGCCCACCGCCTCCAGCAGCGCGACGGGCTCGGTGCGGTTCTCGCGCAGGGCGGGCAGGAACCGGACGGTGTCGTGCCCGGGCAGGCAGTCCTGGCCCATGGCGGAGAGCACCCCGCCGGGCCCGAGTTCGAGGAAGGTGGTCACCCCTTCGGCGTGCCCGGCGAGCAGGCCGTCGTGGAAGCGCACCGCCTCGCGGACGTGCCGCACCCAGTACTCGGGGTCGCACAGTTCCCGGGCGGTGGCGAGCCGTCCGGTCACGTTGGACACCACGGGCATCCGGGGCTCGGCGTAGGTGAGGCCCTTGGCGACCGCGCGGAAGGCGTCGAGCATGGGTTCCATCAGCGGCGAGTGGAAGGCATGACTGACCCGCAGCCGCTTCACCTTGCGGCCGCGCGACGACAGTTCCGCGGCGATCCGGCCGACCGCGTCCCCGTCGCCGGACAGCACCACGGACCCGGGCCCGTTGACGGCCGCGAGACCGACCTGGTCCTCGCCCGCCAGCAGGGGGCGGACCTCGTCCTCGGTCGCACGTACCGACACCATGGCACCGCCGGACGGGAGTTCCTGCATCAGCCGGCCACGGGCTGCCACCAGGGTGGCGGCGTCCGCCAGCGACCAGACTCCGGCCACATGGGCGGCGGTGATCTCACCGATGGAGTGGCCCATCAGGAGGTCCGGCGTCAGGCCCCAGGAGGCGGTGAGCCGGTACAGCGCGACCTCAAGGGCGAACAGGGCGGCCTGGGTGTACTGCGTCTGGTCGAGGAGCTCGCCCGCGCCGTGCACGACCTCGCGCAGCGGCTCCGGCAGCCGGCCGTCGAAGGCGGCACAGACCTCGTCGAAGGCGCGGGCGAACACCGGGTACGTCGCATACAGTTCCCGGCCCATCCCGGCCCGTTGGGAACCCTGCCCGGTGAACAGCACACCGAGCTTGCCGTCGGCGACGACATCGGCGACCACTCCGGCCGGGCGCCGTCCGGCGGCCAACCCCCGGGCGGCGGACAGCAGTCCGTCCCGGTCGGCGCCGAGGACCACCGCACGGTGTTCCAGCGCGGAGCGGGTGGTGACCAGCGACCCGCCGATGTCCGCCGGCGTGGCCTCCGGCCGGCCCTCGGCGAACGACGCGATCCGGCCGGCCTGGGCGGCGAGCGCCTCTTCGGAACGGGCGGACAGCACCCAGGGCACCGGCCCGTCGTTCGGCACCGGCTCCGCAGCCGGCTCCGCCCCGGACTCGGCCGCTACGCCGGTCCCGACGACTGCCATCGCGTCGGCCTGCTCCAGCACCACATGCGCATTGGTGCCACTGAACCCGAAGGAGGACACCGCGGCCCGCCGGGGCTGCCCGGTCCGCGGCCACTCCCGCGCCTCGGCGAGCAGCTCCACCGCTCCCGCGGTCCAGTCCACATGGGTGGAGGGCCGGTCCACATGCAGCGTCTTGGGCAGCACGCCGTGACGCATGGCCAGGACCATCTTCATGATGCCGGCGACCCCGGCCGCGGCCTGGGTGTGCCCGATGTTCGACTTCACCGAGCCGAGCCACAGCGGCCGTTCCCGGTCCTGCCCGTACGACGCCAGCAGCGCCTGCGCCTCGATGGGGTCACCGAGGGTGGTACCGGTGCCATGTGCCTCGACCGCGTCGATCTGGCCGGGGGCCAGTCCCGCGTTGACCAGGGCCTGTTCGATGACCCGTTGCTGGGCGGGGCCGTTCGGGGCGCTCAGCCCATTGGAGGCGCCGTCGGAGTTCACCGCGGTACCGCGCACCACGGCCAGCACCGGGTGTCCGTTCTTCCGGGCATCGGAGAGCTTCTCCACCAGCAGCACACCGGCGCCCTCGGCCCAGCCGGTGCCGTCGGCGGCGTCCGCGAAGGACTTGCACCGGCCGTCCGCGGCCAGCCCGCGCTGCCGGGAGAACTCGATGAAGGTCCACGGGGTGGCCATCACGGTCACCCCGCCGACCAGCGCCAGCGAGCAGTCGCCCTTACGGAGGGCGTGCCCGGCCAGATGCAGCGCCACCAGCGACGACGAGCACGCGGTGTCCACGGTGATCGCGGGGCCCTCGAAGCCGAAGTGGTAGGCGACCCGGCCGGAGAGCGCGGAACCGGAACTCGTGCTGCCGAAGTAGTCGTGGTACATGAGCCCGGCGAACACCCCGGTCCGGCTGCCGCGGAGGCTCGCCGGATCGATCCCGGCCCGCTCCAGGGCCTCCCAGGAGGTCTCCAGGAGCAGCCGCTGCTGCGGGTCCACCGCGGGCGCGTCCTTGGGGCTGATCCCGAAGAAGGCGGGGTCGAAGTCGGCCGCCTCGTGCAGGAAGCCGCCTTCCTTCGCATACGACGTGCCCTCGGCCCGGCCCGTCGGGTCGTACAGGCCCTCGGTGTCCCAGCCGCGGTCGACGGGGAATCCGGTGATTCCCTCGCCACCGGAGTCGAGCAGCCGCCACAGGTCCTCGGGCGAGGCCACCCCGCCCGGGTACCGGCAGCTCATGCCCACGATGGCGAGCGGTTCATGGCTCTTCTCCTGGGCGTCCTGAAGGCGTTGACGCGTCTCGTAGAGATCGGCCGTCATCCGCTTGAGGTACTCGCGGAGCTTCTCCTCATTCGCCATCTGCTGCGGCCCTCCAGGTGACGCCCGCGACGTGTGCACGTGCCATATCAGGAACTCCCGAACTCTCGCTCAATGAAGTCGAAGACCTCGTCGTCGCTCGCCGCGTCCAGCGCCGCGGCGACCGTCCCCGCCCCGTCGTCCTCCTGCGCCCCGCCCAGCCCCGACAGCAGGCTCTGAAGCCGGACGGCGAGCCGGTCCCGGGCGACCTCGTCCGTGGCGATCTCGGGCAGCGAGAGTTCCAGCCGGTCGAGCCCGGCGAAGACGGCGAGGAGGCCGGACTGTTCGTCCCGTTCGCCGAGCAGTTCCGCGCGGAGCTTCTCGGCGAGGACTTCCGAGGTCGGATAGTCGAAGACCAGGGTGGCCGGCAGCCGCAGCCCGGTGACCGCGGTCAGGGTGTTGCGCAGCTCCACAGCGGTCAGCGAGTCAAAACCGAGCTCGCTGAACGGCCGCCCGCCGGGGACCTCGTCCGGCCCGGAGTAGCCCAGCACCGTGGCCACCTGCGTACGCACCACGGTGAGCAGCAGCTGCTGCCGCTCGGGATCGCTGAGTCCGGCGAGGCGCCGGCCCAGGTCCTCGGCCATGGCCTTCCCGCCGACGGCGGAGCGGCGCACGCGCGCCCGGACCAGGTCCCGCATGACCGGTGGCAGCATCCCTTCGGCCGCACGCGCGTGCAGCGCGGCGGTGTTCAGCCGTACCGGAATCAGCAGGCTCTCCGCCGAGTCGGTCCCGGCATCGAACAGGGCGAGTCCCTCCGCGGAGGTCAGCGCGTCGATGCCGCCGCTGCTCATCCGCCGCAGGTCGGCCTGGTCGAGCCCACCAGTCATCTCGCTGGTGTCGGCCCAGCGTCCCCATGCGAGGGACACCGCCGGGAGGCCCAGCGAACGGCGATAGCCGGCCAGCGCGTCCAGGAAGCTGTTGGCCGCCGCGTAGTTGGCCTGCCCCGGGGCGCCGAGCACCCCGGCCGCGGAGGAGAACAGCACGAACGCGGAGAGCTCACGCCCCTTGGTGAGTTCATGCAGGTTCACCGCGGCGTCCACCTTGGGCGCCAGCACCGCGTCGAGCCGCTCCGGGGTGAGCGAACCGAACACCCCGTCGTCCAGGACGCCTGCCGTGTGCACCACTCCGGTGAGCGGGGCGTCGGCGGGCAGCCCGTCCAGGACCCGGGCCAGGGCGTCCCGGTCGGCCGCATCGCAGGCGACGATCTCCGCGCTCGCACCGAGCCCGGCGAGTTCCGCACGCAGGTCTGCGGCACCCTCGGCGGCCGGTCCCTGACGACTCATCAACAGCAGCTTCCGCACGCCGTGTTCGGCGACCAGATGCCGCGCCACCAGGGCCCCCAGGGCTCCGGTGCCCCCGGTGATCAGCACGGTGCCCCCGGCATTCCACCTCGGCGCACCCCCCTGTCCGGGCGCGGCGAACCGGGCCAGCCTGGGCACGAGCACACTCCCGCCGCGCACGGCCAACTGCGGTTCACCGCTGCTCACGGCGGCGCGCAGGACATGTCCGGCACCGTCGCCGCCAAGGGCATCGACATCGATCAGCACGATCCGGTCCGGGTGCTCCGACTGCGCGGACCGGACGAGTCCCCAGACCGCCGCTGCCGCCGGGGAGACCGTGCCACCGTCCAGCAGAACCGCACCGCGGGTCAGGATCACCAGCCGCGCATCCTGATACCGCTCCTCGGCGAGCCAGCCCTGAAGCCGCTCCAGCACCAGGCGCGCGAGGACATGTGCACCGTCGGCCAAGTCCTCCCCCACCGTGTCCGGCACGGACCACAGCACCACGTCCGGGATCTCGTCCTGCTCGGCGAGCGCGGGCCAGTCGCACGCGGGCGCGTCGAGGACGGCCTTCAGACCGATCCCGTTCTCGTCCAGCACGGCCCAGTTCTCGGCCGCCACCGTTGCGGCGTCCGGGGTGGGCAGCGAGGTCCAGCGCAGCTGGAGCATCGACTCCCCGCGCCCACCGGCCAGTTGCCCGGTACGCACCGGCCGGACGGTCAGCCCGTCGATGGTGGCCACGAGCGCCCCGGACTCGTCGGAGACCGTCACCCGTACGCCGTCGCCCTCCCGGGTCAGCGTGGTACGCAGCGCGCCGGCGCCCACCGCGTGCAGCCGGATGCCGCGCCAGGCGAACGGCAGCCCCGCCGCGGCATCGTCGAGCAGTCCGACGGTCTGGAGCGCGGCATCGAGCAGGGCCGGGTGCAGTGCGAACTTCGCCGCATCGGCGGTCGCGTCCTCCGGCAGCGTGACCTCGGCGTGGACCTGGTCACCGTGCCGCCAGGCGGCCTGGACACCTTGGAACATGGGGCCGTAGCCGAAGCCGGCGGCAGCCAGTTCGTCGTAGAAACCGTCCACGGAGATCGGCTCGGCCCCGGCCGGCGGCCAGACTTCCGCGCCCTCGCCGACCGGCACGGCGCTCCCGGTGGCCAGCACACCGACGGCGTGCCGGGTCCAGTTCTCCTCCGCGTCCTCCTCCAAGCGGGAGTACACGGTCAGGGGCCGTCGGCCGTCCTCGTCGGGCTCCGCGACGACGACGCGCAGCTGCACACCGCCCCGCTCCGGCAGAACCAGCGGTTCCTGAAGGGTCAGCTCCTCGATGAGGTCGCAGCCGAGCCGGTCTCCGGCCTGGAGGGCCAGTTCGACGAGTGCGGTTCCCGGCAGCAGCACGGTGTCCATGACGGTGTGGTCGGCCAGCCAGGGATGCGTGGCCAGGGACAGCCGCCCGCTCAGGACGACCGCATCCGGCAGCGTCACGGTGGCACCGAGCAGCGGGTGCTCGGCATTCCCCAGCCCGGCGGCCGTCATATCGCCGGCTCCGGTGGTCCCCTCCAACCAGTAGCGCCGACGCTGGAAGGCGTAGGTCGGCAGCTCCACGGTGCGGGCGCCCGGGAACAACGGTGTCCAGTCCACCGGCACCCCCCGGGCGTAGGCAACGCCGAGAGCATGCAGCAGGGCGCCGGGTTCGGAGCGGTCCTTGCGGAGGCCCGGCTGGAGGGTGACGGGGGCGGTGGTTGCGCCGGTCTGCGGCAGGCAGTCCTGGCCCATGGCGGACAGGACGCCGTCGGGGCCGAGTTCGAGGAAGGTGGTGATGCCCTCGGCGTGGGCGGCCTGGATGCCGTCATGGAAGCGGACGGCTTCTCGAACGTGCCGCACCCAGTACTCCGGGTCACGGAGTTCGGCGGGGTCGGCGAGACGGCCGCTCACGTTGGAGATGAGCGACAACTTGGCCTCGTTGTACGTGAGTTGATTCAGTACCGCGCGGAAGTCGGCCAGCATCGGGTCCATCAGCGGCGAGTGGAAAGCGTGGCTGACTCGCAGCGGTTTGACCTTGCGGCCCTCGGCCTCCAGGGCGGTGATGATCTGCTTCATCTCGGTCTCGGCGCCGGAGAGGACCACGGAATCGGGGCCGTTGACAGCGGCGATGCCGACCAGGTCCCGGCCCTCCAGCAGCGGCCTGACCTCGTCCTCGGAAGCCCGCACCGAGACCATGACGCCGCCGGTGGGCAGGACCTGCATCAGACGCCCACGTGCCGCCACCAGCTTCGCCGCATCCGACAGCGACCAGACACCCGCCAGATAGGCAGCCGTGACCTCGCCGATGGAGTGGCCCAGCAGCACAGCCGGTGTCACACCAAGGGACTCGACGAGGCGGTAGAGCGCGACTTCCAGGGCGAACAGCGCCGCCTGCGCGTACTGGGTCTGATCGAGCAGGTCCTCCTCGCCCCGGACCACCTCGGTCAGCGGCCGAGGCAGCAGACCGTCCAGCTCCCCGCACACCTCGTCCCAGGCCCGCGCGAACACCGGGTAGGTGTCGTACAGCTCGCGGCCCATGCCCAGTCGCTGCGCGCCCTGACCGGTGAACAGCACACCGAGTCGTGGGTCGCCGATGACCTCTGCGTCCGGGGTGACGTTCCGGAGGGCGGCGAGGAGTTCCGTACGGTCGGTGCCCAGGACCACCGCGCGGTGGTCCAGCGGGGTACGGGTGGTGACCAGCGAGTATCCGATGTCGGCCGGGCTCAGCTCCGGTTGTGCGGCCACGAAGGACGCCAGCCGGCCGGCCTGTGCGGCGAGGGACTCCGCGGAGCGGGCCGAGAGCACCCAGGGCACGACGCCGGTGTCCGAGGTGGAGCCGGAACCGATCGCTGTGGGCTCCCCGGCTACCGGTCCCGGCGCCTCTTCCAGCACGACATGCGCATTGGTGCCGCTGATGCCGAAGGAGGACACGCCCGCCCGGCGCGGCCGCCCGGTGGTCGGCCAGTCGTGCGCCTCGGTGAGCAGTTCGACCGCGCCGGCCGACCAGTCGACGTGCGAGGAGGGTTCATCGACATGCAGGGTCCGCGGAAGAACGCCACGCCGCATGGCGAGAACCATCTTCATCACCCCGGCGACGCCGGCCGCCGCCTGGGTGTGCCCGAAGTTCGACTTGACCGTACCGAGCCACAAGGGCTGGTCGGCGGGCCGGTCCTGGCCGTAGGTCGCCAGCAGCGCCTGGGCCTCGATCGGGTCGCCCAGCGTCGTACCGGTGCCGTGCGCCTCCACCGCGTCCACCTCGGACGGTTCGAGTCCGGCGTTGGCGAGCGCCTGCCGGATCACCCGCTGCTGCGAGGGGCCGTTGGGGGCGGTCAGACCGTTGGACGCACCGTCCTGGTTCACGGCCGAACCCCGCACCACCGCGAGCACCGGGTGGCCGTTGCGCCGGGCATCCGACAGCCGCTCCACCAGGAGCATTCCGGCGCCCTCGGCGAGGGTGGTGCCGTCCGCGCCCGAGGCGAAGGCCTTGACCCGGCCGTCGCTCGCGAGGTTCCGCTGCCGCGAGAAGTCGACAAAGGTGCCCGGGGTCGCCATCACCGAGGCGCCGCCCGCCAGCGCGAGCTCGCACTCCCCCGCCCGCAGCGCCTGCATCGCCTGATGCAGCGCCACCAGTGAAGAGGAACAGGCCGTGTCCACGGTCACCGCGGCCCCTTCGAGACCGAAGGTGTAGGCCACCCGGCCGGAGGCGACACTGCCGGACGTGCCCGTACCGAGGTGGCCTTCGACCTCCTCCGGTATGGAGTCGGTCTGCAATCCGTAGTCGTGGTACATGATGCCGGCGAAGACACCGGTCCGGCTGCCGTGCAGGGAAGCCGGGGCGATCCCGGCCCGCTCGACGGCCTCCCAGGACATCTCCAGCAGCAGCCGCTGCTGCGGGTCCATGGCCAGCGCCTCGCGCGGGGAGATGCCGAAGAATGCGGGATCGAACTCGCCCGCGTCGTAAAGGAATCCGCCCTCACGGGTGTAGGTCTTGCCGGGCAGACCGGGTTCGGGGTCATAGAGCCGGTCGAGGTCCCAGCCACGGTCGGCGGGGAACTCGCCGATGGCATCAGTCCCGGCCGCCAGCAGCTGCCAGAGCTCCTCGGGTGAGGTGACACCGCCGGGGTACCGGCAGGCCATCCCGACGATGGCGATGGCCTCCTCGTCCGTGGCAGCAGCCCGCGTGGCGGGCACCACCGCCGCTGTCTCCTCCAGCAGTTCGCGACGCAGACAGTCAGTGAGCGCGAGGGGGGTCGGATAGTCGAACACCAAGGTGGCGGGCAGCCGCAGACCGGTGGCCCCGGTCAGCCGGTTCCGCAGCTCCACGGCGGTCAGCGAATCAAATCCGAGATCCTTGAACACCTGGTCGGTACGCACCGCGCCGGCGTCCTCGTAGCCCAGTACGGCCGCGACCTGCGTGGTCACCAGGTCGAGCAGCAGCTCCTCACGGTCCTCGGCCGGCAGCCCGGCCAGCCGCTCCCGCAGGGACGCGGCCTCACCGGCCGCGGCGGTGGCGCGCCGCACCGGCACCCGTACGACGTTCCGCAGCACCGCCGGCACCGCACCGGAGGCGGCCAGACCACGCAGGTCGAGCCGGATCGGTACGAGCAGGCCGGATCCTGGCGCGGCACAGGCGAGATCGAACAGGGCCACACCCTCGGCCTGGTCGAGCGCAAGCGCACCACCGCGGGCCATCCGCCGGACATCGGCGGAGCCCACCTCGCGGGTCATGGCACTGCGCTCCGCCCAGAACCCCCAGGCCAGCGAGGTACCCGGCAGGCCACTGAGGCGACGGTGCTGAGCGAGCGCGTCCAGGAACGTATTCGCCGCGGCGTAGTTGCCCTGTCCGGCACTGCCGAGCACACCGGCAGCGGAGGAGAACAACACGAATGCCGACAGGTCCAGGCCCTGGGTCAGCTCGTGCAGATTCCAGGCCGCGTCCACCTTCGGCCGCAGCACGGTGTCGAGGCGCTCCGGGGTCAGCGAGCCGATGATGCCGTCGTCCAGGACTCCGGCGGTGTGCACTACGCCCGTCAGGGGGGCGTCGGCCGGGATGTCTGCCAGTACGGCGGCCAGCGCGTCCCGGTCGGCCGCGTCACAGGCGACGACCTCGACACGGGCACCCAGCTCGGTCAGTTCGGACTGCAACTCCGGGGCGCCGTCAGCCTCAAGGCCGCGGCGACTGGTCAACACCAAGCTGCGGACGTCATGTTCAGACACCAGGTGCCGGGCGAAAAGCGCGCCCAAGGTGCCCGTCCCACCGGTGATCAGCACCGTCCCCTCGGTGTCCCACACCGGTGCGCTGTCCGCATCCGACGGGACGGACCGCGCCAGCCGCGGCACGGAAACAGCCCCGTCGCGGATCGCCACCTGCGGCTCACCCGAGGCGACCGCCGCAGCGATCGCCTCCACCGAGGACTGCTGCCCATCAAGGTCAAGCAGCACGAACTGACCCGGGTTCTCACTCTGTGCGGAACGCAGCAGACCCCACACCGCGCCGCCGACAGCATCCAGCGGCTCCCCCGCCACCGAGACAGCACCACGGGTCACCACCACCAGCTTCGAACGCGTGCAACGCTCATCAGCCAGCCAGGACTGCACACCCTCCAGCACGCGACCCACCGTGGCCCGAACCGCCGCCGGGACCGGCAACGCACCATCCGTACGAGGCACCGCCAGCACGACGTGCTCCGGCACCTCCACCAGCTCACTCAGTACATCCGCACCCGACGCACCCAGCGCCACAGCCAGCGCCCCGTCCTCACCAAGGACCGCCCACGAACCCGCCACCGGCTCAGACCGAAGCGGCAACTCCGACCACTCCACGGTGAACAGGGCATCGGTCCCCGTGCCTTCGTTGAGCTGGCCGGCGGTCACCGGCCTGGTCACCAGGGAGTCGACGGACGCGACCACGGTTCCCGCGCCATCGGCGACCAGGACCGAGAAACCGCCGCCGGCCGGGCTCAGCTTCACCCTCAGCGCGGCCGCTCCTACGGCGTGCAGGCGGACCATGTTCCAGGCGAAGGGCAGTTGGGCCTGTCCGCCGGCCGCAGTGGCCGGGTGAAGACCGATCGCATGGAGCGCGGAGTCGAGCAGGGCCGGATGCAGCCCGAACTTCGCCGCGTCGGCCGCCATGTCCTCGGGCAGGGCGACCTCGGCGAAGATGTCCTCACCACGTCGCCAGGCTGCGCCCAGGCCCTGGAACACCGGGCCGTACGTCATACCCACCGCGGCGAACTCGTCGTACACACCGGTCACGGAGACCGGCTCGGCGCCGGAGGGAGGCCAGCTCTCCTCGCCGAAGTCCACCGGCTCGGCACCCAGCGCGAGCATGCCGGTGGCGTGCCGGGTCCACTGCTGGTCTGCCGGGGCCTCCTCGGCACGGGAGTACACGGCGAGTTCACGGCGGCCGTCCGCATCGGACTCGGCGACGGTGACGCGGAGTTGCAGACCTCCGGTCGGCGGAATGATCAGCGGGGCCTCAAGGGTGAGTTCCTCCAGCAGATCGCAGCCGACCTCGTCACCGGCCCGGATGGCGAGTTCCACCAGTCCGGTCCCGGGGAGCAGCACGGTGTCCAGTACGGAGTGATCGGCCAGCCAGGGGTGTGTGGCCAGCGACAGCCGGCCACTGAGGAGGAAGCCGTCGGAGTCCGGCAGCGCCATGGCGGCGCCGAGCAGCGGATGATCGGCCGCATCGAGTCCGAGCCCCGAGGCGTCCCCGCCGAAGAACACACCGGAGGGCCAGTAGCGCTTGTGCTGGAAGGCGTACGTGGGCAGGTCAACCCGCCGGCCGGCCGGAAGCAGGGTGCTCCAGTCCACCGGGACGCCATGCGCCCAGAGCCGGCCGAGCGACTGCGCGAACCGGGACCAGCCGCCTTCGTCGCGGCGCAGGGTGCCCGTCACCACGACGGGACTGCCCGATTCCTGCGCGGTGTCCTCGATGCCCGGGGTCAGTACGGGGTGCGCGCTGCATTCGACGAAGACGCCGTGACCGTCGGCCAGGAGAGCCTGGACGGCTTCCTCGAACCGCACCGGATTGCGGAGATTCTCGAACCAGTAGGCGGCGTTCAGCTCCTCGCCCGATATGGGTGCGGCGTTCACCGCGGAGTAGAAGGGGATACGGCCTTCGACAGGTGTCACCTCGGCCAGAACCGTGGCGAGTTCCTCGCGCAGCTCCTCGACCTGGGCGCCGTGGGAGGCGTAGTCCACCGGAATCTGCCGGGCCCGTACCTCCTGCTCACCGCACTCCGTCAACAGCTCCTGCAAGGCATCGGGCTCACCGGAAACGACGGTCGACGTCGGCCCGTTGATGGCGGCGACGGACACCCGCTCGCCCCACTTGGCGATGCGCTCCTGAACCGCCTCACGGGAGGCGGCGACCGACACCATGCCACCACGCCCGGCCAACACCCGACCGATGGCCTGACTGCGCAACGCCACCACCCGCGCACCATCACGCAGGGACAGGACCCCGGCGACACATGCCGCAGCAATCTCGCCCTGAGAGTGACCCACGACAGCCGACGGCACCACGCCACAGTCCTCCCAGACCGCAGCCAACGACACCATCACCGCCCACAGCACCGGCTGCACCACATCAACCCGCGCCAATGCGTCCTCATCCGACAGCACCGCCATCAGATCCCAGGACACGAACTCCGACAGCGCCGCACCACACTCAGCCATCCGCCCCGCAAACGCCGGGGAGGAGGCCAGCAGTTCATCCGCCATACCCAGCCACTGCGACCCCTGACCAGGGAAAACCAGCGCCACACGGCTACCGGCTCCGGTGCCGGTCGCACCCCGCACCACACCCGCAGGATCCACCCCCGCAGCCAACCCACGCAGGCCGTCGAGAAGGCCCTCACCACCAGCACCGAGCACCACCGCCCGACACTCCAACCCCGCCCGCGTACTCAGCAGCGAGAACCCCACATCAGCAGGATCCAACCCCGGGCGGCCCTCCACAAAAGAGACCAACCGCCCAGCCTGGGCAACCAACGCCTGCTCCGAACGCGCCGACAACACCCACGGCACCACCCCAGCGGGCACACCCTCAGCCGATGCCACCGCCACAGCCACGGGCTCAGCCTCAGGCGCCTGCTCCAGCACCACATGCGCATTCGTCCCGCTGATACCGAACGACGACACACCCGCCCGACGCGGCTGCTCACCCTCCGGCCAATCCCGGGCCTCGGTCAGCAACTCCACCGCACCCGCGGACCAGTCCACATGCGACGACGGCTCATCCACATGCAGCGTCTTCGGCAGCACACCGTGCCGCAGCGCCATGACCATCTTGATGACGCCGGCCGCGCCGGCCGCCGACTGGGTGTGTCCGATGTTGGACTTGATCGAGCCCAGCCACAGGGGCCGGTCCTCCGGGCGGTCCTGGCCGTACGTGGCGAGCAGCGCCTGGGCCTCGATCGGATCGCCGAGCGTCGTGCCGGTGCCGTGCGCCTCCACCGCGTCCACATCCGACGCCTGGAGCCCAGAGTTGGCGAGCGCCTGACGGATCACCCGCTGCTGCGACGGACCGTTCGGCGCCGTCAGACCGTTGGACGCACCGTCCTGGTTCACGGCCGAACCCCGCACCACCGCGAGGATCGGGTGACCGTTGCGGCGGGCGTCCGACAGGCGCTCGACGAGCACCATGCCGGCGCCTTCGCCCCAGCCCGTGCCGTCCGCCGCGTCCGCGAAGGGCTTGCAGCGGCCGTCCGCGGCGAGGCCGCGCTGGCGGGAGAACTCGATGAACACGTCCGGGGTGGCCAGCACCGTGACCCCGCCGGCCAGTGCCAGGGAGCATTCGCCGGAGCGCAGCGCCTGGATGGCCAGATGTAGGGCCACCAGGGAGGACGAGCAGGCCGTGTCCACGGTCAGTGCCGGGCCTTCGAGGCCGAAGGAGTAGGCGATGCGGCCGGAGACGACGCTGCCCGCGGTGCCGGTGCTGGCGTAGCCCTCGGTCTGGTCGAACACCGGGGCCAGTTGGGTCGCGTAGTCGTCGGAGGTCGCGCCGGCGAACACTCCGGTCTTGGTGCCGCGGACCGACTGGGGGTCGATTCCGGCGCTCTCGAAGGCCTCCCAGGAGGTTTCCAGCAGCAGTCGCTGCTGCGGGTCCATGGCCAGGGCCTCGCGCGGGGAGATCCCGAAGAAGGCGGGGTCGAAGCCGGTGGCGTCGGCGAGGAAGCCGCCCGCGCGCGCATAGGAGGTGCCGCGGTGGTCGGGGTCCGGGTGGTACAGCTCGTCGAGGTTCCAGCCCCGGTCGGCGGGGAAGCCGGACAGCGCGTCGGTGCCGTCGGCGAGCAGCCGCCAGAGGTCCTCGGGCGACTCCACTCCGCCGGGGTACCGGCAGGCCATGCCGACGATGGCGATCGGCTCGTCGTCGGCGGCTGCGGAGGACTGGACGGGCGCCGGGGTGTCGGTCTGCCGGCCGAGCAGTTCGCCGCGCAGGTGGTTCACCAGGGCGAGCGAGTTCGGATAGTCGAAGACGAGGGTCGCGGGCAGTCGCAGGGCGGTGCCGCTGTTGATCCGGTTGCGCAGCTCCACCGACGTCAGCGAGTCGAAGCCGAGTTCGGAGAAGGCGCGCTCGGCCTCCACCGCTTCGGGGCCCGGGTAGCCGAGTACCGCGGCCACCTGGGTACGGACCAGGTCGAGCAGGGTCCGGTCCTGTTCGGCGGGGGACAGTGCGGCGAGCCGCTGGACGAGGGTGTTGCCGGCGTCCGGTGCGGTGAGCGCGGCGGCGGCGCGCCGGGTCGGTGTGCGTACCAGGCCGCTGAGCACGGGCGGCAGTTCCGCCGCGGTGGCGCCCTTCAGTTCCAGCTTGGCGGGGGTGACCACCGCTCGGGCGACGGTGGCGGCGGCGTCGTACAGCGCGACGCCTTCCTCCGAGGTCATCGGCAGGACGCCACCTGAGGCGGCGCGCCGCACATCGTGCTCGGCCAGCTTGCCGGTCATGGCGCTGGCCTCGGCCCACAGGCCCCACGGCAGGGAGAGCGCGGGCAGGCCGAGCGCGCGGCGGTGTGCGGCCAGGGCGTCCAGGAAGGTGTTCGCGGCGGCGTAGTTGCCCTGCCCCGGGCCGCCGAACAGCCCGGACACCGAGGAGAACAGGACGAAGGCGGAGAGGTCGAGGTCCTTGGTGAGTTCGTGGAGGTGCCAGGCGCCGTCCACCTTCGGCCGCAGGACGTGGTCGAGCCGCTCGGGGGTGAGCGAGTCGATCACGCCGTCGGAGAGCACCCCGGCGGTGTGCACGACACCGGTCAGCGGGGTCTCCGCGGGGATACCGGCGAGCAGTGCGGCCACCGCGGTCCGGTCGGCGATATCGCAGGAGGCCAGGGTGATCTCGGCGCCGAGTGCGGTGAGTTCGGCACGCAGGTCGGCGGCGCCGGGCGCGTCGGCGCCGCGCCGGCTGACCAGCAGGAGGTGGCGCACCCGGTGCTCGGCCACCAGGTGCCGGGCGATGACGGCGGCGAGGGTGCCACTGGCCCCGGTGATCAGTACGGTGCCGTCCGGGTGCGGCGCCGGCGGGATGGTGAGTACCACCTTGCCGACCTGGCGGGCCTGGCTGATGTAGCGGAAGGCGTCCGGGGCGCGGCGCACGTCCCAGGTGGTGAGCGGCAGCGGGCGCAGCACACCGCGGTCGAACAGGGCGAGGAGGTCGGTGAACATCTCGCGGGTGCGTTCCGGGCCGGCCTCGGGGAGGTCGAAGGCGCGGTAGCGGACGCCGGGGTAGGAGGTGGCGATCTCGTCCGCGTCGCGGACATCGGCCTTGCCCATCTCGATGAACCGGCCGCCGGAGGGCAGCAGTCGCAGGGAGGCGTCCACGAACTCGCCGGCCAGGGAGTCGAGTACGACGTCCATGCCACGGCCCCCCGTGGCGGCCAGGAACTGGTTCTCGAAGTCCAGGGTCCGGGAGGAGGCGATGTGGTCGTCGTCCAGACCGAGGTCCCGCAGGGCGTCCCACTTCGCGGGGCTGGCGGTGCCGTAGACCTCGGCGCCGAGGTGGGTGGCCAGCTGGACCGCGGCCATGCCCACGCCGCCGGCCGCGGAGTTCACCAGCACGGTGTCGCCCGGCCGCACTCCGGCCAGGTCGACCAGGGCGTAGTAGGCGGTGAGGAAGACGATCGGGGTGGCCGCGGCCTCGGCGAAGGACCAGCCTTCGGGGATGCGGACGATGGCCCGGTGGTCGGCGACGGCGAGGGGGCCGAAGGCCTCGGTGAACGTGCCCATCACCCGGTCGCCGGGGGCGAGGCCGGTCACGCCGGAGCCGACCTCGGCGATCACGCCGGCGCCTTCCAGGCCCATCGCTCCGGCGTCGCCGGGGTACATGTCCAGGGCGCTGAGGACGTCGCGGAAGTTGAGGCCGGCGGCGCGTACCTCGATCCGGACGTGGTGCCCGGCCAGGGGCCCGCAGGCCCGGTCGCTGTCCACCAGCGCGAGGGCGTCCAGGTTGCCCTTGGCGGTGCTGGTGAGCTGCCAGGCCCGGCCGTCCGGCGGTGTCAGCGGGGCGGCGGAGGCGGCCTTCATCAGACGGGTGGCGTGCAGGGTGCCGCCGCGCAGTGCGAGCTGCGGTTCGCCGGAGGCGAGGGCGGCGGGCAGCGCGCGGCAGGACGCGTCCTGGTCGTCGAGGTCGATGAGCAGAAAGCGGTCCGGGTTCTCGGTCTGCGCGGACCGGACGAGTCCCCAGACCGGGGCGGGTGCGAGGTCCGGGCCGCGCTCGTCGGTGACGGAGACCGCGCCCCGGGTGAGGAGGACCAGCCGGGAGGTGGCGAACCGCTCCTCGGCCAGCCAGCCGCGCAGGACGGCCAGCGTCCGGGTGGTGGTCTCCCGTACCCGGTCCGGCAGTTCGCCGGGGGCGGCCTCCGGCAGGGCCCAGAGCACGGCGTCCGGCACGGTGTCCCGGGCGGCGAGGGCCGCGAAGTCCTCGGCCGTCACCACGTCGGTGCCGGCGGCGCGCAGCGTTCCGGCCACGGGTTCGGTGCCGCTGCCGACGGCCGCCCAGGTGACCGGGGCGGTCTCGCCCGCTTCGGGCAGCGTGATCCAGTCGAGGTGGAAGAGCGAGGACCAGTGGTCGCGGGCGGCGGACCGGAGGGTGCCGGAGACGGGCCGGATCGCCAGGGAGTCGATGGTGGCCACGGGTGCGCCGGTGTCGTCGGCGACGAGGACCGCGACCCCGCCGTCCGGGGACGGGGAGAGCCAGGCGCGCAGGGTGGCGGCGCCGACGGCGTGCAGCCGGACGCCGGTCCAGGAGAACGGCAGGCCGGGCCCGCCGCTGGTGAGGGACGTGCCGAGGCTCACGGTCTGTACGGCGGCGTCGAGCAGGGCCGGATGCAGACCGAACCGGCCCGCCTGTTCGGCCGCGTCCGCGGGCAGTGCGACCTCGGCGAAGACCTCGTCGCCGCGCCGCCAGGCGGCCCGCACGCCCTGGAACACCGGTCCGTACGCGAATCCGGCGGCGGACAGCTCCTCGTAGAAGCCGTCGACGGCGACAGGCTCGGCCCCGGCGGGCGGCCAGGACTCCGCCGATCCGGCGGGTGTGCCGGTGCCGGCCGCCGCGGCGAGGAAGCCGGTGGCGTGCCGGGTCCAGGGCTGATCGCCGTCGGCGTCCTCGGGGCGGGAGAACACCGAGATCTCCCGGCGGCCGTCCGCGGCGGGCTCGCCGACGGTGACGCGCGTCTGCACCGCGCCCTGGCCGGGGAGGGTCAGGGGCGTCTGGAGGGTGAGTTCCTCCAGGAGGTCGCAGCCGACCTGGTCCCCGGCGCGGATGGCGAGTTCGACCAGTGCGGTGCCCGGTACCAGCACGGTGCCGGAGACCGCGTGGTCGGCGAGCCAGGGGTGGGTGGCCAGGGACAGCCGGCCGGTGAAGAGGAAGCCGTCGGAATCGGGCAGCGCCACGGCCGCGCCGAGGAGGGGGTGTCCGGCCGGGCCGAGTCCGGCGGCCGTGACATCCCCGGCACCGGCGGAGCCTTCGAGCCAGTACCGCCGGCGCTGGAAGGCGTAGGTGGGCAGGTCGGTGCGTCGGCCGCCCTGGAGGTGCGCGGTCCAGTCGACGGTGGCACCGCGTACATGGGCACCGGCGAGGGTGTCACGCAGCGCCTCGGGTTCGGGGCGGTCCGCGCGCAGGCTGGGCTGGAAGGCGACGGTCTCCGGCAGACAGTCCTGGCCCATGGCGGAGAGCACCCCGCCGGGGCCGAGTTCCACGAAGAGGTCCACGCCTTCGCGGTGCGCGGCCCGGATGCCGTCGTGGAAGCGCACGGCTTCGCGGACGTGGCGGACCCAGTACGCCGGATCGCACAGTTCCTCGGGCTCGGCCGGGCGTCCGGTCACGTTGGACACCACCGCGAGCTGCGGTTCCTGGTAGGTGAGTTGCTCCGCGACCGCGCGGAACCCGTCGAGCATCGGCTCCATGAGCGGCGAGTGGAAGGCATGGCTCACCCGCAGCCGCTTGACCTTGCGGCCGTCGGCCTCCAGAGCGGCGACGACCTGCTCCACCGCGTCCTCGGCACCCGAGAGCACGAGGGACTCGGGACCGTTGACGGCAGCGATCCCCACCAGGTCCTGGTCCGCCAGCAGCGGGGCGACCTCGTCCTCCGAGGCCCGTACCGAGACCATCACCCCGCCGGCCGGCAGCGCCTGCATCAGCCGCCCACGCGCCGCGACCAACTGCGCCGCGTCCGCCGTGGACCACACACCCGCCAGGTAGGCGGCCGTGACCTCACCGATGGAGTGGCCCAACAGCACGTCCGGGGTCAGACCCCAGGACCGCATGAGCCGGTAGAGCGCGACCTCGACGGTGAACAGGGCGGCCTGGGCGTACTGGGTCTGGTGCAGGAGATGCTGGTCCGCGCCCCAGACGACCTCGCGCAGGGGCCGGGGCAGCCGCGGGTCGAGCTCCGCGCACACCTCGTCCCAGGCCCGCGCGAAGACCGGGTAGGTCTCGTACAGCTCACGGCCCATACCGAGCCGCTGCGCTCCCTGGCCGGTGAACAGCACACCGACCCGGCCGTCGCCCGCGACGCCGCACAGCGCACCGGCGGCATCGGCCCCGCGTTCGGCCAACTCCTCGACGCTGGCGAGGAGTTCTGCACGCCCGGCGCCGAAGACGACCGCGCGGTGCTCCAGCGCGGCGCGGCCGGTCGCCAGGGAGAAGCCGATGTCGACCGGGTCCAGATCCGGCCGGCCGGCCACGAAGGACGACAGTTCACGGGCCTGGGCGGCAAGGGCCTGCCGGGAACGGGCGGACAGCACCCACGGCAGCACCGCGGGTGCCGCCGGAGCGGTCGACGCCGCCGGGGCGTCTTCCGGGGCCGGTTCGCCTTCCGGGGCCTGTTCGAGGATGACATGGGCGTTGGTGCCGCTGATCCCGAAGGACGACACCCCGGACCTGCGGGGGCGGCCGGTCTCCGGCCAGTCGCGGGCCTCGGTGAGCAGCCGCACCGCGCCGGCCGACCAGTCGACATGCGGGGTGGGCTCGTCGACGTACAGGGTCTTGGGCAGCACACCGTGCCGCAGGGCCATCACCATCTTGATGACCCCGGCGGCTCCGGCGGCGGCCTGGGTGTGGCCGATGTTGGACTTCACCGAGCCGAGCCAGAGCGGCCGGTCGGCGGGGCGGTCCTGCCCGTAGGTCGCCAGCAGGGCCTGGGCCTCGATGGGGTCGCCGAGGGTCGTACCGGTGCCGTGGGCCTCCACCGCGTCGACCTGATCGGCCGACAGCCGGCTGCTGGCCAGGGCCTGCCGGATCACCCGCTGCTGCGAGGGGCCGTTAGGGGCGGTCAGGCCGTTGGACGCACCGTCCTGGTTCACCGCCGAACCCCGCACCACCGCAAGGATCGGATGACCGTTGCGCTGGGCGTCCGACAGCCGCTCCACCAGCAGCAGCCCGGCGCCCTCCCCCCAGCCCGTGCCGTCCGCCGCACCGGCGAAGGCCTTGCACCGGCCGTCCTCGGCGAGACCACGCTGCCGGGAGAACTCCACGAACAGATCGGGAGTGGACATCACCGACACACCGCCGGCCACGGCCAGCGAGCACTCCCCCGCGCGCAGGGCCTGCATCGCCCAGTGCAGCGCCACCAGCGACGAGGAACACGCGGTGTCCACGGTGATCGCGGGGCCTTCGAGACCGAAGGTGTAGGCGATGCGGCCGGACAGCACGCTCGCGGAGGCGCCGGTGACGCCGTAGCCCTCGGCCACCTCGGGCGCCACCCGCAGCTGTGAGGCGTAGTCCTGGTAGTTCACCCCGACGAAGACGCCGGTCCGGCTGCCGCGCAGCGAGAGCCCGTCGATACCGGCCCGCTCGAAGGTCTCCCAGGAGGCTTCGAGCAGCAGCCGCTGCTGCGGGTCCATCGCGGTCGCCTCACGCGGCGAGATCCCGAAGAACCCGGCATCGAACTCGCCGACGCCATCCAGGAAGCCGCCTTCCCGGACGTAGGAGGTCCCGCGGTGGTCGGGGTCCGGGTGGTACAGGCTCGCCACATCCCAGCCGCGGTCGGCCGGGAATTCGGTCATGGCGTCGGTACCGGAGGCCAGGATCCGCCACAGTTCCTCGGGAGAGTTCGCACCGGGGAACCGGCACGCCATCGCGACGATCGCGATCGGCTCCCGCATCACGCCCGCGAGCTTGCGGTTCTGTTCACGCAACCGTTCGGTCTCCTTGAGCGATGCTCGCAGAGCCTCAGCGACGCGGTCTTTCTGCACGGCCATCGTGAACTCACAGTCCTCGCGTCATGTCGTCTTCGGCGCCGGAACCGTCGAGCGCGAGCTGGATCATGGCTTCCATGTCCATCGTGTCGAGCGATTCGCGGTCGTCGTCTTCGGTGGTCTCGGACGCTTCCTCGGTGATCCCGGCCAGTTCCAGCAGGGAGCTCATCAGCCCGGCCTCGGCAAGACGGTTCAGCGGAATCGAGGTCAGCATCCGGCGGATGGTCTCCTCGTTGTCGTCGGCACCGGAGCCGGCGTCCCCGTACGGCGCGAAGTGTGTGCCGAGGTATTCGGCGAGCACCCGCGAGTTCGGGTAGTCGAAGATCGTGGTCGCCGGAAGTTTCAGCCCGGTGTCCCGGTTGAGGCGGTTCCGCAGCTCCACAGCGGTCAGCGAATCGAAGCCCAGGTCCTTGAAGGCCTTGCCCGCTTCCACCGCGTCCGCGTCGGCGTAGCCCAGTACGGCGACCACATGGCCACGCACCAGGTTCAGCAGCAGACGCGACCGCTGCGCCGGGGAGGCGGTCTTCAGCCGCTCCGGCAGTCCGGCCGCACCGCCCTGGCCGGCCGCGGCGCTGCGCCGGGTCCCACGGACCAGCCGGCGCAGCAGCGGAGGAACCTCGTCGGTACGCAAGCCCGCGCCGAGCGCCGTGAGATCGAGCCGGACCGGCACGGTGAGCGCCCGTCCTCCCGCGACCGAGGCGTCGAACAGTGCCAGCGCCTCCGCCGAGGACATCGGACGCAGTCCGTCCCGGGCCTTACGCTGCCGGTCGGCCTCGCTGAGCGTGCCGGTCAGCCCGCTGCTCTCCTCCCACAGCCCCCAGGCCAGGGACTCGGCAGGCAGCGCATGGGCGCGACGGTATGCGGCGAGCGCGTCCAGGAACGCGTTGGCGGTGGCGTAGTTGCCCTGCCCCGGTGCGCCGAACACTCCGGCGGCCGAGGAGAACAACACGAAGGCGGACAGGTCGAGGTCCTTGGTGAGCTCGTGCAGATTCCAGGCGGCGTCCACCTTCGGCCGCAGTACCGCGTCGATCCGCTCCCGGGTCAGGGACCCGAGGACACCGTCGTCCAGCACGCCCGCGGTGTGCACGACACCGGTCAGCGGGGCCTCCGCCGGGATACCGGCGAGCAGTCCGGCCAGCGCGTCCCGGTCGGCGGTGTCACAGCCGGCGATGGTCACCCGGGCGCCCAGAGCGGTGAGCTCGTCCCGGAGTGCGTCGGCGCCGTCGGCGTCCGGACCCCGGCGGCTGGTCAGCAGCAGGTTCCGCACCTGGTGCTCGGTGACCAGATGCCGGGCGACCAGCGTGCCCAGGGTTCCGGTACCACCGGTGATCAGCACGGTGCCCTCCGGCTTCCACACCGGTCCGCCGTCGTTCTCGGCCGGCTCCAGCGTGGTGAGCCGCGGTACCGCCAACTCCCCGCCTCGAATGACTACTTGAGGTTCACCCAGGGCGACGGCCGCCGCCAGCGCAGTGCGCGACACCTGCCGCTCATCGCTGTCGACCAGCACGAAATGATCCGGGTTCTCCGACTGTGCCGAACGCACCAACCCCCATACCGGTGCCGTCACCAGATCTACTTCCTCCCCCGTCACAGACACCGCGCCTCGGGTCAGAATCACCAACCGCGACCCGGCGAACCGTTCTTCAGCCAACCAGGCACGCAGCGTCTCCAACACCCCATATGCGACCTCCCGAACCCCACCGGAAACCCCGACAACCCCTGAATCGGGTACCGGGAGAACCACTACTTCCGGGGTCGGATCGAGCGCCTTGAGGGCTTCCAGGTCCATGACGTCGGCACCCGGCACGGCAGCACCCCCTAGGCCGTCGCCCCCGAGCACCACCAGGGAACTCCCCTCGGGGTCCACGGGCACCGGTGTCAGGGTCGGGGTCGGGGTCGGGGGCGCGGTCGGAGTCGGGGCCACCCAGTCCACCCCGTACAGCGATTCGCTGCGCCCGGCGCCTTCGGCGAGCCGCTCCGCCGCTACGTCATCCCAGGTCACCGACGCGATGGAGGCGACGGGAGCACCTTCGACGTCCGCGATCCGTACGGCGTACCCGTCCCCGGCCGGGGTCAACGCCACCCGCAGTGCGGTCGCCCCTACGGCATGCAGGCTCACCCCCGTCCAGGCGAGCGGCAGTTGCGCCCCCTCCGGTCCAGCACAATGCAGCGCCGCATCAAGCAGTGCCGGGTGCAGCCCGAAGCCGCTCGTGTCGCCCGTGTCCCCCTCGGGAAGGGCCACCTCGGCGAACAGCTCGCCGCCGCGCCGCCAGGCCGCGCGCAGCCCCTGGAACACCGGGCCGTACCCAAGCCCCAGCTCGGCCCGTTCGCGGTAGAAGTCCGCCAGCTCGACGGGCTCGGCGTCCGTGGGAGGCCAGATGCGTGCGTCAAAGCCGGCCGGCTCGGCGCTTCGGACGAGAACACCGGTCGCGTGCCGGGTCCATGCCTGCTCGTCCGGGACATCCTCGGGCCGCGAGTAGACGCTGATCTCCCGGCCGCCGTCGTCCGCGTCGGGCTCCGCAACCAGCACCCGCAGCAGCACGGCACCACGGTCCGGGAGCACCAGCGGCGTCTCTACGGTGAGTTCGCGTACGAGATCGCAGCCGACCAGGTCCCCCGCCCGGATGGCAAGGTCAACGAACGCCGTCTCGGGCACCACCACGGTGTTGAGGACGATCCGCTCGGCCAGCCAGGGGTGGGTGGCCTGGGACAGCCGCCCGGTGAGCACCTGAGTACCGGGCATCGAGACGGCCGCACCGAGCAGGGGGTGATCGGCGCTGCTCAGTCCGGCGGCGGTGACGTCGCCGACGGCGCCGGTGTCGTCCAGCCAGTAGCGCTGTCGTTGGAAGGCGTAGGTGGGGAGGTCGATCCGCCGGCCGGCGGGGAGCAAGGTGCTCCAGTCCACCGGGACGCCATGTGCCCAGAGTTGGGCGAGGGAGTGTGCGAAGCGGGGCCAGCCGCCTTCGTCACGGCGCAAGGTGCCGGTTACGACGACGGGGCTCCCGGATTCCTGCTGGGCGGTGTCCTCGATACCAGGGGTGAGGACGGGGTGCGCGCTGCACTCGACGAAGACGCCGTGACCGTCGGCCAGGAGAGCCTGGATGGCTTCCTCGAACCGTACGGGGTTGCGGAGATTCTCGAACCAGTAGGCGGCGTTCAGGTCCTCGCCCGATATGGGTGCGGCGTTCACCGCGGAGTAGAAGGGGATACGGCCTTCGACAGGTGTCACCTCGGCCAGAACCGTGGCGAGTTCCTCACGCAGCTCCTCGACCTGGGCGCCGTGCGAGGCGTAATCCACCGGAATCTGCCGGGCCCGTACCTCCTGCTCGGCGCACTCCGCCAGGAGCTCCTGCAAGGCATCGGGTTCACCGGAAACGACGGTCGACGTGGGCCCGTTGATGGCGGCGACGGATACCCGCTCGCCCCACTTGGCGATGCGCTCCTGAACCGCCTCACGGGAGGCGGCGACGGAGACCATGCCGCCGCGACCGGCCAGGACACGGCCGATGGCCTGGCTGCGCAACGCCACCGCCCGGGCGCCATCACGCAGGGACAGGACCCCGGCGACACATGCCGCAGCAATCTCGCCCTGGGAGTGACCCACGACAGCCGACGGCACCACGCCACAGTCCTCCCAGACCGCAGCCAACGACACCATCACCGCCCACAGCACCGGCTGCACCACATCAACGCGCGCCAACATGTCCTCGTCGGACAAAACCTCGTCCAACTTCCAGGACACGAACTCGGAAAGCGCCGCACCACACTCAGCCATCCGCCCCGCAAACACCGGGGAGGAGGCCAGCAGTTCATCCGCCATACCCAGCCACTGCGACCCCTGACCAGGGAAAACCAGCGCCACACGGCTACCGGCTCCGGTACCGGTCGCCCCCCGCACCACACCCGCAGGATCCACCCCCGCAGCCAACCCACGCAGGCCGTCGAGAAGGCCCTCACCATCAGCACCGAGCACCACCGCCCGATACTCCAACCCCGCCCGCGTACTCAGCAGCGAGAACCCCACATCAGCAGGATCCAGCCCCGGACGGTCCGCCACGAAGGACGCCAACCGCCCAGCCTGGGCAACCAACGCCTGCTCCGAACGCGCCGACAACACCCACGGCACCACCCCAACAGGCGCACCCTCAACCGATGCCACAGCCGCCGGCTCAGCCACAGGCGCCTGCTCCAACACCACATGCGCATTCGTCCCACTGATACCGAACGACGACACACCCGCCCGACGCGGCTGCTCACCCTCCGGCCAATCCCGGGCCTCCGTCAGCAACTCCACCGCACCCGCAGACCAGTCCACATGCGACGACGGCTCATCCACATGCAGCGTCTTCGGCAGCACACCGTGCCGCATGGCCAGCACCATCTTCATCACCCCGGCGACCCCCGCCGCGGCCTGGGTATGTCCGAGGTTCGACTTCACCGAGCCCAGCCACAACGGCCGGTCCTCCGGACGACCCTGGCCATACGTCGCCAGCAACGCCTGGGCCTCGATCGGGTCGCCGAGGGCGGTGCCGGTGCCGTGGGCCTCGACCGCGTCGACCTGGTCGGCGGAGAGCCGGGCGTTCGCCAGGGCCTGTTCCACGACGCGTTGCTGGGAGGGGCCGTTGGGGGCGGTCAGGCCGTTGGACGCGCCGTCCTGGTTCACCGCCGTACCCCGCACCACCGCAAGGATCGGGTGGCCGTTGCGCTCGGCGTCCGACAGTCGCTCCACCAGCAGCATTCCGGCGCCCTCGGCGAGGGTGGTGCCGTCCGCGCCCGAGGCGAAGGCCTTGCAGCGCCCGTTGCGTGCCAGGTTCTGCTGGCGGGAGAAGTCGATGAACGTATCGGGGGTGGACATCACGGTCACCCCGCCGGCCAGGGCCAGCGAGCACTCCCCGGTCCGCAGCGCCTGCACCGCCAGATGCAGTGTCACAAGAGAAGAGGAGCAGGCGGTGTCCACGGTCACCGCCGGGCCCTCCAGGCCGAAGGAGTACGAGATCCGGCCGGATAGCACACTGCCGATGCTCCCGGTGCCGAGGAATCCCGCGGCTTCGGGCGCGACATGGTTCAGCCGTGACGCGTACTCGTGATACATCAGCCCGGCGAACACCCCGGTGGAACTGCCGCGCAGGGCCATCGGGTCGATTCCCGCGTGCTCGAACGCCTCCCAGGAAGCCTCCAGCAGCAGCCGCTGCTGCGGGTCCATGGCGGATGCCTCATGCGGGGAGATGCCGAACATCTCGGGGTCGAATTCGAGGGCGTCGTGCAGGAATCCGCCCTCGCGGACATAAGAGGTGTAGGGGCGTCCGGAATCCGGGTCGTGCAGGGATTCCAGGTCCCAGCCCCGGTTGTCCGGGAAGGTGGTGACGGCGTCCCGGCCGTCGGCCACCAATTGCCAGAGTTCCTCGGGTGAACTCACTCCTCCCGGGTATCGGCAGGCCATGCCGATAATGGCGATCGGCTCGTGCTGCTTCTCCTCGACCTCGCGCAACCTCTGGCGCGTGCGGCGGAGATCAGCCGTAGCTCGCTTGAGATAATCCCGGAGTTTGGCTTCATTCTCCATCCGGTACCTTCCCCCAAAACACTGTCAGGCGCTTGATCCGCACGCGTTAGGACATTCCGAGTTCGTTGTCGAGAGCGTCGAAGAGTTCGTCATCGGTGGCTGAGTCGAAGTCCTCTTCGGAGTTCTCCGGACCCTCGCCGTTCCTGCTCTCGTCCCACTGCCACAAGATGCTGCGCAGCCGGGCGGTGATCTTGTCCCGGCCGGCGGCGTCGGGGTCGATCTCCGGCAGCCCGGCGGCGATCCGGTCGAGCTCGGCGAGCAGCCGGGCCGAGGGGTCCGCTTCGGCCGGTACCAGTTCCGCCCGCAGGAACTCGGCGAGCGCGACCGGAGTCGGATGGTCGAAGACCAGGGTGGCGGGCAGGGTCAGGCCGCCGACCGCGGCGAGCTGATTGCGCAGCTTGACGGCGGTCAGCGAGTCGAACCCCAGGTCCTTGAAGGGCCGGTGGTCCTCGACCTGATCGGCCGACTCGTAGGCGAGAACCGACGCGACCTGGGTACGCACCAGGGCCAGCACGGTCTCCCGCTGCTTGTCCGCCGGCATGGCGATCAGCCGGTCCGCCCAGCCCTTCTCGCCCGGCCCCTCGGTGCCGGCCGACCGCCGGGTGTCGCCCGGCATCAGACCGTGCAGCAGGATCGGTATCCGGTCCTTCGGCAGGGCCCGGATCGCCGGGATGTCCAGCGGAATCGGCACCAGCACCGGTTCGCCGGCCCGGCGGGCGTGGTCGAAGAGGACCATACCGAGTTCCGCGGTGATCGCTCCCGCCGAGATCCGCTCCGCCCGCATCTCCTCGCTCTGGTCCGTGGCCTGGACCCGCTCGGCCCAGACGCTCCACGCCATCGAGACGGCGGGCAGGCCCTCGGCGCGCCGGTGGTGTGCCAGGGCGTCCAAGAAGGCGTTGGCGGCGGCGTAGTTGCCCTGCCCGGCGTTGCCGAAGTGCGCGGCAGCCGAGGAGAACAGGATGAACGCCGACAGGCCCAGGTCCTTGGTGAGCTCGTGCAGGTTCCAGGCCGCGTCCACCTTGGGCCGCAGCACGGTGTCCAGATGCCCCGGGGTGAGCGAGGTGACCACACTGTCCTCGACCACCCCGGCCGCGTGCACGACCGCGGTCAGCGGACGGTCCTGCGGAACTGCCGCCAGCAGCTCCGCCAACGCGGTCCGGTCCGCGGCGTCGCAGGCGGCGAGGGTGACGTCCGCCCCGAGTGCGGCCAGTTCGTCCCGCAGTTCCGCGGCCCCCGGGCTCGCCGCACCACGGCGGCTGGTGAGCACGAGATGGCGTATCCCGTGCTGTGTCACCAGATGACGGGCCACCAGGGTGCCGATCATGCCCGTGCCGCCAGTGATCAGCACCGTGCCCTGTGCGTCGAAGGCCGGCGCCTCACCGGTCAGGTGGACCCGGGCGAGCCGTACGGCGCGGGGCGTACCGGCCCGGACCACTGCCTGGGGTTCACCGGAGCCGATGACCTCCGGCAGGGCGGCGGCCGAGGAGTCCTGCTCGTCCAGATCGACGAGGACGAACCGGCCGGGGTGCTCGGACTGGGCGGACCGGAACAGCCCCCAGGTGGCGGCGTGCGGCAGGTCGGTCACCGGGTCGGTGGCCTCGGCCGCCATGGCGCCGCTGGTCACCAGCACCAGACGGGAGGTGGCGAACCGGTCGTCGGCCAGCCAGTGCTGGATGAGTTCCAGGGCGTCACGCACGGTGCCGTGTACCGCCCCCGGGAGGAATCCGTCCTGATCGCTGCGCGGTGCGACGGTCAGTACGGCCTCGGGGACGGGTGCGCCCGCCTCGACCGCCGCGGTGAGCGCGGCGAGATCGGCGTAAGTGTCGCCGTCCCCCGTGAACGCGGCCGTCAGACCCGCGCGGTCCGCACCGAGCACGGCCCAGGAGCCGGTGAACTTCGGCCCGTGGAGGGTCGTCCACTCGGGCCGGAAGAGGGTGTCGCGCGGTGCGGCGCCGGTCAGCGCGGTAGCGGTGACGGCGCGGAGCCGCAGCGCGTCGACGGAGGCGATGGGCTCACCGAGGCCGTCGGCGATGTCCAGTGTCACCGCCCCGGTGGGCGCGGTGCGGAGGCGGGCCCGCAGGGTGGTCGCCCCGGTCGCGAAGAGCGAGACGCCGTTCCAGGTGAAGGGCATCCAGGGGCCACCCTCCTGCTCCGCGAGCGGGGACCAGGACAGGGCGTGCAGTACGGAGTCGAGCAGAGCCGGGTGCAGCCCGAACCGCTCGGCCTCGTCCCGCTGGTCCTGCGGCAGGGTCACCTCCGCGTAGAGGTCGTCACCCTGACGCCAGACCTCCCGCAGGCCCTGGAACACGGGCCCGTAGTCCACTCCGGCCGCGGCCAGCTGGTCGTAAATACCGTCCAGGTCCACCGGGGTGGCTCCCTGAGGGGGCCACACGTCGAGGCCGGTGCCGCTGCCGTCGGCGGTGTCCGGTCCGAGAAGTCCGGTGGCGTGCCCGGTCCACGGCTCACCGTCGAGCGCGTCATCGGCCCGCGAGTGCACCGTGACCGATCGGCGGCCCTGACCATCCGGAGCACCCACGCTGACCTGGAGCTGCACCCCACCCTGATCCGAGAGGATCAACGGGGCCTCCAGCACCAGCTCCTCGACCCTGGGGCAACCGACCTGGTCACCCGCCCTGATGGCAAGGTCCACAAAGCCGGTGCCGGGGAGGATGGTGACGCCCCGGACGGTGTGATCGGCGATCCACGGGTGGGTGGCCGCACTGATCCGCCCGGTGAGGACGACCGTGTCCGTACCGGCCATGGAAACAGCGGCCGGGACAAGCGGATGCTCAACCGGTTGCAGCCCGAGACCGGCGGCATCCTGCGTACCCGCTGAGGCCGACAGCCAGTAGCGCTGTCGTTGGAAGGCATAGGTGGGGAGGTCGATCCGCCGGCCGGTGGGGAGCAGGGTGCTCCAGTCCACCGGGACGCCGTGCGCCCAGAGTTGGGCGAGGGAGTGTGCGAAGCGGGGCCAGCCGCCTTCGTCACGGCGCAAGGTGCCGGTTACGACGACGGGGCTCCCGGATTCCTGCTGGGCGGTGTCCTCGATACCAGGGGTGAGGACGGGGTGCGCGCTGCACTCGACGAAGACGCCGTGACCGTCGGCCAGGAGAGCCTGGATGGCTTCCTCGAACCGCACCGGATTGCGGAGATTCTCGAACCAGTAGGCGGCGTCCAGCTCCTCGCCCGAGAGGGGTGAAGCATGCACCGCCGAGTAGAACGGGATACGGCCCTGGCCGGGGCGGACTTCGGCAAGAACCGTCGCCAGCTCCTCGCGCAGCTCCTCCACCTGGGGGCCGTGCGAGGCGTAGTCCACCGGAATCTGCCGGGCCCGTACCTCCTGCTCACCGCACTCCGCCAGCAGTTCCTGCAAGGCATCGGGCTCACCGGAAATGACGGTCGACGTCGGCCCGTTGATGGCGGCGACGGATACCCGCTCGCCCCACTTGGCGATGCGCTCCTGAACCGCCTCACGGGAGGCGGCGACGGAGACCATGCCGCCGCGACCGGCCAGGACACGGCCGATGGCCTGGCTGCGCAACGCCACCGCCCGGGCGCCATCACGCAGGGACAGGACCCCGGCGACGCATGCCGCAGCAATCTCGCCCTGGGAGTGACCCACGACAGCCGACGGCACCACACCGCAGTCCTCCCAGACCGCAGCCAACGACACCATCACCGCCCACAGCACCGGCTGCACCACATCAACCCGCGCCAACGCGTCCTCGTCGGACAAAACCTCGTCCAACTTCCAGGACACGAACTCCGACAGGGCCGCACCACACTCAGCCATCCGCCCCGCAAACACCGGGGAGGAGGCCAGCAGTTCATCCGCCATACCCAGCCACTGCGACCCCTGACCAGGGAAAACCAGCGCCACACGGCTACCAGCTCCCGTACCGGTCGCACCCCGCACCACACCCGCAGGATCCACCCCCGCAGCCAACCCACGCAGGCCGTCGAGAAGGCCCTCACCATCAGCACCGAGCACCACCGCCCGATACTCCAACCCCGCCCGCGTACTCAGCAGCGAGAACCCCACATCGACGGGATCCAACTCCTCGCGGTCCTTGACAAAGGACGCCAACCGGCCCGCCTGCGCGAGCAACGCCCGCTCGGAGCGCGCCGAGAGCACCCACGGAAGAACCCCGGGCCGGGCCTGCTCAACCGGCTCCGCCGGCGCCTCGTCAGGTGCCTGCTCCAGCACCACATGCGCGTTCGTCCCACTGATACCGAAGGACGACACACCTGCCCGCCGCAACTGACCGCTCTCCGGCCAATCCCTGGCCTCGGTCAGCAACTCCACCGCATCCGAGGACCAGTCCACATGCGACGACGGCTCATCCACATGCAGCGTCTTCGGCAGCACACCGTGCCGCATGGCCAGCACCATCTTCATCACCCCGGCGACCCCCGCCGCGGCCTGGGCGTGCCCGATGTTCGACTTCACCGAGCCCAGCCACAACGGCCGGTCCTCCGGACGACCCTGGCCATACGTCGCCAGCAGGGCCTGCGCCTCGATCGGGTCGCCCAGCGTCGTGCCGGTGCCGTGCGCCTCCACCGCGTCCACATCCGACGCCTGAAGCCCGGAGTTGGCGAGCGCCTGACGGATCACCCGCTGCTGCGAGGGACCGTTCGGCGCCGTCAGACCGTTGGACGCACCGTCCTGGTTCACCGCCGAACCCCGCACCACCGCAAGCACCGGATGGCCGTTACGGCGGGCGTCCGACAGGCGCTCGACCAGCAGCAGGCCGACGCCCTCGCCCCAGCCCGCGCCGTCCGCGCTCTCCGCGAAGGCCTTGCTGCGGCCGTTCGGAGCGAGGGCGCGCTGGCGGGAGAACTCGATGAACTCCATCGGTGTGGACATGATCGTCACACCGCCGGCCAGTGCCAGTGAGCACTCGCCGGAACGCAGCGCCTGGATCGCCCAGTGCAGGGCGACCAGCGAGGACGAGCATGCGGTGTCGACGGTGACCGCGGGGCCCTCGAAGCCGAAGGTGTAGGAGATCCGGCCGGAGACCACGCTGCCCGCGGTGCCGGTGGCGAGGTGGCCGTCCACCTCGGCGGAACTGTGGGCCAGGAAGGAGCCGTAGTCCTGGCCGTTGGTGCCGACGAAGACGCCGGTGTCGGCGCCGCGCAGCGTCGCCGGGTCGATCCCCGCGTCCTCCAGGGCCTCCCAGGAGGTCTCCAGCAGCAGCCGCTGCTGCGGGTCCATGGCGGTCGCCTCACGCGGCGAGATGCCGAAGAACCCGGGGTCGAAGTCGGCCACGTCCCGCAGGAAGCCGCCTTCGCGGACGTACGAGGTGCCGTGGTGGTCGGGGTCCGGGTGGTAGAGCCGCTCGACGTCCCAGCCGCGGTCGCCGGGGAAGTCGCTGACCGCGTCCTCGCCGCGGGCCAGCAGGTCCCAGAGCTCCGCCGGAGAGGCGACGCCGCCGGGAAAGCGGCAGGCCATGCCGACGATGGCGATGGGTTCGTCGTCCACGGTCCCGCGGGACCGCACCACGGTGGTGGCGGTCTGCCCGCCGAGCAGTTCTTCCCGCAGGAACCGCACGAGGGCGGCCGGGGTCGGATGATCGAAGAGCAGGGTCGCCGGGAGGCTGAGTCCGGTCGCGGTGTCCATGCGGTTGCGCAGTTCCACGGCGGTCAGCGAATCGAACCCGAGGTCCTTGAACGCACGGGATGCCTCCACTGCGCCGCTGCCCGCGTACCCAAGTACCAGGGCGACCTGGGCCGTGACCAGTTCCCGCAGCGCCCGGTCCTGGTCGGCCTGCGGCAGACCGATGAGACGGTCCCGCAACGCGTTACCCGCACCGACGCCGGCCGTGGCGGCACGCCGGCGCACCGGCACCAGTCCGCGCAGGACGGGCGCCACTTCGCCGGAGGCGGCGAGGGCCCGCAGGTCCAGCCGTATCGGGATGGACAGCGCGGTGTCCGTGGTGAGCGCGGCGTCGAACAGGGCCACGCCTTCCTCGGCGGTGAGCGGGACGAGTCCGCCGCGGGCCATCCGTCGCAGATCGGTGTCGCTGAGCTGCTTGGTGATCTCGCTGGTCTCGGCCCAGAGCCCCCAGGCCAGGGAGGTGCCCGGCAGGCCGTGGTTCCGGCGATGGCGGGCGAGCGTGTCCAGGAAGGTGTTGGCGGTGGCGTAGTTGCCCTGTCCGGCCGCGCCCAGTACCGCTGCGGCCGACGAGAAGAGGACGAACGCGGAGAGATCGGCGTCCTGGGTGAGTTCGTGCAGGTTCCAGGCGGCGTCCATCTTGGGCCGCAGCACGGCGTCCAGGCTTTCCCTGGTGAGGGAGCCGAGGGTCCCGTCGGAGGTGACCCCGGCGGTGTGCACGACACCGGTCAGCGGGGCATCCGCCGGGATCCCCGCCAGCAGCTCGGCGAGGGCGTCGCGATCCGCCGCGTCACAGGCGGCGATCTCCACCTGGGCGCCCAGCGCGGTGAGTTCCTCAAGGAGTGCGGCTGCGCCCTCGGCGTCCGGGCCGCGTCGGCTCGTCAGCAGGAGGCTGCGGATGCCGTGTGCGGTCACCAGGTGCCGGGCGATCAGGCTGCCCAGGGTTCCGGTGCCGCCGGTGATCAGTACGGTGCCCTCGGGGTTCCAGACCGTGCCCGTGCCCGTGCCCGTGCCCGTGCCCGTGCCCGTGCCCGTGCTGGAGAGTACGGCCTGTCCAGGCGGTCCAGATGGTGCGGACGGCGCGGACGGTTCGAGCCGGGTGAGCCTGGGTGCCGACAACGCCCCTTCCCGAAGGGCCAGTTCGGTTTCGCCAGTGGCCACGGCGGCATGGATCGCGGCGGTGGACTGCTCGTGGTCGTCGACATCGACCAGCACGAATCGGCCCGGGTGCTCCGACTGCGCCGAGCGCACCAGCCCCCACAGCGGCGCCATGACCAGGTCCACCGGCTCACCGGCAACCGAGACGGCGCCCCGGGTCACCACCACGAGCCGCGCATTGGCCTGCCGGTCATCGGCGTTCCGGTCATCGGCGACCCAGCGCTGAAGCTGCTCCAGCACCTGGTGGGTCACCGCACGCACACCGTCGGGAACAGAAGCCGACTCCCCGGCCACCGACGGATGCAGGAGTACGAGGCCGTCATCACCCTCGGCTTCGGAAGCCTCGGGAAGTTCCGGAAGCGACACCCACTCAACCGCGAACAGCGAGTCGTGGTGCTCGCCCGGGACGCTCGTGGTCAGCTGCTCGGGAACCACCGGCTCCCAGCGCACCGCGTCCACGGAAGCGACCACACCACCAGCCTCATCGGCGACGAGGAGCGCAAACCCGTCACCTGCCCTGCTCAGCTTCACCCGGAGCGCGGTGGCACCCACTGCGTGCAGGCGCACCCCGTTCCAGGACACGGGGAGCCGCAGCCCGTCGAGCGCTGGTTGCAGCGCGGCGTCGAGGAGGGCCGGATGCAGCCCGAACTTCGCTGCGTCGGCGGTGACTTCGTCCGGCAGGGTGACCTCGGCGTAGATCTCGTCGCCACGCCTCCAGGCGGCCTGGACGCCCTGGAACACGGGACCGTAGTGGAATCCGGCGGCACCGAGTGCGTCGTAGCAGCCCTCCACGGAGAGCGCCTCGGCACCGGCCGGCGGCCAGACCGCTTCACCGAACGTCCCCGCCCCGGCACCCGCACCCGCCGCCAGCACACCCACGGCGTGCACGGTCCAGGACTGTTCCGGAGACTCCTCAAGCCGCGAGTACACCGCCAGTTCCCGGCGGCCGTCCTCGTCGGGCTCCGCGACGACGACGCGCAGCTGCACTCCGCCGCGCTCCGGCAGAACCAGTGGCAGCCGCACCGCGAGTTCTTCGATCAGATCGCAGTCGACCTGATCCCCGGCCCGGATGGCGAGTTCGACCAGGGCCGAGCCGGGCAGTACGGCGGCGCCGAGTACGGCATGGTCGGCGAGCCAGGGGTGGGTGGCCAGGGACAGCCGGCCGGCCAGGACCACGGCGTCCGGCAGGGTCACGGTGGCGCCGAGCAGCGGGTGATCGGCGGCGCCCAGACCCGCGGCGGTCATATCGCCGACCCCGGCGTCCCCGGCCAGCCAGAAGTGCTGCCGCTGGAAGGCGTACGTCGGCAGCTCCACCCGGCGGCCGTCGGCGAGCATCGACTGCCAGTCGACGGGGACCCCACGGACCCACAGCCCGGCGAGAGCCTCCGTCGCCACCTCGGGTTCGGGACGGTCCTTGCGCAGCGTGGGCACGAAGACCCCGTCCTCCGCCAGGCAGTCCTGTCCCATGGCGGACAGAACGCCGTCCGGGCCGAGTTCGAGGAAGGTGGTGACCCCCTCGGCGTGGGCGGCGCGCATACCGTCGTGGAAACGGACGGCTTCCCGGACGTGCCGCACCCAGTACTCGGGGTTGCGGAGTTCGGCAGAGTCGGCCAGCGCGCCGGTCACGTTCGATATCAACGGCAACTGGGCGTCTGCATAGGTGAGTTGACCCAGCACGGCACGGAACTCGGCCAGCATCGGGTCCATCAGCGGCGAGTGGAAGGCATGGCTCACCCGCAGCCGCTTGACCTTCCGCCCCTCGGCCTCCAGAGCGGCGACGACCTGCGCCACCTCAGCCTCAGCACCCGAGAGCACCACGGACTCCGGACCATTGACGGCGGCGATCCCGACCAGGTCCCGGCCCTCCAGCAGCGGCGCGACCTCGTCCTCCGAAGCCCGCACCGACACCATCACGCCACCGGTCGGCAGCGCCTGCATCAACCGCCCACGTGCCGCCACCAGCTGCGCCGCATCCGACAGCGACCACACACCCGCCAAATAGGCAGCCGTCACCTCACCAATCGAGTGCCCCAGCAACACAGCCGGCGTCACACCACGCGACTCCACCAACCGATACAGCGCCACCTCCAGCGCGAACAGCGCCGCCTGCGCAAACTGCGTCTGGTCGAGGAGCTCTCCCCCGCCCCGGACCACCTCCGTCAGCGGCCGAGGCAGCAGACCGTCCAGCTCCGCGCAGACCTCATCCCAGGCCCGCGCAAACACCGGATATGTCTCATACAACTCACGGCCCATCCCGAGCCGCTGCGCCCCCTGGCCGGTGAACAGCGCGCCGAGTTTGCCGTCGCTGACCAGTCCGGTGAGCACGCCGGGGGCGGCGTCACCGGTGGCCAGGGCGGACACCGCGGTGCGCAGTCCGGCCCGGTCGGTGGCCAGGGCGACCGCGCGATGGTCGAGGGCGGCACGTGTGGTGACCAGCGAGAAGCCGGTGTCCACGGGGTTCAGCTCCGGCTGCTGGTCCACGAAGGCGGCGAGTCCGGCCGCCTGTGCGGTGAGTGCCTGCCGGGAACGGGCGGACAGCACCCAGGGCACCAGGCCGGACGGGTCGGATGCCACGGGGGCGGCGGGGGCGGAGCCGGACTCTGCACGCTCGTCGGCGGGGGCCTGTTCGAGGACGACATGGGCGTTGGTGCCGCTGATGCCGAAGGAGGACACCCCGGCCCGGCGGGGCCGTTCGGCCGCCGGCCAGTCCCTGGCTTCGGCGAGGAGTTCGACCGCGCCGGCGGACCAGTCCACATGCGGTGAAGGGGCGTCCAGATGCAGGGTCTTGGGCAGCACGCCGTGCCGCATGGCGAGCACCATCTTGATGATGCCGGCAACTCCCGCGGCGGCCTGGGTGTGCCCGAGGTTGGACTTGATGCCGCCCAGCCAGAGCGGGCGGTCCGCCGGGCGGTCCTGCCCGTAGGTCGCCAGCAGAGCCTGGGCCTCGATGGGGTCGCCGAGGGTCGTACCGGTGCCGTGCGCCTCCACCGCGTCGACATCCGACGGCGAGAGGTGGGCGTTGGCGAGCGCCTGCCGGATCACCCGCTGCTGCGAGGGGCCGTTGGGTGCGGTCAGGCCGTTGGACGCACCGTCCTGGTTCACGGCTGACCCGCGCACCACCGCGAGCACCGGGTGGCCGTTGCGCTGGGCATCCGACAGCCGCTCGACCAGCAGCAGGCCGACGCCTTCGCCCCAGCCGGTGCCGTCCGCGGCGGCGGCGAACGGCTTGCAGCGGCCGTCCGCCGCGAGACCGCGCTGGTAGGAGAAGTCGACGAAGGTGTCCGCGGTGGCCATCACGGTCACGCCGCCGGCCAGTGCGAGGTCGCAGTCCCCCGCACGGAGCGCCAGCACCGCCTGGTGGAGGGCCACCAGGGAGGAGGAACAGGCGGTGTCCACGGTGATCGCGGGGCCTTCGAAGCCGAACAGATAGGAGATACGGCCGGAGACCACGCTGCTCACCGCGCCGGTGCTCATAAAGCTGGCGATGTCGTCGGGGACATCGATGACCCGCGCGGCGTAATTGTGGTACATCAGCCCGGCATAGACCCCGGTCTTGCTTCCCCGCAGGGTTCCCGGGTCAATTCCGGCGCGTTCGAAGGTCTCCCACGCCGTTTCCAGGAGCAGCCGCTGTTGCGGGTCCATCGCGAGCGCCTCGTGCGGTGAGATTCCGAAGAATCCCGGGTCGAACTCCGCGGCGTTCTGGAGGAATCCGCCCTCCCGGACATAGGACGTGCCGGGGTTTTCCGGGTCGGGGTGGTAGAGCCCCTCGACGTCCCAGCCCCGGTCCTCCGGGAAGGCGGACATGCCGTCGCGGCCCTCGGACAACAGCGTCCACAGGTCTTCGGGAGAGGCGACCCCGCCGGGATAGCGGCAGGCCATGCCGACAATCGCGATCGGTTCCGATTCGAGCTCCCATATCCTGCGGCGGCTCTGCCGCAGATCGATGGTGGCCTGCTTGAGATACTCGACAAGTTTCTTGTCGTTGGTCACCTGGTTCCGCCCCTTCGACCGGCACGAAAAATGTTCTGGAAGATCATGAGTTACCGAACTCCCGGTCAAAGACGTCCAGTAGTTCATCGGTGGAGGCGTCGCGGATATCGCTGTCCGTGTCGCCGCCGAATTCCGCCGTATCGCCGTCGCGGTACTGGCTCAGCGCCCGCTCCAGCCGCTTGGTGATGTCCCTTCGGTCACCGCTCTCCGTCCGCAGCATCGAGAGACCGGCTTCCAGCTTTTCGATGGTGGCCAGCACCGTCGCGACGGGGTCGGGCTCGTTCGCCACCACCTCGCCGAGGATGTGGTCGGCGAGCGCGGCGGAGGTCGGATAGTCGAAGATCAGGGTGGCCGGCAGCCGCAGACCGGTGGCGGTGTGCAGACGGTTGCGCAGTTCCACGGCGGTCAGCGAGTCGAAGCCCAGCTCGGTGAACTGCTGATCCGCCTTCATCTTCCCGGTCTCCGCATGTCCGAGGACCGCGGCGACATGGGTGCGCACCAGATCGAGCACCATGCCGGACCGTTCGGCTGCCGGTACGGCCCCCAGCCGGTCGCCCAGCGATACCTCCGCCACGGCCGGGCCGGCTGCCGCCGCCCGCCGTGCGGGTGCCCGCACCACGCCGCGCAGCACCGCGGGGATGTCGCCCGACGCCGCCGGCTTCCGCGGGTCCAGGTCCATCGGGAGCACCACGGCCGGGCCGGCCACGGTCGCCGCGTCGAGCAGCGCCACACCCGCCTCGGAGGACAGTGGTACCAGCCCGCCGCTTCCGATGCGCCGCAGATCGGCCTCGCCGAGCTTGCCGGTCATCCCGCTGCTCCGCGCCCACAGGCCCCAGGGCAACGAGACCGCGGGGAGGCCGGCCGCCCTCCGGTGCGCGGCGAGCGCGTCCAGGAAGGTGTTGGCGGCGGCGTAGTTGCCCTGTCCCGGCGCGCCGAGGATGCCGGCGACCGAGGAGAACAGCACGAACGCGGACAGATCCAGGTCCTGGGTCAGCTCGTGCAGATTCCAGGCCGCGTCGACCTTGGGCCGCAGCACCCGGTCCACCCGGTCGGGGGTCAGCGAGGTGATCACCCCGTCGTCCGTGACTCCGGCGGTGTGCACCACTCCGGTCAGCGGAGCGTCCGCCGGAATCCCGGCCAGCACCGCGGCGAGCGCGTCCCGGTCGGCCGCGTCGCAGGCGAGGATCTCCACCCGGGCGCCGACTTCGGTGAGTTGGGCCCGCAGTTCCTCGGCGCCTTCGGCCGTCGGCCCACTGCGGCTGGTCAGCACCAGGTTCCGTACGCCGTGTCCGGTCACCAAGTGCCGCGCGACCTCGGCGCCCAGCACACCGGTACCGCCGGTGATCAGCACCGTTCCTCCGGTGTTCCACACCGTGGCGCTGTCCTGGCCGGACGGTTCGAGCGCGGCGAGGCGTGGCACCGAGGCGACGCCCCGGCGGATCGCGGCCTGCGGTTCACCGGCGGCGATCAGCGCGGGCAGCTTCGCCATCGAGGCGTCCTCGTCGTCGAGGTCGGCCAGCACGATCCGGTCCGGGTGCTCCGACTGCGCGGAACGCAGCAGGCCCCAGACCGGCGTGGTCACCAGGTCGGCCGGTGCCCCGTCGGGTGCGACCGCACCCCGGGTGAGGACGACCAGCCGGGTGCCGGCAAGGCGCTCGTCGGCCAGCCACTCCTGGACCGTGCCCAGGACACTGTGCACCGCCGCACGGGCCGCGGCCGGCGTCGCCTCCGTCCCGGCACCGGACGACGGCCTCGCCTCCGTCCTGCCACCGGACTCCGACACCGATACCGGCACCGACACCGATACCGGCAGCACCATGAAGTCCGGTGCCGCGTCCCGGCCCGCCGCCTGCGCCGGTTCCGGGCAGGTGCTGACGTCCACGCCCGCCCGCCGCAGGGGTTCGGCGACCTTCTCCGCGTCCGGGCCGACCACGGTCCAGCTACCGGGTACGGGCTCGGCAGCCTCCTCTTCGAGGGCGGTCCAGGCGAGTTCGTACAGTGCTCCGCGCCGCGTGGTGGAGCCGAGCTGTTCGGCCGGCACCGGCCGGGTCACCAGGGAATCGATGGTGGCCACCGGCGCACCGGTCTCGTCGGCCGCCAGGACCTGCACCCCGCCGTCACCGGCCGGGGAGAGCCGGACGCGCAGTGCGGTCGCACCGACGGCGTGCAGCCGGACACCGGTCCAGGCGAACGGCAGCCCCGATACGGCGTCACCGAGCAGTCCCACGGTCTGTAGCGCGGCATCGAGCAGCGCCGGGTGCAGGGCGAACTTCGCCGCATCGGCGCCCGGCTCCTCGGGCAGGGCCACTTCGGCGAACACCTCCGCACCCCGCCGCCAGGCCGCGCGCAGCCCCTGGAACACCGGCCCGTACGCGAAGCCGACCGAGACCAACTCCTCGTAGAACCCGTCCACCGGAATGCGCTCGGCATCGGCCGGCGGCCAGACGCTTTCGCTGAAGCGCACCGGTGTGTCCGTCGCGACGGTCAGTGTGCCGGTGGCGTTCCGGGTCCACTCCTGGTCGGGCTCGTTCTCGTTCCGGGAAAGCACCGCGAGTGCGCGGCGCCCGTCCCCGGCCGACTCCTCCCCCACCGTGACGCGCAGCTGCATTCCGCCGTGCGGCGGGAGGATCAGCGGGGCGTGCAGGGTGAGTTCGTCCAGGAGATCGCAGCCGACCTGGTCCCCGGCCTGGATCGCGAGTTCGACCAGAGCGGTTCCCGGCAGCAGAACGGTGTCCATGATGGTGTGGTCGGCCAGCCAGGGGTGGGTGGCCAGGGACAGCCGCCCGGTGAGGACCACGGCATCCGGCAGGGTGACCGCGGCGCCGAGCAGCGGATGGTCCGCGGCGCCCAGCCCGATCGAGGACACGTCGCCGCTCCCCGTGTTGGCCTGTAGCCAGTAGTTCTGCCGCTGGAACGCGTAGGTGGGCAGCGCCACCCGCCGGGCCCCCGGGAACAGCGGGGTCCAGTCCACCGCGACGCCATGGGCCCACAGCCCGCCCAGTGCGTCCCTCAGCGCGCCGGGTTCGGGGCGGTCCTTGCGCAGGCTCGGCTGGAGGGTGGCGGAAGCGGTGGCTGCGGCGGTCTGCGGCAGGCAGTCCTGGCCCATGGCGGACAGGACGCCGTCGGGGCCGAGTTCGAGGAAGGTGGTGATGCCCTCGGCGTGGGCGGCCTGGATGCCGTCATGGAAGCGGACGGCTTCCCGGACGTGCCGCACCCAGTACTCCGGGTCGCGGAGTTCGGCGGGGTCGGCGAGACGGCCGGTCACGTTGGAGACCAGTGACAACTGGGCTTGGTTGTAGGTGAGTTGGTCCAACACCGCACGGAACTTCGCCAGCATCGGGTCCATCAGCGGCGAATGGAAGGCATGGCTCACCCGCAGCCGCTTGACCTTGCGGCCCTCCGCCTCCAAGGCGGCGGCGATCTGCTCCACCTCGGCCTCGGCGCCGGAGATCACGACGGACTCGGGGCCGTTGACGGCGGCGATACCGACCTGCTCGCAGCCCTCCAGCAACGGCGCGACCTCGTCCTCCGAGGCCCGCACCGACGCCATCACACCGCCGGCCGGTAGCTCCTGCATCAGCCGTCCACGGGCCGCGACCAGCTTCGCCGCATCCGCCAGCGACCACACACCCGCCAGATAGGCAGCCGTGACCTCGCCGATGGAGTGGCCCAGCAGCACAGCCGGTGTCACACCATGGGACTCGACCAGGCGGTAGAGCGCGACTTCCAGGGCGAACAGCGCCGCCTGCGCGTACTGCGTCTGATCGAGCAGGTCCTCCTCGCCCCAGATCACCTCCGCCAGCGGTCGAGGCAGCAGACCGTCCAGCTCCCCGCACACCTCGTCCCAGGCCCGCGCGAACACCGGGTAGGTGTCGTACAGCTCGCGGCCCATGCCCAGTCGCTGCGCACCCTGACCGGTGAACAGCACACCGACCCGGCCATCGCCGGCGACCGCTGTGGGGTGCTCGCCCGCGGCCAGCCGTCCGGCCGCGGCCAGCAGGGCGTCCCGGTCCGCCCCGGTGACGACCGCGCGGTGCTCCAACGCCGCACGGGTGGTGGCCAGCGAGAACCCGATGTCGGCCGGGGCCAGTTCCGGGTGTTCGGCGGTGAAGGACACCAGCCGTCCCGCCTGTGCGTACAGGGCTTCCTGCGTCCGCGCGGAGAGCGTCCAGGACAGCGCACCGGCAGGTCCGCTCTCGGCGGGCGCGGCCTCGGCGGTTTCCGACGTCACGGGTCCCGACGTCGCGGGTCCCGTCGTGGTGGGCGCCGTCGTGGTGGGCGCCGTCGTGGCCAGTTCCTCTGCGGGCGCCTGCTCAAGGATGACGTGGGCGTTGGTGCCGCTGATGCCGAAGGCGGAGATACCGGTCCGGCGCGGGCGGCCGGTCTCCGGCCACTTCCGTGTCTCGGTCAGCAGCTCCACCGCACCCGCGGTCCAGTCGACATGCGGGGTGGGCTCGTCCACGTGCAGGGTCTTGGGCAGCAGCCCCTGCTGGAGCGCGAAGACCATCTTGATGACTCCGGCCGCACCGGCGGCGGCCTGGGTGTGCCCGATGTTGGACTTGACCGCACCGAGCCACAGCGGCCGGTCGGCGGGCCGGTTCTGCCCGTACGTGGCGAGCAGCGCCTGAGCCTCGATCGGGTCGCCCAGCGTGGTGCCGGTGCCATGCGCCTCCACCGCGTCCACGTCGGACGGTTCGAGCCCGGCGTTAGCGAGCGCCTGCCGGATCACCCGCTGCTGCGAGGGGCCGTTGGGGGCGGTCAGACCGTTGGACGCACCGTCCTGGTTCACCGCCGAACCCCGCACCACGGCCAGGATCGGGTGGCCGTTCCGCCGGGCATCCGACAGCCGCTCGACCAGTACCATGCCGGCGCCTTCGGCCCAGCCGGTGCCGTCCGCGGCGCCGGCGAACGGCTTGCAGCGGCCGTCCGCCGCGAGAC
This sequence comes from Streptomyces platensis, assembly GCF_008704855.1. Taxonomy (NCBI): domain Bacteria; kingdom Bacillati; phylum Actinomycetota; class Actinomycetes; order Kitasatosporales; family Streptomycetaceae; genus Streptomyces; species Streptomyces platensis. The sequence continues at coordinate 1,097,984 of NZ_CP023691.1, forward strand.
CGCGCTGCCGGGAGAACTCCACGAAGTTGCCGGGGGTGGCCATCACGCAGACACCGCCGGCCAGGGCCATCGAGCACTCCCCGGAGCGCAGCGCCTGGATGGCCAGATGCAGCGCCACCAGTGACGAGGAGCAGGCCGTGTCCACGGTCACCGCCGGCCCTTCGAGGCCGAGTGAGTAGGAGATCCGGCCGGAGAGCACACTGCCCGCGCCACCGGTGGTGAGGTAGCCCTCGATGTCCTCGGGGACGTTTCCGTCGGCGGGCGCGTAGTCGTGGTAGTTGATCCCGGTGAACACCCCGGTCTGGCTGCCGTTCAGGGCCAGCGGGTCGATGCCCGCGTTCTCGAAGGTCTCCCAGGCGGCCTCCAGCAGAATCCGCTGCTGCGGATCGGCCGCCAGGGCCTCCCGGGGGCTGATCCCGAAGAAGCCGGCATCGAACTCGCCCGCGTCGTAGAGGAATCCGCCCTGCTGGGTGATGCTCTTGCCGGTTTCGGCGGAATCGCCGCCGAACAGGTTGTCCAGGTCCCAGCCACGGTTGACGGGGAAGCCGGAGATGGCGTCCCCACCGCTGGTCACGAGCTGCCAGAGGTCGTCCGGCGAAGCCACCCCTCCGGGATAGCGGCAGGCCATGCCGACGATGACGATGGGGTCGTCGTCGACGGGCCGGGCCACCGGGACCGCGGCGACCGGTGCGGCCACCGTGCCCAGCAGCTCCTCACGTACGTAGCGGGCGAGGGCCTCCGGGTTCGGGTAGTCGAAGATCAGCGTGGCCGGCAGGGTCAGCCCGGTGGCCGCGTTCAGCCGGTTCCGCAGTTCGACCGCGGTGAGCGAATCGAAGCCGAGCTCCTTGAAGGCCCGGGTGGTCCCCACGGCGTCGCCGCCGTCGTAGCCGAGTACGGCGGAGGCCTGCCGGCGGACCAGTTCCACCAGGGTCCGCTCACGCTCCGCCTCGGTCATCGGACGCAGTCGCTCGGCGAGGGTGTCGGCCGTCGCACTGCCGGTGGTCACGGCACGGCGCCGGACCCGCACCAGGCTGCGCAGCAGCGACGGAACCTCACCAGTGCCGGCGATGGCGTTCAGGTCGAGATGGGCGGACAGCGCAACCGGCTGGTCCGCGGCCATCGCAGCATCGAACAGTGCGGCGCCTTCGGCCTGGCCGAGCGGGATCATCCCGCCCCTGGCCATCCGCCGCAGATCGGTTTCGCTGAGCTGCCCGGTCATCCCACTGGCATCGGCCCACAGCCCCCAGGCCAGGGAGGTACCCGGCAGACCACGCAGGCGACGGTGCTCAGCGAGCGCATCCAGGAACGTATTCGCCGCCGCGTAACTGCCCTGCCCGGCACTGCCGAGCACACCGGCAGCGGAGGAGAACAGCACGAATGCCGACAGGTCCAGGCCCTGGGTCAGCTCGTGCAGATTCCAGGCCGCGTCCACCTTCGGCCGCAGCACGGTGTCAAGGCGCTCCGGGGTCAGCGAGCCGATGATGCCGTCGTCCAGGACTCCGGCGGTGTGCACTACGCCCGTCAGCGGGGTCTCGGCCGGGATGCTCGCCAGCACGGCGGCCAGCGCGTCCCGGTCAGCCGCGTCACACGCCACGACCTCAACCCGAGCGCCCAGCTCCGTCAGCTCCGACCGCAACTCCCGTGCACCGTCAGCCTCCAGACCACGACGACTGGTCAACACCAAGCTCCGGACGCCATGTTCAGACACCAGATGCCGGGCGAAAAGCGCGCCCAACGTGCCCGTACCGCCCGTGATCAGCACCGTCCCCTCCGAGCCCCACACCGGTGCACTGTCCGACGGCGCAGTCCGCACCAGCCGCGGCACGGAGACCACCCCGTCGCGGATCGCCACCTGCGGCTCACCCGAAGCAACCGCCGCGGCGATGGCGCCCACCGAGGAGTGCTGCTCATCAAGGTCGATGAGCATGAACTGATCCGGGTTCTCGGTCTGCGCGGAACGCAGCAGACCCCACACCGCGGCACCCACCGCATCCAGCGGCTCGCCCATCACGGAAACGGCGCCGCGAGTCGCGATCACCAGCTTCGACCGCGTGCACCGCTCATCAGCCAGCCAGGACTGGACGCTCTCCAGCACCCGACCCACCATGGCCCGAACCGCCGCCGGCACCGGCAACGCACCATCCGTACGAGGCACCGCCAGCACAACACACTCCGGCACCTCCACCAGCTCACTCAGTACATCCGCACCCGACGCACCCAGCGCCGCAGCCAGCCCCACGTCCTCACCGAGAACCGCCCACGAACCCGCCACCGGCTCAGACCGAAGCGGCAACTCCGACCACTCCACCCCGAACAGCGAATCCCGGTGCCCAGGGCCGGCGGCCGTCACGTCCTCTTCGGAAATCGCCGTCCAGGCAATGGATTCGGCCGTGGCGACCACTTCGCCGTCGTGGTCGGCGGCTACGAGGGCGTAGCCGTCCCCCACGCTGGAGAGCTTGACCCGTAGCGCGGTCGCGCCTTCGGCGAACAGCGTCACGCCTGTCCACTGCGCGGCGAGTGGTGTCCCGTCCGCGACTTCCTGGCGCGTCGCCGGGTGCAGCGCGGCGTCGAGCAGGGCAGGGTGCAGACCGAATCGGCCCGCCTCGCCCTCGTTCTCCTCCTTCAGAGCGACCTCGGCGAACAGGTCCGCACCGCGGCGCCAGGCCGCTCGGACGTTCTCGAAGACCGGGCCATGGGTGATCCCCGCGGCGGCGAGTTCGTCATAGAGCCCGTCCACCGTCATGGTGTCGGCGCCGGCCGGCGGCCAGGCCGCTTCGCCGAATCCGACGGGTGCAGCACCCGCGGCCAGTACGCCGGTGGCGTGCCGGGTCCAGGGCAGGTCGGCTTCGGCGTCCTCATTGCGGGAGAACACGGCCAGCTCCCGGCGCCCGTCCGCATCGGATTCGCCGACGGTGACACGGAGCTGGAGCCCGGCGCCTTCCGGCAGGAGAGGCGGAACCAACACGGTGAGTTCTTCCAGCAGGTCACAGCCGACCTGGTCACCGGCCCGGAAGGCCAGCTCCACGAGGGCAGAACTCGGCAGCACCACGGCACCGAGTACCGCGTGGTCGGCCAGCCAGGGGTGCGTGGCCAGGGACAGCCGCGCGGTGAACAGATAACCGTCGGACTCGGGCAGGGCCACGGCCGCGCCCAGAAGGGGATGCTGCGAGTCCGCCTGGCCGAGGCCGGTGGCGTCACCGGCCGCGACCACAGTGGCGGGCCAGTAGCGCTTGTGCTGGAAGGCATAAGTAGGCAGGTCAACCCGCCGGCCGGTGGGCAGCAGGGTGCGCCAGTTCACCGGGACGCCATGCGCCCAGAGCCGGCCGAGCGACTGCGCGAACCGGGACCAGCCACCCTCCTCACGACGCAGGGTGCCGGTCACCACGACAGGACTGCTTGCCCCTTGCGCGGTGTCCTCGATTCCAGGCGTCAGTACGGGGTGCGCGCTGCACTCCACGAACACGCCGTGACCGTCGGCCAACAGGGCCTGGACGGCTTCCTCGAACCGCACGGGATTGCGCAGGTTCTCGAACCAGTAGGCAGCATCCAGCTCTTCGCCCGAGACCACCGACGCATGCATCGCGGAGTAGAACGGGATACGGCCGTCAGCAGGCGCCACCTCAGCCAGAACCGCCGCGAGCTCCTCACGCAGCTCCTCGACCTGGGCACCGTGCGAGGCGTAATCCACCGGAATCCGCCGCGCCCGCACCTCCTGCTCAGCACACTCCGCCAACAACTCCTGCAAGGCATCGGGCTCACCGGAAACCACGGTCGAGATAGGCCCGTTGATGGCGGCCACGGACACCCGCTCGCCCCACTTGGCGATGCGCTCCTGCACGACTTCGCGCGAGCCGGCAACGGAGACCATGCCACCACGCCCGGCCAACACCCGACCGATGGCCTGACTGCGCAACGCCACCACCCGCGCGCCATCACGCAGCGACAAAATCCCCGCCACACAAGCGGCCGCGATCTCACCCTGCGAATGCCCCACCACAGCCGACGGCACCACGCCACAGTCCTCCCAGACCGCAGCCAACGACACCATCACCGCCCACAGCACCGGCTGCACCACATCAACCCGCGCCAATGCGTCCTCATCCGACAGCACCGCCATCAGATCCCAGGACACGAACTCCGACAGCGCCGCACCACACTCAGCCATCCGCCCCGCAAACACCGGGGAGGAGGCCAGCAGTTCATCCGCCATACCCAGCCACTGCGACCCCTGACCAGGGAAAACCAGCACCGCACCAGAAGCCGCCGTAGCCGCCACACTGCCCTGGACCACACCCGCACCATCCAGGCCACCGGCAAAACCACCAGCAAGCCCACCGGCAAGCCCACGCAAGCCACTCAGCAGCTGCTCCCTCTCAGCGCCGACCACCACGGCCCGGTGCTCCAACACCGCCCGCGTGCTCAGCAGCGACAACCCGACATCAGCCAGGCCCACCTCCGGCCGCTCCTCCACAAAGGACGCCAACCGGCCCGCCTGTGCCGCCAACGCCTGCTCCGAACGCGCCGACAGCACCCACGGCAGAACCCCGGGCCGGGCCCCCTCGACCGGCTCGACCGGCTCGGCCGGCACGTCTTCAGGGGCCTGCTCCAGCACCACATGCGCATTCGTCCCGCTGATGCCGAAGGACGACACCCCCGCCCGGCGCGGACGGCCGGTGTCCGGCCATTCGCGCGCCTCGGCGAGGAGTTCGACCGCGCCGGCGGCCCAGTCCACATGCGGGGAGGGCTCGTCCACGTGCAGCGACTTGGGCAGGAGGCCCTGCCGCATGGCCAGGATCATCTTCATCACACCGGCGACACCGGCCGCGGCCTGGGTGTGACCGATGTTCGACTTGATGGACCCCAGCCACAGCGGCCGGTCCTCGGGGCGGTCCTGGCCGTACGTGGCGAGCAGCGCCTGGGCCTCGATCGGGTCACCCAGCCGCGTACCGGTGCCGTGCGCCTCCACCGCGTCCACCTCGGACGGGGACAGTCGTGCGCCGGCCAATGCCTGCCGGATCACCCGTTGCTGCGACGGGCCGTTGGGGGCGGTCAGACCGTTGGAGGCACCGTCCTGGTTCACCGCCGAACCCCGCACCACCGCCAGGACCCGGTGACCGTTGCGACGGGCGTCCGAGAGCCGCTCCACGAGCAGCATGCCGACGCCCTCGCCCCAGCCCGTACCGTCCGCGGCCGCGGCGAACGGCTTGCAGCGGCCGTCCGCGGACAGGCCGCGCTGCCGGGAGAAGTCGATGAACGTATCGGGGGTGGCCATCACGGTCACACCGCCGGCCAGGGCCAGCGAGCATTCACCGGACCGCAGTGCCTGCACCGCGAAGTGCAGGGCCACCAGCGACGAGGAACACGCGGTGTCCACGGTGACCGCGGGCCCTTCGAACCCGAAGGAGTAGGCCAGCCGGCCGGAGGTCACACTGCCGGAGTTGCCGGTGCCCATGAAGCCCTCGACGCCCTCGCCCACGGACTGCAACTGGTGGACGTAGTCGTGGTACATGAGCCCGGCGTAGACGCCGGTCGGGGTGCCGCGCAGGGCGGTGGGGTCGATTCCCGCGCTCTCCAGGGCTTCCCAGGAGGTTTCCAGCAGGAGCCGTTGCTGCGGGTCCATGGCCAGCGCTTCGTTCGGGCTGATCCCGAAGAACGTGGGATCGAAGTCCGCGGCACCGTCCAGGAAACCTCCCTCGCGCGTGTACGAGGTGCCCTGGTGGTCGGGGTCCGGGTGGTACAGGGCGTCGAGGTTCCAGCCACGGTCGCCGGGGAAGGCGGAGATGCCGTCCCGCCCGGTTTCCAGCATGCGCCAGAGGTCCTCGGGGCTGTGGACGTTGCCGGGGAGGTGGCAGGCCATACCGATGATGGCGATGGGTTCGTCCACCGTCGTGCCGGTGGCGACGCCGGTGACGACCGGCTGATCCCGGTCCCCGACCAACTCGTCGCGCAGATGGTCCAACAGCGCAGCCGGGGTCGGGTAGTCGAACACCAAGGTGGCGGGCAGCCGCAGGCCGGTCGCCGAGTTGAGCCGGTTGCGCAGTTCGACCGCCGTCAGCGAGTCGAATCCGAGGTCCTTGAATACCTGGTCGATCCGGACCGCACCCGCGTTCTCGTAGCCCAGTACGGCCGCCACCTGGGTGGTCACCAGGTCGAGCAGCAGCTCATCGCGTTCCTCGACGGGGAGACCCAGCAGGCGGTCGCCCAGCGATCCGGCCGAGGTGGCCTCGGCGGCGGTACGGCGCACGGGGGCCCGCACCACTCCTCGCAGGATCGCCGGCACCGCCCCGGAGGCCGCGAGGGCCTGCGCGTCCAGCCGGATCGGGGCGATCACGGCCTCGTCGGCGCCGACGGCCGCGTCGAACATCGCGGTGCCGTCGGGCGCGGAGATCGCCAGGAACCCGTCCGCGGCCATCCGCCGCAGATGGGTGTCCTCGACCTGGCCGGTCATTCCACTGGTGTCCGCCGCCCACGGCCCCCAGGCCAGGGAGGTACCCGGCAGGCCACTGAGACGGCGGTGCTCAGCGAGCACGTCGAGGAAGGAGTTGGCCGCGGCGTAGTTGGCCTGTCCGGCGCTGCCGAGCACACCGGCAGCAGACGAGAACAGTACGAACGCCGAGAGGTCCAGTCCCTCGGTCAGCTCGTGCAAGTTCCAGGCGGCGTCCACCTTCGGCCGCAGCACGGTGTTGAGGCGCTCCGGGTTCAGCGAGCCGATGATGCCGTCGTCCAGGACACCTGCCGTGTGCACCACACCCGTCAGCGGGGCCTCCGCGGGGATGCCCGCCAGCAGCTCCCCGAGGGCCTCCCGGTCAGCCGCGTCACACGCCACGACCTCAACCCGGGCACCCAGCTCCGTCAGCTCGGACTGCAACTCCCGTGCGCCGCGCGCCTCCAGGCCACGGCGACTCGTCAACACCAGCCTGCGGACGCCGTGTTCAGACACCAGGTGCCGGGCGAACAGGGCACCCAACGTGCCCGTGCCGCCGGTGATCAGCACGGTGCCTTCGGGGTCCCACACCGGCGCACCGTCCACTCCGGACGGCACGATCCGCGCCAGCCGCGGCACGGACACCACACCGTTCCGGATCGCCAGCTGTGGCTCGCCGGATGCCACGGCCGCACGGACCGCCTGGAGCGAACCCGCCTCACCGTCCACGTCGACCAGCACGAACCGGCCCGGGTTCTCCGACTGCGCGGACCGCACCAGCCCCCACACCGCGGCCGCCGCCACCTCGACCGGCTCGCTCGCCACCGAGACGGCGCCCCGGGTCACGATCACCAGGGTCGAACCCTCGAACCGCTCATCCACCAGCCAGGTCTGTACCCGCTGCAACACCTCGGCCGTAGCCCCGCGCACCGAGCCCGGAACATCCGCGCTCGCGCCCGGCTTCACGTCCGGGGACCACGCCACATGACCCGGCACCGACTCCGCCGACGGATCCAGGACTCCCACGCCCAGACCGGCCGCCGGCACCACATCCTCGTCGGCCACCGCCCACGCGCCGTCCACGTCCCCGGCGGGCAGCGCGACCGGCGCCCACTCCACCGCGAACAACGCCTCCCGCTGTCCGCCACCAGCACGCGCCAGCTGCCCGGCGGCAGGCACCGGACGGGTGGTCAGGGCCTCGATGGTGGCCACCGGGGCGCCCGCGTCATCGACGGCCAGGATCCGCATCCCGCCGTCGCCCGTCGGCGTCAGCCGGGCCCGCAAGGAGGCCGCGCCGACGGCGTGCAGGCGCACTCCGGCCCAGGCGAAGGGCAGGCCGGGGCCGTCCGTGCCGAGGTCGTCGCTGAGACCGAAGGTCTGGAGTACGGCGTCGAGCAGGGCAGGGTGCAGCCCGAACTCGGCGGCCTCCTCGGCGGCGCCGTCAGGCAGCGCGACCTCGACGAACAGCTCCGCGCCGCGTCGCCAGGCCGCCCGTACCCCCTGGAACACCGGGCCGTAGCCGAATCCGGCGTCGACGAGTTCCGCGTAGAAGCCGTCCACGGAGACGGCCTCGGCCCCGGCCGGCGGCCAGGCCGCTTCACCCAGGTCCGGGAGCGGGAGGGCACCCGCGGTGGTCAGCACGCCCAGCGCATGCCGGGTCCACGGCTCCGCACCGTCCTCGCCACGGGAGAACATGGACAGCTCGCGTCGGCCGTGGGCGTCCGGACCATCCACGGTGATCTGGATCTGTATCCCACCGGTCGACGGAATGATCATCGGCGCCTGAAGGGTCAGCTCCTCCAGCAGGTCGCAGCCGACCTGGTCCCCGGCCCGGATGGCGAGTTCGACCAGCGCGGTGCCGGGCACCAGGACCGTGTCCATGACGGCGTGGTCGGCGAGCCAGGGGTGAGTGGCCAGGGACAGCCGCCCGGTGAAGAGGAACCCGTCGGACCCGGGCAGCGGCACCGCGGCACTGAGCAGCGGGTGATCCGCGGCGGCCAGACCGGCCGAGGTCACATCGCCGGCGCCCGCGCCGGTGCGGTCCAGCCAGTACCGCTGCCGCTGGAACGCGTAGGTGGGCAGCGCCACCTGGCGGGCACCGGGGAAGAACGTCGCCCAGTCCACCACGACGCCCCGCGCGTAAACGGCGCCCAGAGCCTGGAGCACCGCTTCCGGCTCGGACCGGTTCTTGCGCAGACTCGGCTGAAGGGTCGCGGTCTCCGGCAGGCAGTCCTGTCCCATGGCCGTCAGGACACCGTCGGGGCCGAGTTCGAGGAAGGTGGTGACGCCCTCGGCGTGGGCGGCCTGGATGCCGTCATGGAAGCGGACGGCTTCCCGGACGTGCCGCACCCAGTACTCCGGGGTGCGGAGTTCGGCGGGGTCGGCGAGACGGCCGGTCACATTCGAGACAACCGGCAACTTGACGTCGTTGTAGGTGAGTTGGTCCAGGACCGTGCGGAACTCGGCCAGCATCGGGTCCATCAGCGGCGAGTGGAAGGCATGGCTCACCCGCAGCCGCTTGACCTTCCGCCCCTCCGCCTCCAGAGCGGCGACGACCTTCGCCACCTCAGCCTCAGCACCCGAGATCACCACGGACTCGGGGCCGTTGACAGCGGCGATGCCCACCTGAGCGCGGCCGTCCAGCAGCGGCGCGACCTCATCCTCCCAAGCCCGCACCGAGACCATGACGCCGCCGGTCGGCAGGACCTGCATCAACCGCCCACGCGCCGCCACCAACTTCGCCGCATCCGACAGCGACCACACACCCGCCAGATACGCAGCTGTCACCTCACCGATGGAATGACCCAGCAACACAGCCGGAGCCACACCATGGGACTCCACCAACCGATACAGCGCCACCTCCAGCGCGAACAGCGCCGCCTGCGCAAACTGCGTCTGGTCGAGGAGCTCTCCCCCGCCCCGGACCACCTCCGTCAGCGGCCGAGGCAGCAGACCGTCCAGCTCCCCACAGACCTCATCCCAGGCCCGCGCAAACACCGGATACGTCTCATACAACTCACGGCCCATCCCCAGCCGCTGCGCCCCCTGACCGGTGAACAGCACACCAAGACGCCCATCACCAGCCACAGGCCCACTCACCGAAGGCAGGGCCTCTAGAGCCGCGAGCAGCGACTCGCGATCCGCCCCCGTGACCACCGCCCGGTATTCCAACCCCGCACGGCTCGTCGCAAGCGAAAACCCGACGTCAGCAAGCCCCACCTCCGGCTGCCGCACCACAAACGCCCCAAGACGCTCCGCCTGCCCCGCCAACGCCTCCGCAGAACGAGCAGACAACACCCACGGCACCGGCCCGACCACCGCCGGAACAACCGACTCCACCCGCCCCCCTTCTTCAGGAGCCTGCTCCAGCACCACATGCGCATTCGTCCCACTGATACCGAACGACGACACACCGGCGCGGCGGGGGCGGCCGGTGTCCGGCCACTCCTGCGCTTCGGCGAGCAGCTCGACCGCGCCCGCGGACCAGTCGACATGCGGAGTGGGCTCGTCCAGGTGCAGGGTCTTGGGCAGGAGGCCCTGCCGCATGGCGAGGACCATCTTCATGACGCCGGCGACTCCGGCCGCGGCCTGGGTGTGCCCGAGGTTGGACTTGATCGCGCCGAGCCACAAGGGCTGGTCGGCGGGCCGGTCCTGGCCGTACGTGGCCAGCAGCGCCTGGGCCTCGATCGGGTCGCCCAGCCGCGTGCCCGTGCCGTGTGCCTCCACCGCGTCCACCTCGGACGGCTTCAGGCCCGCACCGGCCAGCGCCTGCCGGATCACCCGCTGCTGCGAGGGGCCGTTGGGGGCGGTCAGACCGTTGGACGCACCGTCCTGGTTCACCGCCGAACCCCGCACCACCGCGAGGACTGTATGGCCGTTCCGCCGGGCATCGGAGAGCCGCTCCACGAGCAGCATGCCGACGCCCTCGCCCCAGCCCGTACCGTCCGCGGCCGCGGCGAACGGCTTGCAGCGGCCGTCCGCCGCGAGACCGCGCTGCCGGGAGAAGTCGATGAACGTATCGGGGGTGGACATCACCGAGACACCGCCGGCCAGGGCCAGCGAGCACTCACCGGACCGCAGTGCCTGCATCGCCCAGTGCAGTGCCACCAGCGAGGCGGAGCACGCCGTGTCCACGGTGACCGCGGGGCCTTCGAAGCCGAGTGAGTAGGAGACCCGGCCCGAGACCACACTGGCCGAGGTTCCGGTGATCAGGTAGCCGTCCGCGTTGTCCGCGCCCTGGGCGAGGAGCGAGCCGTAGTCCTGGCCGTTGGTACCGACGAAGACACCGGCGTCGCTGCCCCGCAGAGTGGTCGGGTCGATGCCCGCGTTCTCCAGGGTCTCCCAGGAGGTTTCCAGCAGGATCCGCTGCTGCGGATCCATCGCGGTGGCCTCACGCGGCGAGACGCCGAAGAAGCCGGCATCGAAATCACCGGCGTTGCCGAGGAAGCCGCCCTCGCGCACATACGAGGTGCCCTTGTGCTCCGGGTCCGGGTGATAGAGCCGCTCCACGTCCCAGCCACGGTCGGCCGGGAAGTCACCGATCGCATCGCCGCCACGCGCCAGCAGCTCCCACAACGCGTCGGGGCTGTCAATCCCGCCGGGGAACCGGCAGGCCATGCCGACGATGGCGATGGGCTCGTCGTCCACGGCTGCCTTGGCACGTACCGCGGGGGGGGTGCTCTGGCCGCCGAGCAGTTCCTCCCGCAGATGGCGCACCATCGCGGACGGGGTGGGGTAGTCGAAAATCAGCGTGGCCGACAGCCGCAGACCGGTGGCGTTGTCCAACCGGTTACGCAGTTCCACGGCGGTGAGCGAGTCGAACCCGAGGTCCTTGAACGCCCGGGACGCGTCGAGCCCACTGCTGTCGGAGTAGCCCAGCACCAGGGCTACCTGGGCGGTGACAAGGTCCAGCAGAGCACGGTCCTGCTCGGCCTTCGTCAGCCCGGCGAGCCGGTCCCGCAATGTGCTGCCGGCACCGCCGCCGACCGCGGCAGTACGCCGCCGGACCGGTATGAGGCCGTGCAGGATCGCCGGTACCGAGGACGCGGCGGCGAGGGCCCGCACGTCGAGATGGATCGGCACGGACAGCGCCGATTCCACGGCGATCGCCGCGTCGAACAGGTCCACGCCTTCGGCCGCGGAGACCGGCAGCACACCGTCGGCCGCCATGCGCCGCAGGTCGGCGTCGCTGAGCTGCCCCGTCATTCCGCCGGCGTCTGCCCACAGGCCCCAGGCCAGGGAGGTACCCGGCAGGCCACTGAGACGACGGTGCTCAGCGAGCGCGTCGAGGAAGGAGTTGGCCGCGGCGTAATTGCCCTGCCCGGCACTGCCGAGCACACCGGCGGCCGAGGAGAACAACACGAACGCCGAGAGATCCAGGCCCTGGGTCAGCTCGTGCAGATTCCAGGCCGCGTCCACCTTCGGCCGCAGCACGGTGTCAAGGCGCTCCGGGGTCAGCGAGCCGATGATGCCGTCGTCCAGGACTCCGGCGGTGTGCACCACACCCGTCAGCGGGGCCTCGGCCGGGATGCTCGCCAGCACGGCGGCCAGCGCATCACGGTCAGCCGCGTCACACGCCACGACCTCAACCCGAGCGCCCAGCTCCGTCAGCTCCGACCGCAACTCCCGTGCACCGTCAGCCTCCAGACCACGGCGACTGGTCAACACCAAGCTGCGAACACCGTGTTCAGACACCAGATGCCGGGCGAACAGCGCACCCAACGTGCCTGTACCGCCTGTGATCAGCACCGTGCCCTCGGAGTCCCACACCGGCGCACTGTCCAACGGCGCAGTCCGCACCAGCCGCGGCACGGAAACCACCCCGTCGCGAACCGCCACCTGCGGCTCACCCGAAGCAACCGCCGCGGCGATCACCTCCATCGACGCCTCACGCTCGTCAAGGTCGAGCAGCACGAACTGATCCGGGTTCTCGGCCTGGGCGGAACGCAGCAGACCCCACACCGCGGGAGCCACCGCATCCAGCGGCTCGCCCGCCACCGACACGGCGCCACGGGTCGCGATCACCAGCTTCGAACGCGTGCACCGCTCATCAGCCAGCCAGGACTGGACGCTCTCCAGCACCCGACCCACCGTGGCCCGTACCGCCGACGGGACAGGCGACGCACCATCCGTACGAGGCACCGCCAGCACAACACACTCCGGCACCTCCACCAGCTCACTCAGCACGTCCGCACCCGACGCACCCAGCGCCGCAGCCAGCGCCCCGTCCTCACCAAGGACCGCCCACGAACCCGCCACCGGCTCAGACCGAAGCGGCAACTCCGACCACTCCACCCCGAAGAGCGAATCCCGTTGCCGCACCGTGGCGTTGGCGAACTTCTCGGCTTCGACCGCGCCCCACGTCACCACGTCCGTCGACGCCACCAGGCCGCCGGCCTCGTCCGTCGCGGTCAGCGCATAGCCGTCACCGGCCTTGGTCAGCTGCACCCGCAACGACACCGCGCCCACCGCGTGCAGCCGCACCCCGGACCAGGAGACGGGCAGTCGCAGCCCGTCGGTCACCGGTTGAAGGGCTGCGTCCAGCAATGCCGGGTGCAGGCCGAACTCGCCCGCCCGGTCGGCGATTTCCTCGGGCAGCGCAACCTCGGCGAAGACCTCATCGCCACGACGCCACATCGCTCGCACACCGCCGAACACCGGCCCATACTCGAATCCGGCCGCGGCCAGCTCCCCGTAGAGCCCTTCCACGGAAACGGTTTCCGCGCCGGCCGGCGGCCATACCGCAGGGTCGACGCTCCCGACGGGTATCCCCGCGGCCAGCACTCCGTCCGCATGCCGGGTCCAGGCCTCGTCCACCGCTTCCTCATCGCGGGCGAACACCGCAATCTCACGGCGACCGTCCACCGCGGACTGACCGAGCGCGACCCGGAGCTGCACTCCGCCACGTTCGGGCAGGATCAGGGGTGCCCGCACGGTGAGCTCTTCCAGCAGGTCACAGCCGACCTGATCACCGGCCCGTATGGCGAGTTCGACCAGGGCCGAGCCGGGCAACACGGCAGCGCCGAGTACGGAGTGGTCGGCGAGCCAGGGGTGGGTGGCCAGGGACAGCCGGCCGGTGAAGAGGAACCCGTCCGAATCCGGGAGGGCGACGGCAGCGCCGAGCAGCGGGTGATCCGCAGCGCCCAGACCGGCCGAGGTCACATCGCCGGCGCCCGCGCCGGTGCGGTCCAGCCAGTACCGCTGCCGCTGGAACGCGTAGGTGGGCAGCGCCACCTGGCGGGCACCGGGGAAGAACGTCGCCCAGTCCACCACGACACCCCGCGCGTAGGCAGCGCCAAGGGCCTGGAGGACGGCTTCCGCCTCGGGCCGGTCCTTGCGCAGACCGGGCAGGAAGACCGCGGGAGTGCCCTCGGCCTCACGGAGGCAGTCCTGTCCCATGGCCGACAGGACGCCATCGGGGCCGAGTTCGAGGAAGGTGGTGACGCCCTCGCCGTAGGCAGCGCGCATACCGTCGTGGAAGCGGACGGCTTCCCGGACGTGCCGCACCCAGTACTCCGGGTCACGAAGCTCGGCGGGGTCAGCGAGGCGGCCGGTCACATTCGAGACGACCGGCAACTTAGCGTCTTCATACGTGAGTTGGTCCAGGACGGAACGGAACTCGGCCAGCATCGGGTCCATCAGCGGCGAGTGGAAGGCATGGCTCACCCGCAGCCGCTTGACCTTCCGCCCCTCCGCCTCCAGAGCGGCGACGACCTTCGCCACCTCAGCCTCAGCACCCGAGATCACCACGGACTCGGGGCCGTTGACAGCGGCGATGCCCACCTGAGCGCGGCCGTCCAGCAGCGGCGCGACCTCATCCTCCCAAGCCCGCACCGAGACCATGACGCCGCCGGTCGGCAGGACCTGCATCAACCGCCCACGCGCCGCCACCAACTTCGCCGCATCCGACAGCGACCACACACCCGCCAGATACGCAGCTGTCACCTCACCGATGGAATGACCCAGCAACACAGCCGGAGCCACACCATGGGACTCCACCAACCGATACAGCGCCACCTCCAGCGCGAACAGCGCCGCCTGCGCAAACTGCGTCTGGTCGAGGAGCTCTCCCCCGCCCCGGACCACCTCCGTCAGCGGCCGAGGCAGCAGACCGTCCAGCTCCCCACAGACCTCATCCCAGGCCCGCGCAAACACCGGATACGTCTCATACAACTCACGGCCCATCCCCAGCCGCTGCGCCCCCTGACCGGTGAACAGCACACCAAGACGCCCATCACCAGCCACAGGCCCACTCACCGAAGGCAGGGCCTCTAGAGCCGCGAGCAGCGACTCGCGATCCGCCCCCGTGACCACCGCCCGGTATTCCAACCCCGCACGGCTCGTCGCAAGCGAAAACCCGACGTCAGCAAGCCCCACCTCCGGCTGCCGCACCACAAACGACCCAAGACGCTCCGCCTGCCCCGCCAACGCCTCCGCAGAACGAGCAGACAACACCCACGGCACCGGCCCGACCACCGCCGGAACAACCGACTCCACCCGCCCCCCTTCTTCAGGAGCCTGCTCCAGCACCACATGCGCATTCGTCCCACTGATACCGAACGACGAGACGCCTGCCCGGCGCGGTTGGCCGCTCTCGGGCCATTGCCTGGCCTCGGTCAGGAGTTCCACCGCGCCGGCGGACCAGTCCACGTGTGACGAGGGCGCATCGATGTGCAGGCTCTTGGGCAGCACACCGTGCCGCAGGGCCATGACCATCTTGATGACACCGGCCGCGCCCGCCGCGGCCTGGCTGTGCCCGATATTCGACTTGACCGTCCCCAGCCACAGGGGCCGGTCCTCGGGGCGGTCCTGGCCGTACGTGGCCAGCAGCGCCTGGGCCTCGATCGGGTCGCCGAGCGTCGTGCCGGTGCCGTGCGCCTCCACCGCGTCGACCTGGCCGGCCGTTACGCCCGCGTTGGCGAGTGCCTGGTCGATGACGCGCTGCTGCGAGGGGCCGTTCGGGGCGGTCAGGCCGTTGGACGCACCGTCCTGGTTCACCGCCGAACCCCGCACCACCGCAAGGATCGGGTGACCGTGGCGCTCGGCGTCCGACAGCCGCTCGACCAGCAGGATTCCGGCGCCTTCGCTGAGCACGGTGCCGTCGGCGCCGGTGCCGAACGCCCTGACCTCACCGCTGCGTGCCAGGTTCTGCTGGCGGCTGAAGTCGACGAAGGTGACGGGGGTGGACATCACGGTGACGCCGCCGGCCAGTGCCATCGAGCATTCGCCGGAGCGCAGCGCCTGGATCGCCAGATGCAGGGAGACCAGCGAGGAGGAACAGGCGGTGTCCACGGATACGGCGGGGCCTTCGAGGCCGAGCAGATAGGCGACCCGGCCGGAGAAAATGCTGCCGTCGGAACCGCTGCCGAGAAAGGCGGCCACTTCCTCGGATATTCCGGAGACTCCGGTGCCGTAGTCGTGGTACATGACGCCGGCGAACACACCGGTTTTGCTCCCTTTCAGCGAAAGGGGGTCGATTCCGGCGCGTTCGACGGCTTCCCAGGAGACCTCCAGCATCAGCCGCTGCTGTGGGTCCATGGCCAGCGCTTCGCGCGGTGAGATGCCGAAGAATGCCGGGTCGAACTCCGCGGCCTCATGCAGGAATCCGCCCTGCCGGACGTAGGAAGTACCGCGGTGTGCGGGGTCCGGGTGGTACAGCGAGTCGAGGTCCCAGCCGCGGTCGGCGGGGAATTCGGTGATGCCGTTCTCGCCCTGGGACACCAGGTCCCAGAGGTCCTCCGGTGACGACACGCCGCCCGGGTACCGGCAGGCCATTCCGACGATCGCGATCGGCTCGGATTCGAGCTCCCAGACGCGACGGCGGCTCTCTCGCAGGTCGATCGCCGCCTGCTTCAGATACTCGACAAGCTTCTCGTTGTTCGTCACCTGCACCGGCCCCCTCAGGCTGGAAAGAAAGTTTTGGACAGAATCGCGATCAGGACTTTCCGAACTCCTGGTCGAAGTAGTCCAGTAGTTCATCGGCGGAGGCATCGCGGATATCGCTGTGTGTCTCGCGTTGATCCGTTGCCGAGCCGCCGTCGCGATACCTGCTCAAGGCCCGCTCAAGGCGTTTCGTGATGGTCGTTCGTTCACGGCTTTCCGTTTCCAGCGTCAGAAGAGCGTTTTCCAGCTTGGTGAGGGTCGCCAGCGCCGCGGCGACCGCATCGGGTTCGTCATCGACGAGCGCGGTGAGAATGTGGTTCGCCAGTGCCGTGGAGGTCGGGTAGTCGAATACCAACGTGGCCGGCAGCCGCAGTCCGGTCGCCGCGTGGAGTCCGTTGCGCAGTTCCACCGCGGTCAGCGAATCGAAGCCCAGCTCGCTGAAGCTCTGATCGGCGCTGACCATGTCGGCACCGGAGTGCCCCAGCACCATGGCCGTGTGGTTGCGCACCAACTCCAGGACCACGGCGGTGCGTTCGGCCGTCGGCACCTCCGCCAGCCGGTCGCGCAGGGACTTCGCCGAGGCCGGTCCGGCGCTCACCGTACGGCGCGCGGGAGCGCGGACGAGGCCGCGCAGGATCGCGGGCACCTCCCCGGCCGCCGCGACCTTCCTGGCGTCCAGCGCGACGGGGATCACCACCGGGGTTCCGGCGGCACCCACCACGTCGAACAGCGCCACGCCCTCCTCCGAGGACATCGGCGGCAGCCCCTCCCGGTTCATCCGCCGCAGATCGGTGTCGGTGAGCTTCCTGGTGAGGTCGCTGCGCTCCGACCAGAGCCCCCAGGCCAGGGACAGCGCGGGGAGGCCATGGGCATGCCGGTGCTCGGCCAGCGCGTCGAGGAAGGTGCTCGCCGCCGCGTAGTTGGCCTGGCCGGGCGCGCCGAGCACCCCGGAGGCCGAGGAGAACAGCACAAACGCCGACAGGTCCAGGTCCTTGGTGAGTTCGTGCAGATTCCAGGCCGCGTCGACCTTGGGCCGCAGTACGGTCTCGATCCGCTCCTGGGTCAGCGCGCCGATCAGTCCGTCGTCCAGCACCCCGGCGGTGTGCACCACACCGGTCAGCGGCGCGTCCGCCGGAATCCTGGCCAGCAGTGCGCCCAGCGCGTCCCGGTCGGCCGCGTCACAGGCGACCACGTCCACGTGGGCACCGAGCGCGGTCAGCTCCTCCCGGAGGCGCGCGGCCCCGTCGGCAGCGATGCCTCGCCGGCCGGCCAGAATCAGCCGCTTGGCACCGTGCTCGGCGACCAGGTGCCGCGCGACCAGACCGGCCAGCATGCCGGCGCCACCGGTGATCAGCACCGTGCCGTGACCAGCCCATACGGGTTCCCGATCGGCATCCACCGGCCCGAACCGGGCCAGCCGGGGAGCGGAGGCGACCCCGCCCCGCACCGCCAGCTGCGGTTCCGCCTCGGTCAGCAGTCCGGGCAGGGCCCGCAGCGACGACGCCTCGTCGTCGAGGTCGGCGAGCACGATCCGGCCCGGGTTCTCGGACTGCGCGGACCGCACCAGACCCCAGACGGGGGCGAGCGCGAGATCCGGGCTCAGCCCATCGGACAGGGAGACCGCGCCTTGGGTGAGGACCACCAGTTTCGCGTCGGCGAACCGGCTCTCGGCGAGCCAGGTCTGCACCGCCCCCAGCACCTGGTGCACCGCCGAGCGCACGGCATCCGGCACCGCACCCGCGCCGGCCGCCGGTACCGGCAGCAGCACATACTCCGGCACCGTGTCCTGCTTGCCGAGCACCGCCAGATCCGCCGCGACACCGGCCTCGATACCGGCGGCCCGCAGCGAACCCGCGAACTCGTCGGCGGCGGGCCCGATCACGGCCATGGACGTCTCGGTGGCTCGGCCGGAGAGGCCGGGCAGCTCCGTCCAGTCCAGCCGGAAGACCGCGTCCCGGCCCCTGCCGGCGGCCCGCAGCTGGTCGGCCGAGACCTCACGCATCGCCAGCGACTCGACGGTCGCCACGGGAGCGCCGGTGGCATCGCTCGCCTCGACCCGCACACCGCTCTCACCGGCCTTGCTCAGCCTGGCGCGCAGCGCGGTGGCGCCCACCGCGTGCAGCTGGACCCCGGTCCACGCGAACGGCAGCCCCGGCCCCTCGTCGCCGTGGGCTTCGCCCAGGCCCACCGTGTGCAGCACCGCGTCGAGGAGTGCCGGGTGCAGACCGAACCGGCCCGCCTCTCCGACGGCATCCTCGGGCAGGGCGACCTCCGCGAAGATGTCCTCCCCGCGCCGCCACGCCGCCCGCAGCCCCTGGAACACCGGGCCGTACTCGTAGCCCGCCGCGGCGAGTTCCTCGTAGAACCCGTCCACCGGAACGGCCTCCGCACCAGCAGGCGGCCAGAACTCCTCACCGCGCGCGGCCGGCGCGCCGGTGCCGACGGCCAGCACACCGGCGGCGTGCCGGGTCCACGGCTGGTCGGCCGCTGCGTCCTCGTCACGGGAGAACACCGCGAGGTTCCGGCGCCCGTTCTCGTCCGACTCACCGACGGTGACCCGCAGCTGCACCCCTCCGGTCGGCGCGATGACCAGCGGACTCTCCAGAGTGAGTTCCTCCAGCAGATCGCACCCCACCTGATCCCCGGCACGGATGGCCAGTTCGACCAGTCCGGTGCCCGGCACCAGCACCGTGCCCAGCACGCTGTGATCTGCCAGCCAACGGTGCGTGGACAGCGACAGCCGCCCCGTGAACAAGAAGCCGTCCGAGTCCGGCAGCGCCACCGCGGCACCGAGCAGCGGATGGTCCGCCGCGCCCAGCCCCACGGAGGACACATCCCCGGCGCGGGACGAGGTCTCCAGCCAGTAGCGCTGCCGCTGGAAGGCGTAGGTGGGCAGATCGATCCGCCGGCCGGCCGGAAGCAGGGTGCTCCAGTCCACCGGGACGCCATGCGCCCAGAGTTGGGCGAGCGACTGCGCGAAGCGAGGCCAGCCGCCTTCGTCTCGGCGCAGGGTCCCGGTCACCACGACGGGGCTGCCCACTTCCTGCGCCGTGTCCTCAATACCCGGGGTCAGTACGGGATGCGCACTGCACTCCACAAAGACGCCGTGCCCGTCAGCGACCAGGGCCTGGACGGCTTCCTCGAACCGCACCGGATTGCGCAGGTTCTCGAACCAGTACCCGGCGTCCAATTCCTCGCCCGAGACGACTGACGCATGCACCGCCGAGTAGAACGGGATACGGCCTTCAGCAGGCGCCACCTCGGCCAGAACCGTCGCGAGCTCCTCGCGCAGCTCCTCGACCTGGGCGCCGTGCGAGGCGTAGTCCACCGGAATCTTCCGGGCCCGCACCTCCTGCTCAGCACACTCCGCCAACAACTCCTGCAACGCATCGGGCTCACCAGAAACGACCGTGGCGGACGGCCCGTTGATGGCGGCCACGGACAGCTGGTCACCCCACCTGGCGATGCGCTCCTGCACGGCTTCGCGGGAGCCGGCAACCGACACCATGCCACCACGCCCGGCCAACACCCGACCGATGGCCTGACTGCGCAACGCCACCACCCGCGCGCCATCACGCAGCGACAAAATCCCCGCCACACAAGCGGCCGCGATCTCACCCTGCGAATGCCCCACGACAGCCGACGGCACCACACCGCAGTCCTCCCAGACCGCAGCCAACGACACCATCACCGCCCACAGCACCGGCTGCACCACATCAACCCGCGCCAACATGTCCCCGTCGGACAAAACCTCGTCCAACTTCCAGGACACGAACTCCGACAGCGCCGCACCACACTCAGCCATCCGCCCCGCAAACACCGGGGAGGAGGCCAGCAGTTCATCCGCCATACCCAGCCACTGCGACCCCTGACCAGGGAAAACCAGCACCGCACCAGAAGCCGCCGTGGCCGCCACACTGCCCTGGACCACACCGGCACCATCCAGGCCACCGGCAGACCCACCAGCGAGCCCACGCAAGCCACTCAGCAGCTGCTCCCTCTCAGCGCCGACCACTACGGCCCGGTGCTCCAACACCGCCCGGGAAGCCACCAGCGAGAACCCGACATCAGCCAGGCCCACCTCCGGCCGCTCCTCCACAAAAGACGCCAACCGGGCCGCCTGCGCCGCCAACGCCTGCTCCGAACGCGCCGACAGCACCCACGGGACCAGGCCGGCAGACGCGCCCCCAGAAGGCACGCCCCCGCCCTGCTCCATGGCCTCCGGCTCAGTCGCAGGCGCCTGCTCCAGCACCACATGCGCGTTCGTGCCGCTGATGCCGAACGAGGACACACCGGCCCGCCAGGGTTCACCGGTCTTCGGCCACTGGCGGAGTTCGGTCAGCAGCTCGACGGTGCCGGCGGACCAGTCGACGTGCGGGGTGGGCGCGTCGACATGCAGGGTCTTCGGCAACAGGCCGTGCCGCATGGCCAGCACCATCTTCATCACTCCGGCCATACCGGCGGCGGCCTGGGTGTGCCCGATGTTGGACTTGATCGACCCCAGCCACAGGGGCCGGTCGGCGATCCGGTCACGGCCGTACGTGGCGATCAGCGCCTGGGCCTCGATGGGGTCACCGAGGGTGGTGCCGGTGCCGTGGGCCTCCACCGCGTCGACCTGATCTGCCGTCATCCCCGCGTTGGCCAGGGCCTGTTCGATGACGCGCTGCTGCGAGGGGCCGTTCGGTGCGGTGAGGCCGTTGGAGGCACCGTCCTGGTTCACCGCCGTGCCCCGGACCACCGCAAGGACGGTGTGGCCGTTGCGCCGGGCGTCCGAGAGGCGCTCGACCAGGACCATGCCGACGCCCTCGCCCCAGCCGGTGCCGTCCGCCGCGGCGGCGAAGGCCTTGCAGCGGCCGTCCGCGGACAGGCCGCGCTGCCGGGAGAAGTCGACGAAGGTGTCCGGAGTGGACATCACCGATACGCCACCGGCCAGCGCCAGGGTGCATTCCCCGGTGCGCAGCGCCTGGATGGCCCAGTGCAGGGCGACCAGTGAGGAGGAGCAGGCCGTGTCGACGGTCACGGCGGGGCCTTCGAATCCGAAGGTGTAGGAGACCCGGCCGGAGAGGACACTGCCCGCGCTGCCGGTCCCGACATACCCTTCGAGGTCCTCGGGGATCTGGCCGCTCGGCGGGGCGTAGTCGTGGTAGCTCACCCCGGCGAACACACCGGTCTTGCTGCCGCGCAGGGCGGTCGGGTCGATGCCGGCGTTCTCGAAGGCCTCCCAGACGGTCTCCAGCAGGATCCGCTGCTGGGGGTCGGTGGCCAGCGCCTCGCGCGGATTGATCTCGAAGAAGCTCGCGTCGAAGTCGGCGACGTCGTAGAGGAATCCGCCCTCGCGGGTGTAGGTCTTTCCACTGCGGCCGGGGTCCGGGTCGTAGATGCCTTCGACGTCCCAGCCGCGGTTCTCCGGGAAGTCGCTGATGGCGTCGCCGCCGGAGACCAGCAGGCGCCACAGGTCGTCCGGGGAGGCCACCTGGCCGGGGAATCGGCAGGCCATCCCGACGATGACGATGGGGTCGTCGTCGGCCGCCGGCCCGGTGGACCGCACGGCGACGGGCGCGGCCGAGGCGCCCAGCAGCTGTTCCCGCAGATGCCGGACCAGGGCGACGGGGGTGGGATAGTCGAAGACCAGGGTCGCGGACAGGCTCAGACCGGTCGCGGTGTCCAGGCGGTTGCGCAATTCGACCGCGGTCAGGGAGTCGAAGCCGAGGTCCCGGAAAGCGCGGGAGGTCTCCACCGCGCCGCCGCCGGCGTATCCCAGGACCAGGGCGATCTGGGCGGTGACCAGGTCCATCAGGGCCCGGTCCTGGTCGGTCTGCGGCAGCCCGGCCAGCCGTTCCCGCAGGGAGTCGCCGGTGCCGGCCCCGGCCACCGCGGCGGTGCGCCGGCGGAACGGTACCAGGCCGTGCAGCATCGGCGGGAAGTCGCCGGTGACGGCGAGAACGTTGATGTCCAGGCGCACCGGGACGACCAGCGGTGCGCCGGAGCGGACGGCTCCGTCGAACATCCGCATGCCCTCGTCGGGGGTCTGCGCCACGATTCCCTTACGGGCCATCCGCCGCAGGTCGTTCTCGCCGAGGCCGCCGGCCATCCCGCCGCCGTCCTGCGCCCATAGGCCCCAGGCCAGCGAGACGCACGGCAGGCCGAGGCCGTGGCGGTGTTCGGCCAGCGCGTCGAGGAAGGCGTTGGCCGCCACGTAGTTCGCCTGTCCGGGTGCGTCGAAGACGCTGCACGCGGCGGAGAACAGGATGAACGCGGACAGGTCGAGGTCGCGGGTCAGCTCATGCAGGTTCCAGGCCGCGTCCACCTTGGGCCGCAGCACCTTGTCCATGCGCTCCGGGTTGAGCGAGGCGAGGACGCCGTCGTCCAGGACGCCCGCGGTGTGCACGACACCTGTCAGCGGTGCGTCCGCCGGGACCGTGGCCAGCAGGGCGGCCAGCGCCTCCCGGTCCGCGGTGTCACAGGCGGCGATGGTCACCCGGGCGCCGAGGGCGGTCAGCTCGTCGCGCAGTTCCGCGGCGCCGTCGGCGGCCATACCGCGGCGGCTGGTCAGCAGCAGATGCCGGACGCCGAGGTCGGCCACGAGATGGCGGGCGGTGATCGCGCCCAGGCTGCCGGTGCCGCCGGTGACCAGCACCGTGCCGTCCGCGGTCCACACCGGCCCCGGTTCCCGCTCGGGGGCGGGCAGTTGGGCGAGGCGGGGTGCCGAGACGAGACCGCCGCGGATCGCCAGCTCCGGTTCCCCGGCGTCGGCCACGGCGGGCAGCATGTCCAGGGACCGGGTGTCGTCGTCGATGTCGACGAGGACGAGGCGGTCGGGGTGCTCCGACTGCGCGGAGTGCACCAGGCCCCAGGCCGGTGCCGTCACCAGGTCTACGGGTTCCCCGGCCACCGAGACCGCGCCGCGGGTGAGCACCACGAGGCGGGTGCCGGCGAACCGCTCCTCGGCCAGCCACCACTGGAGCCGGGCCAGCAGCTGATGGGTGGTTTCCCGCACGGCATCGGGCACCGCGTCGGGCGTGGCCCCGATGACCGGCAGCACCACGGTGTCCGGTACCGGGGCGTCGGAGTCCTCCGGGTCGAGGACGGAGGCGCCCAGGGCGGCGGCGAGGGCGGGATCGTCGCCGAGTACCGCCCAGGAGCCGCCGCTCGGTTCGGCGGGCGGGACGGGTGTCCAGTCCAGCCGGTACAGCGAGTCCGGGGTGTTTGCGCCGGTGGCGAGTTCGTCGGCGGTCACGGCGCGGCGGGCGACCCGGTCCACGGAGGCGACGACGGCGTTGTCCGCGTCGGCGGCCATTATGGAGAAGCCGTCCGCACCGGCCGGGGAGATCTTGACCCGCAGGGTGGTGGCGCCGACGGCGTGCAGCCGGAAGCCGGTCCACGAAGCGGGCAGCCGGGGGCCGTCGGTGGCGGACTCGGCCCGGCTC
Source organism: Streptomyces platensis (assembly GCF_008704855.1). Taxonomy (NCBI): domain Bacteria; kingdom Bacillati; phylum Actinomycetota; class Actinomycetes; order Kitasatosporales; family Streptomycetaceae; genus Streptomyces; species Streptomyces platensis. The sequence goes on from NZ_CP023691.1 coordinate 1,121,717, forward strand.
AGGGTCTGGAGCACGGCTTCCAGCAGAGCGGGGTGCAGCCCGTAGCCGTCCGCCTGGGCGGCCGACTCGTCGGGGAGGGCGACCTCGGCGTACAGGTCCGCGCCGCGCCGCCAAGCCGCGCGGACGCCCTGGAACACCGGCCCGTAGCCGAAGCCGGTCGCCGCCAGCTCGTCGTAGAGCCCCTCCACCATGAGGGGTTCGGCGGCGGCCGGGGGCCAGGAGGTCTCCGGGAACGCTGGCGCGGGTGCGGTGCCCCCGGCGGCGAGGACACCGGTGGCGTGCCGGGTCCAGGGCCGGGTGTCCTCGGCGTCCTCGGGCTTCGAGAACACCGAGAGTTCCCGTCGGCCGTTCTCGTCCGGCGCGTCCACGGTGAGCTGGATGCGCACCCCGCCGCGGGCGGGCAGGACCAGCGGGTCGAGCGTCGTCAGTTCCTCGATCAGCGTGCAGCCGGCCTGATCACCGGCCTGGACGGCCAGCTCGACGAGGGCGGAGCCGGGCAGGACGACGGTGCCCAGGACGACATGGTCGGCCAGCCAGGGGTGGGTGGCGAGGGACAGCCGGCCGGTGAGGAGGAAGCCGTCGGAGCCGGGCAGCGGCAGCACCGCGCCGAGCAGCGGATGGTTTCCCGCCGCGAGCCCCGCGGAGGTCACATCGGCGCTTCCGGCGGCGCCCTCCAGCCAGTAGCGGCCGCGCTGGAAGGCGTAGGTCGGCAGGTCCACCCGCCGTCCGCCGGACAGCAGGGCGGACCGGTCGACGCGGACGCCCCGGGTCCACAGCCCGGTCAGCGCCTTCAGCAGGGCCTCGGGGTCGGCGAGCGGTGCCCGCAGGCTCGGCTGGAAGGTGACGGTGTCGTCCTCGGACAGGCAGTCGCGTCCCATGGCGGAGAGCACGCCGCCGGGGCCGAGTTCGAGGAAGGTGGTGACGCCGTCGGCATGGGCGGCCTGGATGCCGTCGTGGAAGCGGACGGCCTCCCGGACGTGCCGCACCCAGTACTCCGGGTCGCGGAGTTCGGCGGGGTCGGCGAGGCGGCCGGTCACATTCGACACCACCGGCAACCGGGGCTCGGAGTAGGTGAGTTGCTCGACGACGGTGCGGAACTCCGCCAGCATCGGCTCCATGAGCGGCGAGTGGAAGGCGTGGCTGACCCGCAGCCCCTTCACCTTCCGGCCGCGCGACTCCAGTACCGCGACCACCTGCTCCACCGGCTCCGCGGCACCGGAGAGCACCACCGATGCCGGGCCGTTCACCGCTGCGATGCCGATCTGCTCGCGGCCCTCCAGGAGCGCGCGCACCTCGTCCTCGGAGGCCGCCGCCGACACCATCACGCCGCCGCCCGGCAGGGCCTGCATCAGCCGCCCACGGGCCGCGACCAGCTTCGCCGCATCCGACAGCGACCAGACACCCGCGAGATGGGCCGCGGTGACCTCACCGATGGAGTGGCCCAGCAGCACGTCCGGGACCACGCCGTAGGACTCGACGAGCCGGAAAAGCGCGACCTCCAGCGCGAACAGCGTCGCCTGCGCATACTGCGTCTGGTGGAGGAGCTCCTCCTCGCCGCCGCCGGGCGTGGCCCAGACGACCTCGGTCAGCGGGCGCGGCAGCAGACCGTCGAACTCCGCGCACACCTCGTCCCAGGCCCGCGCGAACACCGGGTACGCCGCGTGGAGTTCGCGGCCCATCCCGAGCCGCTGGGCACCCTGGCCGGTGAACAGCGTGGCCAGCCGTCCCTCGCTCACGGCCCGCGGCTGGTCGGTGCCCTCAGCCAGTGCCCGGAGTGCGGCGAGCAGTTCGTCGCGGCCGGTGCCGGTCACCGCCGCGCGGTAGTCCAGTGCGGCGCGCGTGGTCACCAGCGAGAAGCCGATGTCGACCGGGTCCAGTTCGGGGCGGGACGCCACATGGGACGCCAGGCGCCCGGCCTGTGCGGCCAGTGCCTCGCGGGAGCGGGCGGACAGCATCCAGGGGACCAGCCCGGTCCCGGACGCCGCGGTGGCCGGTAGGTCCGCTCCGTCCTCCGGGGCCGTCGGCGGCGCGTCATCCGGCTCCGACTCCGACGCCGGCTCCGACTCCGACGCCGGCTCCAGCTCCGGTGCCTGCTCCAGTAGGACATGCGCGTTGGTGCCGCTGATGCCGAAGGAGGAGACGCCCGCCCGGCGGGGGTGGCCGGAGTCCGGCCACGCGCGTTCCTGGGTGAGCAGCTCCACCGAGCCGGCCGACCAGTCCACATGCGGCGAGGGCTCGTCCACGTGGAGGGTCTTCGGCAGCATCCCGTGCCGCATGGCGAGGACCATCTTCATCACCCCGGCCACGCCCGCGGCGGCCTGGGTGTGCCCGAGGTTCGATTTGATCGAGCCCAGGTAGAGCGGCTGCTCCTCCGGCCGGTCCTGTCCATACGTGGCCAGCAGTGCCTGTGCCTCGATCGGGTCACCCAGCCGTGTGCCGGTGCCGTGGGCCTCCACCGCGTCCACCTCACCCGTGGACAGCCGGGCGTTGGCCAGCGCCTGCCGGATCACCCGCTGCTGCGCGGGGCCGTTCGGCGCGGTCAGCCCGCTGCTCGCGCCGTCCTGGTTGACGGCGGAGCCCCGCACCACGGCAAGGACCGGGTGCCCGTTGCGCCGGGCATCGGACAGCCGCTCCACCAGCAGTACACCGGCGCCCTCGCCCCAGCCGGTGCCGTCGGCGGCCGCCGCGAACGACTTGCAGCGGCCGTCCGCCGCGAGGCCGCGCTGCCGCGAGAAGTCGATAAAGGTCTCCGGGGTGAACATCACGGTCACCCCGCCGGCCAGCGCCATGCTGCATTCGCCGGCTCGCAGCGCCTGAATCGCCCAGTGCAGCGCCACCAGGGAGGAGGAGCAGGCGGTGTCCACCGTCACCGCTTGGCCCTCCAGGCCGAAGAGGTAGGCCACCCGGCCCGAGACGACGCTGGAGTCGGCACCGTTGCCCTGGAACGCCGCGATGTCCTCGGCGACGCCGGAGACGCCGGAGCCGTAGTCGTGGTACATCACGCCGGTGAAGACGCCGGTCTTGCTGCCCCGCAGCGAGGTCGGGTCGATTCCGGCGCGTTCGATGGCCTCCCAGGACACCTCCAGCAGCAGCCGCTGCTGGGGGTCCATGGCCACCGCCTCGTGCGGGGAGATGCCGAAGAACCCCGGGTCGAATTCCGCCGCCCCGTGGAGGAATCCGCCCTCCCGGGTGTACGAGGTGCCGATGTGCTCGGGGTCGGGGTGGTACAGCGAGTCCACGTCCCAGCCGCGGTCGACGGGGAACTCCGAGACGCCGTCGGTCCCGGCGGACACCACGTCCCACAGTTCCTCCGGCGAGGACACCCCACCGGGATAACGGCACGCCATTCCTACGATGGCGATCGGCTCGGACTCTTTCCGCTCGGTTTCGGTCAACCGTGCCCGGGTATCCCGAAGCTCAGCCGTTGTCCGCTTGAGGTACTCGAGCAGCTTTCCCTCGTTGTTCGCCACCGTATTCCACTCCACTGAATCGGTCGGAGGACCTTTACGTCGATGACACCGAAAGACACCGAACGCCACGACACCGGTACGGCGCACACGGCGGCGGCAGCCCCTGCCGCGCCGGGCGCCGCATCATTCGCCCTGATGAGGGCGCGCATTGAGGCCGAGCAGTCGGCTTCCCAAGAATTCCAAGCTCGACAGATCCCCCTTCGACTCACTGCGGGCCACGCTACGGAATCGCCGGTGGGTACTCCAACCCCTAGCCGTCCCCTAAGGGATATCGCGCAACCCTGGGATAAGGGTGGGGCGATGAGGGCTGATCAGGGGTTGATACCGGCGGTCCGGTCAGGGTCGCGGTGAATTACCCGGTGTACGGGTGTGAAGCGGAGAAGTTCCGCGCGTGGATACGGGTCGCAAGGAAGGTCGGGTGGCGAAATACCGGCCGCGGCTCCCGCGTGCTCCAGGCCCGCCGGCCGCCCCACGGCCGTACCGCTCAGCAGTGCTGGCGCGGCCATTTCCCCTGCTCACAGCGGCATCGGGCACATGGGCGGCCCCTGGGCACCAGGACCGGGGGAACGAGCGAAGCGCACGGAATCCCGCTTCTCTTGCGGCTGTCAGGTTAGAGCCGGGGTCCGCGCGTCGGCTACCCCTATCCAGTAGCCGCGAACCCCTTATTTTTGCGCCATGCACCGACGTCTGATTGCGCATCACATCGGTGACAGGCGAGGAGCGGACCGGATACGCTGAAGCCGCTGGGGCCGTCATCCGGAACGGTGTTGACGACCGCGGCACGAGACATGGGGAGGATTCATATGCCCAGGGGGGCGGCCCGCGTCGGTGTCCTCGCGTTAGCAGTGGTACTGCTGACCGCGGGATGCACGGACAAGGGGCATTCCGATAAAGCGTCCGATCTCAAGGACAAAGCGTCGGCCTGTGTGAAGGCACTACGGATCGTCGATCTGGTGCCGGATCCGAAGAAGGCCGAGGACTACGAGAAAAAGGGCAAGGAATTACGCGAGCTGGCGAAGAACGTACATGACCGCGATGTCGCGAAGGCCATGCGCGAGGTCGCTCACCAATACGGCATGGCACGAGCCGAGGCCGCCCGCGATTTCGGCCGGGTGGCGGTATGGGTCAAGGGAACCGTCACCAACATCAAAGCACTGAAAAAGGTGTGTGCCTGACCATGGGGCAGACTGAAGCGCACACCGGGGACTCCCCCATGGCGCCGGCCGTCGCGCGGGCCTCCGGGACGGCGCCGCGGACCGCCGTGCTGTTCCCCGGCATGGGCCGGTTCGACTTCGCGAGCGCCGGCCGGTTCCTGGTGCTCGACCGGTATGCCCGCACCCGGCTCACGGTCGCCGATGAGGTGCTCGGCTTCTCCGTATTGGAACGGTTCCACGACGCCGGCGCCGACTACTCCGAGTACGCCCAGCTGGCCTTTCTGATCGCTTCGCTCGCCGCCGCGGACCGGGCCGAGGACCGGTTCGGCATGCGGCCGGACGTCTGTGCCGGGGCCAGCTTCGGCCAGAAGGCGGCGGCCGCGTACGCCGGTTCGCTCGATTTCCCCGATGTCGTACGGATGACGGCGGAGCTGGCGCGCTGCGAGAAGGAGTACTTCACCACCGAGCACTCGGACGTGGTGACCCACGCCGTTTACCGCGTCCCGGACGAGGAGTTCCACGCCCTGCTGGACGAAATGCGGGCGCGGGGCGACTGGTTCGAGATATCCGGCGAGCTGGACCGCGGGTTCTACATGGTGTCCCTGCCCGAATCCCGGCTGGAGGAGTTCATCCGGGCGGTGCGGGCCCTCGGCGGATACTCGATGTACACCATGCGCCCGCCGGTGCACGCCCGTGCGTTCGGCGCACTGCGCCGCAAGGCGGAGGCCGAGGTCTTCACCAAGTACCGGATCAAGGCGCCCCGGCTCCCCGTCATCTCGGACGCCGACGGGACGGTGGTGGACTCCGCCGAGGCGATGCGGACCATGCTGCTGGACACCTTCGACCGGGCGATCCACTGGCCGGCCATGGTGACCTCGATGGTCGGTCTCGGCGTGGAAACGCTCCATGTCACCGGCGCCGATGACATGTTCCACCGGCTGAACTGCACCGTCCGTGCCTTCGACGTCCGCACGATCAACCCGAAGAACGCCCTGCGCCCGGGACCACCGATGCTCCGGAGCCGCCGGGCAGCCTGAGACCGGACCGCCCGACGCTGGTCCGATGAGGCGGTACGGTCCCCCGGCACCGGCCCACCGCCACCGGCCCACCGGACTCGCACAGGCCCCCACTAGTCGAGGTTCGCGCTGTTCAAGTAGGCGAGGACGGCGAGCACCCGGCGGTTGGTGTCGTTGGAGTTGGTCAGATTCAGCTTGCCGAAGACGCTGGCGATGTGTTTGCTCACCGCGCCTTCGCTGATGTAGAGGCGGTGCGAGACCGCCGCGTTGGAACAGCCCTCGGCCATCAGCTCCAGGACCTCCCGTTCCCGGGCGGTCAGGGTGCCCAGCGGCTCCTGGTGGGCGTTGCTCTCCACCAGTTTGGAGATGACCTCCGGGTCCATCGCGGTACCGCCCTCGGCGACCCGGCGCAGCGCGTCCACGAACTGCGTGGCGTTGAACACCCGGTCCTTCAGCAGATATCCGATGGCACCGGATCCGTCGGCCAGCAGTTCGCGCGCATAGAGCTGCTCGACGTGCTGGGACAGCACCAGGACGGGCAGGCCCGGGATCCGCCGGCGGGCCTCGTGCGCCGCTTGGAGCCCCTCGTCGGTGAACGTGGGCGGTAGCCGGACATCCACGATCGCGACGTCGGGCCGGTGCTCCTGCACGGCCGTGAGCAGCTCCGGGCCGGTCTCGACCGCGGAGACCACCTCGAAGCCGTGCGCGGTGAGCAGATGGGTCAGACCTTCGCGAAGCAGGTAGAGGTCCTCTACGAGGACAACACGCACGGAATCTCCAGAGTGACTGTGGTGGGGCCGCCAAGTGGACTGTGCACGGCGAGACTTCCGTCGAAGGTAGCGAGCCGCCGCTGGACGCCGCGCAGCCCGCTGCCCTTCGCCGGATCGGCTCCCCCGACCCCGTTGTCGGTGAGCGCGATCCGCAGCTGGTTCGCCGTGTAGCGCACATCGATGTGCACACGGCCCGCCTCGGCGTGTTTGGAAACATTGGTGAGCAGTTCGGACACCGCGAAATAGGCGGCGGACTCGACGGGGCGCTCGGGACGCCCGGGCAGATCGATCCGCAGACCGACGGAGAGCGGCGAGTCCAGGGCCAGCCCGCGGATGGCGTCCGCGATACCGCGTTCGGCGAGCACCGGCGGATTGATCCCGCGGATGAGATGGCGTAACTCGATGAGCGCCTTCGCGGAGGCTTCCCTGGCGGTCCCGACCATCGTCTTGGCGGCAGCCGGGTCGCGTTCGATGAGCGCCTCGATGGCGCCGAGTTTCATTCCCATGGCCACCCACTGCGCCTGCGCCCCGTCGTGCAGATCCCGTTCGATCCGGCGCAGCTCCGAGGAGAGGGTTTCCCGGGCCTCCATCCGGGTCTCGGTGAGCTGGTCCACCCGGCGGCCGAGCAGCGCCGACTTGGTCGGCCCGAGGAGGAGCCAGCTCCACAGGCCGTGCAGCCGCAGCAGCGGGATGGCGAGCAAACTCCCGGTCAGGGTGCCGACCACACCGATCAGGGGAGCGGTGGCGATCGGGTAGTCGCCGAGGACCGGGACGCCGCGGGTCAGCAGGGGCCAGCTTTCGAAGGTGTGGAAGTCGACGAAGAGCTGAAGCAGCGACGCCCAGGCCCAGGACCAGATCAGGCCGAAGAAGCAGTATCCGGTGACCAGTACGGGCACCGCGGCGAGCAGCACCCCCACCACGGGATCGAGCAGCAGCCAGAGCAGGTCCCGCCAGGTGGCGAGGTCCCGGGCGTTCTGCCGGTACCGCAGGGACCGCAGCGCCATCTCCGGGGTGCGGTACAGCGTGCGGCCGATCTGGTAGGTGCCGTCGGGCCGGGGCGGTGGCAGGACCGGTTCGGGCAGATAGGGCCGGTCGATCCGGATGCCGGTCCACTCCTGGATCTGCTGCCGGCGCCAGGAGGTGAGCTGCCGGCCGGCGACCAGCACGGTCGGCCAGGCCCACAGCAGGATCGGCACCATCGCCAGCAGATGCATGAGGGCGGCGGCCAGTTCGGTGACCGCGAGTCCGGCGGTCAGGGCCAGCCGCCAGGTGGCGAGCCCCCCACGGCCGATCCGGATCAGCGCACGGCGTATTCCGGAGTCGGCGGCGGACGCGAGGAGTTGGCAGGTCCAGCGCCCGTGCAGATGGAGCAGGACCGGCCCGAATCCGAAGCCGGCCAGTGCCGTCGCCGCAGCGACCGGGACGGTGATCCCGGGGTGTCCGGGCCAGTACCACGGGGCGGTGGCGCCCACCACGACCAGGGTGAGCGGCAGCAGCGCCGTGACGCTGCCGGCGACGGGATTGATCAGCATCCACAGGATGTCCCGGGAGGTGGCCGGGTCCTTGACCAGCCAGTCCCAGCGCCGTTCGTAGGAGAGCTTCTTCGGGGTCAGGTAGAGCCGGTTCTTGTAGCGGTACCAGCCGTCGGGTTCGGGTTCGGGTGGCGGCGGCGGGGGCTGGTACGGCACCGGGATGTCCACCCCGCACCACCGGCCGGCGAGGGTGCGGTAGACATTGAGCGGATCGCGGTACCACTGGGCGAGCGACTGGATGCCGAAGAGCGTGCCGAGGCCGACGGCGGCCAGCATCGGGCCGGCGGTGAGTCCCAGCCCGAAGAGCACAAGGCCGCGCAGGGGCGCCCAGAGGTGCCGTCCGAACATCGCTCTCCCCGTGTTTCCGATGCCCCCCGCGGGAGCGTTCGCCGCCTGCCACAATACCGACCGGAGGCAGCGGTTCCCGGTTTCTTTTGGCCGACACCCCTGGCCTCAATAGGGAGGCATTGGCCGGGAATCGATCCTCAATTCCCGGCGCCCGCGCGCTATCCACGATCCGGGGCATATCCGTGACGCGCCCCGGAGCGGATCAGCCCCTTCCGCACGGCCGTCCGGATCGCCGCCCGCGGTCCGCCACAAGTCCCAACACCTGGCTGGAAAAGGCGCCTTGGCCCCTCCGAGGATGGCCAGGTGAAGCCGCCACCGGCACTTTGTCCGCGGAGTCCGGCCCCTCTCTCCGCGGTAAGGAATGAGATATCGGGTAACCGGGGTAGAGGTAGCTCCACCCGTCGTGTGGCCGTAGCTTGATTCACGGAATGGACCGCCACGGCATATTTTCTGCATACGACGATTCACGATGCGCAAAGGTCCATACCGACTCCCCTCCCTCATCGCCAGGAGGTATTCGATGCGGTCGTCGCGCGGTGCAGCCGTCGCACCGGCCCGGGTCTACGGCGTCGGCGTCTGCGCCGGTCACCTCGTCGTGCATGACCCCCTGACCGGTACGACCCATCACCGGGACCAGCTGATCACGGTGGGCCGCACGATGCTGCGGGCGAGTGAGGTCGCCGCACACCCCGTGGCCGACCTGGCCGCGCTGGGCGGCTCGTCGGCCCTCGGGGTGCGCTGGTCCCCGGTGGTACAGCGCGATCCGTCCCCCGCGTGGGTGCCCGCGGACTCTGTGCACCGCCGGGCGGCGCGCGCGCTGGCCTGCGCCGGGCTGCTCACCGTGGACCTGCACGAGGTCGATCCGCTGCCCACCCCCGATCTCACCGATATCGCCGGCCATCTCACCGACGACGGCTGCACGGTCAGCCTCACCACCGAACGCGTCCCGGCCGAGCGCCACGCGGAGGCGCTCGCCGACTGTGTCGACGCACTGCGCATCTGCGTGGACACCGCGGTCACCGGACGGCACCGATTAGGGCCCGGCGAGCGCGAACACCGACTCAGACGCCTGGTCTCCGGTACCCGTGCCATGGCCTCGGCCGGGCTGCCCACCCAGCTGTACACCCGCGTCATCCCGCCCCCGCCGGGGAACGCCGCGACCCGGTGGCTGGTCGAGCTGGCGGACGCCGTCGGCGCGCACGGGGTGACCTTCGCCCGCCCCCAGGAGGACGGCACGCTGGCGCTGCCGGACCCGGCCGACTGGGGCGCCGACGCACCGCCCTGCGGAACGCTCAAGCCGCTGGACGTGCCGCTGGACACGGTGTGTCTGCGTGCCGATGTCTGAGGAAGCCGTCCGCCGCGCCCGTAGTGGCACGCGGCTCCGACTCCCATACGGTGACCGGCAGTTGGCGCCGGGTGCCCGTCGGTCAGGCGATATCCGCGATGTCCGCCGGAAGCCCGACCGGCAGATCCGCCCGGCGCTTGATGTTCAGCTTCCGGTACACCCTCGTCAGATGCTGTTCCACGGTGCTCACGGTGATGTGCAGCTTCCGGCCGATCTCCCGGTTCGTCCGCCCCAGCGCGGCGAGCGCGGCGACCCGGCGTTCGGCCTCGCTCAGCACGGCCATGCCTTCGGCGTCCTCCCACTGGCTCGTGGCCGGCTCGCTGTTCAGCGGCTCCCTGGTGGCGAGCAGCTGATGGGACAACTGCTCGGCATGGCAGCTCTTGGCGAGTTGCAGCGCGCGCCGCCGGATCAGCTGGGCGCGGTCCAGTTTGCCGAGGATCTGCCAGACCTGACCGAGTTCGACGAACGCCTGGGCCAGCTGGTAGCGGTCCCCGCCGGCCTGCAACAGATCGACCACCTCGCCGAGCAGCGGCAGTCGCTGTTTGAGGTCGCTGACCGAGGCGAGGATGCCGAGGGAGATCCCGCGCATCCGGGTGGAGTCCGGCCCGATCATGCGTAGTTGATCCTTGATGAGCTCCCTGGCCCGGTCGGTCTGACCCACCCGGACCAGGGCCTGGGCCAGGTCCCCGCGCCAGGGCAGAGTCATCGGGTGATCAAGCTTCCACTTGACCACGAGATCACCTACGGCCTCGAAATCCTCCAGCGCGGCATGTGGCCGGTCCGTCGCGAGATGGAAATGCCCCCGCGCCGTCCGGTACTGGAGGCCGTAACGGGTGTCCATCATGGACTGCGGGATCATCTGGTGGAGAAGTGCCTCGGCCCGGTCGAAGTGGCCGCGCATCGTCGCGGCATGTATCGCGTGAGACAGCGGGGAACCGATCGCCACGCCCCAGCTCCGTGCGGAGAGGGCCGTCAAGGCGCTGCTAGCGTCCCGTTCCGCATCGGCGAGATCACCGAGCCGGAGGCTGACCGCGGCCCTGGTGTCCAGCAGCACACCGCGCCATGCGGCGGCGTGCTGGCCCTCCGCCTTCTGAAGCAGCTCATTGCACCAGTACATCGCGCGCTCGAACCGCTCGGCAGCGAGGAGTTCATGCAGCGCGAAGATCACCGATGCCAGCGGAGTCTCCCGGACCCGGGCCCTTTGCAGCACCTGCTCGGGCCCGTCCACGGCCGGGGCGGGTGCGGTGCCACGGGGAAGAACGGCGGTGTGCGGCCGGCGCACCGGGCCCGGGGAACTCATGGGTTCGGCCATCGCGGCGTGCCGTTCGACCTGGGCGAAGATCTGCGGATACCAGCGGGCGAGCCACTGGCGGGTCAGTCTTCGTTCGGCCGGATCGCGGGAGCCGTCCCCCTCGGGCAGGGCGTCCAGGCATTCCAGCGCGCGCACCGCTTCCTTGGGGCGGCCGTGCCATGCCAGCGAACGGACCAGCCGCATCACCTCGCGGCCGCTGAGCAACTCCTTCTCCAGCGCCGTCTGCAAGGGCCCGTGGTGCCGGGTCGCGGCCGCGGGGCTGATCGTCCACTGCACCCAGGCGAGCCGGGCGGTGAGCATGGCGCGCTTGTGCTCGTCGCCGCAGGAGCGGCTGGCGAACTCCAGGTACTGCACGGCCTCCGCCACCTTGCCGCCCGCCAGCGCCTGCTCCGCGTGGGCCAGCGCCTGGTCGGCGGCGGCGTGCAGCACCCGGACGGCCCAGGGCTCGTCGGCCTCACCGGCGGCCAGCAGGTAACCCACCACGTCCGAAGGCGCCACGCCATCGTGGTGCAGCAGCTCGGCCGCGCGGCGGTTCAGTGCGGAACGCTCCTCGGGTGTGAGTTCGTCCAGTACGGCGGTCCGGGTGCCGTGGTAGCGGAACTGGGCGTCGGTGGTCAGCCCCGCCAGTTCCAGGGTTTCCAGCGCACCGCCCACGACCGACGGCCGCACGTCCAGGAATCGGGCCAGCAGCGCGGGGGCGGCGAACTCGCCCAGCACCGCGACCGCCCGCGCCGTGCGCAGCAGTTGCGGGCCGCCGCGGCGCAGGATCGCCAGCACGGCCCTGGTGAAGGCCTGCCCGGCGACCGGTTCGACCGCCGCTCCGGCGGCCGCCTCCTGGTCCGGCGCCAGACTGTCGTCGATCAGGGCGTGCGTCAGCAGGGGGTTGCCACCGGTCACGGCATAACTGCCGGGTGCCTGCTGATCGGCGACCAGGGAGTCCAGCCGCTGCGCGAGAAGCTGCCCGACCCCCTCCGGGGACAACGGGGACAGCGTGAACTGCCGCGCGTACGGCTGCCTGAGCGCCTCCGCCACCAGCTCGGACGGCGCTTCGGTCCCCTGGCTGAGCAGCAGCATCACCCGCGCGGTGCCGATCCGGTGCTGGAGGTACGTCAGCACTTGCAGCGAGGCGCTGTCAGCGAACTGGTGATCGTCCACGGTGATCACCAACGGCCCCTGCCTGCTCAGTTCGAGCAGCCCGACGCACAGGTCGTGCGCGGCCCTGGTCCCGGACTGCGCAGAGGACGGTGCTTCGCCCCCCACCTGGGGCGTGGTCAGGCCGGCCAGGTGGGACAGCGACTCGGTGGCTTCCGGCGGGGCGGTCGCCCCGCTGAGGAACTGCTCGATCACACCGAAGCGGAGCGATTGCTCACTGGGCGCGCCCGAGGCCCGCAACAGCGTGGCGCCGGCGGCCACCGCATGCTCCTCGAACGCCCTGAGCAGGGCAGTCTTACCGCTGGCGATTCCCCCTCGTATCACCGCTACCTTGCCGCACCCTTTGGCGCTGTCACTCAATGCGGCGCGTAGCTCCGACATCACTGCTTCTCGTTCCACTAACCCCATGCAGCTCTTCCTCCCCGAAGAAGAACCCCGAGCGCACCTCTCCTGCCCGAGGCAATGCACATTCCCCACAAGATTCACTTGAACGACGGCAGTGCCGGACGGCGCGATTGCCACGCCGCTCACCGGAACGCTCACAGTCATCAACATTTTCCCGCCGTCTGAAAACAGGACACCCCGCCAATCCGGATCCTCGGAGTGCGCATGATGCATAAGGATCCAGCAATGAAGAAGTGTTGATTTCACCCTGGTACGCGGATGAAATCTCACCGCCTAGCCAATTAGGCAAACGTTGTCAACCAAAGTTGTAAAACTTGACTCAGGAGTCAATATCGCATTTCAGGAATCGCAACGAGCAAGAAGACAACATCGCCGCCGGAGGAGATATTCCACGGCCGCATGCCGCTCATCACGGGGGTGGAATTCCCCACCAGCAAGCACCCGGAAAGCGGATTTCCGCGAGACATCACGACCCCCCGAATGCCGGAAACGTACACTTGAAATCCGAAGCAGAGAATATCAAGAGGAGTTAAAGTAGGCGTTTTCATGTCGCAAAGGCACTACCGTCAATAATATGAACGATCACACCCCTGGGGTTCAAGCCGGTCCGGTGTGACGACAGTCACATGGAGGCGACTAAGTGTACGCCACCGGCCGGCGTGCCATTCGCGCGAATTTCGCAATCCGATCCGGGCCCGACTGCCGCGGAATTTCAGATTCCGGGTGCCGCCACACCGGCACGGAATTCATGATTCCGCAGTCTGCATTGTCACTGCCTGCACAAACACGAACCGGCCGAGCCATCCGGAACACCCCGTTCAACCACCGGAACAACCGCTTCCACCGGCGGTCGACGACACGGCGCCGCCAGATGTTCACGCGAAGCACCGACCACGCTTCTCGGCCTCCTGGGCCTTCCGCAAGGCCTCCTGAGTATGAGTCACGTAAAAGTGCGCTTGAGCAACCAATTGGGGGTCGCGCGCCATCAGCACAGCCCACGGGCCGAAACTTCCGCACAGGCCTCCGCGGACGAGCGGCAGCGCGCGGACACCAGCGGCCGGCGGGAACTTCTCCGCACCATCACACCGTGACCACCCCACCCATCAGCGCAATCCGCAGCAGCGCGACGCGAGTTGGCGTGGCGGCACTTGACTGCCTTGACACTCGCACACGAGGAGCTACCCAGAGTAAGTACAAGAACTGACCCGTGAGTAACCCGCAAAAGTCAGCTCACCCCGCCGGACCGACGTCTCCACGGGGCACGCCACGAAGGAGGCCAGGGGCGGCGCACGGACACCTGAGCCGGTGCGGTGGAAGATGGCCGAAAGGAATTCCCGGAGTGGGGTGGAGCGGGGCGCGACGTATCACGCCCGCCGGGCAGGAAGGTGAACACGCCAGAAAACCAGCAGGCGGAATTGCCCGCGAAACCAAGATCGAGCATGCTGCCCTCCGCGGCACCTCGAACGCCGCGGTGACGGGGGGGGGCAGACCACGGCGAACGCGACCGCGCCCACGCCGCTCCCCCACGTTCGCCGGACGCCTTCTCGCAGCGGCGCCGATCCCCGCGGTGCGCCCTGTGCAACGTCCCTGGTAGGCCCGGCCCGCAACGGAATTCCGACCGGAACGTCCCGAGTCCGGGGCGGCAAGAGAAGGGACCTTAGGGGTGCGGATAAGGGTTCCCTCCCCGCGCCCCCGCTTCCAGACTCGCCGTAGGTGAGGCACGTGCCCTGCCCTGTCGGCTGGGCGGCTCCCACTGGTTTCCGTAGTGATGCCGCATGTGAGGTCTGCCCACGAGGAAGGAAGCGTGCGACCAGTGAACGCAAAGATCTTTGCCCCTGACTCGGTGCGGACCCTGTCCGAATTCGAGCACGACGCACTTCGCATCGCGCAGGTGCTCGGCGAGCGGGGCGTCGGCCCCGGAGACCGGGTCATGCTCAAGGCCGGCAACTCACCCGCCTGGGTGGCGACGCTGCTCGGGCTGATGCACATAGGCGCCTCGATCGTGCTGGTCGACCAGCAGGAGCATGCGGAGCCGACCCGGCGGATCATCCTGCGGACCGGTACGAAGCTGGTCCTCAGTGACGAGGACTCACCGCTCGACAGCAACCAGGAAGCCGTACACCTCTACGAGTTGCTGGTGTCCGCCGCCGGCCGGCAGGTCGCGGGCGAGCGGCTGACCGCCGACACCTGGTGCGAGCTCCCCGACGGCCTGATCATGTGGACCTCCGGCTCGACCGGCACCCCCAAGGGCGTGGTCAAGTCGGGCCGCAAGTTCCTGAAGAACCTCGAACGGAACGCGGCGCAGGTCGGGCACCGGGAGGACGACGTCCTGCTGCCGCTGCTGCCGTTCGCGCACCAGTACGGCCTCTCCATGGTGCTGATCGCCTGGCTGAAGCGGTGTTCGCTGGTGATCGCCCCGTACCGCCGGCTGGACCGTGCGCTGCTGATGGCGGAGGAGTCAGCAGCCACGGTCATCGACGCCACGCCGTCCAGCTACCGCAGCATGCTCAACCTCGCCTCGCGGAAGCCGAGTCTGCGCCCCGGGCTGGCGCGGGCGCGGATGTTCTGCGTCGGCGCGGCGCCGCTGGACGATCCGCTGGTCGGCCAGTACGAGGCGGAGTTCGGGCGGCCGCTGCTGGACAGCTACGGCAGCACGGAACTGGGCAATATCGCCTTCGCGACGCCGGACAACCCGGTGGCGTGCGGGCAGCCGATGGACGGTATCCGGGTGCGCGTCGTCGACGACGAGGGCCGGGCGGTCCCCGCGGGCGAGCCCGGCGAGGTGGAGGTGAACACCCCCGACGCACTGGAGGGGTACCTCGCCGAGGACGGCACCCTCCAGCCCGCCCCCCAGGGCTGGCAGCGCACCGGCGATCTCGGCCGGCTCGACGCGGACGGCAATCTGATCGTCCTCGGCCGCAAATACGCGGTGCACCGCAAGGGTTACACCCTCTACCCCGAGCTGATCGAACGCAGTGTGGCGGCGCAGGGCTGCTCCGTCAGGATCGTCGCCCTGCCCGACGAGCGGCGTGGCGCCCAGCTCGTCTTCTTCGTGGAGGACGACGAGGGCCAGGAGGACGCGTACTGGCGCGAGCGGCTCTGTGGCATCCTGGCGGCCTACGAGCACCCCGACCGAGTTGTCGTGCTCGAACACTTCCCGCTCAACCGCAACGGCAAGCCGGACAAACGGCAGTTGGAGCATCTCGCCCGGGCCCGCGGCCGGTGAGGTCGCCGCCGGCGGCGCCGGCACTGCCGGCGGGTGTCACCCCCGGAGGACGTACGCAGTGAAGATCGCCTGCCTTCAGACCGTCTGTGGCCCGACGGACTTCCCGCAGACCCTCGACAGGCTGCGGGACGCCGCGGGCAAGGCGGCCGCCGAGGGCGCCGAGCTGCTGCTCGCTCCCGAGATGACCATCGGCGGCTATCCGCTCCAGCCCGCGGCCCTCGCGCAGTCGGCCGGCACCACGGAAGGCCCGCAGTGCACCGCGGTCTCCGAGATCGCCCGGGAAGCCGGCATCGCGATGGCGTACGGCTGGCCCGAGCGGGACGGTGCACACCTCTACAACGCGGTGCGGCTCGTCGGCCGGGACGGGCGACCGCTGGCCGTCTACCGCAAGGCACACCTCTACGGCCGGGCCGAGCACGAGCTGTTCACCCCTGGAGACAGCGGCGTGGTCCAGGCCTCCCTGGGCGGCCTGACGGTGGGCATGCTGATCTGCTACGACGTCGAGTTCCCCGAGGCCGTACGGGCCCACGCGCTCGCGGGCACGGATCTGCTGCTGGTCCCCACGGGCCTGATGAGCCCCTGGGATTTCGTCGCCCGGACCCTCGTGCCCGCCCGCGCCTTCGAGAGTCAGCTCTACGTCGCCTACGCCAACTGGACCGGCGAGCACGGCGGCCTCCGCTTCTGCGGCCGCACCACGATCGCCGCCCCGGACGGCACGGTGGAGTGCCTCGACCCTGCCGCCGCCTGCGACGGGGACCAGCTGCTGTTCGGCGAGGCGGCCCCCACCACCCTGGCCTCGGCGCGCCGCACCACGACTTACCTCAGCGACCGCCGCCCGGAGCTGTACAGGGGCTGAGCGCGGCGGCCCCGCCCACGGCTGCCGCACTTCGCCGGCCCCCTGACGTCCGTCAGGTCTATTTCACTTGATTGTCGACGGGCCCCTGTGAGAGAAGTATCGAGATCGTCGGCTCCGACGATCTCCCGGAGCGGCCGCCCTCGCACGGCACAGCCCGGCGCCAAGACTTCTTGGGCCAACTTCTGCACCACCACCACGGCCACGGCCTCGTCCCGTCGCCGGCTCTTCATTCAGCTGCGCCCGGTCACCTACCGGCGCTCAGCGCTGCACCGATCCACACCTCACAGCCGGGCCTTTTCTCTGAATCCGAAATATGCCTAGGTTGCACCCAGGGCTTGCCGTGCCCCGGGAGCGCCACAGACCAGAACGCCCTCAGCATCTGGAGGACAGCATCTTGCACAGCAGCACCCTGCCATCCGAGCAGTCCACGAACTCCGTTGACTTTCCCCGCCAGTTCGCCCGCACCCGCCGCTTCTCCCTAGGTGTTCCCAGGCATTTCACCGTCTCCCCCGACGGCCGCCGGGTGCTCTTCGTCCGCACGGGCTCGGGCGCCGATCCGATAGGCCGACTGTGGCAGTACGAGGACGGCTCGGAAAGGCTGTTGGCCGATCCGGCGCTCCTGGTAGGGGCCGGTTCCGGGACGGTCCCCGAGGAGGAGAGGCTGCGCCGGGAGCGCGCCCGTGAGCGGTCGGTGGGAGTGGTGTCGTACGCGACGGATGAGGCGGCCCGTCTGGTGGCGTTCGCGCTGTCGGGGGCCCTGTGGGCGGTGCGTACCGACGGCGGCACACCGTTCTCCGTCCCCGCGGCCGGTCCGGTGGTCGACCCCCGCCCCTCCCCCGACGGCCGGTACATCGCCTATGTGAGCCGCCGCTGCTTCCACGTCGTCGATCTGACCGGCGCCGACCGGCAACTGGCCCGTGCGGAGGACCCGGAGATCTCCTACGGGCTCGCCGAGTACGCCGCTGCCGAATCCATGCGGCGGTCGCGCGGCTACTGGTGGGCGCCGGACAGCCGCCACGTCCTGGTGGCCAGGGTCGACACCAGCCCCGTGGAACGGCGTTACCTCAGCGATCCGGCCGACCCGGCGAAGCCTCCACAGGCGATCCGCTACCCGGCGGCCGGCACCGCCAACGCGGAGGTCACCCTGGAGCTCCTCTCGCTGGAGGGCGAGCGGGTCGAGGTGGAGTGGGACCGTAAGGCGTACGAGTACGTCGTGGCGGCCGGCTGGGACGCGCACGGTCCGCTCGTCACCGTGCAGAGCCGCGATCAGTGCACCATGCGCACGCTCGCGGTCGATCCGGAGACCGGCGCCACCGAAGTGCTCCATGAGCGGACCGACCCCGCCTGGGTGGAGATCCTCACGGGTACCCCGGCCCGTACGGCGTCGGGTGCCCTGGTGCTCCCCGAGGACGAGGGCGACACCCGCTATCTGACCGTCGGCGGCCAACGGGTCACCCCGGAGGGGCTACAGCTGTGCGCGGTCCTCGGGGTGGAGGGCGAGCGGGTGCTGTTCACCGCGAGCGACGACCCGCTGGAGACCCATGTGTGGTGCCATGAGCCCGGCCACGACCTCCGCCGGCTGAGCCGGGACCCCGGCAGGTATACGGGGGCGGCGCGGGGCGGCACGCTCGTCCTGGCGGGCCTGACCCCACGGGGCCACGAGGTGGGCGTGCTACGGGGTGACGGGGCGGCTGGCGACCCGCCGTACCAGGCCCTCACCTCGCTCGCCGAGGAACCCTCGATCACCCCGCGACCGGTCCATCTGACGCTCGGCGAACGCAAGTTGCGCGGCGTCCTCTACCTGCCGTCGTGGCACGAGGAGGGCACCGGAAAGCTGCCGGTACTCCTCGACCCGTACGGCGGGCCGAGCATACAGGTCGTAGGACGGGCCCGGGACTGGTTCACCTGTGTCTCGCAGTGGTTCGCCGAGCAGGGGTTCGCGGTGCTGGCGGCCGACGGGCGCGGGACCCCGAACCGTGGCCCGGCCTGGGACAAGACCATTCATGGCGACCAGCTCGGCCCGGCGCTGGAGGACCAGGTGGACGCGCTGCGGGCGGCCGCGGCGCAGTGCGGCGACCTGGATCTGACACGGGTGGCGATCCGCGGCTGGTCCTTCGGCGGGTTCCTGGCCGCGGCCGCGGTGCTGTACCACCCCGAGATCTTCCACGCGGCGGTCGCCGGTGCCCCGCCCACCGACATGCGGATGTACGACACCCACTGGAAGGAGCGCTACCTGGGCCACCCGGAGGAGCAGCCGGAAAACTATGAGCGCACCTCCCTGATAGGCCACGGCCATCTGCTGAGCCGCCCGCTGCTGCTGGTCCACGGCCTCGCGGACGACAATGTGGCGGCCGCACACACCCTCCGCTTCTCGGCCGAACTGCTCGCAGCGGGCAAACCACACAGCGTGCTGCCCCTGCCCGGCGCCACTCACCTCCCGGCCGACGACGCGGTCAACGCACAGCTGCTGCACTTCCAGCGGGACTTCCTGATGAGCGCGTTGGAGGGGGGCGCCGGCAAGGAGTGACGGGCGTGGGGGGGGCCGGGCGGTCTTCGGGCGGCTAGGGCCTCTCTACCGCCCACCGCCCACCTCCCACCGCCCACCTCCCACCGTCACAGCTTGCCGCCCGAGGTCCGCTCCTGCGGGTGGCACACCCCCGCATTGAACGCGCCGGGCGGTGGCTCCGTATGGACCTTGTACAACGCCCATGGAGCACATCGCGCACCGAAGGCACCACCAAGAACCGGAGGCACACCATGGCTCGACAGGCAGCGTCGGAGCGGACGGAGACCGCAGCGGTGACCGCAGCGGAGGAGGCCGGCCCGGCGCCGGAGGGACGTGGGGCGGGGCGGCGGGCCGTCGTCGCGGCGGTCGGCGCGGCCGGTCTCACGGCAGCGCTGGCGGCCTGCGGCGGCAGCATGTCGGACGCGGGGAGCGGGGACTCCAAGGCCGCAGGTGACGATCAGGCCGCCCAGGAGACGAGCGGCGGAGGCGGCGACAACGGTTCGGGCGGCGCCGGAGGGAGCGGGGCCGACGGGTCCGCCGGTGGGGACAGCGGCCCCGCCCTCGCCAAGACGTCGGAGATCCCCAAGGGCGGCGGCAAGATCTTCAAGGGCGAGAAGGTCGTCGTCACCCAGCCCCAGGACGGCGACATCAAGGCCTTCTCCGCGATCTGCACCCACGCGGGCTGCGTCGTCGGCGAGGTCTCCGGCGGCACCATCAACTGCATGTGCCACGGCAGCAAGTTCGACATCACCGACGGCAGCGTGAAGACCGGTCCCGCCACGAAGGGCCTGGCCCCCGCCAAGGTGACGGTCAAGGGCGGCTCGGTCACCCTCGGCTGACGCAGCGCGCTGTCTCGCAAAGCCGGGCACTTCCCCCTTGGCCTTCGTCGGCCTCGCCGTCGCCCTCATCTGCTACCTCCACTCCACCAACCGAGCTGGCCTCAAATTCATTTGCGCAGGCCAGCCCGGTTGGATAAGAAGCCTGCATGCTAAAGGGCAACAAGGTCGGGCTGAGGGCCCGGCACGAGGACGACATTCCGGTCCTGCGGGCTGAGCTCTACGACGACGTGGTCAACGCCTCGCGGGCCGAGGGCGGGCCGTGGCGACCGATCACGCCCGGCTCGAAGGATCCGCGGCTCGTGGTGGACGACAAGGAGCAAGGGCTCGTCCCGTTCTCCGTGGTGGAGCTGGACGGCGGCACGCTGATCGGCACCGCGACACTGTGGGGCATCGACAACCACAACCGGGCCGCGCACATCGGGCTGGGGCTGCTGCCGTCCTCGCGCGGCAAGGGCTACGGCACGGACGTGGTCGCGGCGCTGTGCCACTACGGTTTCATCGTGCGCGGCCTACAGCGGCTACAGATCGAGACGCTGTCGGACAACACCGCGATGCTGCGCTCCGCCGAGCGCAACGGCTTCGTCCGCGAGGGTGTGATGCGCTCCTCGGCCTGGGTGATGGGCGAGTTCATGGACGAGGTGCTGCTCGGGCTCCTCGCCCAGGACTGGAAGCCGGGATCGAAGGTCTAGGGCGCTTCTTCTGGAAATCCTTGCCGGCCGCAGAGGACCATGCCGGCGGTGTGGAGGCCAGCGAGGAAAATGGGTGGCGGTCTCGTCGTAGCGCGTGGCCAGGCCGCGCCGCTTCTTGAGCTTCGTTCATGGACCGTTTCGCCTTGGGTTTCGCAGCAGACGGCCTCGTTCTCGGCCCGTCGGTGTCAGTTGTTGCCGGCGGGCGGGTCGGCGAAGACGCCCTGCTGCATACCGGTGGCTTGTCCTACTTCGATGAGGTAGCCGTCGGGGTCTCGCAGATAGCAGCGCAGTTCGGCTTTGCGGTCGAGGGGCGGGGTGAGGAATTCCGCTCCCTTGGCGCTCCACTGCCGGTGGCATTCCCCGATGTCGGCGACGCGGATATTGAGGAAACTGCTGACCGTGTGCGGGTCAGTGGGCGGGCGCAGGGTGACGTCTGGCTTATCGGGGGTCGGCCCGCCGCCGGGGTTCATGATGATCCATCCATTGGCGAGCTTGACGATGCAGGGATTCTCGGCGAGCACCACTTCACCGCCCAGAACGTCGGCGTAGAAGGCGCGGGATCGGGCCACGTCGGCCACCGTCAGGAAGTGGGTGAGGAGCAGCCCGGTCTCTGGATACGGAAGATCATCACGGCTCATGCCGACCTCCAGGCAAATAGGATGTTTCCGCACATAGTGACGCATAGATGCCTGCGGCGACGCGGATGGACACGGGCGAGAGGCGACGCGGCCCCGGCCGCACCACGATCCACCACCCTGCGGCTCGCCGCGTCCCGGTCCTGCACGATCCATGGTGCAGCCCCCATGTCGTCAGAGTGCTCAGGTCGCCCTGCCGGCTCCGCTGCGGGGACCAAGACATTGCATTGCGTGGGCCATTGTCGGCGGGTATGCGACATCACCCGTGAAGGGCAAGGGTGCAGGCGCAAACCTGCCAGCCATCTCTCGGCGCAGCCTGCTGGACTGATCGCGCAACGCGCTGCCTTTCACAGGACGGAATGCCATGCCGATTACCACTACCGCTTCAGTCAACGGCCCACTCTTATCCCCTCGGCTCCCGCTGATGGGCTGGCCGGCCGTGGTCTCAGTGATGCTGGGAATCTTCGCCATCGTCACCACCGAGATCCTGCCGATCGGTCTGCTGACCTCGATCGGATCCAGTTTCACCGTCTCGGACGGGGTGGCCGGCCTGATGATGACCATGCCCGGCTTCCTGGCGGCTGTCGCGGCTCCACTGGTCACCGCGGCCACGGCACGCTTCGACCGCCGACTGATGCTGTGCGCTTTCATGCTCCTGCTGGCCCTGGCGAACTTCCTTGCCGCCGCGGCCACGGACTTCTGGCTCGTACTCACCTCCCGGATCATGGTGGGGATCACGATCGGCGGCTTCTGGTCGATCGGGGCGGGGTTGGCGGAACGACTGGTGCCGCCGGCCTCGGTCGGCAGGGCTACTGCTGTGATCTTCTCTGCCGTCCCGCTGGGATCCGTCCTCGGTGTGCCGACCGGCACCCTCATCGGAGATCTCGCCGGATGGCGAACGGCCTTCATCGTCATAGGAGCTCTGACGGTCGGCGTATTGGTCATGCTGTTCTTGCTCGTACCGCCGCTTCCTCCGGTTCAGGTCACTCGGCTGGGCGTCCTCAATGACATGCTCCGCAGCGTCAACACCCGCTTCGCACTCTTGCTGACGTTCCTTGTTGTGCTGGCTCACTTCGGCACCTACACCTACGTGACACCGTTCCTGGAACAGGTCACCCACGCCAGCGGTGCCCTGATCACTACATTCTTGCTGCTCTACGGCGCCGCCGGCATCCTCGGCAACTTCCTGGGCGGCGCCTGGGTGGCCCGGTATCCCCGGACCGTCTTCGGGCTCGCGGCCGGCCTGATCGCCGCGGTGACTCTCCTGCTTCCAGCGTTGGGCCGCTGGGAGACCGGCGCAGTGATACTGCTCATCGTGTGGGGCATGGCGTATGGCGCCGTTCCGGTCGCGTCGCAGACCTGGTTCTCCAAGGCGGCACCGCATGCCCCGGAAGCGGCATCGGTCCTGTTCACCGCCTCCTTCCAGGCAACGTTCTCTATTGGTGCACTCGTAGGGGGCATCGTCCTGGACCGCACCTCTCCATCCGCGGTCATGTCGCTGGGCGGATGCACCGCGGTTCTCATGGTCCTGGTGGCAGCAGGGTCACGCTTCGCCGAACGCCTGAAGGAAAAACAGCCACAACCCGGGTCGGCAACTCCCGGATCGCGGGCCCGAGGCCCGGCGTGACCAAGACCCGCGGATCAGTAAGTAGCGCAGTGATCAACAGCGCTGAATGTCCGTTGTGAAGCGAATCACCACGGCGGACTGTCACAGTTCGCTGACGTGCGGTGTCTCGATGGGTAGCCGAAGAAAGGGGGCAACCTGCGGTGGCGCGCGGTCGATCCGGCCAAGGTCGAGCATCCGCGCGCCTACCTGGTCCGCGTCGTGACCCGCCAGGGTCTCAACCGCCTGGGTGCGGTCACGGTGATGCACTCGACTGGCTGGTCGCGTTCGAGATTCACGACGGACGGATCACCGGCGTCTACGGCGTCCGCAACCCGGACAAGCTGCACCGCGCCGAGACGGTGCTCCCACTCGACCGAGGAGGTCACCCGCTGTGGAAACCATGACCGTGGAACGCGTCATCGCCGCCCCGATCAAGGACGTGTTCACCTGGCTCACCACGACCACCAACTACACGGCCTCGCCCCTGATTCTGCGCTGCCGTCTGACCCGGCACGGCGAGTCCGCGCCGTATGGAGTCGGTGCGGTGCGCAGCCACTTCTGGCTGATCGGCTGGTTCCGGGAACGCATCACCCAGTACGACCCGCCGTACGCCACCGAGTACGTCGTCGAACGCAGCCTGCCGCCGTCCCGGCACGAACTCGGCCGCATGACCTTCACCGAGGTCGACGGCGGCACCCACGTGCGCTGGACCACCCGCGCCGAGATCCCCGTCCCCTTGCTCGGCCCCTTCCTCACCCGCCACGTCGCGGGGCCGGTGATCACCCGCACCTTCCGCAACATCCTCGATGCCGCCAACAGCGCACTGACGTAACGTCCCTAGCCTCTAGCCCCCGCATCACGCGCGCCCCCCGGCCAGGGACGGTCGGCCGGGCACCATCGGATGTGCGCCCGAGCCGGCCTCGGACATGGACAACGCGTCGGTGCCCCGGTTGGAGCGCCGACGCGCCGGCATCCGGATCAGCTCTACTGCTCGCTGATATTGACCATCCAGGTGATGCCGAACTTGTCCGTGCACATGCCGAACACGTCCCCCCACATCTGCTTTTCCAGGGGTACGGCCACGGTGCCGCCCGCGGACAGCTTCTGCCAGTAGCCGCGCAGCTTGTCCGAGTCGTCGCCGGTCAGGCTCACCGCGAAGTTGTTGCCGGGCTTGTGCTCGGTCCCGGGCGGGTTGTCGGCGGCCATCAGGGTGAATCCGCCGGCGGTCTCGAGGTGGCTGTGCATGATCTTGTCGGCGTATCCGGGCGGCGCCTCGGAGCCGAAAGCACCGTAGGTGTTGACGGACAGGTCGCCGCCGAGAACCTCCTTGTAGAACTCCATGGCTTGCTTCGCGTCACCGGAGAAGCTGATGTACGGGCTGAGGCGAGAGGTCATGAGCAGCCCCTTTCGTGAGGAATGGGAGGAATGGTCAGCGCGGGCAGCCTACGGGCGTCAAGAGCAAAGTCGGATGACCTGAGGCTCGTGGTCGCTCGCCTGGAGGGTGGGTGCGACTCTGGCGCGGAGGGTGCGGCCCTGGAGCACCCCTCGACCGAACGGCGCTGCGCAGCGCCCCTGCTCCCTCGCTCACCCGGACGCGCGCGGGTGCATCACGTCCTGCTAGGCGCCGGGCCGCTGAGCGTCCGCGCGCAGGCGCTTGCCCCGTTTGCCCGTCAGCACTCTGATCGGGATCAGCACCGCCCACCACAGCTTCGCGCCCGTCGGCGAGACGAAGGCGAGCGGGATGGCTACGGCGAAGACCAGCACCGTCGCCGCGAGGTCGACCACCTCGTTGCGCGCGACGGGGTCGGACAGTACCGCTCTCCCCAGCCATGGGCGCTTCCACAGCACGATCGTCAGCGCGAGCTGCGTGGCGCCCATGGCCGCGACGGCGCCGGAGTAGACGGCCACCGACTGCGGCTCGCCCCCGTACTCGGCCAGCAGAGTGGTGGGGAACGGCATCAGGGCGATCAGCCCCAGGCCCAGCAGCACCAGCTTGATGATCGTGCCGTCCACGTCCCGCACGTACCGGAACGTCTCGTAGTGACCCCGCCAGAATGCCGCGATGACCACCAAACTGAGGACGTACGCCCAGACTTTGGGCATCACATCGCTCAGTGCCTGCGCGAACCTGGCGGAGTCCAGCCCGTCGGGCACCGCGATGTCCAGCGCCAGCAGCGTCATCGCGATGGCGAACACTCCGTCGGCCAACGCCAGGAGCCGGACCGCGCTCCCCTCGTCATCCCTTACTGGGCGGCCACCGTTCACCAGGCCACTCTAGGATCATGCACACCGAAATATTCCGATTTGCCCCTGGTACGTGTTGAGCGCCGGCCGTCGGACTTCGTGGGCCGGTTGGCGGGGTGGGCCGAGCACATCCAGCCGACGAAGACCGTGGCTTGCCCCTCAGGGAGCAGGCGGTGTGAGGCGCGGATCACACATGGGTCACCTCCGATCCGGGACGTCTTTGCCCCGGTTCTGTTTGGCTGGTGGCTTCGACGGTCACAGGAGGTCCGAGCACATGGCGCTCACACACTGGGGATTCATCTACACGGCGGCCGGCAGCGGCACCGGCGGCGATGTCAGCGTCGTGGACACAGGCAAGTGCCGCACTGTCCTCGTGGGGGTGGAGAAGCCCGAGGAGGCCATTGAGGTGGCGCGCCGCCTGGTGGGCGAGGGCGTACAACTGATCGAGCTCTGCGGTGGATTCGGGCCCGTTTGGGCCGGGCGCGTCATCGAGGCGATCGACGGCGCGGTCCCCGTGGGCACGGTTGGCTATGGGCCGGAAGCAGTCGATCAGGTGCACGCGATCTTCTCCTGATCGCACACCGCAGGCGGTCGGGGCGGGCGCGCCACACCGCACTCAAGGCCAGTGGCGGGGTGCCGACGGAGGCCGTGGCCCTGTGCCGTGTGGTGGAACAACGGCCTTCAGCCGCTTGGAGGCCCGGACCGCTTTCCACGCGCCAAGCGACCAAAAAGTGCAATCCCTGCCCGATACCGGGCAGAAATGTAGCCGTTCCATGGCTCCGGACGTATCGTGAGCGCTCATGATCGCCATCGACGCCTTGTGGACTTTCTCCTTGATGGTGGGACTCCTCACCCTCACACCCGGGCTGGACACCGCCCTCATCCTGCGCACTGCCGCGCTCGGGCACCGCCGGCGTGCCTGGGGCGTGGTCCTCGGTATCCAGAGCGGCACCCTGATCTGGGGCATCCTCACCTCGCTCGGTGTGACCGCGCTGCTCACCGCGTCCCACCTCGCGTACGAGATTCTCCGCTGGGCCGGGGCCGCGTACCTGGTGTGGATGGGCGGCAGGCTGCTGTGGGCCTCCTGGCGCCGTTCGGGGAACGAGGCACCGGAGATACCTGGGAGCGGGGCCGAAGCCGGATCAGGATCCGGCGACTCCCTGCCCGGCGGCTGGCGTCAGGGGATCACGACCAACCTTCTCAACCCGAAGATGGGCGCCTTCTATGTCGCGGTGCTCCCGCAGTTCCTCCCCGCCGACACCTCGCACCTCGCCGCGGGCGTGCTTCTGACCGGCATCCACATCCTGCTGGCCGTCCTATGGGCCGGTCTACTGATCACCCTTGGGCATGTGCTCCGGGACCGCCTGCAACAGCCCACGGCGCGCCGCTATCTCGACCGCCTCACCGGTACGGTCATCGCCGCTTTCGGGGTCCGGCTCGCGCTCGGGGAATGAGACACGGCCGCGGCAACAGGCAACCAACTCACCAGAAGTGAAAGGGCACCCGTATGCGCTCGCTCCCCACCAGCGCGGAGGCCGTGGTCTTCGACTGCGACGGTCTGCTGGTCAACACCGAGGTCTGCTGGACCATCGCGGAAGCGGCCATTTTCGCCGCGCACGGCCACTCCTTCGGCCCCGAACAGAAAGCGCTGGTCATCGGCCGTACCGTGGAGGCCTCGGCAGCGGCCATGGCGGACTACTTCGGGCGGCCCGGCGCCGGTGCCGAGCTCGCCGCCGAGCTCCTGGAACGAGTCCGCAAGGAGCTGGCCGCGGGAGCCGCCGCCCTCCCCGGAGCAGCGGAGCTGGTGCGCGCCTGCCGGGCGGCCGTGCCCATAGCCGTCGCCAGCAACAGCCCCCGGGAACTGCTGGACACGGCACTGGAATCGGCGGGCCTCGCCGTTCACTTCACGCACACGTTCGCCGCCGACGAGGTAGCCTCCCCCAAGCCCGCACCGGACCTCTATCTGATGGCATGCGAGGCACTCGGTGCGGCCCCGCAGCGCTCTGTCGCCTTCGAGGACTCGGCCACCGGCATCGCTGCGGCCCGTGCCGCCGGACTGCACGTCGCGGTCGTACCGTCCCTCCCGGGAGCCGACCTCGACCACGACTGGCTGGGCACCGGCCTGGATGACCACCAACTGAAGGGTTGGGCACGGGCGTTGGGGGATGGCGCCAGCCGCTGAAGCACCCTCTTCGCGCGCACGGACCGGGCCGAGGGGGGTGTGAGTGTGTCCCACGCACACCAGCGGATTCTCCTCGTCGAGTCCGTCCTGCGATCCTCTGCCAGAATCGCCTCATGGCTGAACGCGAGAGCGACCGCGGATACCTTCTGGACAACCAACAGTCGGAGGCGGGAATCCGCTTCGGCGCGCTCTCCGAGTTGTTCGACCCCGTGACGTTCCGCCATATCGACCGGCTCGGAATCGGTGCCGGCATGCGGTGTTGGGAGGTCGGCGCCGGCGGTCCCTCCGTGCCCCTCGGGCTCGCCGAGCGGGTCGGTCCGACGGGCACGGTGCTCGCCACCGATATCGATGTGTCCTGGACCTGCGATATCGCCGACGGTGTGATCGAGGTGCGCTCCCACGACGTGGCGGCCGATCCGCCGCCGCCCGGCGGCTTCGACCTCGTGCACGCACGGCTGGTCCTGGTGCATGTCGCCGACCGCGCCGAGGCCCTGCGGCGGATGATCCAGGCGCTGCGGCCCGGCGGCTGGCTGCTCCTGGAGGACGCCGACCCCGCCTTGCAGCCACTGCTGTGCCCCGACGAGTCGGGCCCCGAACAACAGCTCGCCAACCGGTTGCGGTCCGGCTTCCGCACCCTGATGGCGGCACGCGGCGCGGACCTCGCGTACGGGCGGACCCTGCCCAGGGTGCTACGCGAAGCCGGGCTGGACCAGGTCCAGGCCGACGCGTACTTCCCCATCACCTCGCCGGCCTGTGCCGTGCTGGAAGACGCGACGGTCCGGCAGATCCGCCACCAGCTGGCCGGGAACGGACTGGCCACCGACGAGGAGATCGACCGTCACCTGGCCAACGTCGCCACCGGTCAACTCGATCTGGCCACGGCCCCCATGATCTCCGCGTGGGGACGTCGGCCGTAAGCTCGCCAGCCGCCCCTTAAGGGGAGTCGCTCGCCCCGGGCCCCTTGCGCGCGCTCCTCTTCGTGCGGCCCGGCCGAGCACCCACCGTGGATCGACGCCGGGTCTCCGCAAGGAACGCGGCGAGCACCGGGGAGCGTTCGTCGCCCCGGTAGGACAGGACCAGGTCGGGCAGCGGCGTCCGCGGAGTCACGTCGCAGAACCAGGTGCCGGGCCGGGCGACCGCGCGCATGCACGACGGGCCGAGGCCCGCGCCGACCCCACACGCGGCCAGACCGATGATGGTGTGCAGGTCCCTCGCCTCGGTGGCGGTGTCGAGAGCCGACGCGTCGTCGCCGAGGAAGGTGCGCAAGCCCGCGTAGGTGGCCGGTTCGTCATCCACCGGCGCCACGATGAGGTGCTGGCGGCTGAGTTGTGTCCGTCCCACCGTCTTCCGGCCGGCGTAGGGGTGGCCGATACCCACCACGGTGACCAGGTGGTCCCGGCCAACGGTGACGGAGACGAGCTCCTCGGCACCCGGCCCGCGCGGGGCGCCCCGTCCGATGGCCAGGTCCAGTTCGCCGCTGATCAGGGCGGCGGCGCTGCGCGCAGTCGACATCTCGCGCAGTTCGAGCCGGACGTCCGGGTGGTCCCGTCGGAACGGCGGCAGGACCGACGGCAGGAACTGGAGCAGGGCCGAGCCGATAAAGCCCAGACGCAGTCGGCCCGTCTCCCCCCGCGCCGCGCGACCGGCCTCGACCGCCGCGGCCGACATCTCGCAGAGCGCCCGTCGCGCCGGCGTCAGGAACGCCGTCCCCGCCGCGGTCGGAAACACGCCTCCGGGGGGTGCGGTCGAAGAGGCGCTCGCCCACCTCCCGTTCAAGGTCCACGATCTGGCGGGAGAGCGGCGGCTGCGCGATGCCCAGGGCCGCTGCCGCCCGCCCGAAGTGCTGGTGCTCGGCCACGGCGAGGGCGTAGCGGAGATGACGGGCTTCCATACGCCCAGCGTAATCAGAGCCCCTGCCCCATACCTGTGAGGTATCGCGCCTCCCCCTGTCCGGCATCGGCATTGGCCGCGCGTCGCGGACCGATTGGAATGGAGCGGCACGACGGTTCGCACCGGTGCTCCCATGCCACACCGGGGCTCCCGTGAGCCGAGCCGCCGCCGTCGTCATCGTCGTCATCGTCGTCGGGCCTCGTCGGGCCTCGTCGGGCCTCGTCGGGCCTCGCCGGGCCTCGCCGGGCCTCGTCGGGCCTCGTCGGGCCTCGTCGGCCAAGAGCCATCCCCCCCCCGTACTCCGTCCCGCTCCCTCCCACTCCCTCAAAGGTGACGTCCCTGATGAACGCGCCCTCCCCGGACTCCCTGTTCGTCCTCCTCCACGGCGCCTGGCACTCCTCCTGGCACTGGGCGGCCACGCAGCGTTCGCTGACGCACCGCGGCGCGGCGAGCGTCGCGCTGGACCTGCCCGGTCACGGCTTCGACGCGCCGCTGCCTTCCGGATATCTGCTTCCCGGGCAACCGGGCCTCGCCACGGAGAAGTCCGCGCTCGCCGGGCTGACCTTGGACGAGTGCGTCGCGAGCATCCTGTCCACGCTGACGGAGGTCCGCGGACGCTTCCGCACGGTCGTCCTCGTGGCCCACAGCGCGGGCGGTGGACCGGCGTCCCTGGCCGCGGAGACCGCTCCGCACCTCGTCGACCGGCTCGTCTACCTCTCCGCCTGCGTCCCGGCCGGGCGCCCGCGCTTCACCGACTACCTGAGCACCCCGGAGCAGACCACGACCGCCCGCGGCCGGGGGCTCGGCATCGGCGACATGAAGAGCCTCGGCGCCCTCCGCATCAACCCGCTGTCAGCCGATCCCTCGTACATCGAGGACATGCGGCAGACCTACTACCACGACGTGCCCACCGAGGAGTTCGTCCGCTGGCGCCGCGCCCTCAGCCCCGACCTGCCGCTTGCCCTCGTGACGACGCCCGTTCACCTGACGGCCGCCCGCTGGGGGCGCATACCGCGTACGTTCCTCCGGCTGGCCGAGGACTGGGCTGCCACGCCGGCCATGCAGGACCTGATGATCACCGAGGCCGACGCCTTCGCACCCGACAACCCCTTCACGGTCCGCGAACTACCCGGCAGCCACTCGCCGTTCGCCGCCCGTCCGGATGAGCTCGCCGCCGCTCTGGTCTCCGACCTCGGCTGATCCCAACCGGGCCGGCACGCGGGCCCCACCAGGCGCCGGCCCGACCCCCTCCAGCCCACCGGCGGCTTAGCGCCAGGTCTGGTTGAGACCGCCGTTGCACCGGATCGTACGGAGCCCGAACTGGCTGTCATCCAGGCATTCCCCCGTGGCCTGACTCTGGAAGGTCAGCTTGTCGCCCTTCACGAAGACGAACCAGCTCTGCTGGCGGGACGAGTTGCACGAGCGGGTGTCGAGCGTGACGCCGTCGTCGTAGAGGCATTCATTGGTGGCGAGGCTGCGGAACTGGCGCGTGTTGTCGGCCCACTTGTGCACGTTCCACTTCTGGAAGACGGAGCCGTTGCAGGCGTAGCCGCGCAGGCCGTACTGGCTGTCGTCGAGACAGGACCCGGTGGCCATGTTCCCGTACGTCTCGACCGCGTCGGCCGGCCGCTGGACGGCGGGAGCAGCGCCCGCCCCGGCCGGTGTCGCGGCGTCGGCGGGCACGGCTGGCGCCCCGCCCAGGACGAACGACGCCGACGCCACGGCGGCCGCGGCCACCCGAATGCTGAGCTTCATGGAGAAATCCCTCCCAAAGAGACTGTTCGCACCGCCACAGCCTGGGCCCCGGGGGCAACCTGGGTCTTGTACGAAAGCGCAATCGTGCTTGGGGAGTTGACGGGGGTGGTCCAGGGTGACGAAGCAGCACGTGGCGGCGGGCGAGTTGGGCGACCAGGGCGAAAGCATCGACCGCGCCGCGCCTGGGTGGCTGCGCGGGCAGGTGCTCCGCTATCGCGGCTACCGGATGGCAGGGCCCAGACCGCCCCGGCTCTCGCTCCCCTCCGCCGCGGTCACCCTGCTCCTGGGCTGGGGTGACCCTCTGCACATCACGGACGGCCTCAACCGGGCCGGGCCGTCGAGCGGATGGCCCGCCATGATCGCGGGCATCCAGACCGCCCCCGTCCTGGCCGGGTACCTCGGCCCCGGTCATGCGGTCGAAGTCGACTTCACCCCGCTCGGCGCCCACCGTTGCATGGGCGTCCCCCTGCACCACCTGGCGAGGGCGG
This sequence comes from Streptomyces platensis, assembly GCF_008704855.1. Classification (NCBI taxonomy): domain Bacteria; kingdom Bacillati; phylum Actinomycetota; class Actinomycetes; order Kitasatosporales; family Streptomycetaceae; genus Streptomyces; species Streptomyces platensis. The sequence continues at coordinate 1,153,137 of NZ_CP023691.1, forward strand.
TGGTCGAGCCGGACGAGGTGATGGGCACCGGCTGGACCACGAGGATCACCGAACAGCTGGCGGCCGCGCCGAACTGGCCCCGGCGCTGGGCGATTCTCGACTCCCTCCTCGCCCGACAGCTCGCGGCCGGCCCGCCGGCCTCCCCGCTGATCACCGAGGTCTGGAACCTGCTCTGCACCCGCGACGGCGGCGTGACCTTACGCGAGCTGACGCACACCACCGGCCGCGGCAGCCGACGCATCCAGGGTCTCTTCCGCGAGCACGTCGGCATCCCGCCCCAAACGGTCTCCAGAATCCTCCGGTTCCACCGCACGCTCGCCATCGCCTCCAGCGGCTGCCCCTCCCTCGCCCAACTCGCCGCCCTGGGCGGTTACCACGATCAGGCCCACATGAGCCGGGAGTTCCGGGCCCTCTCCGGGCACACACCACAGCAGCTGTGCGGCATCGTGAAAGAGGAGTCGGACAGCCGGCGCAGCGACCGGACCCAGCGCTTCAGCGACTTCTTCCTGCGGGAGCGGAAGGGCAGCGGGTAGAACGGCCCGTTTCGCTCCCCCACCACGCCCCGCGCCCGCCCGCGCAGCAGCCTCGCCCACCGTCCGCGCAGCGGTGCCGATCAGACACCGTCGGAGCGGATCCGCACTCACCACCGTTGGATCAACGCCCTGTCATGCAGCCGAAGAGCGCGCAGGTTCGGCGCGGGGCGGCATCCACACCGCGGCAGCGAGGGAGGCGAGGAGGGTGATTACCGCTGACACCGTGAAGGCCAGGGCGTAGCCGGGGGCGCCCCCACGGGCCTCAGCGAGAGTGGTGAGCACGGCGATACCCAGTGCCGTGGCCACCTGGCGGGTCGTGTTGAGCAGCCCCGAGGCCAGCCCGGTCATCGAGGGGTCGATACCACCGGTGGCCGCCACGGTGATGGGGGTGAATGCCACACCGGCGCCGAGGCCGAACAGCAGCGAGGGCAGTGCGATGTCCATCAGGAACGCACTGTGGGCTCCGATGCCCGACAACCAGAGAAAGCCGGCAGCCGAGACGGCCGTTCCCACGGCAGCGGTGCGGCGGGTGCCCCAGCGCGGAGTGAGACGGCCGGACAGATGGGCACCGATCATCACGGCGAAGGCGGAGGGCAGAAAGCCGAATCCCGCCCGGGTGGGGCTGTAGTGGAGCACCTGTTGCAGGTAGAGCGCGAGCAGCACGGGGCTGGCGAGGTAGGCGACGCCCAGACCGAAGACGACGACGTTGGCGCTGCTGACCGAGCGGTTGGTGAAGATGCGCAGCGGCACGAGGGGGTCGCGCGCCCAACGCCCCTGGTGGACAAGGAAGAGCACGAGCAGCGTGACGGCTCCGGCCAGGCTGCCGAACGCGGCGTCGCGCGTGCCGGTTGCGCGCAGCGTCACGACACCGTGAACGAGGGCCGCGAGCCCGGCCGTCACCAGGAGCGCCCCGATCACATCGATGCGGCGGCGCGCCGGGGCCGATTCGGTGGCGGCTCGTCGGGGCAGCATCAGCCACCCGGTGACGGCAACGGCCAGACCGATGGGGACCTTGATCCCGAACACCCAGCGCCAACCGAACACATCGGTGAGAACCCCGCCCAGCACCGTTCCCGCGGCGGCGCCGACCGCCCCGACCATGCTCCACAGCCCCAGCGCGCGGGCACGTCGCACGGGATCGCCGTACGCCTGGTGCACGACGGTCAGCGTGGCGGGCATCAGCAGCGCCCCGCCGATGCCCTGAACGGCGCGGGCGGTCACCAACTGCGCCGGATCTGCGGCGAGTCCGGACCACAGATTGGCGACGGTGAAGACCACCAAGCCGGTCACCAGCAGCAGACGGGTGCCGAAGAGGTCGGCTAATCGGCCGCCGAGCAGCAGGAAGCCGGCGAAGGTCAGGGTGTAGGCGTTGACCACCCAGCCCAATTCGGCAGCTGTGAAGCCGAGTTCGGAGCCGATCGCGGGCAGCGCCACCGAGACGATCGTGGCGTCGAGGATGACCAGGAACATCGCACCGCAGGCGAGCAGCAGGAGCAGTCCCGGCGTCGCAGCCTTCGCGGGGCGCCGGGTCGTTCCGTTGCGGGGGTTCGCGTCCCTTTCCGTGCGCACGGACACAGCACTCCCTCCTTTCCACACAGAGAACCCGGAGAAGTTAGTAAGGCGACCCTAACTCAATAGAGACCAATGGTCACTACGAAGCCTGGCGGGCCGTCACCGAACGTTCTCGGGGGTCGGTAAGGTCCGGAGCATGACTCGTCCCGGCAAACGACCCGGCCCGCCCGCGCGGCTGAGCAGAGGCGCGATCGTGGCGGCCGCGCTCTCCTCCGGCGATCTGGAGTCGCTGTCCATGCGGGAGCTGGCGGCCCGGCTCGAGGTCTCGCACTCCGCCCTCTACCGCTGGGTTTCCGGGCGGGAGGGTGTCATCGACCTGATCAGCGAGACGGTCATCGACCGCATCATTCCCGCCGACGCACCGACACCCGACACGTGGCGCGAGTGGCTGGGACGCCTCGCCTGGGCCGCGCACGACGAGTTCCTGTCCATTCCCGGCTACGCCACCCGCATCTCCCGCCCCCACCGGCACACGCGCGGCTTCTTCACGATGCGGGATGCCGTCGTCGCCGCATTCCGTGCGGCCGGTGCGGACCCCGAGCTCGCCGAGCAGAGCTGGTACGTGTTCGGCACCGCGCTCGTCACCTGGCTCGGCGCCCAGGAACAGCGGCTCCTCGGCGACGCACCGCTCCGCTTCGACCTCTTCCTGGACAGCCTGCTGCGGGGACTACCGGCCCGGGAGACACCGGAGTACGGCACCAGGCCGGCCGCTGCCACCGACTAACGAGGGGCTGCACGGGCCGGGCCCTTGCCGGAATCGGTCGCGCCGCCTCCGGCCTCCAGGCGTGCGGGGGCGGCGTTACGGGGCCGCAGGAGGCCGGCCGTGGCGGCGGCGACCGCGCAGAATGCCACGGGCAGGAAGAACGTGAGGTGGAGCGGCATGAGCTGGGTCAGCGGGCCGATGATCGCGGGGCCGGCGAGCATGCCGACGTAGCCGAGGCCCGCGACGCGGGAGACGTTGGCGCCGGCGGCGTCCGGGTCGGCGTGGCCCGCGGCGCTGAAGAGCTGGGGGACGCAACCGGACAGTCCGGCTCCGAACAGTGTCCAGCCGATCAGGGTCAAGGGGATCGAGGAGGAGAGCGACGCCGCGGTCAGACCGAGTGCGGCAGCGGACGCCCCGTAGCGGAGCACGGCCACCGAGCCGAAACGCGCGGCCACCCGGTCGGTAAGCAGGCGGCCGATGGTCATGGCGGTGGAGAAGGCCCCGTAGGCGAGGGCGGCGGTGGCGGCCGGCGCCCCCAGGACGTTGCGCAGATGGAGCGTGCTCCAGTCATTGGCTACGCCTTCGCAGAGCATGACCATCAGCGCGAGAGTGGCGAGCCCCCAGATGCGCCTGGGAGTCCTGGTCCTGCGCCGGCCCTTCGCGGCAGCAGCGCCATCGGGGGTCTCAGGGGTCTCGGGGACATCGGTGCCGCCGGGCCCGAGCAGCGCAGGGGTTGCCACCACCGCAATCGCCAGCCCCAAAAGCGCCACCGTGCCGAGGTTCGCCACCGGACTCCAGCCCCAGCTGAGCATGCGGGCGCCGACCAGCGCGGCAAGGACGCCACCGATGGAGAAGGCGGCGTGGAAGGCGGACATGACGGGCCGTTGGTAGCCGCGCTCGACCTGGATGGCGTGGGCGTTCATGCTGACATCCAGGCAGCCGTTGCCGAGGCCGAGCACCAGCAGCGCGGCCCCCAGCGTCCAGGCGTTCGCCGCCCATCCCGGCAGGACCACACCGGCGCTGCACAGGGCCGCGCTGAGCGGTACGACCGTACGGGCGCCGAAGCGGTCGGTGAGGGGGCCGACGAGCTGCATACCGGCGAAGGCTCCGGCGCCGAGCAGCAGCAGGAGCCAGCCGAGTACGGCATGACTGATCCCTGCGCGGTGCTCGATATCGGGGATATGGACGATCCACATCCCCATCAGGAAGCCGTTCAGGACGAAGTAGGCGAAGGTGGCCAGGCGGCCGAGCCGCAGTGTTCTCTCCACACTTCGAACATAGCGAACAAGTTCAGCTTTCGAAAGCTTGCTATTCGAACGCGATCGATGTTCAATCTGGGTTATGGCTGGCACAGATCGACTGAGGCAGATCACTGAGGCGGTACGGGAGGCGGGCAGCATCGGCGTCGCGGAGCTGGCCGGGCTCACCGGCGCTTCCGAGATGACCATCCGCCGTGACCTGGAAGTTCTGGCTTCCCAGGGGGTACTGGAGCGTTACCGCGGAGGCGCCAGGAGCCTGCTGCTGCGCGGCGAGGAACCGCCGTTCGCGCTGCGGGCCCAGGAGGGGACGGAGGTCAAGCGGCGCATTGCCGTCGAGGCCGCCCGGCTGGTAGCCGACGGAGAGTCCGTCGTCCTCGACAGCGGCACCACCTGCCTGGAAGTGGCCCGTGCGCTGGCCCACCGCCGGTTGACCGTCATGCCCCTCTCCCTGCACGCGGTGACCGCACTGACAGAGGCGCCACAGCTGACCCTGCTGGTACCCGGCGGCCGGCCCCGGCCGGGCGAACTGGCGCTGACCGGCCCCCTGACCCAGGCATCCCTGGCCGCCCTGCGCTTCGACACCGCGATCGTCGGCTGCTGCGGACTGAACGCCGAAAACGGCCTGACCGCCTACGACTTGGACGACGCCGCCGTCAAACGCGCCGCGATCGCCTCTTCCCGTCGCGTGATCGCCGTCGCGGAAGCCGCCAAACTCTCCCGCACCGCCCTCGCTTTCGTCGCCCCCGCCCCGGCCCTGCACGCCGTCGTCACCGATGACTCCGCACCGGACGACCAGGCCGACCACCTGAGCGCGGCGGGCGTCACCGTACGGAAGGTGTGACCACATGAGCACCGTGCTCTTCGACCTCTTCGGCGTCATCGCACGCCCCCAGTCCACCGAAGGCAAGGACCGGCTGGTGCGGACGGCGGGCGTCTCCGCCGCGGCCTTCTGGGACGCCTACTGGGCGCTGCGCCCGCCGTACGACCGCGGCGAAACACATGGACCCGGCTACTGGCGCCAGGTGGCCGACTGCTTGGGCACTCACTTCGACGACCACCGGATCGCAGAGCTGATCGAGGCCGACATCGCCGGCTGGAGCGCCGTCGACGACACCATGGTGGCCCTCATCGAAGAGCTCGCGGCACAGGGTCGGCGCCTCGCACTGCTCTCCAACATCCCCGAGGAATTGGCGAGTTACTACCTGGCACGCCATACCTGGCTCAACCACTTCCAGGTACGTGCCTTCTCCTGCCGCATCGGCCACGCCAAGCCCGAGCCGGACGCGTACCGGTGGTGCCAGCAGGCCCTGCGAGAGGAACCGGGCCGCATCCTCTTCGTCGACGACCGCCAGGACAACGTGCGGGCCGCCGAGGCGATCGGCATGCGCGGCCACCTCTTCACCACATCAGCCCGACTGCGGGAATGCCTCGCTCAGGAAGAGACCGCGCGCTGATACAGCTCACCCCCGAGAAGGTGGCTCGCGCCGCAACGCCCCCCGATGGACGGCGATGCCGGGCGCGTGCGGTCACTGCGGGCTGTCTTCGGCGTCAGCCCGGCGCAGGGCGGCGTCGGCATCCGCTCGCCCTCCAGCCCCGAGCAGACCCGTCGCTTCGAAGGAGGTACGGGCAGCCAGCCGTGGGAGTTCCCGGCGGGAGAAGTGTGTGACGACGATCGGCAGTGCGGCGCGCACCACCTGCACAGTACGGAGCCAGGCGGGCGCGTACACAGCGGTCGAGCGCCGTTCCACCGCAGTTGCCAACCGGTCGGCCACCCACTCCGGGCGGTAGACCTTTCTGGCCGGCGGCGGCATATGGGCACGGAGTTCGCGCAGCACGGAGTACTGGTCGGCATCCCGGACCATGTCGGTCTCGATCCAATTCAGATAGGCGATTCCCACCCGGACGTGCTGCGCAGCGAGTTCGGCACGCAACGACTGTGTGAAGGATTCGACGCCGGCTTTGGAAGCGCAGTACGAACTCATCAGCGGAGCCGCACCGATGGACGCCAGTGAGGCCACCTGAAGAAAGTATCCGCGAGTGGACAGCAGGTCCGGCAAGAAAGAGCGAGCGGTAATCGCGCTGCCGATCAAATTGACCTCGATCACCCGGCGCCATGTCATCGGATCGGATTCCGCGAACGGCCCGCCTTCGGCGATTCCCGCGTTCGCCACGACGACACTCGCCTCCCCCAGCCGTTCGCGAACCGCCTCCGCCACCCGGGCCATGGCCCCGTCCTGAGTGACATCGACGCTCCACCAATGCACTTCGGTCGGCAAGGAGGACGCCACCCGGCGAAGGGCATCCCCGTCATGATCGAGCAGGGCGAGATGGGCCCCCCGTCGAGCCAGCTCCCAAGCCAGCGCATTCCCCACCCCGCGAGCGGCCCCGGTCACCACAGCAGTGCGCCCATAAAGAGAATGCGCTCTCCGGCAGCGGGCCATCACGCACTCCTCACGACGACGGAATCCTCGGAGGCCGGCACAGACCTCTCCGGACGACCGGCAGCACCTTTTCTCACCGTAGAAGCGAGCGAACCCGACCGCGCGCCGGCCCCAGCGGACTTCTTGCCCTCTCGCCCGCACGGCGTTCCCCCGCACACCCATAAACGGATCGGCGCCGCAATGGAACGGCCGTCGGCTGTTCGGGTGAAGGTGGCCATGCCAGAGATGCGTAGGTGCAGGTTCGGGCAGCAACCATGAGGGGGCTTGAGTTTTGCGCGCTGTGGTGGCCGGCCGACGGACAGCGTTCGGCGATACGTGAGGAGGGTGCGGTGTCCGCTTCCACTTCCGTTCGGTACCGGTGAGGCTGCGGCCGGCGCGGGGGACGGCTTCGGCAGGGCTGCTGCTGACGGCGTCGCTGGTTTACAACGACTGGGTGCTCCAGTTCTTCCTGCCCACGGGGCTGCACCAGCGCGACTCCTACGTCAGCGAGCTCTTCGCTGCCGACCAGCCCTACCGGCTCCTGTTCAGCCTGGTGGAGATCTCCTGCGCGGTGCTGGTGGCGACAGGCGGAGCCCTCGCCTGGAGCATTCTGCCCGGGGGCCGATCCTCGGCCGGGGGCGCGGCCACCGTAGCCTTCGGGATGTTCTCCATCGCCGACGTGCTGCTGCCACTGCACTGCGCACCCTCGGTGGAACGCGGCTGCCCGGAAGGCAGCCCCTGGCACACCACAACCAGCGGCATGGTTCACTTCGCCCTGTTCGCCTCTATGGCGCTCTTCATCATCGCCTCCCGACACGGCCACCCGCCCTTGGAACTCGTGCGCCGCTGGGGACCGTGGCTCCTGGCGGTCTCCATGACGGCCGCAATCCTTACGGTCGGCCCCTTCTTCGGACACCCGGGCGGCCATGGCCTGGCCCAGCGCATCCATCTGACCTCCGTCGGAGCGTGGTTTGCGGTCTTGGCCGTGGCGATTTTCCGTTACGGGCGGCTCCCGCAAAGCAGACCACAGCACCCTGGGCATGGGCGACGACGCCCCGCTTCCTCTTCCGCCCGTGTCACATCTCGTCAAGCTGTCCCGTCCAAGGGGGCAACAGCAACCACGAGCCCATAGGAGTGCAGCATGACTGCTCGGTTGAACCTCATGGCCAGCCCGGTCGCCGCCAAGACCATGAAGCACATGATCGCCGCGGGCAAGGCGCTCGCGGACTCCACGCTGCCGTTCGCGACACAGGAACTGGTGAAGCTCCGCGCCAGTCAGATCAATGGCTGCGCCGGCTGCATCGACATGCACACCAAGGAAGCCGCCGCCGGAGGCGAGACCTCGGTGCGCCTCAACCTGGTCGCGGCCTGGCGGGAGGCCACGGTGTTCAGCGAAGCCGAGCGCGCCGCCCTGGAGCTGACCGAGCAGGGCACCCGTATCGCCGACGCGGCCGGTGGCGTCACGGACGAGGCGTGGGCGAACGCCGCCAAGTACTACGACGAGGAACAGCTCGCCGCCCTGGTGTGCGCCATCGCCCTCATCAACGCCTTCAACCGGGGGAACGTCATCACCCAGCAGCCCGCCGGGGACTACCAGGTGGGCCAGTTCGGATAGCGAGGAGCGGCCGGCCGCTACTGGGCCGCCGAGCGTGGGGCGATGTGGGGTGGTGCGACGATTCCCGGGGTGAGCAGGGGGTCCGGTTCGGGGGCGCCCCAGGAAGGGTGCAGGGGGAGGACGCCGGCCCACACCGGCAGCTCCGCGTCAGGGCTGTCGCCATCGTCGGGGGGACCGGTGCGTACCTTTACCGATGCCTCATCCAGGGAGAGTGCGAGCAGGGCGGTGGCGGCCAGTTCCTTGCGGCTGGGGCGACGGGCGTAGTCCCACTGGCCGGGTGTGGCCTGCTCGGTGAGGCAGCGCAGCCCTTCGAGTTTCTCGTCCGGGTCGGTGACCGGGCGGGGGACGCCGAAGACCATGGCGCTGCGGTAATTGACGCCGTGCTCGAAGACCGAGCGGGCCAGTACCAGTCCGTCGACGTGGGTGACGGTGACGCACACGGCGGCCCCCGGGGACGCGACCAGGCTGCGGCTGGCGACGGAGCCGTGGAAGTAGAGCGTGCTGCCGTCCGAGCCGTAGACCGTGGGCACGACCATCAGAGTGCCGTCCACGCTCACCCCGAGGTGGCAGACGAAGCCTGCTGCCAGGATCGCGTCCAGGTCGGCACGGTCGAGGCTGCCCTGTTCGCGAAGACGGCGGTGGCGTGTGCGCTCGGTCTCCGGCAGCGGCCGGTCGTGCGGGGGTGGCGGCATGGCTGTCCTTGGGTGTGGCGACTGCGTGCCGGTGCCGGGGGCTGAGCCGTAGCTGGTAGTGGAACGGGCGTAGTTGAGGGGTGAGCCCGGAAGCTTCCCCGGAGCCTACTGATTACATCCGCATGCGGCTAGGTACCTTTCTAATTCCGTTGACCTAGGCTCCCTTGGCAACGAATTCCGTAGCTCGATCTCGATCAGTCGTCCTGGTGCGGTCGGCTCCAGGCGGTCAGGACCTCATCGGTGGTCGTGACGGTGGCGACCAGGGCGAGCGTGTGGCGGATCACCGCAGGGGTGTAGTCGGCAGGTACGCCCGCGATGGCGTCTGCGGGTACGACGGCCGTGTAGCCGAGGTTCACGGCATCGAAGACGGCGTTGGGAATGGCCACATTCGCCGACACTCCGGCGATGATCAGGGTCCGGCACCCGAAGTTGCGCAGCAGTGCGTCCACGTCGGTGCCGGCGATCGGCGAGAGGCCGTGCAGCCTGCGCACCACCAAGTCGTCGCCGGAGACAGGTATCGGGTCGGCGATACAGACCGCGGCGGATCCGGTGAGCTGTTGGACGGGCAGTCGTTCGGCCGCCTTGAACAGGCGGGCGTTGTGGCTGCTGCCGCGGCCGTCGGGGCGGCGTTCGGCGACTGCGTGCAGCACCTGGACGCCGGCCTCGTGGGCGGCCGCCACCAGGCGGGCGACGTTCGCCAGCGCCCCCGACTCGCGGGCCGCGTCGGCGAGTTCGGGCAGAGCGCTGTCAGGGCCGACCACCCCGCGCTGGCATTCGACGGTGAGCAGTACCGTCGCGGCCGGGTCCAGTTGACCCATGAGCCGTGCAGTGTCCGAAGGCATCGCATCCCTCTCTGGCGGGCCTGGTCCCCGTGGGTCGGGCGAGCCCCTTAAAGGCCGCCCGAGGCTAGCGGCCATTGCGTACATCAGGAAGAGCCCGCATGCTTTCTGACACACAGTCAGATAACTCAGAGATGGCGCCGGGTGACCGGGACCGTGCCGCATGAGCGGCGCACGGCGGAAGGTGATGACGGATGGCCGACACACAGCGGCGTGGGCGCCGGATCATGATGACGCAGGGCGAGCTCGACGCCTTCCTGGCGGCGCAGCGCACCTGCCGGGTCGCCACGGTCGGTGGCGACGGCGCGCCGCACGTCGGGGCGCTGTGGTTCGTCTGGGACGGTACGGCGCTGTGGCTTTATTCCATCACCCGCAGCAAGCGGTGGGCCCAGCTGCGCAAGGACCCGCGGATCGCGGTGGTCGTCGATGACGGGCACGGGTACGGCGAGCTGCGCGGGGCCGAGTTGGCGGGCCGTGCGGAGTTCGTCGCCGAGGCGCCGCGCACCGGCGAGCCGTGCCCCGAACTGGACGCCCCGGAGCGGCTCTTCGCGGAGAAGTACTTCGGGATGTCCGCGATGCCGCACGACGGCCGGCATGCGTGGCTGCGGCTGACGCCCGAGTCCGTCGCGTCGTGGGACTTCCGCAAGATCCCGGGGTGAGGGGTGAGGGCGCGGGCGCCGGCCGCGACCGGAGTGCCGCCGGCGGTTGGTGTCCACCACCAAGATCAGATGCCGCCGTATCGAAAAGTCGCAGCGCCGAATCCCACGCCAACGCCCACACCGAAGCCGTCATGTCAGTGGTCTCTGCGAGAGTGGTCTGGGTCAGCCCGTTCGGTACCGGCAGGTGCGCGAGCGGGGCGGCCCGGCCGCGAGGTGGCCGGGTGCCGACGAGGACGAAGGAGATCCGGTGAACGTGCTCTTCCCCGCGCTGCGCGACGCTTCGCCCGCACCCGCGCTGCGCTTCGGCGATCGCAGCCTCAGCCATCGTGAGTTGGCTTCGGCGGCGGGTGTGCTCGCCGAACGGATCGCCGGTGAGACCCGTATCGCCCTGTGGGCGACGCCGACGCTGGAGACCGCGGTCGGTGCGGTGGCGGCGCTGCTCGCCGGGGTGGCCGTGGTGCCCGTCAATCCGAAGATCGGTGAGAGCGAACTGGCGCACATCGTGGCGGACAGCGTGCCCTCGCTCGTCCTGGCCGAGCCGGACGCCGAGCTGCCTGGCCCGCTCGCCGCGCTGTCCCGTATCGGCATCGAGGCCGCGGCGCCGTCCGAGGAGGCCGGGCCGGCCCCGCTGCCGAACGAACCGGGCGATGAGGCACCGGCCCTGATCGTCTACACCTCCGGCACGACCGGTCCGCCCAAGGGCGTGGTCCTCCCCCGGCGCGCCCTGACACACACCCTCGACGCGCTGGCGGACGCCTGGCAGTGGACCGCCGACGACGTGCTGGTGCACGCCCTCCCGCTCTTTCATGTCCATGGGCTGATCCTCGGCATCCTCGGGCCGCTGCGCCGCGGCGGCAGCGTTCACCACCTGGGGCGCTTCAGCACCGAGGCGGTGGCCCGGGAGCTCGCCGCCGAGGGCACGATGCTGTTCGGCGTGCCGACGATGTACCACCGTCTGGCTGCCGAGGCAGGGCAGAATCCCGCGCTCGCCAAGGCGCTCTCCCGGGCCCGGCTGCTGGTCTCCGGCTCGGCCGCGCTGCCGCTGACCGATCATGAGCGGATCACGGCGGCCACCGGCCGACGGGTGATCGAGCGCTACGGCATGACGGAAACGCTCATGAACACCAGCGTCCGGGCGGACGGACCCGAAGCGGCGGGCACGGTCGGCGTACCGCTCCCAGGGGTGTATGTCCGGCTCGTCGACGAGGCGGGCCAGGCCCTCGAGGCGAACGACTCCGAGACGGTCGGCGAGATCCAGGTGCGCGGCCCGAACCTCTTCGTCGAGTACCTCAACCGCCCCGATGCCACTGCCGCGGCCTTCGACGGCGGGTGGTTCCGCACCGGCGACATGGCGGTCCGCGACGCCGCCGGCAATTACCGCATCGTGGGCCGTAAGGCCACCGATCTGATCAAGAGCGGCGGCTACAAGATCGGCGCGGGCGAGATCGAGAACGCGCTGCTGGCCCACCCGGGTGTCGCCGAGGCCGCCGTCACCGGCGCGCCGGACGAGGACCTCGGCGAGCGGATCGTCGCCTGGATCGTGGCGGAGACCGGTCCGGACGCCGGCCCGGCACCCTCCGCAGAGGAACTCGCCGACCATGTCGCCCGCCAGCTCGCGCCGCACAAACGGCCCCGCACCGTGCACTTCCTGGACGCCCTGCCGCGCAACGACATGGGCAAGATCCTCAAGCGTGAGCTCCATGCGTAGCGGTGGAAGCAGCGGAGCCGGGGACAGGGAGGCGGGCTCCGGAGAGGCCGACGACCGCCGTGACGGCGAGGGGGCTGCGGCCCTCGAAGGCGCTCCGGGCGGCAGTGCCGGTGTCGGCGCCGCGACGCTGCCGTGCGCCCGGCTGACCGCCCGTCAAGCCATCGCGGCGGTGGCGGACACCTCCAACGAGGCGGCCGTGCCGGACGGTCGTGGCGCCGCGCCCGGGGCGTCGTCCACGCCGGACGGGCCCCTCGGCTGGCGCGGTTACGACGACGCGCGGGCCCGCGCCCGGGAGCGTACCGGCGAGCACGAGTCGGTGGTCACCGCCCTGGCCACGATAGGCGGCCGGGAAACGGTCGTGCTCTCCTTCGAGTTCCGCTATCTGGGCGGCTCCCTCGGCGAGCGCACCGGCGACCGGCTGGAGGCCGCCTACACCCATGCGCGCGAGAACGGCCTGCCGGTCGTCTCACTGATCGCCACGGGCGGCAGCCGGATGCAGGAGGGGATGCGCGCGCTGACCCAACTCCAGCGGGTGGCACGGCAGTCGGCGCTGAACCGTGCCGCCGGGCTCCCACAGCTCGCGGTGCTGCGCGACCCGACGACCGGCGGCGGCTGGGCCACCCTCGGAGCGGCCGCCGATGTGATCCTCGCGCTCCCCGGAGCCCAGGTCGGCTTCGCGGGCTCGCGGGTGCGTCCCCCGGATGCCGACCCCGCTGCCTACAGCGCCGAGGGGCAGCTTGCCTCCGGCCACATCGACGCCGTCGTCCCGCCCGACCGGCTGCGGGCCACGCTTCAACGATGGCTGCAACTACTGGGCACGCCAAGGGTGTTGGGTACAGGAGCGATGGAGCCGGCACCCCCGCCGGCGGCGCTCGGCCCGCCCGGGCTGCCGGAGACCGGCTGGGGTGCGGTGGTCCGTGCCCGTGCCTCCGGGCGGCCGCGCGCCGAAGCGTATCTGCGTGCCTATTTCGACGACCGGGAGGAGATCAGCGGCGACCGCTGCGGCGGCGTCGACCCCGGGATACGGTGCGGATTCGGCCGTCGTCAGGGCCGCACCATCGCCTTCGCCGCCCAGTGCGGTACGGCCACCCGCCCGGCCGGGTTCCGTACCGCGGCGCGGCTCGTCCGGCTCGCCGACCGGCTCGGCATCCCGGTCCTCACCCTCGTGGACACACCGGGAGCCGCCAACGATGCGGCGGCCGAGCGTGCCGGCGCCGGGGCCGCCATCGCCGACACCTTCGCGGCGCTCGCCACCGCCCGGGTGCCCGTCACCTCCCTGCTCATCGGCGAAGGCGGTTCGGGCGGCGCGCTGGCCCTGGCCGCACCGGACCGGCTCTGGGCCACACCGGACAGCTACTTCTCCGTGATCGCCCCGGAACTGGCCGCGGCCATCCTCAAACGCGACGAGACCCAGGTCCACGAGACGGCGGACCAACTCCGCATCCGCCCACAGGACTTGCTGGACCTGGGCATCATCCGCGGCATCGTGCCGCCTGCCTGAAGGAGCCGGGGGCCACCGGCGGTGGCCGCCTCAGGAGTCCTCCAGGTTCTTCCCGGCCGTGCGGAGCGCCCCCACGGCGGCCCGGATCGAGGGCCTGCGGTCGGCATCCGCGCGCCAGATGGCATAGACATGGCGGCGCATCGTATGACGTACGGGCACCACGCTCACGCCCTCCGGCACCGGCCCACGGCCGAGACGCGGAGCCACCGCGACACCCAGCCCCGCCGCGATCAGGGCGAGCTGGGTGCCGTGCTCCTCCGCCATGTGCGCGACCCGCGGCTCAATGCCCTTGCTGCGCAGCGTGAACATCAGCCATTCATTGCAGAACTCCCCCTGTGGCCAGGAGATCCACTCGTCGTCGGCGAACTCCTCCAGCTCCACGGACCGCCGCCGGGCCAGCGGATGGGCGGACGGCATCGCCACATCGGCCGGATCATCCAGCAGCGGGGCCTTCGCCAGCCCGTCGGGCAGGGACAGCGGACGGTTGTACCAGTCCAGGACCACCGCCAGATCGATGTCGCCGCGCACCACTCCACGGACCGACTCGTCCGGCTCCATCTCCGTCAGCCGCGCCCGCAGCTGGGGGTGCTCGGCGCGGAGGGTGACGAGCGCGGCCGGGAAGAGCCCGCGGGCGGCGGTGGGAAAGGCGCCCAGCCGCAGCTCGCCCACCGCCTGGCCGCGGTGCGCTTCCAGCTCGGCCTGGGCCAGCTCGACCTGCGAAAGGATGCGTGTCGCATGATCGGCGAGCAGCCTTCCGGCGTCGGTCAGCCGCACCCCGCGCCCGTTCTTCGCCAGTAGTTGCTGCCCGGTCTCCCGCTCCAGCTTGGCGATCTGCTGCGAGACGGCCGAGGTCGTCACATGCAGCCCGTCGGCGGCCGCGCTCACCGAGCCATGGCGGGCGACCGCGCTCAGCGTCCGTAGGCGATCAAGGTTCAACATATAAGCAATGCTAAGCGATACCCCCCACGAATTCTCGCTTGTGCTACGAAGTTGTACCCCGCATCGTGGACCTCATGAGCACCGCCACCGGCGCACCCACCGCCTCCGCCGACACCACCACCAACCCTTCGGCCACGACTGCGTGCGCCGCGGCCGACAGCGACGCCGCCACCACCGCGGCCCCCGCAGTCGCCTCGCTCCGCGACACCACCGCGACCGCGGCCCCGAAGGCCGGCGGCCGTGCCCGCGGCTGGCAGCTCCGGTTCGCCGTCCTCTCCCTCATCTGGGGCTTCAGCTTCTTCTTCATCAAGGTGGGCACCCAGGGCTTCGCCCCGCTCCAGGTGACCCTGGGCCGGGTCGGGTTCGGTGCTCTGGTGCTGCTGGCCGTCCTCGCCGTCAAGCGCGAGCGGCTCCCCCGGTCCGCCCGCACCTGGGCCCACCTGACCGTGGCCGCGTTCTTCCTCAACGCACTGCCGTTCTCCCTCTTCGCGTACGCCGAGCTGACCGTCCCCTCCACACTGGCCGGCATCTGCAACGCCACCTCACCACTGTGGGGCATGGTGCTGTCGGTCGTCGCGCTCTCCGAAGACCGCCCCACCCGGCGCCGGGTGGCGGGCCTCGGCCTCGGATTTCTGGGCGTGCTCACCGTGCTCGGCGCCTGGCAGGGCTTCGCCGGCACGGATCTGACCGGCACCTTGATGGCGCTCGGCGCCTCGCTCAGCTACCCCGTCGGCTGGATCTACGTCCGCCGCACCCTGGCGGGCACCCAGCACTCCCACCTGTCCATGTCCAGCGCCCAGCTCCTGCTGGCCACCGCCCAACTGGCCGTGGTGACACCCCTGTTCACCTCCGCACCGGCCGGCTACCCGCTCATCCCGCTGCTCGCCGTCTTCGCCCTGGGCGCCCTGGGGACCGGCCTCGCCTTCCTCATCCAGTACGGCCTGGTCGCCGAGGTCGGCCCCACCACCGCGCAGATGGTCACCTATTTCGTCCCCGTGATCGCCACCGCGGCGGGCGTGGCACTCCTGCACGAACAGCTCAGCTGGAACACCCCGGTCGGCGCCCTCATCATCCTGGCCGGCGCCGCCCTCACCCAGAGCAGGCCCCGCCGGAGGCGCCCGGCACCCCCGCGGACCGACACCACCTCTGCCTGACGACACCCGTCCGTACCCGGCCCGAACCCCGCCGAGCCCCCGAGCCCCGTCTCGGGGGCTCCCGCCCGTTCTCCCCCGCGCCCCGGCGCCAACGACCCAGCCTGCTCCGGCAGTTCGCCCCCTCCCGGTGCCCTGCTGCGATCCTGGGCGAGGAGCACGAAGGGCGTCGCGGCCGAGGCGGACGAGGCGCAGAGCCTCACCCACCCCTCACCGCCCCCCCCGAGCGAGCTCAAGACCCGGCCCGGGGTCAGCTGTGCGCCGCACGGCCCGGACTGCCTCCTCACCCCTCACTCATACCGCCGCGCCTCCCCCACCCCCGTCGCCGAGGCAATGGCGTCTGCCACCGGGAGGATGTCGTCGTCGGAGAGGCCGGAGACGGTGATGCGGATGCCGGGTGGCGAGTGCAGGCGGAAGCGTGCGCCAGGGGCCACCGCCCAGCCGGCGTGCAGGAGACGGGCCACCGCGCCGGTCTCGTCGCGGACGGGCACCCAGACGTTCATACCGCTGCGGCCGCGGGCCGGGACTCCGCGCTCCGCCAGCGCGCGTATCAGCGCGTCCCGTCGCCGGCCGTACGCTCCGGCCACCGCCTTCGGGTCGATCGCGGAGGTCCGCCACAGGTGGACGACCGCGTCCTGGAGCAGATGGCTGATCCAGCCCGGCCCGAGGCGCTGGCGGCCGCACACCCGGTCGATGGTCAGCGCATCGCCGGTGAGCACGGCGAGCCGCAGATCCGGGCCATACGCCTTGGCCGTCGAACGGACCAGCACCCAGTGGTCAGTGACCCCGGAGAGCGGATGGAGCGGGAGGTCGACGATGCCGTGCCCGTGGTCGTCCTCGATGAGGAGGAGGTGGGGGTACTCGGCCAGGAGGGTGCGGAGTTCGGTGGCGCGGGCGCGGTCGATGGCGGCGCCGGTGGGGTTCTGCGCCCGGTCGGTGACGACGACGGCACGGGCGCCCTCCTGGATCGCGCGCGCCAACTGCTCGGGCAGCGGGCCCTCGTCGTCCACTCCGACCGGGACGGGGCGCAGCCCGAGTGCCGGGATGAGGTCCAGGAGGCTGCCCCACCCCGGGTCTTCCACCGCCACGGCGTCGCCGGGCCGCAGATGGGCGGCCAGCACCCGCTCTATGGCGTCGAGCGAGCCGCTGGTGACGGCGACGGGCGCCTCCGGCACCCCGTCGGCGGCGAAGGCCGCGCGGGCGAGAACGGCCAGGTCATCGTCCACAGCCGGTGTGCCGTAGAGCACGGGGCGCCGCGCGCTGCGTGCGGCGGCCTCGGCCAGTGCCCGTTCGAGCGGGGGCAGCAGGGACGGATCGGGGTTTCCGTCGGAGGCGTCCCGGACGCCCGGCGGCACCTCCACCCGCAGCGCCTCACGTGAGGTGCTCGCCGGGCGCGGGCGCACCCGGCTGCCGCGCCGGCCCGCGGTCTCGATCACCCCTCGGTCGCGGAGGGAGCGGTATGCCGCCGCGACCGTATTCGGATTGACCTCGAGATAGACGGCCAACTCCCGCAGCGGAGGCAGCACTTCGCCCGGTTGGAGCCGGCCCGCACCGACGGCCCGCTCGACGCTGGCGGCAATCTCCGATGCGCGCCGCCCTTCGATCAGATACTCTCCTAGCACAAACTTTATTATGCACTAGTGCAATGGAGATCGCAATGGCCCGAGCCAAGGCGTACGAACCGACCGAGCGCACGACCCCCACCCGTGCCCGCGACCGCGCCGCCTACGACCACGACACGGTGCACGCCATCCTCGACGCGGGCTATGTCTGCCATCTGGGCTTCGTCCGCGACGGTTCCCCGGTCGTCCTGCCGACCCTCTACGGCCGGGTCGGCGACCGCCTCTATCTCCACGGCTCCACGGGATCCCGCCCGCTGCGGATGGCCGGCGCGGCACCGGACCCCGGCCTCGAAGTGTGTGTGACGGTCACCCATGTCGACGGTCTGGTACTGGCCAGGTCGGCGTTCCACCACTCCATCAACTACCGCTGCGTCGTGGTGCACGGCACCGCACACCAGGTCACCGACGAAGAGGAGAAGACCACCGCACTCGACGCACTCGTCGATCATGTGCTGCCCGGGCGCGCCGCGGACTCCCGGCCGGGCAACGCCAAGGAGCTGGCCGCCACCTCCGTGATCCGTCTCGACCTGCGCGAGGCCTCCGCCAAGATCCGCACCGGCGGGCCCAACGACGAGCCGGAGGATCTCGCGCTGCCGTATTGGAGCGGCATCCTGCCCGTGGCACCCGCGTACGGCGCCCCCATACCCTCCGACGACCTCGCGCCCGGCACGCCCGAGCCGGCATATCTCTCCGCCCGCTGAGGAGCCACCGTGCTGATCCACCCCTGGGACGCCCCCACCGAAGACGCCGAGTGGCAACAGTGGCTCGCGGCACACGACTTCGGCCAGCTGGCCGCCAATGGACGGCCCGGCGAACCACCGATGCTCCAGCCGCTGCACTTCGCCTACGACCCGGCCCGCCACGAGGCCGTCACACATCTGGCCCGGCCCAATCCCCTCTGGAGCGCGCTGGAGGACCGGCCGAAGGTGCTGCTGAGCGTGGTGGACGACTACACCTTCATCCCCGGCCCCTGGCAGGCGGCCGAGGACCAGCCGCCCGAGCACGGCGTTCCCACCAGTTTCTACGCCGCGGTCCAGCTGACCTGCACCGCCCATGTGGTGGACGACCCGGAGGAGAAGGCGGCGCTGCTGCGACGCCAGATGGGGCACTTCCAGCCGGACGGCGGCTCGGCGCCGGTCGCGGCGGAGGCCGCTCCATACGGGCGGCTGCTGTCCGGCATCCGTGGTCTGCGCCTCGAAGTGCGAGAGGTCCGCGCCAAGTTCAAGTACGGGGGCAAGCGGAGCGAGGCCGTCCAGCACGGCATCTCGGAGCGCCTCGCCGAGCGCGACGGCCCCGGGGACGCGGCGGCGCGCATCCACCAGCAGCGCAGACTGGCCACGGGGAAGCCCGCTTCCTGACCTGCTCCCCCTGCCCCGCCGTTCCGAGGGGCCCGGACGCACGGGGCCCCGGACGCACGGGGCCCGGACGCACGGCCCCCGACATACGGGTGCCCGGCCGACCACCGCCGGCCGGGCACCCGCACCCTCAGCCCGCCACCGGAGCCACCGACCGCGCGGCCGACACCGCTCCGCGCGCCTCGGTCACCGCCAGCGCGGCAACGGCCGTCAGCAGCACACCCGTTCCGATCGCCGTCGCCATGGTGAGCCGCTCCCCGAGGAACAGCACCGCGATGGCCGCGGCCGACACCGGCTCGATCAGCGAGATCACGGACGCGGTCGCGGCGCGCACGGCGGCCAGTCCGGCGAAGTACAGCCCGTAGGCCAGCGCGGTCGGCACCGCCGCGATATAGGCCAGCA
This sequence comes from Streptomyces platensis, assembly GCF_008704855.1. Lineage (NCBI taxonomy): Bacteria > Bacillati > Actinomycetota > Actinomycetes > Kitasatosporales > Streptomycetaceae > Streptomyces > Streptomyces platensis. Next base: position 1,172,107 of record NZ_CP023691.1, read on the forward strand.
GGCACAGGCTGCGCCCCAGATCGTGCGCCTGGGGCCACAGCCCCTCCACCGCCGCGAGCGGCAGCAGACACAGCGCACCGACCGCGAAGGCGCTGACCGTCGAGGCGTACGGATCAGTGCCGCCGCCCTTGCCCAGCCGCCGGGTGATCAGCGTCATCGCGGCACAGCCGGCCGCCGACAGCAGGGCATAGCCCACCCCGGCCGGACGGACATTGGCACCGCCGTCGCCACCGAGGACCAGGATCGCCAGCCCGGCCAGCGCCCCGGCGACCGCCAGGACTCCGCCCGCGCCGAGCCGTTCGCCCATCGTGACCCGTGCCCCGATGGCGATGAGGACGGGCCCCGCCCCCATGGTGACGACGGTGCCCACGGCCAGCCCGGTGGTCTCGACGGCGGCGAAGTAGGCGGCCTGGAAGACGGCGAGGGCGACGCCGGTCAGCACGATCCGGGCCAGGCGCCGGCCGAGCGGCTCGTACGGGGCAGCCGCGGCGGCGGTACGCGACCGGCGGCGCAGCAGCGCCCGTACGGCGAGCAGCAGAACCAGCCCGCCGAAGGTGCGCCAGAACGTGAGGGCGAGCGGGCCCAGTCCGCTGCCGCGGTAGAGGAGAGCGGCGGCCGCGCCCGCGGTGCCCCAGGCGGTCGCGGCGAAGGTGACATACAGCAGCCCCCGGCCCACGGGAAGGGCGGAGGAATCAGTGGCATGCATGGGAGAGGTGCTCCGGGAAATCCAGGACGGCGTCATGCGCCGTGGAATGGTCGCGTGGTCCCGTGTGCAGGCAGCGACAAGGGTCCGTCCGGCGCATCAGGCTCGGACAGGCCCTGGCGGCTCGGGATCAGCCCGAGCCGAGGTTTCCTCGGAGGCCGCCGCCCGCGTTACGCGGCGGGAGGGGGCAACACAGTCGAATGCATGATCGACACCCTATGTCGCCGGGAAGCCGGCCGACAAGTCGTCCCCGGTCCGGGCCGAGGACGCCGGGGTGGCCCGGGACTCCGGGGAGCCGCCGCCTCCTGGGGACTCCGGGGAACCGCTGTCCCCAGGGACGCTCGCGCCGCCGCCCGTGCCCGCACCGGCGACCCGTACGGTCTCCGTCGTCTTCGGCTTGGCCGACTGCGCGATGAAGGCGCCGGTCAGCACCACCACCCCGCCCACGATCTGCGGTGCGGAAAGATGCTCACCGAGCAGGACCCAGGCCAGCACCGTCGCGATGACGGCCTCCAGACAGGCGACCACCCCGGCCACCTGGGGCGAGAGCCGGCGGATCGACACCACACCGGTGAGGTAGGCCGCCACCGTCGCGATCAGCACGATCCAGGCGAGCAGCAGAACGGCGGGCATCTGGATTCCGTTCAGGTCCGCGCCGCCGCCGAGCACGGCCCAGTCCATGCCCCAGGGGCGGGCGATCGCGGTGAGGAGGACGGCGCCGATCAGCAGGCCGTAGGCGATCACACCGAGCGGGTCCACCGCATCGTCGCCGTCGGAGCCGTGATCCGAGAGCACGAAGTAGCCGACCTGGCAGCAGGCCGCACCGAGCGCGAGCGCGAGGCCGACGACATCGAAGCTCAGCCCGGACCAGACCTCGACGACACAGGCCAGTCCGCCGACGGCCAGCACCACGCCGACCGCCGCGGCCCGGGTGACCGGCCGCTTCTGAACGAAACGCACCCAGCCCAGTACCAGTGCGGGCGCCAGATATTCGATGAGGAGCGCGACCCCGACGGGGATACGGGAGAGCGCGGCGAAGTAGCACGCCTGGACACCGGCGACGGCGAGCAGCCCGTAGCCCGCGAGCAGCGCGGGCCGACGGAGCGGCAGATTCCGGTGGCGCCAGGCGAGCGGCAGCATGACCAGCGCCGCCCCGGCCACCCGCAGCCAGGTGACCTGGAGCGGTTCGAGACCGGCGGATATCAGAGGCTTGGCGGCGACGCCCGAACCGCCGAAAGCGAGCGCGGACACCAGGGCGATACCGAGGCCGGCGCCGCGTCCGCCGGGCGCCCGACGACGGCGCACCCCGAGGGCGGGCGATGACTGCTGGGCCTCCATGGCCCCGGAAGCTCCCTGGCCCGAGCCGGACAGTGCTCCAGCCGAGCTCCCCGAAGACGCGTGCATCCGGCCATCATGGCAGCCGTCGTCAGCAGTGACACCCCCCAGACCCCTGTCAGTCCTGGCCGGGGCGCTCCCCGTCGAGACGGTGGGCGAGCCGGGCGGTGTCGACGGAGGCCCGGCACAGCACCTCGACGGCCCGCGATTCCGGGTCGTCCACCAGAGCGGCAAGCAGGTCGAGGCAGCCCGCGCGGGTGGCGTAGCGGGCATGGGCGCGGTCCAGCGCGCCGTCCAAGGCGGCGGCCGCGGCCGGTGACCATCCGGGGACGGCCCCCTCGGCGACCACGGGGACCGCGCCGGAGTCCTCGACGGTGCCGTGCCATTGGAGTCCGTAGCCGATGCTGCGCTGGACGAGGTAGCCGAGCAGCCGCGCGACCTGCGGTCCGCCGTCGAAAGCGGCGCGTACGGCGGGGTCCGATTCCAGGAGGCCGTGCAGCAGATGGGCGGTGTCGACCTGCCGGTCGCCATCACGGGTGGCTCGCCTGCGGGCCGCGGATATGACCGACGCGAGCTCTACGGTGAGCCGGGTCTCAAGGTCCTCCGGGGCGGGGCTGTCGCCACCCCTGTACGCAGTACGGTTTTGCACAGCACCCACCCCACCAGCCCCTGAGGACCGGAACATCACCGGCGGGAAGCATTTGCGTCTCCCACGCTGGTTGCGCATGTCCCCGCGCGATCTCATCCTCACGGAGGAGATGTGCGGAAATCGTGGAGGTCAGACATACGGGCGGGGGGCGACCGCCCGCCACCGCCGCCGCCGGACCACCTACCCCATAACTGACGACCCATCAGGACAGTGCGGTCCGCGCTATTGAACCTTCACCCCGGCAGGGCTACGTTCCGCGGCACCAGCCAGGGATCGTCACTGAAGGGGTGATCGCATGGCCGAAGTCACCGCGCAGGCCCGCATCGAGGCATCGGCCGCGAAGGTCTGGGAGCAGCTCACCAACTTCGACTCCTACGGCGAGTGGAACGCCACCCACACCGCGTTCCCCAAGGGCGGCCCGGAATCGCTCGAAGTAGGCGCCGGCTACGAGGAGAACATGAAGCTGATGGGCTTCCCGGCGGAGGTCGCCTGGACCGTACGGGAACTGGAGCCCGGCCGGCTGCTCGACATCGAGGGCAAGGGCCCGATGGGCGTCACCCTGGGGATGCGCTACGCACTCACCCCGGACGGCGGGGCGACGGCCGTCCGGATCGACGGCACGTTCACCGGCGCCGCGGTCTCCCTGATGGCCGGCAAGCTCAAGGACTCGGCGAGCGCCGCGCTGAACGAGTCGCTGCGCAGGCTCGCCGGCCTGGTCACCTGACGCTTCGGGGACCGCCCCTCACCCCGGCCCCCGAAGCCCGCGCCTCTGCGCACTTCGCGCTCAGTCTTCCTCGGCAAGGATCAGATACAGCTCCTTGCGCGCCTTGTTGACCACCGCCATGGCCTTTTCCCGCTGCTCGGGACTGCCGGTGGCCCACACCTGCCGGAACGCCTCGACCAGACCGCCGCCCGCCTTGCGGATCTCGTTCATCGCCTCCCAGTCGACGCCGCGGCCGGCATCCTCCCAGGGAGCGTCCGAACCGCTGTCGGCCTCGGTGCGCCCGGCGTCGGTCAGCGAGAACAGCTTCTTGCCGCCCTCACTGGCGCTGGCGATCAGCCCCTCGTCCTCCAGGAGCTGAAGCGTCGGATAGACCGAGCCGGGGCTGGGCTTCCACGCCCCACTACTGCGCTCGGCGATCTCCTGGATCATTTCGTAGCCGTGCATCGGACGGTCCTTGAGCAGCGCCAGGATCGAGGCGCGCACATCGCCTCGGCGCGCCCGGCCGCGCGGTCCGCCGCGCCCCCGGCCGCCGCCGAAGGGCGGGCCACCGAACGGTGGGCCGAACGGGCCGAAGGCCGAGCGCCGCCTCTCCCAGCCACCCGCGAAGTCGCCGTGGCCGCCGTGGCGCCCGGGTCCGCAGTGCTCATGCCGATGCTCATGTCCGTGTTCTTGTCCTTGGGAACGCATGATGACGTCCTCCATTTCTCTATCGTTGATCGGTCGCGATGCCTCAACGATATATCGGGACTGTTCGTCGAAGCAAGGCCCTTCCCGCATCTCGTCAGCGCCTCACGCACACCCGGAACGCCACCCCCACCGGCCACCGCGGCCCGGATTCCCGGCCAGTTCTCCCGGATTGGCCTTGGCCGGTGGCTCTGCGGCGCGCCTACGCTCGCGGCCATGAGGATTCGCATCGTCGACGCCTTCAGTGAGCGTCCCTTCGCCGGCAACCCCGCGGGAGTCGTACTCCTCGACTCCGGCGCCTTTCCCGATACGGCCTGGCTCCAGCGGGTCGCCACCGAGGTCAATCTCTCCGAGACCGCCTTCGCGCATCCGCTGCCCGCGGGCGGGGACGCCGACTGGGCGCTGCGCTGGCTCACCCCCGTCGCCGAGGTGAACATGTGCGGGCATGCCACTTTGGCCACCGCACACGTCCTGCACACCACGGGGACGGCCACCGGTACGGTCCGCTTCCACACCCGCAGCGGGGTGCTGACCACTACGGCCGACGACCATGGCGCGATCACCATGGACTTCCCGACCGCCCCGCTCACCCCCGTCGAGGTACCGCCGGTGGTCGCGGGCGCGCTGGGCACCGAGATCCGCTCCGCGCACGACACCGGCCCCGATGTCGGCGATCTCCTGGTCGAGCTGGCCGACGAGAAGTCCGTACAGGCACTGGCCCCGGACCTCAAGGCGCTCGCCGGGCACGGCGGCCGTGGGGTGATCGCCACCGCGCGGGCCGAAAACCCCGACAGCGGCTACGACTTCCTCTCGCGCTGCTTCTTCCCCAACGTCGGCATCGACGAGGACCCGGTAACGGGCAGCGCGCACACCGCGCTCGCGCCGTTCTGGTCGGCACGCCTGGGCCGTACCGCCCTGGTGGGTCTACAGGGCGGCGCCCGCACCGGCTTCGTACGGACCGAGCTGCGCGGCGACCGTACGCTGCTGACCGGGTCGGCGGTCACGGTCATCGACGGGGAACTACTGGCCACCGACTGAGCCGGCCCACCCGGCGTCGTCCCTGGGGAGGCGCGGCAGGCACCGCGGTGCCACGCGCCTCCGCCTGCTCACGGCGTCGGCAGCCACCCCACCCGTCCGGCGAGCAGCGCATAGCCGACGAACGCCACGATGTCGATCAGCGCATGGGCGGCGACCAGCGGGCCGACCCGCCCCCACCGCCGGTAGAGCAGGACGAAGAGCACGCCCATCACCATGTTGCCGACGAGGCCGCCGATGCCCTGGTAGAGGTGGTAGGAACCGCGCAGCACCGAGCTGGCCGCGAGCGCCGCGAGCGGCGACCAGCCCAATTGCCCCAGCCTGCGCAGCAGATACCCGACGACGATGACCTCCTCCAGTACGGCGTTCTGCACCGCGGAGGCGATCAGCACCGGGATCTTCCACCACACCGCGGGCAGCGCCTCGGGGACCACCGTCAGATTGAATCCGGCCGCCCGCGCGCCCAGGTACAGCAGCAGACCGCTGCCGCCGATGACGGCCGCCAGCGCGACGCCGCGGCTCAGGTCGAAGCCGGGCCGCCGCCGGTCGAAACCGATCGCCCGCAGGCCGCCGGCCCGTTCCCGCAGCAACAGGTGCGCCACCAGCACCACCGGCACCAGCGCGCTCGCGATACCGAACAGCTGCCAGGCGAGATCCAGCCAGGGCCGGCCGGGCGCATGGGAGCCGTTGAGCGTCGCCGCCTGGTCCTTGAGACCGCCGGGCTTGGTCACCGAACCGATGAAGCTGATCAGCGCCGACACCCCGCTGGCCCCCAGCGAAAGGGCCAGCACGATCCATGTCTCGCTCCGCAGAATGCTGCGGGACGGCTCCTCGACGAGCCCGTCACCAGGCCCTTGACCTGGAACGTCCGCATCGGCCACAGGACTTGTATCCGACTGCACACTTCCTCCGCTTCCGCATTTACCACCTCATCGCCACCACCGCCCCGCTAGGGTCTCGGCAGCAGTTACGAAGATCGCGCACGACAGGCCGGGGACGGGCGCCATCCCGATGGCGCGTTTTCCCCCACCGGCGCATCCCGGTCGAGCTCCGAGAAGGAGAGGCGCTACCGCAATGGGACGACACAGCTTGCCCGACGGATCCGCACCGGCGCGCACGGGGGCCCGCCGAGGAGCCCGTCCCCGCGCGCTCGTCCTCGCCACCGGCCTCGTGCTGACCGCCGCCGCCGGCACGGTCGTGGCGCTGGACAGCGGTCTGCTCCCGTTCGGCGGACCGTGCGGCGGCGACGTGACCCGGCTCGATGTGGCCGCCTCGCCCGATATCGCCCCGGCGGTCGAAGCGGTGGCCAAGTCGGCGCGGCAGGAGGCGGCGCGTACCGACGGCAGATGTCTGGACGTCAGGGTCACCTCGCGGTCCGCCCACGAGGTCGCCGACGCCTTCGGACAGCGGCCGGTCGATCCCGAATTCCAGGTCTGGATACCGGATTCGAGCCTGTGGGTCGACCGGGTCGGCGCGGAGCGCGGCACCCCGCTGACCACCGCCGGCATCATCGCCTCGTCCCCGGTCGCGCTGGGCGCCGTCCCCCGGGCCGCCAGGTCGCTGGGCTGGCCGGAGAAGACCTACACCTGGACGGAACTGACCCGGGCCACGGCGTCCGGCGACGCGCTGCACCTGGGTGTCGCCGACCCGTCCCACAGCGCCACCGGCCTGCTCTCCCTGGCCCGTATCAGCGCCGCCAACACCAAGAAGGCACCGGATCGGGTCACGGCCGACACCCGCACCGCCGCCACCGCGCGGCTGCTCAACCAACGTGCCGCGGACGGCGACGGGCCGGCCATGGCCACCCTGCCCCGCGACGCCTCCGGTGCCGAGCAGAGCGATCCGCGCCGCAACCAGGCGCTGCTGCTGTCCGAGCAGGCCGCCTTCGCGCACAACACACGCACGAAGAGCGGGCCGGATCTGGACCTGCTCTACCCCGAGGACGGCACGGCCCGGCTCGACTACCCCTACACACTGGTCGACAACAGCGAGACGGACCCCGAACGCTCCCGCGCCGCCAACCGCTTCCTGACCCTGCTCAGCGAGCCCGCCGGACAGCGGGCGCTGCGCCGGCTCGGCTTCCGGGCCCCCACCGGGGAGGCGGAACCGAAGGTGGTCAAGGCGGCCGGCGGGCGCGACCCCCAGCCGTACTCCGCCGCCCCCGCCGAGCCGCCGACGGCGAAGGAACTCCAGGCCCTGATGGGCATGTGGACGATCACGGTGCAGAGCGCCCGGCTCTCCACCGTCGTGGACGCCTCGGCATCCATGGGCGCCCCGGTCCCGGGGCACAACGGCCGGTCCCGTATGGACCTCGCCAAGAATTCCCTCCTCCAGGCGCTGACCACGTTCACCTCCGAGGACGAGATCGGACTGTGGAAGTTCGCCACCTCACTGGACGGCGACAAGGACTACGTGGAGCTCTCCCCCACCGAACGGCTCGGCGGCCGGGACAAGGACGGCAGCAGCCACCGCGAAGCGCTCGCCGACGCCTTCGGCGCGCTGGCCCCGGAACCCCAGGGCGCCACCGGCCTGTACGACACCACGCTCGCCGCGTACCAGAAGGCCCGCTCGACCTATGCGAGCGGGAAGTTCAACGCGCTGGTCATCCTCACCGACGGCGCCAACGACGACGCCCACGGCATCGGCCTGGACGCCCTGGTGGGCGAGCTGAAGAAGCTCTCCGACCCGAAGCGGCCGGTGCCGCTGATCGCCCTCGCGATCGGCCCGGAGGCCGATACCTCCGCCCTGAACCGCATCGTGGCACCGACCGGCGGCTCGACGCACCGGGTCAGCGACCCGTCGCAGATCCACCAGGTGATGCTCAAGGCCATCATGGCGGCGGGCAGCAACATCCCCCGCTGAGCGGCTCGCGGCCCCGGCTACGCCCCTTCCGTTGCCGCCTGCCGTGCTCCCGGTACGGCCGGACGCCCGGCGGCCGGCCAGGCGACCGGCCAGGTGTGCACCGGCGTCCCGGTGTGCATCAGCTCGCTGTAGCGCCGGGTCATCGCGGCGAGCGCGGCGTCCCGGTCCAGGCCCTGGCGCCGGGCGTGGTGGAAGGCCGCGGCCTGCCAGGACGCCCCGTTCGCCCGCCGCCGGCAGCGCTCGTCGATGATGCCGAGAAAGTGGTCCCGGTCGGCCGGCTCCACCCCCCAGGCGTCCAGCCCGCGGGCCGCCAGCGGCAGCAGCTCCTTGCGTACGAGTCGTACGGCCGAGATTTCGGCGGTACCGCCCGCCCGCCCGGGACGCGGCCACTCCAGGGCGGCCTCGATGCCGTACCGGCAGGCGGTGTCGAAGTTGCGGGCCGCGGCGGCGAACGGGAGCCGCGTCCATACGGGCCGCGGCTCCTCGGCAAGCGCCCGCACCAGGCCGTAGTAGAAGGCGGTGTTGGCGATGACGTCGGTGATGGTGGGACCGGCCGGCAGCACCCGGTTCTCGACCCTGAGGTGGGCGACGCCGTCGGCGACCGCGTAGACGGGGCGGTTCCAGCGGTAGATCGTGCCGTTGTGCAGGACCAGTTCGGCCAGGTCGGGCACCCCGCCCTCAGCGAGGATCCGCAGCGGCTCCTGCGCCCCGCACACCGGCAGCAGCGGCGGGAAGTACCGCACATTCTCCTCGAACAGGTCGTATGCGGAGTCGATCCAGCGCTCACCGAACCAGGTGCGGGGTCGCACCCCCTGGGCTTGCAGCTCGGGCGAGCGGGTATCGGTGGCCTGCTGGAAGACCGGCGGCCGGGACTCCCGCCACAGCTCACGGCCGAACAGGAACGGCGAGTTGGCGCCGACCGCGACCTGGACGGCGGCGATGGCCTGTGCCGCGTTCCAGACAGCGGCGAAGCGGCCCGGTGTCACCTGGAGATGCAGCTGGACGGACGTACAGGCGGCTTCCGGGGCGATCGAGGGCGAGCGGGATACCAGGTGCTCAACGCCGCGGATGTCCAGGGCGAAGTCCTCGCCGCGGGCGGCCCGCATCTGGTCGTTGAGCAGGACGTAGCGGTCGTTCTCGGAGAGGCTGGCGGCCGTGAGGTCGGTGGCGTGCAGCGTCGGCAGAATACCGATCATCACGATCCTGGCGGCGACCTCCCTGGCCTTCCTTTCGGCATAGCCGAGTCCCGTACGGAGTTCCTCGGCAAGCTGGTCCAGCACCCGGCCGCTCAGGCGGTGCGGCAGGATGTTGACCTCAAGGTTGCACTGGGCGAGTTCGGTCTGGAAATCACCACTGGCGATGCGCTCCAGCACTTGAGTGTTCATCATGCGGGGCAGCCCGTCGGCGCCGGCTAGATTGAGTTCGATCTCCAGACCCATGAGATTCCTGGGCCGGTCGAACCTCTTCTCCACCAGGAGCCTGTGCAATCCCTCAAGACAGTCGTGCAGCTTTCTTCGATAACGCTCCCGGTCCGCCAGGTCGATCCCGTCCGCGGCGACCTTCTCCCCCATCGAAGGGTCCCTCCTCGAGTGAACAGCCCGCGGCCACGGGCCGCTTGGGGCCGTCCCCGACACCGCCGGGGCTCGCGCTACGGTCGATGATGCCCCGGCAATCTGATCAATAACGCGGCGGGGGCATGCCGGTGCCGATAGGCTCGAAGTGATGCAGCGTCCGGCACTGCCCATAGGCATATCCGCGAGGCACTCGCCCGCGGCAATTCACTCGTGAGAAACAACGACGAGTTCCGGCCTACCGCGCCGGCAAGGCAATACAAGGTGGCGTCCATAAAACGCCGCACAAAGCGGTGGAAAGCGCCTCGCGCAGCGGTCCGGATTTCACCTTGCCGGAAATCCACAAGGCCGGTAGCCGAAACAATTTCAGAACATACGTCGTATAAACTCCGGTGACGAGGCAGAGACTTGGCGCCCAGCGTCTCGGTGATCTCACCGACACCGGGCTCAGCGGCTGCCCCCGCCCGGCCGCCGCCCCGGCCGGCCACGCTCTGACCCGCCCGCAGACAACGCCGTTTGCACCCGCCACGCTCCACCGTGTCTCCGAGCCACGCTGCACCGTGTCTCCGAAGTGAGAGGCGACCCACCATGCCGCTGCACCTCCCCCCTGCCCCCGCACCCGCCCTGCGCAGCGTTCTCGCCGCTCTCGGCTCGCCCACCGCGGTCGGCGAGGCCCCGGTCTCCGCGCTGCGCGCCCATCAGGGTCCGCTCAGCCCCGACCACCCGCTGCCCGTCCATGTCTGGGACGACGTCAGCCGGGCCGGCGGCGCCCCGCACACCCGACTGGCCGGATGGCGCTTCCTGGTCCGCGGCGGAGAGCGTGCCGTGGCGACCGCCGAGACGGTGCTCACCGCGGACGGCTGGACCTTCGGGCGCTTCTGCGGCGGCCCCTACGTCGCGGCGACCGAGCAGGCACTGGCACAGGCCGAGTCACTGGCCACGCCCTACCAGCCGCGGCTGCTGTCCGTCCCCGAGCTGTACATGCTCACGCTGTGGTTGCATCACGACCTCATTTCCGACGGCGCCCAGGGGCTGCCCGCGCCCGGCGACCTGCTCGTACCGCTGGCCCCCGCCCCACCGGGTATCGCCGCACACCGTCCGCAGCGCATCGCCGATCTGCTCCCCCGGCTCACCCTGCGGCTCACGCCCGCCCCGCTCCTCGCCGAACCCGCCTGATCCACCGGCGCCGGCGCGGATCCCCGCGCCGCTTCCGGCGCCTGCCGCCGCGCCCGAGCATGCTCCCCGACCCCGTCCGGTCACGGGGCGCTCTGTCGCGCTCACCCAGGCGGCCTAGTCCGCGGATACCACTCCCAACCCTCTTGGGGAGGAGTGCAATTGGGAGCAACCGCCCGCATGGGTGACGCGTCCCTACCGAGTGAGTACCGCTGCTGCGAAATCCCTGCGGAATCCCGTCCGTGGGGCAACACTGGGACCGACCGACAGAAACGGGGGAGCGGCCATGAACACCTCATCGAGCCGCACGACGACGTTCACTTCACCGCAGCGAAAGACAACTTCCATGTGTCAGCACCAACCGCCCTGCCCGTCCGCAGACTCCACCGACCGGGAGGCCGCACACCTTGTGGCGCACCATCCGGAGCAAGGCTGGAGCCTGCTCTGCAACGGCGTCCTGCTCTTCGAGGACACCGGTGAGCTGCTCCCCGACGGGCAGGTCATCGCCCCGCACCGCGCCCGGGTCATCGCCGCTGCCTGACCCGCCGCGCGCGCCACGTACCACAGGGCCCCCGGCAGATCTGCCGAGGGCCCTTGATGCTGCCGTGACTCAGTTGTCGTACTCGTCCAGCGGCGGGCAGGAGCAGACCAGGTTACGGTCGCCGAAGGCACCGTCGATGCGGCGCACCGGCGGCCAGTACTTCTCCGCGGCGACGACACCGGCCGGGAAGACGGCCTCCTCACGGGAGTACGCGTGCGCCCAGTCGCCGCCGAGCGCGCCCGCGGTGTGCGGGGCGTTGCGCAGCGGGTTGTCGTCCTTGTCCCACTCCCCCGAGCCGACCTTCTCGATCTCCGCGCGGATGGCGATCATCGCGTCACAGAACCGGTCCAGCTCGGCGAGGTCCTCGCTCTCGGTCGGCTCGATCATCAGCGTGCCGGCCACGGGGAACGACATCGTCGGCGCGTGGAAGCCGTAGTCGATCAGCCGCTTGGCCACATCGTCGATGCTCACCCCGGTCGCCTTGGTCAGCGGCCGGACGTCGATGATGCACTCGTGCGCCACCAGGCCGCCGGGGCCCGTGTAGAGCACCGGGTAGTGCGGCTCCAGCCGCTTGGCGATGTAGTTGGCGCTGAGGACCGCCACCTGAGTGGCGCGCTTGAGGCCGTCGCCGCCCATCAGCCGGACGTACGCCCAGGAGATCGGCAGGATGCCCGCCGAGCCCCAGGGAGCCGCGGAGATCGGCCCCACGCCCGTCTCGGGGCCCGCGGTGGGCTGCAGCGGGTGGTTGGGCAGGTACGGCGCCAGGTGGGCGCGTACGCCGACCGGGCCGACGCCGGGGCCACCGCCGCCGTGCGGGATGCAGAAGGTCTTGTGCAGGTTCAGGTGCGAGACATCGCCGCCGAACTTTCCGGGCTCGGCGAGCCCGACCAGCGCATTGAGGTTGGCACCGTCCACGTAGACCTGACCGCCGGCCTCGTGCACCGCCGCGCAGATCTGGGTGATGTGCTCCTCGAACACGCCGTGCGTGGAGGGGTAGGTCACCATCAGGACCGCGAGCTCGTCACGGTACTTCTCGATCTTGGCGTGCAGATCGTCCGTGTCGACCTCGCCGTCCTCACCGGTCTTGACGACGACGACCTTCATTCCGGCCATCACGGCGCTGGCGGCGTTGGTGCCGTGCGCCGAGGACGGGATCAGGCAGATCGTGCGCTGCTCGTCGCCGTTGGCGCGGTGGTAGGCGCGGACGGCCAGCAGACCGGCCAGCTCGCCCTGCGATCCGGCGTTCGGCTGGATGGAGACCTTGTCGTAGCCGGTGACCGTGGCCAGCCGCTCCTCCAGCTCCTGGATCAGCGTGAGGTAGCCCTGGGCCTGCTCGGCCGGCGCGAAGGGGTGCAGCTGACCGAACGCGGGCCAGGTGACCGGCTCCATCTCGGTCGTGGCGTTCAGCTTCATCGTGCAGGAGCCGAGCGGGATCATGCCGCGGTCCAGCGCGTAGTCCTTGTCGGCGAGGGTGCGCAGGTAGCGCAGCATCGCGGTCTCGGAGCGGTACTCGTGGAAGACCGGGTGGGCGAGGTAGTCGTCGTGGCGCAGCAGCCCCTGCGGCAGCGCGTCGGCGGCGGCCGCGTCCAGCTGCTCGACGTCGCCGGACACCCCGAAGGCACCCCAGACGCCGGCCAGCTGCGCCCGCCCGGTGGTCTCGTCACAGGCGATGCCGACCAGGTCCGCATCGATCTGCCGGAGGTTGACACCGGCCTCACGGGCGGCGGCGACGACCTCGGCGGCCCGGCCGGGCACCCGCGCGGTCAGCGTGTCGAAGTAGGTGCCGTGTGCGATCTCCACCCCGCCGGCCCGCAGGCCCTCGGCGAGGACCGCGGCGTAGCGGTGGGTCCGCCGGGCGATGGTCCGCAGGCCCTCGGGGCCGTGGTAGACCGCGTACATCCCGGCCATGACGGCGAGCAGCACCTGCGCGGTGCAGATGTTGCTGGTGGCCTTCTCCCGGCGGATGTGCTGCTCACGGGTCTGAAGCGCCAGGCGGTAGGCCTTGTTGCCGTCGGCGTCGACGGAGACGCCCACCAGACGGCCGGGGAGGCTGCGGGCGAACTGGTCACGGACGGCCATGAAGCCGGCGTGCGGCCCGCCGAAGCCCATCGGGACACCGAAGCGCTGGGTGGTGCCGACGGCGATGTCCGCACCGAGCTCACCGGGCGAGGTGAGCAGCGTCAGGGCGAGCAGATCGGCCGCGACGGTGACGATCGCACCCAGCTCGTGCGCCTGCTCGATGACGGCGCGGGGGTCCCGCACCGCGCCGGAGGCACCCGGGTACTGAAGCAGCACACCGAACACCCCGCGCTCGGCGATCTCGGCCGGAATGCCGTCGGACAGATCCGCGACCACGACCTCGACGCCGGTGGGCTCCGCACGGGTCTCGATCACGGCGATGGTCTGCGGCAGACAGTCGGCGTCGACCAGGAACACGCCCTGCTTGACCTTGCCGACCCGGCGGGAGAGCGCCATCGCCTCGGCGGCGGCGGTGCCCTCGTCCAGCAGTGAAGCACCGGAGGTGGGCAGTCCGGTCAGGTCGGCGACCATCGTCTGGAAGTTCAGCAGCGCCTCCAGGCGGCCCTGCGAGATCTCCGGCTGGTAGGGCGTGTACGCCGTGTACCAGGCCGGGTTCTCCATGACGTTGCGCAGGATCACCGGCGGGGTGAACGTGCCGTAGTAGCCGAGACCGATCATGGACGCCAGGACCTCGTTGCGCTCCGCCAGGTCCTTCAGCTCCTGGAGCACCTCGGCCTCGGTACGGGCCTGCGGCAGGCCGAGCGCCTCGGCGCTCTTGATCACATCGGGTACGGCGGTGGCGGTGAGCTCGTCCAGCGACCCGAATCCGATGTGCGCGAGCATCTTCGCCTGCGCCGCGTGATCGGGACCGATGTGCCGGCGCTCGAAGGGGGTGCCGCGTTCCAGCTCGGTCAAGGAGATGCGATTGGTGGTCATCTGCGGGGGCCTCCTGGTCGGTACGACCTACGAGGGGCACCACGGCACGGGTGCCCGGACGGCCTCCCCCTCTGTCATTCAACCTGAGAGCTTCACCGGCCCGCGCATGGCGGTCCGGCTTTCACCGTCGGTGAGGAGGGGTCCCGGCACTGTGGCTTCCGCGGCCCGCCCTGCTTTCCAGAGTGACCTCGTCCATGCGGTACGTGTGCCTGAGAGATTCCGGGGAGGATTTGCTCCTTCGGCGCCCTGGTCGCGAACGACAAGGACTCTCCCGCACGGGGTCTGCGGCCATTCGCCAGCCTACCAGCGTGGCTCTCGAAGGCTCCTTCGAGTGGCCGGGGCATGAAATGTGCCGTTTGGTAGTTGTCAGAGGGCAGTTGCGACCAATTGGAGGGGCCGTGCAAACCGATATCGATCCCCGAAGCCTGATCGGCCGCAAAGCGTTCGACCGCAATGGCGCGAAAATAGGGACCATCGACGAGGTCTACCTCGACGATGCGACGGGGGAACCGGAGTGGGCGGCCGTGCGCACCGGACTCTTCAGCCGGGATGCGTTCGTCCCCCTGGAGCCCAGCAAGATGGTCGGTGAGGGCCTGCACATCCCTTACGACCGCAAGCTGATCAAGGACGCACCGGACTTCGGCGTGGGCCGCCATCTCTCCCCTGAGCAGGAACTTCAGCTCTATCACCACTACCGACTGGATATTTCTTCCCCGACCGACCCGGTGTCCCCCGGCTCCGGCGACAAGAACTTCGGCAAGATCGCCGGCTCGGACGACTGACCGTCGGCCGGCGCCCCGCCCACCAGCGGCAGGGGCTCCCCCGGCCGCAGCGCCGGGTCCTCGACAGCAAAGGTCCGCACCCTCCCCGGTGCGGACCATGGCGTTTCGAAGCGGACGGTCACTCTCCCCACCCCGCTCCCCTGCACCCAGCCCGCGCCGAACTCGTCGTGGACCACGTCCAGCCCCGGATACCAGCGCCGCGGCCGCTCCTCCTCGGCCTCGTGCGGCTCCCGCTCCCCGTCGGCCTGCTCCACGGCCGCCGCGGTCGCGGCCTCCGCCGCCTCCCGCTCCGTCGCCAGCTGGGCGAACAGATCCTCCTGTGTGAAGTCCGCCAGCCCGCTGACACCCACACCCAGCAGCCGCACCCCGCCGGTGGTATCCACCGTCTCCAGCAGGCGCACAGCGGCCTCCCGTATCACCGCCGGGTCGTCGGTGGGCCCCCGGAGCGTCTCGGACCGGGTCAGCGTCGAGAAGTCGTAGTTACGCACCTTGATGACCACCGTGCGACCGGAACGCCCGGCCGCCCGCAGCCGCTGTACGCAGCGGTCCGCCAGCCGCAGCACCTCGCTCCGCACCCGCGTCCGGTCGGTCAGATCGACCTCGAAGGTGTCCTCGACGGAGATGGACTTCGCATCCCGCTCGGCCACCACGGGCCGGTCGTCCTGCCCCAGCGCCATCGCATACAGCCCCGCGCCGTGTGCCCTGCCCAGCAGCCGCACCAGCTCGGCCTCACCGGCCTCCGCGGTCTCCGCGACGGTGTGGATCCCGGCCCGGCGCAGCGTCTCGGCCGTCGCGGGACCCACCCCGGGCAGCGTCCGCACCGTCATCGGGCCCAGCAGCTCCCGTTCGGTGCCCGGCTCGATCACCACCAGCCCGTTCGGCTTGGCCGCCTCGGACGCGATCTTCGCCAGCATCTTGGCCCCGGCCAGCCCCACCGAGCCGGTCAGCCCCGTCGCGGAGCGGATGTCCCGCCGCAGCTTCTCCCCCACGGCCCGTACGGCCGCCGTCTCGGCCGGCACCCCGCCCGCCTCCAGGTCGACGAACGCCTCGTCCAGGCTCAGCGGCTCCACCAGCGGCGACAGCGCATGCAGCAGCTCCATCACTGCGTCACTCACTTGGCGGTAGAGCGTGAAGCGAGGACTGAGATAAGCGGCGTTGGGACACAGCCGACGCGCCTGGGCCGTCGGCATCGCGGAACGGACCCCGAAGACCCGGGCTTCGTACGACGCCGTGGAGACCACACCACGCACGCCGACACCGCCGACCACCACGGGCTTACCGCGCAGGCTCGGCTTGGCCGCCTGCTCGGCGGCCGCGAAGAACGCATCCATGTCCAGATGCAGAATCGTCGGGGCAGGTCTCACATCTCCGATGCTGCCCCATGCCACTGACAATCGGCCCGATGCCGGGCCGCGCGCTCCGCCGGGGCCTCAGCCGGCCCGGTTGCGGCGCCGTGCCAACTCGTCGTGCGGGTTCTTCCCGACCAGCGTCTCGCCGGTGTCCACGCGCTCCCCGTGGAGCTGTGACAGCGCGCCCTCCACGTCCCGCCACACCACGCCCACGGCGATCCCGAAGACGCCCTGGCCGCCCTGGAGCAGGTCCACGACCTGGTCGGGCGAGGTGCACTCGTAGACCGTCGCGCCATCGCTCATCAGCGTCATCCGCGTCAGATCCGCCAGCCCACGCGAGCGCAGATGCTGGACGGCGGTGCGGATGTTCTGCAACGACACCCCGGTGTCCAGCAGCCGCTTGACGATCTTCAGGACCACGACGTCCCGGAAGCTGTAGAGCCGCTGGGTGCCGGAGCCGTAGGCCGGCCGGATGCTCGGCTCCACCAGGCCCGTACGCGCCCAGTAGTCGAGCTGCCGGTAAGTGATGCCCGCTGCCGCACAGGCGGTCGGGCCGCGATAGCCGATGTTCTGCGCCTCGCAGTCCCCCGACACCGCCGCGGCCGGTGCCGGGGCAGGGTTCGCTGCTGCGCCCGAGTGGAGCGGCAACGCCCCTTCCGCCGCCATACCGTCGCCGGTGATTGCCACGCCGCCCTCCGTCCTCCACGTCCCGGACGGGACCTGCCACATCGACGGTATGCAGTCACTCGGGGTGCGTCAACGATCGCCGCGCTCGCCACGCCGAGTGATAATCACCCTACGAGTGGTTTCTCGTGACCCCGCACGGGGAAGGGCTGACTGTTTGGCCGGAAACAGGCGGTTCGCCTGGCCGGTATCACTGGCTGTTGGTCCCGAAGTCCTCGGGCGAGATCTGGTCGAGGAACTCGCGGAACTTCTCCACCTCGTCCTCCTGCTCGTCCGGGATGGCAATCCCCGCGTCGTCCAGCACACCGTCGGTACCGAAGATCGGCGTTCCGGTGCGCAGGGCCAGCGCTATCGCGTCCGACGGACGCGCACTGACCTCGACCCCGCTCGCGAAGACAAGTTCGGCATAGAAAACCCCCTCGCGCAGATCCGTGATGCGGACCTGCGTCAGCTCCTGGCCCACCGCTTCGAGCACGTCCTTGAAGAGGTCATGCGTCAGCGGCCTGGCAGGGACCATGCCCTGCTGGGCGAAGGCGATGGCGGTGGCCTCCCCTGGCCCGATCCAAATGGGCAAGTATCGGTCGCCTCCCACCTCCCGCAGGAGCACGATCGGTTGGCTGGAAGGCATTTCCACCCGGACACCCACGACGTCGAGCTCGTTCACACAGCAACCCTAGGACGTGCCCGGCCGGTTTGGGTAGTCGGGCACTCGTTTGCTCACTACAGCCGGACCCGCAGAGCGCTCTGCACCAAGGCCGCATGCAGCCGTACGGACAGCGTTGCCAGCTCCCTGGCGGTCGCTTCGGCATGCGCCCTGGTCTGCGGGTTACGGTGCCGCCGAAGGGGTGCAACGACCTGCTCGACCAGGCCCGCCTCACGCTCGGCCGCCGCCTTCACCGCACGCAGATGCCGCGGCTCCAGACCGAAACGGCCCAGGTCCGCGACAAGTTTGGCCACCGTGACGGCCTCGATGTCGTATCCGCCGTCGTCATGAGGGACGATGAGTCCGTACGACTCCCAGTCGGCGAGCGCCGCCTCGTCCACCTCCGCGGCGGCCAGCAGCTCGGCCCGGCCGATCCGGGCAGCCGTGGGGCGCTCCGTACCCGGGTCGTGGACGCCCTCGACCAGATCCCGGGAGGGTGCGGCCGGGGCCGGCAGCGGTACCTGCTCACCGCGCTCCAGGGCGTCCAGATGCTCCCGGATGACCTTCAGCGGCAGATAGTGGTCCCGCTGCATCCGCAGGACGGCGGCCAGCCGCTCGACATCCGCCTGCGTGAATTTGCGGTATCCGGAAGGCGTGCGCTTCGGCTCGACCAGCCCCTCGGCCTCCAGGAAGCGAATCTTGGAGATGGTGACCTCGGGAAACTCCCCGCGCAGCAGGGTGAGCACCGTACCGATGCTGACCGGCTTGCCGTCCGAGGAGGCGGCACCGGCAGAACCGGCGCCGCCTTTCGGTGTATCGCGCATATGCCTTCCCCGGCCGGTCAGATACCGGCGCCTCGCTGGCTCGCGTAGAAGACCAGGCGGAACTTGCCGATCTGGACCTCGTCGCCGGTGGCGAGGGCAACGGAGTCGATCCGCTCACGGTTGACGTAGGTGCCGTTCAGGCTGCCGACGTCGGCGACCGTGAAGAGACCGTCCGGGCCGCGACGGAATTCCACATGACGGCGCGAGACCGTCACATCGTCGAGGAAGATGTCGCCCTGCGGGTGCCGACCCGCCGTGGTCAGCTCGCTGTCCAGCAGGAAGCGGCTGCCCGCATTCGGCCCCCGGCGGACGACCAGCAGCGCCGACCCCAACGGGAGAGCATCCACGGCCGCCTGGGCCTCAGGGGACAGCGACGGCGCCAGATTCTGGCCCGTGGTCTCCGAGTCGTAGGCCTCCAGCCCCGAAATGGAGATGGTCGACGTCGTCTCCGACGCCCGCTCGGGCTGGACCCCTGCACGCAGCGGCGCACCACAGTTGGAGCAGAACCGGCTCGCCTCGGCGTTCTGGTTCCCACACCTCGTACAAACCGGCAAGGCCGACCCTCCACCCGTGTGTGCGGCTGATGGTTCCTGGGAACCTATGCGGCCGGCACCGGAGGGGTCAACAGAACCCGCGCCGTACCCCCCGGACGGACCGCTGACCTCATCACGGAAGAGCGGACGACCCTCGGCCGCACCGCTCTCGTCGGGCTGGCGCGGAGCGGCATGCCGCGCGGAGCCGCTGCCGCCCTCCTGGCGTGCGCTCTTGCCGAACAGCTTTCCAAACAACTTCACGGGCGATTCCCCTTGAACGAAATAGACCCGCCCGTGGGGCAGGACGAACCCTCGATGCACACACCGGCCCATCCGGACATCCTGTGAACGTCCGTGGCCTTCAAACAGTTTCCACCACACACCACACGCACGGTGCGTCGACCCCCCGCTACCTCATGCCCTTCCCGGGCACTCGACATACGTGCACGCCTCACTGAGATGACAACCGAGCGTAGTCAGGCCGCTTCGCCTCTCGCAAGGCGTTCACAATGATCTTCCTCTCACGGGTCACAGACACCTTGGCCTGCTCCTTTTCCAGCGTCTGGACCACTCCGCCGGGGATGTTCAGCGCCGGTTCCAAGTCCTCCGGCTTGCCGATGACCTTGAAGCGGAACGGCTGCATGACGCGCTTGCCATCGATCTGCACGCCACCCCGGACGTCCGAGAGATAGCTGTCCGCAACAACCCGGACATCGTTGACCTGGATGGCCTCCGCGCCGGCCGCCCGCAGCTCCTGGATGGTGTCCAGCAGCTTGTCCGCCTCGACGGAGTGCGTCGGGTCGTCGATGGTCAGGTTGATGCCGGGCCCTTGCGCCGCGACGGTCCCGGCCAGCACACCCAGCTGCTGTTCCTTCTCCACGGTCTGCTTACGGGCCTCCTCGGCCTGGTCCGAGCTGTTCGTCAGCTCGGTCTTCTGCCCTTCCAGGCGCCGCTGTTCGTCGGTCAACCGCTGGGAGCGGTTGTCCAGCTCGTCCAGAATGCGCACCAAGTCCTCCTGGCGCGCACCTCGCAGCGCACTGCTGTCACTTGTGGAACGTACCTGAATCGCCAGGCCGAGGCCGAGGATGAACAGGAGCAGCGCAACGATCAGTTGAGCCCGGGTCAGCCGCGGCGGCCACAGGCTCGCCACCAGCCGCTCCCGACCGGTCTTCGGGCGTTCCGCGCTCCCGTCGTCCTCGGCGACGACGTCCGGAGTCGAGGAGTCTGCCCCTTTGCCCTGCTTCTGTCCAGCACTGTCCGATTCTTGAGCTTCGGCTTCGTCACCGGACTCCGCCGGCTCGGGACCTTTCCGGCTCTCGGGCGGCATCGGCCGACGGCCGGCCGGCCCGTGGTCCTCATCCGGCTCCGGCCGCTCCGCCTTCTCCGCGGGCTCCGGCTTCTTCTCCGGTTCCGGCTTCTTGTCCTGCTCCGGGCTCTTCTCCGGCTCCGGCGTCTCGTCCTCGGTCATCCGCCTCACGCCCTGAAGACGTGCCGGCGGATCGCGGCCGCGTTGGAGAAGATCCGGATACCCAGCACCACGACGACGCCGGTGGAAAGTTGGGAACCGACACCCAACTTGTCGCCGAGGAAGACGATCAGCGCGGCGACGACGACGTTCGACAGGAAGGAGACCACGAAGACCTTGTCGTCGAAGATGCCGTCCAGCATGGCGCGCAGACCGCCGAACACGGCATCCAGCGCCGCGACGACAGCGATCGGCAAATAGGGCTCGACCACCGTCGGCACCACGGGTCGGACGACAAGTCCGACCACGACTCCCACGATGAGGCCCAATACGGCGATCACGATGTGCCCTTCCCTGTGTCGGCGCCGTCCGCCTTGGCGGCACCGGCCTGCGGCTTTGCGGTACGTACGATCAAGCTGGGCGCGGGCGGCAGCGTGACCTCGTTCTCAGCGGAAATCCTGGTGCGCACGCCGTAGTTCTCCTGAAGCACGTGCAGGTACTGACCATCGGCGCTGTCCTGGAACGCGGTGCTCAGCCGCTGCCCGTCCCCCACCGCCAGCACCGTATAAGGCGGCGCCAGTGGCTTGTTGTCGACCAGTATGGCGTCTCCCGCGGCTCTGATCGCCGAGAGTGAGGTAAGCCGCTGTCCATTGACGGAGATGGCCTCCGCACCGGATGCCCACAGGCCGTTGACGACGCGTTGCATATCTCTGTCGCGTACCCGCCCGGTGTCCGAAAAACCACTGCTCTCACGCGGACCGCCGCCGCTGGACGCCGCGCCCTTCGCATCGTCCACGACGAGCTTCACGCCGGGTCCGGTGACCTGCGTCGAGCCGGACAGCAGGGCCAGCAGCTCGGCCTTGTCGCCGCCGTGCTTCTTCAGCGCCTCGCGCTGCATACTGCTGACGTCGTCCCGGAGCGCGTCGACCCGCTTCTGCTGCCGGTCCGCCTCGCCGGTGCCCTTCTGGATGCGGTTGATCAGTTCCTCGCGCTCCTTGGCGAGCGTCGGTGCTGATATCCGCGCCTGCGCCGCCCCCACGGTCACCACGAGCGCGGCCAGCACCAAACCGGCCGCAAGTCCCAGCTTCGCCCGCAAGGTCCGCGGCAGTCCCCGCACCCCGGTCTCGGACTTCCGTGCGGCGGCCTCCGCGTATCCGTCGTCGAGACTGTGATCCATCACGTTGGTCAGCAGCGACATGGACGCATCGGGGCGCGCGGCCGGCGTGTTCGGGTTGCTCCGATCGGGGCGCTGCTGCGACATGCCGCACATCGTCGCACGTCGGCCGCGCGGTCTCCCAATGGCCCCACCGGCGTGCCGATGCACGGCCCGCCGGTGGGGCCCCGGTCAGCGTCCTGCGCTGTCCACTACGGCGGACCACTCGTCCAGCAGCTGCTGAGCGGAGGCGTCATCCGGCCCTTCCGCCCACAGGTGCGTGACCGCCTCAGCGGGGTCCGGCAGCACCAGGACCCAACGGCCGTCGGCCTCCACGATTCGTACGCCGTCGGTGGTGTCCACGTCCCGGTCGCCGGCGGCCTCGACGACATGCCGCATGACCAGGCCCTTGACCGCCCACGGGGTGGCCAGGTCGCGGCGCTGGACATGCGCGCGCGGGATCCGTGCGTCGATCTGGCTGAGCGTGAGCTGGGTACGGGCGACCAGGCCGATCAGCCGGACGAAGGCGGCCGCGCCGTCGAAGACGCTGCTGAACTCCGGAATGATGAAGCCGCCCATGCCGTCCCCGCCGAAGACCGTGCCGTCGGCGCGGCCCACCCGGGTCATGTCGTCGGGCGAGGTGGTCGTCCACTCCACCTGCGTCCCGTGATACGCCGCCACCTGCTCGGCGATCCGGGTGGTGGTCACCGGCAGCGCCACCCGGCCGGCCCGCCGCTCGGCGGCGACGAGATCCAGCATGACCAGCAGCGCGCGGTCGTCCTCGATGATCCGGCCGCGCTCGTCCACGAGGGAGAGCCGCTCACCGACGGGGTCGAAGCGCACCCCGAAGGCGGCCCGCGCCGAGGCCACGATCTCGCCGAGCCGGACAAGCCCGGCACGCCGGGCGTCGGCGGTCTCGGTCGGCCGGGATTCATGGAGCCCGGGGTTGATGGTCAGGGAGTCGACGCCGAGCCGCCCCAGAAGGCTGGGCAGGACCAGGCCCGCGCTGCCGTTGGAGGCGTCCACGACGACCTTCAGCCCGGACTCGCCGATGCCCGTGGTGTCCACGGCCCGCAGCAGCGACCCCGTATAGGAGTCGAAAACGCTGGCCGGGAAGATCAGATCACCGATCTCGCCGGGGAAGGCGCGACGGTACTCCTGGCGGGCGAAGACCCGGTCGAGCTTGCGCTGCTTGGCCTGCGAGAGGTCGGCGCCCCGCTCGTCGAAGAACATGATGTCCACGGAGTCCGGCACCCCGGGCGTCGTACGGATCATGATCCCGCCGGCGCTGCCCCGCGCGGTCTGCTGGCGGGCGACCGGCAGCGGCACATTCTCCAGGTCCCGTACGTCGATGGCGCTGGCCTGAAGCGCGGAGATCACGGCGCGTTTGAGCGCCCGGGCACCACGGGAGTGGTCGCGCGCGGTGGTGACCGTGGAGCCCTTCTTGAGGGTGGTGGCGTACGCGCCCGCGAGCCGCACCGCGAGTTCCGGGGTGATCTCGACGTTGAGGATCCCGGACACCCCGCGGGCGCCGAACAGATGCGCCTGGCCACGGGACTCCCAGATCACCGACGTATTGACGAACGCGCCGGCCTCGATGGTCTTGAACGGATAGACCCGCACATTCCCCTGGACGATCGACTCTTCACCGATCAGGCATTCATCACCGATGACGGCGCCGTCCTCGATCCGGGAGGCCCGCATGATGTCGGTGTTCTTGCCGATCACACAGCCGCGCAGATTGCTCTGCTGCCCGATGTAGACGTTGTCGTGCACCACGGCCCGGTGCAGGAACGCACCGCTCTTGACGACGACATTGGAGCCGACGACGGTGTGCTCCCGCAGCTCCACCCCGGCTTCAATCTTGGCGTAGTCGCCGATGTACAGCGGGCCGCGCAGCACCGCGTCGGAGTGGACCTCGGCGCCCTCAGCGACCCATACGCCCGGCGAGATCTCGAAACCGTCGATTTCCACATCGACCTTGCCCTCGAGCACATCGGCCTGGGCCTTCACATAGCTCTCGTGCGTACCGACGTCTTCCCAGTAGCCCTCGGCGATATAGCCGTAGATCGGCTTGCCTTCCTTCATGAGCTGCGGGAAGACATCCCCGGACCAGTCGACCGGCACATCGGGCTCGAAATAGTCGAAGACCTCCGGCTCCATGACGTAGATGCCGGTGTTGACGGTGTCCGAGAAGACCTGACCCCAGGTGGGCTTTTCCAGGAAGCGCTCGACCTTGCCGGCCTCGTCGACGATGGTGATACCGAACTCGAGCGGGTTGGGGACCCGCGTGAGGCAGACGGTGACCAGCGCGCCCTTTTCCTTGTGGAACCGGATCAGATCCGTGAGGTCGAAGTCGGTGAGGGCATCACCGGAGATGACGAGGAAGGCATCATCCTTGAGGGCTTCCTCGGCGTTCTTCACGCTGCCCGCGGTGCCCAGCGGCTTTTCCTCGTTGGCGTAGGTGAGCTCCATTCCGAGCTCTTCTCCGTCGCCGAAATAGTTCTTGACGAGAGAAGCAAGGAATTGCACGGTCACGACGGTCTCACTGAGACCATGCCGCTTCAGCAGCCTGAGCACATGCTCCATGATCGGCCGGTTGACGACCGGAAGCAGGGGCTTGGGCATGCTGGACGTCATGGGGCGAAGGCGTGTTCCTTCGCCGCCGGCCATCACAACGGCCTTCATGTCGGAAGCGTCCTCCTCTAAGAGACGACGGTCTTGCCGACTTCACTTGTCCAGCTCGCCCACTGTTCCTGTTATCGCGTACGGGCGCCGGGCCTTGGCACCAGCTGCCGGTCCGGAAAGCTCAGTCGGCCGTGGTGTCCGCTTTGATGAGTCGGCGGACCTGGACCACGTAGAGGACTCCTGCCCACCAGTACAGCGCCGTACCCCATCCTGCGAACGCCCATCCGAAAACGGTGCCAAGTGTGTGAAGCCAGCCGCTTCCGCTGCTCAGGAGGAGCAACGGGAAGGCGTACATCAAGTTGAACGTAGCCGCTTTGCCCAGGAAGTTCACCTGGGGCGGTCCGTAACCGTGGCGTCCGAGGAATCCGACCGCGATCAGCAGCATCACTTCCCGTGCCAGCAGTGCCGCGGTCAGCCAGACCGGCAGGATCTCGCGCCAGGTCAGCCCGACGAGGGTGGAGAGGATGTAGAGGCGGTCGGCGGCCGGGTCGAGGATCCGGCCCAGGCTGCTGATCTGGTTCCAGCGCCGGGCGAGCTTGCCGTCCAGATAGTCACTCACACCGCTCAGCGCGAGGACCAGCAGCGCCCAGCCATCGGCCGTCGGGCCGCCGAATACCGGCCACAGGATCAGCCACAGGAACAACGGCACGCCGAGGAGGCGAGCCATGCTCAGGATATTCGGGATGGTGAGGACGCGATCCGTCTGAACCCGCGTCTCCTGGACCTCCACGCGGAAGCCTCCTGGGGGAAATGTACCAACGATGCCCCCTGACCTTACCTGCCCCGCCGGCGGCGCCGTGCCGCGGGTCCCAAGATCACCGAAACGCGAAAAAGCCCCCCGGGAACTTTCGTTCCCGAGGGGCTTTAACAAAAATTGTTCGGCGGCGTCCTACTCTCCCACAGGGTCCCCCCTGCAGTACCATCGGCGCTGAAAGGCTTAGCTTCCGGGTTCGGAATGTAACCGGGCGTTTCCCTAACGCAATGACCACCGAAACACTATGAAGATGACAACCCGGACATGACACAGGTCGTTACTTCAGAACCTACACAGTGGACGCGAGCAACTGAGGACAAGCCCTCGGCCTATTAGTACCAGTCAACTCCACCCGTTACCGGGCTTCCATATCTGGCCTATCAACCCAGTCGTCTACTGGGAGCCTTAACCCCTCAAAGGGGGTGGGAGTACTCATCTCGAAGCAGGCTTCCCGCTTAGATGCTTTCAGCGGTTATCCTTTCCGAACGTAGCCAACCAGCCATGCCCTTGGCAGGACAACTGGCACACCAGAGGTTCGTCCGTCCCGGTCCTCTCGTACTAGGGACAGCCCTTCTCAATACTCCTACGCGCACAGCGGATAGGGACCGAACTGTCTCACGACGTTCTAAACCCAGCTCGCGTACCGCTTTAATGGGCGAACAGCCCAACCCTTGGGACCGACTCCAGCCCCAGGATGCGACGAGCCGACATCGAGGTGCCAAACCATCCCGTCGATATGGACTCTTGGGGAAGATCAGCCTGTTATCCCCGGGGTACCTTTTATCCGTTGAGCGACGGCGCTTCCACAAGCCACCGCCGGATCACTAGTCCCTACTTTCGTACCTGCTCGACCCGTCAGTCTCACAGTCAAGCTCCCTTGTGCACTTACACTCAACACCTGATTGCCAACCAGGCTGAGGGAACCTTTGGGCGCCTCCGTTACTCTTTAGGAGGCAACCGCCCCAGTTAAACTACCCACCAGACACTGTCCCTGATCCGGATCACGGACCCAGGTTAGACATCCAGCACGACCAGAGTGGTATTTCAACAATGACTCCACAACCACTGGCGTGGCCGCTTCAAAGTCTCCCACCTATCCTACACAAGCCGAACCGAACACCAATATCAAGCTATAGTAAAGGTCCCGGGGTCTTTCCGTCCTGCTGCGCGAAACGAGCATCTTTACTCGTAATGCAATTTCACCGGGCCTATGGTTGAGACAGTCGAGAAGTCGTTACGCCATTCGTGCAGGTCGGAACTTACCCGACAAGGAATTTCGCTACCTTAGGATGGTTATAGTTACCACCGCCGTTTACTGGCGCTTAAGTTCTCAGCTTCGCCACACCGAAATGTGACTAACCGGTCCCCTTAACGTTCCAGCACCGGGCAGGCGTCAGTCCGTATACATCGCCTTACGGCTTCGCACGGACCTGTGTTTTTAGTAAACAGTCGCTTCTCGCTGGTCTCTGCGGCCACCACCAGCTCAGAGTGCAAAACTCATCACCAGCAATGGCCCCCCTTCTCCCGAAGTTACGGGGGCATTTTGCCGAGTTCCTTAACCATAGTTCACCCGAACGCCTCGGTATTCTCTACCTGACCACCTGAGTCGGTTTAGGGTACGGGCCGCCATGAAACTCGCTAGAGGCTTTTCTCGACAGCATAGGATCATCCACTTCACCACAATCGGCTCGGCATCAGGTCTCAGCCTTAACGTGTGACGGATTTACCTACCACACGGCCTACACCCTTACCCCGGGACAACCACCGCCCGGGCTGGACTACCTTCCTGCGTCACCCCATCGCTTACCTACTACCACCTTGGATCGGCGGCTCCACCACGTCCCTTTGTCCGAAGACTCCAGGCCGGCTTCACGGCCTTAGCATTAATGGATTCGATATTGGGCGTTTCAAAGCGGGTACCGGAATATCAACCGGTTGTCCATCGACTACGCCTGTCGGCCTCGCCTTAGGTCCCGACTTACCCTGGGCAGATCAGCTTGACCCAGGAACCCTTAGTCAATCGGCGCACACGTTTCCCACGTGTGTATCGCTACTCATGCCTGCATTCTCACTCGTGAACCGTCCACAACTCGTTTCCACGGCTGCTTCACCCGGCACACGACGCTCCCCTACCCATCACAGCCTCCGTTAGGAGTATTGCTGCAATGACATGACTTCGGCGGTGTGCTTGAGCCCCGCTACATTGTCGGCGCGGAATCACTTGACCAGTGAGCTATTACGCACTCTTTCAAGGATGGCTGCTTCTAAGCCAACCTCCTGGTTGTCTCTGCGACTCCACATCCTTTCCCACTTAGCACACGCTTAGGGGCCTTAGTCGATGCTCTGGGCTGTTTCCCTCTCGACCATGGAGCTTATCCCCCACAGTCTCACTGCCGCGCTCTCACTTACCGGCATTCGGAGTTTGGCTAAGGTCAGTAACCCGGTAGGGCCCATCGCCTATCCAGTGCTCTACCTCCGGCAAGAAACACACGACGCTGCACCTAAATGCATTTCGGGGAGAACCAGCTATCACGGAGTTTGATTGGCCTTTCACCCCTAACCACAGGTCATCCCCCAGGTTTTCAACCCTGGTGGGTTCGGTCCTCCACGAAGTCTTACCTCCGCTTCAACCTGCCCATGGCTAGATCACTCCGCTTCGGGTCTTGGGCACGCTACTCAACGCCCTATTCGGACTCGCTTTCGCTACGGCTTCCCCACACGGGTTAACCTCGCAACATACCGCAAACTCGCAGGCTCATTCTTCAAAAGGCACGCAGTCACGACGTTGAATCCGAAGACTCAACGCGACGCTCCCACGGCTTGTAGGCACACGGTTTCAGGTACTATTTCACTCCGCTCCCGCGGTACTTTTCACCATTCCCTCACGGTACTATCCGCTATCGGTCACCAGGGAATATTTAGGCTTAACGGGTGGTCCCGCCAGATTCACACGGGATTTCTCGGGCCCCGTGCTACTTGGGTGTCTCTCAAACGAGCCGCTAATGTTTCAGCTACGGGGGTCTTACCCTCTACGCCGGACCTTTCGCATGTCCTTCGCCTACATCAACGGTTTCTGACTCGTCTCACAGCCGGCAGACTGTGAAAGAGAGATCCCACAACCCCAACCACGCAACCCCTGCCGGGTATCACACGTGACTGGTTTGGCCTCATCCGGTTTCGCTCGCCACTACTCCCGGAATCACGGTTGTTTTCTCTTCCTGCGGGTACTGAGATGTTTCACTTCCCCGCGTTCCCTCCACACTGCCTATGTGTTCAGCAGCGGGTGACAGCCCATGACGACTGCCGGGTTTCCCCATTCGGACACCCCCGGATCAAAGCTTGGTTGACAGCTCCCCGGGGCCTATCGTGGCCTCCCACGTCCTTCATCGGTTCCTGGTGCCAAGGCATCCACCGTGCGCCCTTAAAAACTTGGCCACAGATGCTCGCGTCCACTGTGCAGTTCTCAAGCAACGACCAGCCACCCGTCACAACCCGCCGAAGCGGACCTTTACCGGGGCCGGCATCGCGAAGGTCCAGACTCAACGGTCCGTACCCTCAGATACCCAACAACGTGCCCGACCCACTTCACTCGTCCCCACGTTCCACGCCGAAGCAGTACTAGTGACAACCAATCAAGTGTGCCGAATAGTCAACGTTCCACCCATGAGCAACCAGCATCAGACATTCGCTGATGTACTGGCCTCTGACCAACCAGAGGTCGGTAAGAAGTGCTCCTTAGAAAGGAGGTGATCCAGCCGCACCTTCCGGTACGGCTACCTTGTTACGACTTCGTCCCAATCGCCAGTCCCACCTTCGACGATTCCCTCCCACAAGGGGTTGGGCCACCGGCTTCGGGTGTTACCGACTTTCGTGACGTGACGGGCGGTGTGTACAAGGCCCGGGAACGTATTCACCGCAGCAATGCTGATCTGCGATTACTAGCAACTCCGACTTCATGGGGTCGAGTTGCAGACCCCAATCCGAACTGAGACCGGCTTTTTGAGATTCGCTCCACCTCGCGGTATCGCAGCTCATTGTACCGGCCATTGTAGCACGTGTGCAGCCCAAGACATAAGGGGCATGATGACTTGACGTCGTCCCCACCTTCCTCCGAGTTGACCCCGGCAGTCTCCTGTGAGTCCCCATCACCCCGAAGGGCATGCTGGCAACACAGAACAAGGGTTGCGCTCGTTGCGGGACTTAACCCAACATCTCACGACACGAGCTGACGACAGCCATGCACCACCTGTACACCGACCACAAGGGGGCGCCTGTCTCCAGACGTTTCCGGTGTATGTCAAGCCTTGGTAAGGTTCTTCGCGTTGCGTCGAATTAAGCCACATGCTCCGCTGCTTGTGCGGGCCCCCGTCAATTCCTTTGAGTTTTAGCCTTGCGGCCGTACTCCCCAGGCGGGGAACTTAATGCGTTAGCTGCGGCACGGACGACGTGGAATGTCGCCCACACCTAGTTCCCAACGTTTACGGCGTGGACTACCAGGGTATCTAATCCTGTTCGCTCCCCACGCTTTCGCTCCTCAGCGTCAGTATCGGCCCAGAGATCCGCCTTCGCCACCGGTGTTCCTCCTGATATCTGCGCATTTCACCGCTACACCAGGAATTCCGATCTCCCCTACCGAACTCTAGCCTGCCCGTATCGAATGCAGACCCGGGGTTAAGCCCCGGGCTTTCACATCCGACGTGACAAGCCGCCTACGAGCTCTTTACGCCCAATAATTCCGGACAACGCTTGCGCCCTACGTATTACCGCGGCTGCTGGCACGTAGTTAGCCGGCGCTTCTTCTGCAGGTACCGTCACTCTCGCTTCTTCCCTGCTGAAAGAGGTTTACAACCCGAAGGCCGTCATCCCTCACGCGGCGTCGCTGCATCAGGCTTTCGCCCATTGTGCAATATTCCCCACTGCTGCCTCCCGTAGGAGTCTGGGCCGTGTCTCAGTCCCAGTGTGGCCGGTCGCCCTCTCAGGCCGGCTACCCGTCGTCGCCTTGGTAGGCCATCACCCCACCAACAAGCTGATAGGCCGCGGGCTCATCCTTCACCGCCGGAGCTTTCCACCACCAGACCATGCGGTCGGTAGTCATATCCGGTATTAGACCCCGTTTCCAGGGCTTGTCCCAGAGTGAAGGGCAGATTGCCCACGTGTTACTCACCCGTTCGCCACTAATCCCCTCCCGAAAGAGGTTCATCGTTCGACTTGCATGTGTTAAGCACGCCGCCAGCGTTCGTCCTGAGCCAGGATCAAACTCTCCGTGAATGTTTACCCGTAATCGGGTGAAACACACACGAGAGCGGAACGACCAGACGGAATAGGTCCGGTCGTTCACAGCGTCCTCGCTGTGTGTGCCATCCGCACCACATGGGCGCCGATGGACTTTTCAAAGGAACCTCATCCTCCGGAAGTGTTTCCGGTGGACGGGGTATCAACATATCTGGCGTTGACTTTTGGCACGCTGTTGAGTTCTCAAGGAACGGACGCTTCCTTTGTGCCTGTCTCACCAGGCTCTCCGGGCGCTTCCCTTCGGTCTTGCGTTTCCGACTCTATCAGATCCTTGCGGGCCCGATTTTCGCCGGTGCGTTTCCACCTTTCGGCTTCTTCGCGTTTCCAACCTTACCAGATCCGTTTCCGTCTCCGGCGCCCTGTTGGAGCGGGCCCGGCCGTTTGGCTTTCGCTTTGGGCCTTTCCGACTCTAGCAGATCCGATTCTCGGTCCGTTGCCGGTCCGAATTCGTTTCCGAATCCCCGTCGGAGGGGGTTACGCCGTGGTCCGGCAATTTGCGTTGCCGTGCCTTTCGGCGTAATCACTACTTTAGCGGATTTCCTTTTCCGGATTTCGAACCGCTACTTTCCGCAAGCATGCGGAAAGCGCAATTCTTAAGTCGCGATCAAGGCGCTAGGAGTGCCGCCCACCTCAACCTGACGCAGTTGATTGCGTCCTGGCCGTCCGGGGCAGGTGTCAGACAGTACAGCTCTGGTGTGGGCGAGGCAAATCGATTCAGCGGGACTCGCGGACGGCAACCGGCGTCTCTCATGCGGAACCGTCAGTTCTTATGACTTACGCTTCTGAACGGTGCGCCGTCCAGGACAGGTAGTGACGGCGGCCTGATGAATCTCCACCCCTGGGAGGCTTCCCATGACCACCGTGACGTCCCCTCTTGCCGGACGCGCCATCGGACTCGCGGCTGTGCCCGACCCGGTGTTCTCCGGAGCGATGGTGGGTCCCGGTACCGCCATCGATCCGGTGCGTGAGCCGTCCGCCGCTGTTTCGCCCGTGGACGGTGTCCTCGTATCGCTGCACCCGCATGCGTTCGTCGTCGTCGACTCCGAGGGGCACGGGGTGCTCACCCATCTCGGTATCGACACCGTGCAGCTCAATGGCGAGGGCTTCGAGCTGCTCGTGAACAAGGGCGACACCGTGACCCGCGGCCAGGAGGTCGTGCGCTGGAACCCGGCCGCTGTGGAGCAGGCCGGGAAGTCGCCGGTGTGCCCGGTCGTCGCGCTGGAGGCCACTGCGGACTCGCTCGGCGAGGTGCGTGAGGACGGCGACGTCAAGGCGGGCGACCAGCTCTTCTCCTGGCAGTAGCCGGAGGCTCGGCCCCACGGCAGGTACGACATCCATCGCGGCGGCCGCAGTCGTCGCATCAACCGGAGACGGGTTCAATGGAGACAACGCTGCGAGGCGTCGGCGTCAGCCACGGTGTGGCGATCGGCGAGGTGCGGCATATGGGTACGGCGGTTCTCGAGCCGCCGGCCAAGCAGATTCCGGCGGACGAGGCGGAGCGCGAACAGGGGCGTGCCCGTCAGGCCGTGGAGGCTGTCGCTGCTGATCTGATGGCGCGGGGAAACCTGGCGGGCGGTGAGGCGCAGGCCGTGCTGGAGGCACAGGCCATGATGGCGCAGGACCCCGAGCTGATGGCGGATGTCGAGCGGCGGATCGCCGTGGGCAGCACCGCCGAGCGCGGTGTGTATGACGCGTTCGCCGCCTACCGGGCGCTGCTGGCGGGTGCCGGTGAGTACCTCGCGGGCCGGGTGGCCGACCTCGATGACGTACGGAACCGGATTGTCGCGCGGCTGCTGGGTGTGCCGATGCCGGGCGTGCCGGACAGCGATGAGCCGTATGTGCTGATCGCGCGGGATCTGGCGCCGGCCGACACCGCGCTGCTCGACCCGACGCTGGTGCTCGGGTTCGTGACCGAGGAGGGCGGGCCGACCAGCCACAGCGCGATTCTCGCGCGGGCGCTGGGGGTGCCGGCCATCGTGGCGCTGCCCGGTGCGGGTGAGCTCGTCGAGGGCACGGTCATCGCCGTCGACGGCAGCACCGGTGAGGTCTTTGTCGAGCCGGACGCCGAGAAGCGGGCGGCGCTGGAGCAGGCCGCGGCGGAGCGGAAGGCGGCGCTGGCGGCGTCGTCCGGTCCGGGTGCCACCTCCGACGGGCACAAAGTGCCGCTGCTGGCGAATGTCGGCGGGCCCGGTGATGTGGCCGCCGCGGTCGAGGCCGGGGCCGAGGGTGTGGGCCTGTTCCGTACCGAGTTCCTCTTCCTGGACGACAGCAAGAATGCGCCGTCCGAGGAGAAGCAGGTCGATGCGTACCGCAAGGTGCTGGAGGCCTTCCCCGAGGGGCGGGTCGTGGTGCGGGTGCTCGACGCCGGGGCCGACAAGCCGCTGGACTTCCTGACGCCGGCCGATGAGCCGAACCCCGCGCTGGGTGTGCGGGGTCTGCGGACGCTGCTCGACCACCCCGACGTGCTGCGTACCCAGCTGACGGCGCTGGCGAAGGCCGCCGAGGGGCTGCCGGTCTACCTCGAGGTCATGGCGCCGATGGTGGCGGACCGCATCGACGCCAAGGCATTCGCGGATGCCTGCCGGGAGGCCGGGCTTCGGGCGAAGTTCGGGGCGATGGTGGAGATTCCGTCGGCGGCGCTGCGGGCGCGGTCGATTCTGCAAGAGGTCGAGTTCCTTTCGCTGGGGACCAATGACCTGGCGCAGTACACCTTCGCCGCTGACCGTCAGGTCGGGGCCGTCTCGCGGCTCCAGGACCCCTGGCAGCCGGCGCTGCTGGACCTCGTGGCGGCGTCCGCCGAGGCCGCGAAGGCCGAGGGCAAGAGCTGTGGTGTCTGTGGTGAGGCGGCCTCCGATCCGCTGTTGGCGTGTGTGCTGACGGGGCTCGGTGTCACCAGCCTTTCGATGGGTGCGGCGTCGATTCCGTATGTGCGCTCGACGCTGTCGAAGCACACGCTGGCGCAGTGTGAGCGGGCGGCGGCCGCGGCGCGTGCCGCGGATACCGCCGACGATGCGCGGGCCGCCGCGCAGGCGGTGCTCTCCGGGGAGTGACCTCGCGCGGCGCGTGCGTCGCTCAGGAGTGTTGATGGCCGTCCCGCCCTTTGTGGCGGGGCGGCCATGTTGCTGTGTGCGGGGCGGTCAGCTGTGGTGGTGGGGGTCGGGTGGGGGTGTGAGGGGAAGGCCGGGGGCGTAGTCGACGCCGTGCTCGGGTGGGATCGGCTCGCCGGTGTCGGCGTCGGTGCAATAGGCGGTGAAGACCTCGGCGGCGCTGAGGGCGCGGGGCCAGGCGTCGCGGAAGGACCAGCCGCGGACCGTGTCGTGGGCGGGGCCGCCGGTGGTGTCGTGGCCGGTGGTGGTGCGGGAGACGATGCCGCCGGGGGTGCGCAGGGCGAAGCCGGCGGCGAGGACCGTGCAGAAGACGAGGGTGTCCGATTCGGCGAGCCGGCGGCGGGCGCCCTCCTGGGCGGTGGCATGCAGCACCGCCAGCAGGGACGGGTCTCCGGCCGCGACGGAGCAGACGAGGTGGTGGGTGCCGCTGCCGAGGGCTTCGAGGAGCTGTTGGAGGGCTTGGGTGGCGCGGGCGAACGCGGCGTGGGCGAGGTCTTCGCCGCACTCCGGGCAGTCGCCGGCGCGGGCCAGGACGGCGGAGGCGTGATCCCAGGTGGCCTGGCGGTCGGCTTCCTCGACGAGCAGCGGGAGCAGCCGGTTGAGCGGTTCGCCCTGGTAGGTCAACGTCGCGCCGGTGCGGGCGACTTCGGCGGTGTAGCGGCTGCGGCTGTCGGGGCGGTCGGGGTCGAGGGTGAGGTCGGCGCAGTATTTCTCGAAGGCGACCGGGTCGAAGAGGCTGAGGGTCGTGAGCACGCCCTGGGAGGCGAGGGTGCGCAGCAGGTTCTCCATCTGCTGGAGGTAGCTGCGGTGGTCGTCGAACGGGAAGGTGCGGTAGCGGCTCATGGCGCGGAAGTCCTGCTCGTCGGCCAGGACGGCGGCGGCGCTGGGGACTTCGCGGCGGAGCCTGCGGCGGGCGGACTGGTCGGTGTACTTGGCTGTGGATGTCATGACTCCCCCTGGTGAGATGCGTCCGGCGCTGGGCGTGGGCCGGCCGGACGCCACTTGTCACTGAGAGTAATCGAGGGGTCTGACAATGCGGCCGGGCGCCGGACCGGAGGCCGTGCGGGCCTTCGGCGGTCCGGCGCCGGGCGGGCCTATTGCGTGCGGTCGGTGGCGCGGTCGCGGGCCACCCGCTCGTAGAAGCGGAGCAGTTCGAGGTTGTCGACGGAGCCGGGGTTGACGGCCTTGTCGAGGGGGGTGCCCTGGAGGAGGCGTTTGACCGGGACCTCGATGCGCTTGCCGGTGAGGGTGTGCGGGACGCCGGGGGCTTCGATGATGTCGTCGGGGACGTGCCGCGGGGAGAGCTGTTCGCGGATGGTGCGCTTGATGCGGTCGCGGAGGGCGTCGTCGAGGGTGGCG
Organism: Streptomyces platensis; assembly: GCF_008704855.1. NCBI lineage: Bacteria > Bacillati > Actinomycetota > Actinomycetes > Kitasatosporales > Streptomycetaceae > Streptomyces > Streptomyces platensis. The sequence continues at coordinate 1,206,972 of NZ_CP023691.1, forward strand.
CCGGGGGCGAGGTGGACGAAGAGCGGCATCCAGTAGCCGCCGTCGGGGAGTTCCAGGCCGATGACGAGGGACTCACGGATCTCGGGGAGCCGTTCGACCGCCTCGTAGATGTCGGCGGAGCCCATCCGGACGCCCTGGCGGTTGAGGGTGGAGTCGGAGCGGCCGTGGATGATGACGCTGCCGCGGGGGGTGACGGTGATCCAGTCGCCGTGCCGCCAGACTCCGGGGTACATGTCGAAGTAGCTGTCGTGGTAGCGGGTGCCCTCGGGGTCGTTCCAGAAGCGGGTGGGCATGGACGGCATGGGGTTGGTGACGACGAGTTCGCCGACTTCGTCGATGACCGGTTTGCCCTGCGGGTCCCAGGCCTGTAGGTCGGTGCCGAGGCAGGGGGCCTGGAGTTCGCCGATGTGTACGGGGAGGGTGGGGACGGCGCCGGCGAAGCAGCTACAGACGTCGGTGCCGCCGCTGACGGAGGCGGTCCACAGGTCGGTGCCGCCCTCCGTGAAGGAGTCGTGCAGCCAGCGGAAGCCGTCCGGCGGGAGCGGGGAGCCGGTCGTCGCGACGCAGGTGATGGCGGAGAGGTCCAGGTCGCGGGCCGGGTGGATGCCTGCCTTGCGACAGGCCATGACATAGGCGGCCGAGGTGCCGAAGACGGTGGCGCGGGTGGTTTCGGCGACCCGCCACTGGGCCGAGATGTCGGGGTGGCCGGGGCTGCCGTCGTAGAGCACGATCGTGGAGCCCACCAGGAGGCCGGCGACGAGGAAGTTCCACATCATCCAGCCGGTGGAGGTGTACCAGAAGAACCGGTCGTCGGGGCCGAGGTCGCAGTGCAGGCCGGTCTGCTTGAGGTGTTCGAGCAGGATGCCGCCCTGGGACTGGACGATGGCCTTGGGCAGGCCGGTGGTGCCGGAGGAGTACAGGACCCACAGCGGGTGGTCGAAGGGGACCTGTTCGAAGACCGGTTCGGTGTCGTTCGAGGTCAGGTCCGACCAGTTCACGGCGCCTTCGGGGGCGGGGGTGCCGAGCAGCGGGATGTGGACGACGGCGCGCAGGGTGGGCAGTTCGTTGCGGAGCTCGGCGACGGTGTCGCGGCGGTCGTGTTCCTTGCCGCCGTAGTGGTAACCGTCGACGGTGAACAGCACGACCGGTTCGATCTGCTGGAAGCGGTCCAGCACGCTGCGGGCGCCGAAATCGGGGGCGCAGGAGGTCCACACGGCGCCGACCGCGGCGGTGGCGAGGAGAGCGACGACGGCCTGCGGGATGTTGGGGACGTAGGCGCTGACGCGGTCGCCGGGGCGGACGCCGAGGCGGCGGAGTTCGGCGGCCAGCGAGCCGACCTGGGCGCGCAGATCCGTCCAGGTGACGGGGGTGGGCTCATGGGTCTCATCGACGTACAGCAGCGCGGGCGCATCCGCGCGGGCCGGGTCCTCGGCGGCGCGCAGGGCGTGCTCGGCGTAGTTGAGGGTGGCGCCGGGGAACCAGCGGGCGCCGGGCATCGTGCGGTCGGCGAGGACGGTCTCGTACGGGGTGGCGAAGCGGACGTCGAACCACTCGGCGGTGGCCTGCCAGAAGGCGGGGAGGTCGCGGACGGACCACTGGTGCAGGTCGGCGTAGCTCCGCGCGGGGTCGCCGGGGGTGGGGGCGGGTGCGCCGTGGTGCGCGGCCGCCCAGGTGTGGAAGCGGGTGACCTGTGCGCCGGCAATGCGGTCCTGGCCTGGTTGCCAGAGCGGTTCCGGCTGGTGGGCGGACTGCGGTGCGGTGGTCATCATGCGGCTCCCGGGCGATACGCGTGGTGGGCGTCGGGCGCGCACAGCGATGGGGGTCCCCCGGCCCAGTGGGTGGGCGTGTGCGCGTGACACGGCTTGCCTGGACGATGCCATGTGATCGACTTGTGCACCAGGGTGGACTCCCCACATTCGGGGGGTGGCGGATGTGGTGCCGCCAGGTGAGCGCGGGGCGGGCGGCGGGCCCACGGCAGGATTCGGCCATTGAGGGGCGTGCCCTGGGGCGGGCGCCGTGAGCCCGGTCCTCCAGGGGACGGCGGGACTTTGCGGACACGCCTTGGGCTGAGGGTGTCCGAGCGTGACCCGGCGCAGGTGAACGGCAGTTGAACGGTTCCCCTGCACCTGCCCGTCAATGGCAGGCTGACCGGCATGGACGGGCGGGATCTGGTGCGGTCGGTACGGATGATCAGGGCGGTCGGGCCGGCGCAGGGGCTGCGGTCCGTGCGCTCGGCGTGGCGGGCACGGAGAGCGGATGCACGGGCGCTGCCGGGGCGCGGCGCGGAACGGGCGCGGGTCCCGGGGGCGGCGCTGAGCGCGGAGCCCCAACCGGGCGGCGGGATGATCCATTTCGCGCGGTCGTCGCTGCGGGTGCGGGTTGCCTCGGGCGGTGCGGTGTTCTGCGGCTGGGACGGTGCCGAGCCGGAGCCCTCGTACGCACTGGCCGGGGCGTGTCCCGAAGTGGATGCGCGGGCGGTGCTGGAGCCCGATACGGAGGGCGGCTGGCGGGTGGTCTCCGAGCGGGTGCTGGTGGTGGTGTCCCGGCACGGCGCGGTGGAGGTGCGGACGCCCGGCGGGGCGGTGCTGCGGCGGGAGTTGCCGCCGCGCTGGTGGGACCGTACTGGTGACGAGGGCGCGGACGGGCGCGCCGGGCGGGCGGAGGGGTGCGGCGGCTCGCGCTGGGTGCAGCGCTCGGAGGTGGCGGCCGACGCCCGGTTCTTCGGGCTGGGCGGCCGGGCGCACGGGCCGCGGCTGCGGGACGGGGCGTACCGGCTGTGGAACACCGATCCGGGCGGCACCTTCGGGCCGGGCGACGATCCGCTGTCGCTGACGATGCCGGTGCAGCTGGTGGTGGCGGACGCCGGTACGCATCTGGTCTTTCACGACAATTCCTGGGACGGCCGGGTCACCCTGCGCGAGGGCGCGGAGGGCGCGGGCTCGGGGCATGACCGGCCGGGCACCTGTGAGCTGCGGATGGACGGCGGGCCGCTGCGCTACTGGGTGCTGGCCGGGTCCCCGGCCCGGGTGCTTCAGGTCTGGACGGCGCTGACCGGTGCGCCCGCGCTGCCACCCCAGTGGGCGCTCGGGTATCAGCACGCCCGTTGGGGCTTCGGCGGAGAGGCGGAGGTGCGCCGGGTGGTGGCCGGCTACCAGGAGCGGGAACTGCCGCTGTCCGCCGTCCATTTGGACATCGACCATTACGACCGGCACCGGGTGTTCACGGTCGACCGGCAGCGCTATCCGGACCTTCCGGGGCTGGCTCGGGAGTTGCGCGCGGACGGGGTGCGGCTGGTGTCGATCGTGGATCCGGCGGTGAAGGCCGAGCCGGGGGACGCGGTGTACGAGGGCGGGGCGGTGGCGGACGCCTTCGTACGGGACGCGAGGGGGCGCGAGGTGCGCGGGGTGGTGTGGCCGGGTGAGTCGGTGTACCCCGACTTCACCGATGCGCGGGTGCGCAAGTGGTGGGGTGCGCTGTACGCGGAGCGGCTGTCGCAGGGCTTCGCGGGGTTCTGGCACGACATGAACGAGCCGGTCTCCTTCGCCGCGTTCGGGGAACGGACCCTGCCGCGCTCGGCACGGCATGCGCTGGAGGGGCGGGGCGGCGACCACCGGGAGGCGCACAACATCTACGGCCTGGCGATGGCCCGGGCCGGCTTCGAGGGGCTGTGTGAACTGCGGCCGGACGAGCGGCCGTTCCTCTTCTCGCGTTCGGGCTGGGCCGGGATGCAGCGCTACGGCGGCAGCTGGTCGGGCGATGTGGCAACGGGCTGGCCGGGGCTGCGGGCGTCGCTGTCGCTGGTGTTGGGGCTGGGGCTGTGCGGGGTCCCGTACAGCGGCCCCGATATCGGCGGGTACTCCGGGGTGCCGTGCCCCGAGCTGTATCTGCGGTGGTTCCAACTGGGCGCCTACCTGCCGCTGTTCCGCACCCATTCGGCGCTCGGGGCGGGGCGGCGGGAGCCCTGGGAATACGGGAGCGAGGTGCTCGGTCATGCCCGTACGGCGCTGCGTGAGCGGCAGCGGCTGCTGCCGTACTTCGAGACGCTGGGGCAGTTGGCGCGGCTGACCGGGGCGCCGTATGTCCGGCCGCTGTGGTGGAGCGCGCCAGGGGACCGGGCCCTACGGGACTGCGAGGACGCCTTCCTGTTGGGGGATGCGCTGCTGGTGGCGCCGGCGCTGGCGGCGGGGGTGACCCGGCGGCCGGTGCGGCTGCCGCGCGGCCGGTGGTACGACACCGCCACCGGGCAGGCGTACGACGGTCCCGGGCAGGTGTGGGTGGAGGCGCCGCTGTCGCGGATTCCGGTGCTGGCGCGGGCCGGTGCGGTGCTGCCGGTGGCCGGGGCGGACGGCGGGACCGAGCTGGAGGTGTGGGCGCCGGTCGCCGGGCGCGGAGGCAGCGGGCTGGTGGTGCCGGACGCCGGGGACGGCTGGCAGCGGCCGACGGTGGAGCGCTTCACCTCGCGGCGCTCGGGCGGCCGGGTGGTCGTGGAGCGGCGGGACGGGGGCGCGGTGGGGTATCCGGTGCGGGTGCGGGGGCTGGATGACGGGGTGGAGGGGTAGCGGGGCGGGGGTGTGGGTGGGCGCGCGGGCGGGGTGCGTGGCTGCGCGGGCAGGCGGGCAGGCGGGCAGGCGGGCAGGCGGGCAGGGGAGGCTTCGCAGGGGCGGTGGCCGCGGTGTGTGGTGGGTCGGCGGTGTGGTGGGAGGCCTGCGTGGTGGGCCGGGTGCGTGGTGGGAGGCGTGCGTGGTGGGGCTTCCTCTGCGGCTGCCGGGCTGGTAGACGAGGGCCATGCCGAGACTTGCTGCCGCGCTGCGCGGCCTTGCTGCCACTGCCGCTGCGTTGATCGCTGTCACCGCGCTCTCGCCGAACGCGACGGCGGGCACCGCCGTCCGCCCGGAGTCGGCGTCGCCGCCCGCCCACGACCCCAAGGCGCCACGGGAGTTCGTATCGCTGCGCAGCGTGGACCCCACGATCATTCAGGAGATGCGCTACTTCACCCCGCACAACTTCATGGGGGTCCCGGTGACCGGCTACCGGGCTCCGATGTGCCTGCTGACGCGGGACGCGGCGCGGGCACTGCACCGGGCGCAGGTGTCGTTCCTGCGCCGCGGATACTCCCTCAAGGTCTATGACTGCTACCGCCCGCAGCGCGCCGTGGACCACTTCGTGTCCTGGGCCAAGGACCTCGGCGACCAGCGGATGAAGGGCGAGTTCTATCCGCGGGTCGATAAGTCGACGCTCTTCCGGGACGGCTATATCGCGGAGAAGTCCGGGCACAGCCGGGGCAGCACCGTCGATCTGACGCTGGTGCGGCTGCCCGCGCTGCCGACCCGGCCGTACGTCCCCGGGGAGCCACTGGCGCCCTGTTACGGCCCGAAGGCGGTCCGCTTCCCGGACAATTCGGTGGACATGGGCACCGGCTTCGACTGCTTCGACACCCTGGCGCACACCCTCGACCCACGGATCACGGGCGCCCGACGGGCCCACCGCCTGCTGCTGAAGGACGGCCTGGAGCGCGCCGGATTCGTCAACTACCCGAACGAGTGGTGGCACTACACCTTCACGCCAGAGACCTTCCCGGACACGTATTTCGACTTTCCGATAGGGGGGCGGGCGGTGGGGCGGTAGGAGCGGCGGGCGAGCGCCGGGCCATCCGGGTCCGGTGCCGGAGCCGGAGCCGGAGTGTCTGCGGGCTGGTCACCTGCGGGCCGGGGCACGGCATCACCCCCGTCGATCCCGTGCCCCGGACCCTGTTGTGGGGGACGCCGCCGGGGCGCGTCCGGTTCGGCGAAATCCGGAGCGGCATTTCGTTCGGGCGTTGATTCCTCCGGGCGGCCGTCGCGTCGGCCGCCGAGGGCGCGGGGGCCGGGAGGGCCGGATGCCGGGGGCCAGGCTGCGGACGAGGTGGGGCCGTGGCATGAAGGAACGCGGCCGGCGATGCCCGGCGGACGCCCCCCATCCTGCGGGCGCTCCCTCTCGCCTCACCCTGTGGCCGCTCCCCCTCGCGAGCAGCTTGATCACCCGGAGGCCGTGCTGGACCGGGGTTCCGCGCCGGGCGGTGGCGTGCCAGAATTTCTGACGTTCCGTCAGTTCTGCTGTTCTCGGTCTGCGGTTGAGGAGGTTCTGTGGCGCGTACGCGGAAGCCGGTGGTGCCGGGGTGGTTCGACCAGGACGCGGCGGACTTCCGGCTGCTGGGGACCCGGTGCCGGGACTGTGGCGCGGTGTTCTTCCCCCGGGAGGACACCTTTTGCCGCAACCCCGTGTGCGGGGGCGGCGAGCTGGCGGAGGTGCCGCTGTCCCGGCGCGGCACGGTCTGGTCGTACACCGACAGCCGCTATCGCCCGCCCGCCCCCTACGTCTCCGACCCCGACGCCGTATGGGAGCCGTACCTGCTGGTCGCGGTGGAACTGGCGGAGGAGCGGATGGTGGTCCTCGGCCAGGCCGCGCCCGGCGTCCGCGCCGCGGATCTCACCATGGGCACGGAGGTCGAGCTGGTGCCGGGGGTGCTCCACGAGGACGCGGAACACGTCTGGACGACCTGGCAGTGGCGGTTGGCGGGGGGCGGGCGTGGGGGCGGGCGTGGGGGCGGGGGCGGGGGCGGGGGCGAGTCGATATCCGCGTCGCGGAGGCCGGGTACGCCCGGGGCGGTACCCGCCGCCCGGGGACCAGTGCCCGCTGCCCCGGAAGCGGTACCTGCGGATGCGGTACCCGCGGATGCGGTACCCGCGTCTCTACACCCGCCCACCCCCCGAAGGGGGGTGGGCGGCGGGGAAAAAAATAGCGCCGTGGGTGGGCGGCGGGTAGATAGGCGCCCCCAAGCGCGCCTCGCCCCAGGCCCCGCCGGCGGAAGCAGCGCGAGTGGCGATGTGGCCGTGCTCGGTGCCGGTATGCATCCCTGGGGCAAGTGGGGGCACAGCTTCGTCGAGTACGGGACGAAGGCGGCCCGGGCCGCGCTCGCGGATGCCGGGCTCGACTGGCGCGCCGTGCAGAGCGTGGTCGGTGCGGACACGGTACGCGGCGGCTACCCCGGGTATGTGGCCGGGGCGACTTTCGCCAAGGCGCTGGGCTGGCAGGGCGCCCGGGTGACCAGCGTCTACGCGGCCTGTGCGTCGGGCGCCCAGGCCATCAACACCGCACGGGCGCAGATTCTCTCAGGGATGGCGGACGTCGCCCTGGTGGTGGGCGCCGACGCCGCGCCCAAGGGGTTCTTCACCCCGGCGGGCGGCGAACGGCCCGACGACCCGGACTGGTTGCGGTTCCGGGTGCTGGGGGCCACCAACCCGGCGTACTTCGGGCTGTACGCGCGCCGCCGGATGGCCCTGTACGGCGACACCACCGACGACTTCGCGCAGGTGAAGGTGAAGAACTCGGCGGCGGGCGCGGCCAATCCGTACGCCCGCTACCGCAAGGCGGTCACCGCGCAGGAGGTCGCGGCATCCGCCGTGGTCGCCGATCCGCTGCG